>NZ_JAANAS010000048.1 GCF_011089875.1 Psychroflexus maritimus | reverse complement strand
TTTTTAAGTTAATTTTACGCTATTTCTCAATGAACTTTTACCACTTTCGGGACGGCAAAAATACTACCTTTTTTACACATCTTCCAACTGTTTCTACAAAAAAATATAAACTTATTTTTTAAGCATTGAAAATTAATGGGTTGGGAATAAAAAAAGCTGCTTTGATTAACAAAACAGCTTTGTATAAAAACTTGATAGAGGTGATTAAGCCTCAAATGGTTCAATTGAAACATAAGACTTATCGCCTTGTGTTCTGCTAAATTTTACTATACCATCAACTTTGGCATGTAATGTATGATCTTTTCCAGCGTAAACATTTTCACCTGGACGGTGCGCAGTACCTCTTTGTCTAACAATAATGTTACCAGCTACTGCAGGTTGTCCGCCAAAAATTTTCACACCTAATCGTTTCGATTCTGATTCTCTTCCGTTCTTTGAACTACCTACTCCTTTCTTGTGAGCCATGTTCCTTGGTTTTTAAATGTTACTTACTTAAAGCTTCAATTAACTCTGCTTTTTTCAATGCAGAATATCCTTCAAGCCCTCTTTCTTTTGCTAATTTTTTCAACTCGGCTACGGTCATACTTTCTAAGTCTTGTCCGGCTGATTGCTCTTCTTTTTTAGCTTCTTTCTTTGGTGCTGCTTTCGACTTTTTCTTGGGAGTCGGCTTGCTTGCGCCAGAAGATAAAATATCTTCTACAGAAATTTCTGTAAATGATTGACGGTGACCATTTTTCTTTTGGTAACCTTTACGCCTTTTCTTTTTAAAGACAATAACTTTATCGCCTTTAAGGTGTCTTAAAACTTTCGCTTTAACTTGAGCACCTTCTATAACCGGGGCGCCAATGGTAGTTTGTTCACCGTCAATTAACAACATTACATTGTCAAAAGTGACGCTATCACCTTCGTTAGCGTCTAAACGATGTACAAAAACCTTTTGGTCTTTTGCAACTTTAAATTGCTGCCCTGCCATCTCTACAACTGCATGCATAATTTCTATGTTTATTTTTAAGGGTGCAAATATACTTTTTTTCTTTTTAAAATGAAGTACTTATTGAAAATTTTTGAAGTGTTGGTTTTTGAGAGGTTTTGGTTAAAGCAGAATGGGTCTGCATTTTTTCATCCCCTACCTGAAGATGGAGGCTATTTTCTTTTACAGTAATTTCAAATAATAACTGGTATAAGTAATGATTCGTAAATTTAAATTATTTTATTTCATATATTTACCCTTTCATTAAAACTCATGTTTTTCTATTATGTGCATAATTCAAAAATTTGCTTCATCAGTATTAATTTTAATTTTCTCTCTTAGCCCTATCTTAATTTATTCTCAAGACCAATTTAAAGAAGGCTTTTATGTGAATTTAAAAAATGATACCATTCATGGCTTTATTCGAGATAATGATTGGATGTTTTCACCTAATCATTTTTTATTTAAATCTTCAATGGAATCAGATGAAAAGAAATTTCTCCCTTCACAAGTACGTTCTTTTCAATTTTTAGAAGGTGACATTTTTATTGCCCAGACACTACCTGTTGAGGTGACTCCAACAAGTGTAAATAGGTTAGTTAAAGATTCCAGCTTAAACTATGAAGACAAAAGTATATTTTTAAAAACCTTAATCAGAGGGAAAGCTTCTCTTTATAAATACTCTGAAGCAAATTTTAGTCGTTATTTTTTGGAACACCAAGAAGTGCTTGAACAATTAATTTATAAGCAATATTTAAATGAACAAAATAAAATAGCAACAATTAATTATTTTAGAAATCAACTATATACTGCATTAAAATGTGATCAACTTCAACTGAAAAATTTTGAAAATTTAGCTTATCTTGAAAAACCACTTAAAAAGATAGTTAAAACATACAATTCATGTTTTGAAGAGGAACAAGAGGAATTCAAAAAAGAACGTAAAGTTGACATGAACTTAAAAATAAGACCTGGTGCACAATTTGGCTTTCTTGAGGTGGATAGTCCTGGAAGAGATACTGATAACTTTGGCTCTCAGCTTGCTTTTCGAATAGGCTTGGAATTGGAATACATATTGCCCTATAATAATAGTAAATGGTCTATAATTTTTGAGCCAGTTTTTCAAAGTTATTCTTCTAGAGTTGATTATGATTCCTTTGCTACTCCAAGATTTAGAGAAGCAAATTATACCTCAATAGAATTAGGTTTTGGCGTGAGACACTACTTCTTTCTAACTGAGGTTCAAAAACTTTTCATCAACGCTGGTGGAGTTGCTGATTTTCCATTTAATTCTTCTATTGAAGGGAATGTTGGTGGAAATTTAGATATTTCTAGATCTGCTAATGCTTTTTTTGGAGCAGGCTATTCCATAAGTAACAATATTGGTTTTGAATTAAGGTGGCATTTAAATAGAGACTTAGTGCAGCCCTATACAAGTCATTCATCAAGTTTTAATTCCATATCCTTAATTTTTGCTTACCAGCTTTTTTGAATGATTTAATTTTTTACCATCAGAAATAAATTCCTATTTTAGTCGATTAAAATTTTCTAGTATGTCATTTACAAAATCAGTTGTTCGCCAAGTTGGTAGAGATTTAGGCAAAGTAATAAGTAATCAGGTTTTTGGCGACCGCCATTCTTCACCCTACCGAAGAGTTGGAAGCAACTCAACTTCACAAAAACGACAACAAACAAGTAAACCAGTACAACAACAAACAGTTAGTCAGCCAGCTGAAGAAGAAAAGATTACCTCAACCGATTTTGACCGCGCTATTGGTTTTGCCACTACTTTCACAGCACCAACTATGGTAAGAAAATTAGCTGGTGTTTACGAAGTAATGAAAACTGAAATCCATAAAGCAAAACAAGATGGTTACTTAGACACCGATGAGTCAACTATGGTATTTAAAATGGAAAGCGAATTTATGCATAAAGCTGAAATTATTACCGATTTATTGGAATTAGAAGAAGAAAAAAACGAAAGCCAATTAGAAAAACTTCAAAAAATAATTGAACTTACACAAAGACTGATTAAAGAAACTATCGTACTTTCTTTGAAGGGGGCAAAAATACAGAAGAAACACTACGAAAATCAGAAATCCAACTATAACAAGCCTGACTTTAAGCGATACGCTGGTTTTGGAACGATATGGATGCTTAATTACGCAAGAACTGGTGAAAAGAGCTTATTAAGCTCTATTGGAGCTAATGCAATATGTTTGGTTGTTATAATTATTGAGCCTATTGCTGTGATGATTTACGGAATCAGTTTTTTGATTGCGGTAAGTAAGTTTACTAAAGACAAAAGCACCAATAAGCAAATGCTCCAACTAATTAACAAAGAAATTGAAATTGAAGAGCAGCGCATTCAACTTTTTGAAGGTATGCAAATGGACTCTGATGAATTGATAAAATAAGCTTATAAACTTAATATAATTCCAAAATTAAGACCTAACTCACTTGTATTGGAATAAGAGTCAAAAAAGGATTTTCTATAATTGCATGCTAAAACTAAGCCTACCACAGGAGAAAGTTCGTAAATCAAACCTAGCTCACTTCTCAGGTAATATCCATCTTCATTGCCTTGATCTGCCGCCCTATTAATAATTCGTGCAGGGCCAATTGAGCCAGATATATAAACCTGAGTTCGATTATTCTCACTTTGTCAAAACTGTTTTAAATAGTAAGATACGAACTTTTTTAAGACGTAATATCTGGATATTGCGGAGTAAAAAAGTAAAGTAGATTGCTGTTTAAAACTGATTACTCTATTTTATTCAATAAGWACATCCATTTACAGCGTTAATTTTTATCACGATAGCTAAGGCTATCCTTCAAAAAATTGCCTTGTAACTGAATATCCTTATTGATTTTGACTTTGTGATTATAATCGAACTCAGGTTATAAGGTTTAATGGGTGATTTATTAGGTAGAAAGAAACCTATTTGAGGCCCAAAATCAAATTGCCAAAAATTAGCATTATCAACAACAGACCTGCGGGTAAAATCTAATGCCGCAAAACCGCCAACAGCAATGTATTTATTGAGCGCGTAAAAACCACTGGCATTAAGATTTAAGGAAGTTTGTTTACTTCCATCGCTTAAGCTTTGTTGTCCAAAGTTTAAACTTGAACTCCCCACCAGGTAAACTGCTCTTTTTCCTATTAATGCTTTTTTTTGAGCGATGGGTCTTTTTTGTTTTGGAGCTCCATAAGTTGTAGTTTGAGCTTGACTAGCGTTTGCAAAAAACAGTTTTGGTTGATTTATTTGTATGCGCATTAGATTAAAGGCTAAAAAACACACCGAGACCAAAACCACCAAGACTGAAAGAGCTTACATTGTTGGCAAAGTTAAATTTGCTGTAACTGTATTCTAGTCCAATTCCAAAAAAATGATTAACTTCATACACAACGCCCAAATTACCAGAGTAAAAACTACCGCTTTCATCCTCTTGATTTTCGCCTATTAATACGTGTGCATAACCTCCAGAAGCACCGGCATAAGGGGTTAATGGAGAATTGTTAGGGATAAAAAAACTTAGAGACGGCCCCATTGCTATAATCCATGTACTTGGTACGATTTCGCTTGCGGGGACATAGCCTGATACTACAAACTCTCCACCAAAAGCAAAATAATCTGCAAATGCGTATTGCGCTTTACCACCACCATTTACATTAAGTTCAGATTCACCATTTGGTAATTTAGTTTGTGCAATATTTAAACCTACAGAAGCGCCTAAATAGGTGGTCCCTTCTCTTATTAACCTTGGGATGTTAGTTTGGTCTTCTTTTGCTTCCTCTTCCACTTGGGCAAAACTATTTTGTGAAGCTAATAGAAACAAAGCACTTATTAATAGTAGGTTGATATAAGTTGATTTGGTATAATTTTTCATGGGTGTGTAAAATTAAAATACTGTTATTTTAATGAATTGAGTGATTTTATAGGAACAAGCTAAAACCTAAGTTAAATTGATAGATTTTTATGTCATCTGGATCAGAACCGAAATCAGTAACAATAAAATCGTCGGTTAAAAGAAAATCTCTTTTTGTGTAATTAAGGTTAAGATCTAAGGTAAGTTTTTTTGGGATTAAAAATATACTTATACCCGCATTTAAAGAAAGTTTATTAACGCTAAAGCTATCACTTATTGAAATACCTGAACTATCAGGACTTGCAATTATTAAATTATCTATCCTATTTTCTCCAAAAAAATAATTTATGCTTATATAAGGTAAGACTTTTTGGTCTTCTTTAAAATTAAAAAAATATTGCGCAAAAGCTCCGTATAGAAAACCGCTTATTCTTAGTTCATCATTGCTAATATTCAGTGACTCATAATCTAAACTTGGTCCTATAAATAAATTATCTAAAAGCGCATAGCCTCCTTGTAGGTTGATGTTGAATTCGTTTTTAATGTTTTGATTTGGACTGTTGTTGATAAACCCAAAGTTCGATTTAGCATCAATTACAAATTTTCCTTGTTCTGTTTGGGCTTGACTAAAGTAAGCTGTTGATAGTAATAATAAAAAAAGTAATGTTTTTTTCATGTGTTTTGTATAGAAAAGTGGTAAAACAAAATTTTCAAAATAGAAATTATTTAGAAACAAACTTATTATTTTTTTCTGTTTCTACAAATAGAATTTCTGAATAAATATTTTAGATTACTGAAGTGCTTAAAGATTGACTTCTAAAATAAATAAATTTTAATGATTCAGGAAAGTTTGAATGAGTTTAATAATGAATTGAAAACGAAAACCCTAGCCCTGATTGAAGTGTAAAACCCGTAAAATTGTAAGCTTTTAGTTTTTTTACTATTGAAAAGCGACCGTCAGGAAGCTCTTTAAATGGTTTAAAAAACTTGGCTTACAATTGCGGACTTGAAACGGAAAGCAGGTTCTCGGCTTCAAAAAAAAATGTATATCCTTATAGAAATTAAAAATTGTTATGAATTGCGTTTTTATTTGTGCATTTTTGTAGCTCAATTTAAACGTATGAGTGAGAAAAAACCCTTGATTTTAGTAACTAATGATGATGGAATTACAGCGCCTGGAATTCGGCATTTAATTTCAATCATGAAAGAGATTGGCGAGGTGATTGTTGTGGCGCCCGATCGTCCGCAAAGTGGTATGGGACACGCCATAACCGTTAATGATAACCTGTATTGTGATGAGGTGCATTTGGATGACCAAGTGCGTGAATATAGTTGCTCTGGGACGCCTGCCGATTGTGTGAAAATTGCTACGCAAGAAATTATGAAACGAAAACCAGATATTTGTGTAAGTGGAATTAATCACGGGTCTAATTCTTCGATTAATGTAATTTATTCGGGGACCATGAGTGCGGCTGTGGAAGCGGGAACTAGCGATATTCCTGCGGTTGGTTTTTCGTTACTGGATTATTCAATGAATGCTGATTTTAGCCATACTACCGAGTTTATAAAATACATTGTGAATATGGTGTTGGATAATGGCTTGCCTAGGGCTACGGTGCTGAATGTGAATTTTCCTGCGGTAGAAAAAGAGAAAATTAAAGGCTTGCGTTTATGCCGACAAGCCAAAGCCAATTGGGTAGAAAATTTTGACAAACGCCAAACCCCCCACGGGAGAGATTATTACTGGTTAACAGGTGAATTTGTGAACCAAGATGGAGGTAAAGATACAGATGAATGGGCACTGGAAAATAATTATATTTCGGTAGTGCCAGTTCAATTTGATTTGACTGCTTATCACGCTTTAAAAGAATTTAAAAACTGGAATTTTGAACATTAATGTAAAAAAAGAAATAGCTATAGGCGCTATTATAGGATTAATTGCAAACGCATTAGGCATGTTTTTTTTTATTGCCGTTTTTGTGGAGGAAGATTTTGAACGCACGGTTTCAACCGCTTATCAAACAGGGATTTTAGGCAAATTTATGGCCCTTGGAGCCGTTCTCAATTTTGCTCCTTTTTACTTGTTTTTAAGACGAAATTTAATTTATCGCGCTAGAGGTGTTGTGGTAGCTACCGTTTTGGTGGCAATAGCTACCTTGGTTTTGTATCTTCAATAAATTTTTAAAATACTTATTATTAGAGAATGAAGTTTACTAAGAAATTTGAAATCCGTTGGTCTGATTTAGATGCTAATCGGCATTTAGCTAATTCGGCTTACCAGAATTTTATGAGTCATACACGAATGGCTTTTTTAATTGAAAGTGGCATGAGCTCAAAAGAATTGGTGAAGTTAGGTTTAGGACCGGTGGTTTTTTATGAGCATATTTACTACTTTAAAGAAATTATGCCCGAAGACTCGGTTACAGTTAGTGTTGAATTGAAGGGCATTTCTGAAGACGGAATGTTTTTTGAATTTGTACATAATCTGTATAACCAACAGGGTAAAAACTGCGCAAGAGCTGAAATGTTAGGCGCTTGGATTGACCTAAAAACCAGACAACTTTCTCCTCTACCTGAAGATTTGCTTAAAAAAATTAAAATTTTAGATAAAGCGGAAGGGTTCAAGTTATTAACTAAAGAAGACACCAGAAAACATCAAGTTTTTCCGAAGGATTTGGAGCGATAAGGTATGTTTGTATTGAGTTTATTTCAAAAACAACTCATTCAACTTCACAATACAACTTTCAATACTGGTTGTCTTGGCAATATGTACATTTTTACTGATTTTTTTTGCTTCTTGAGCGGTAGTGCTTCCTATGCAAATGAGTTGTGAATGTTGAGCCTTGTTTTGATTAAAAAAGCTTCTTACAGCACTCGGACTAAAAAACAAGATCGCCTCAAATTCGCGTTCAAATTTTTTAGGGTTGAGCTTTGTTTCATACAATTGGTGTTCGGTGAAGCTAATTTGATGTTGCTTTAATTGATTCGGAATAGCCTCATTACGCAATTTTCCACAGAAAAAATTGAAGCTTAAATGAGCGTAATTTGTGCTAATTATTTCAGCTAAGTCTTGACCATAATTGGTTACTTCCACCACCTTGTATCCTAAATCTTGTAATGCTTGTTGTGTTTTTTTTCCCACACAAAACACCTGCTTGAAGTCTAACTTTAATTCGTTGATGATTTTAACCGACTTCTGACTAGTGATGATCGCATTTTCAAAACGCTGATTTTTGAGGTGGTTAATTTCGCTGAGTGGTGTGGTTTGAATAGCATTGTATTCTACCAAACTAAAGTCCAAATTTAAAATCAGATTTTTTTGAGCAGGGGTTAACATTTTGGTAGATAAAACACTGGGCATTTTACAAGATTTTTCTCAATTCTTCTAGAATAGGTTGTCCGCCTTTGTCCAAAACTTCTTGGGCGCATTTTTTTCCGAAGCCTGATGCATCGTCCAAAGAAATACGTTGCTCAATGCTTACTTTTTGCTTTCCATCTAAGCTGAATAAAGCGCCCTTAAAATGAACTTCATTTCCTTCAATTTTGGCTAATGCTCCAATGGGTGCTGTACATCCGCCTTCTAAGGCACGTAAAAATTCACGTTCTATAGTAACGCAGACTTCAGTTTCGTAATGATTTAATTGAGCAAGAGCCTCTTGGCAAAAGGAATTATTTTCCATACAAACGGCTAACATTGCCCCTTGTGCAGGCGCGGGAATCATCCAATCTAAATCCGAGTAATTTTCAGGTTTTAAGTCGATGCGTTCAAGTCCAGCAGCGGCAAAAATGGCTCCATTCCAAGTTTGGCTATCTGAAAGTTTTTGAAGTCGCGTGTTCACATTTCCGCGTAAATTTTCTACTTCATGGGTGGGATATTTATTCAGCCACTGTGCTTTTCTTCGCAAGCTTCCTGTAGCAATTACTCCTTTTTCCTCTTTAAGGAAATCGGTGCCTTTATGAATTAAAATATCCTTGACATTAGCACGGGGTAAAACCGCCGCTTGCATCACGCCTTTAGGTAACTGAGTTGGGACGTCTTTCATGGAGTGCACGGCAACATCAATTTCGCCTTTAATTAGCGCTACATCTAGTGTTTTAGTAAAAATGCCGGTTATGCCCATTTCGTACAAGGGTTGGTCTAAGTTTAAATCGCCTGTTGACTTTACAGGGAAGAGCTCCACCTGAAAACCTAAATTTTCCAGTTGATTTTTCACTGTATTCGCTTGCCAAAGCGCTAATTCACTATCTCTTGTTCCTATTTTAATTACTTGATTTACCGCCATGTTATGGATTTAAATTTCAGCAAAGATAAGGAATAGGGAGTTGATGAGTTGATTGGATTTTTTAAAATTTTGGGGGAAGGAGTCTAAGTTTTTTATTAGCTTTGATTGAGGGAAATCAAAGCATGAAAAAAACACTCACATTTCTACTAATTTTTATCAGTCAATTTGCATTTGCGCAGAAAAATGAAGATACTGAAAATTTAGCCAAGATTTAGCGTCAACCATAGAAAATAATTCAACTTATGGATTTCAGAGCAATATAGGTTTTAGAATTCCTAATATCAACAAATTTGTATGCCATTTTATTGTTTAACATAAATACTGATTTTGAGGATGCTTTTTCAGTTGAAGAGGAATCCCTTCAGCTTACAGATACAACATTGCAGATTGGTTTAGGGTATAGGTTTTAAACCAAAAAACTCACTTATCATTTAATAATTAATGCTATATGAATTGCAAGTAAAGGAATTTGGCAGAACTATTAATTACATTATCCCTATCTTTACTGAAACCAAAAATAGTTAATGTGAACCAAATAGACGATTTAAATATAGAAAATGAAATCTGTTCACTTTTTGATTTTACGCTCAACAATTTAACCAGGGATAAGCTTATTGATTTGTTGAACAATCCTTTAAAGTCGGTTGAAGAAATTAAAATGGTTCAGTCAATATTAAAAGGCTTTCTCCAGCAAGAAGTTTTAAACGATTATACCTATCCAGTTTTGTATTTTAATGAGATGCATGCTTTTTTAAAAAGTGAAATTATTGAAGCTTATACAGAAAAACCAAGCATCATAAAATGGTTTGCTTCAAGCACTCAAACTAACCAATTAAAAAGCAAACTAAGCCAGCTAATTTTACTGTTTTATAAATTACAACAGAATTTTTTTTCAAAAATAGATGTATCAAAATTTCCAACTACATACACCCTTAGAATAAGGAAAATTCAAAACTTTTTTAACTTATTTGATCTTGTAAAAAATGAGGAGAAAATAAGAGAAAGAGGACTAAACAAAAATGAGATAAATTCCCTTTTACATCAAATCAATGAGCTCAAAAAAAATCAGGAAATTCAATTGTTCTGGGACAGATTAATTGAATTTGAAACTTACCTGTCTATAAGTAAAGGGATTTCTAAAAACAATTTTCAGTTTCCAGCATTTTCTAAAAATCAGCTTAGCCTTAATAATCTGATTAATCCATTTATTAAAAACCCAGTAAATTATTCATTAACAACCACTAAAAATGTTATTGTATTAAATGGCCCCAATATGTCTGGTAAATCAACATTTTTAAAAACTGTGGCTACGTGTGTATATTTATCTCATTTAGGTCTAGCAGTGCCAGCACAAAGTGCTAAAATTCCATTTTTTTCTAACTTTATTGTTATTCTGAATAAAAAAGACAACTCCAAAAAAGGCTACAGTCAATTTATGAATGAACTCCATCATCTAAAAAAGACCTTAAGCTGTTCCATTAAATCTAGTTGTTTTGCTATTTTTGACGAACTTTTTAGTTCAACCAATCAAGAGGATATGAACAAAATAATGCCTGTAACAATTAAAGGCCTAACTAAGTTCAATTCATCTTGTTTTTTTATTTCTACGCATCATCAATCGCTTAAAGAAAATCAAAACAATAATGTACTTCAGCTTTATTTAGATGTAGAAATGAATAATGGAACGCCTAATTTCACCTATCAATTAAAAGAAGGTTGGTCCGATTTAAAGTTAGGAAGTATTTTGTTTGAAAGCTCAGGCTTAAAAGAATTACTGAAAAAATAAATATATACGTCACTTTTTAATTTAGCTCACTAACTAACTTTTCTAATAAACTCAAAACCTTAATTAACAAACAAAAAACATTTTCACCTACATTTGTTTCGAATTTTGTAAATTTAAATTTCAGGAATTTAGTGCAAATGAAACACGCATATATAAAGTTTATACACACAAAGGCATGATTATACGTGTTACATATGACCACTAAAAAACAATAAAATTAACAGATGAAAAAAATTATTGGACGTAGAGACCATGCCGATTTCCCTAAGTTAGCTCTAGAAAATGTACCTATCAAAATAGATACAGGAGCTTATACCTCTTCCATTCATTGTGACGATTTTCGCATTGAAAATAAGGTGCTTTATGCTACGTTTTCAGATGGAGAAAAAAATTCAAAAAATACAGCTAAAGAAATTTCATTTACTACTTTTGAAGAAATAAAAGTACGAAGTAGTAATGGTCAGTTACAAAAACGTTATCAAATAAAAACGGATATTAAATTATTTGGCAAAATATATAAGATTTCGCTTTCTTTGGCCAATAGAAATAAAATGAAAAATCCCGTTCTTATTGGACGCAAATTTTTAAATAAAAAATTTATCGTAGATACTGATTTAGAAGACGTTTCTCAAAAAATGAAGCACTCGTAAACAATGATCTACACATAATAAAGTGAGTATAAGTGTCGCATCTGACCACTAAAAAAATAATAATTATAAACAGATGAAAACCAATGAATATTAAAATCCTTTCTAGGAATTCCGATTTGTATTCTACCAAGCGTTTGGTAGAAGCTGCCGAAAAAAGAAAACACCAGGTGGAGGTTATAGATCATTTAAAATGTGATTTAGTGATTGAAAAACGAAAACCCAGCATTGTTTACAAAGGAGAATCGCTTACTGAAGTAGATGCCATCATTCCTAGAATTGGGGCTTCAGTTACTTTTTATGGAACTGCTGTAGTAAGGCAATTTGAAATGATGGGCGCCTTTTCTACGGTTGATTCTGAAGCTTTAATAAGAAGTAGAGATAAATTGAGAAGCCTTCAAGTGCTCTCTAAAGCAAAAATTGGTTTACCAAAAACGGTTTTTACTAATTATTCTAGAGATGTAGAAGGTGTGATCAATCGCGTGGGCGGAACTCCGTTAGTGGTAAAACTGCTAGAAGGAACCCAAGGTTTAGGCGTGGTTCTTGCCGAAACCAAAAATGCCGCTAAATCGGTAATCGAAGCTTTTAATGGCCTAAAAGCGCGCGTTATAGTGCAAGAGTTTATCAAAGAAGCTAAAGGCGCTGATGTTCGGGTTTTTATTGTAGATGGACATGTGGTTGGCGCTATGAAACGCCAAGGAAAAGAAGGTGAGTTTCGTTCCAACCTTCACCAAGGCGGAAAAGCTGAAGTAATTGAACTTTCTGATGATGAAGAAATTGCCGCTATTCGTGCAGCAAAAGCCATGAAATTAGGTGTAGCTGGGGTAGATATGCTACAATCTAGCCGAGGGCCATTAATTTTAGAAGTTAATTCTTCACCTGGATTAGAAGGAATTGAAAAAGCTACAGGTAAAGATATTGCCAAAACTATTATTCGGTATATCGAAAAAAATGTATAGCTAAATGAAGCCATTCATTGATGAAGAAAATAAAATGCACTTGCTTGGCGAAGTAATTCCGCCTGGAAAAAGTACGCGAATTAATATTTCTACCGCCAAACTTCATTCGCATACAGTTGTTGAAGTCCCCGTCATTATTGAACGTTCTAAGAAAAAAGGACCGGTAGTTTTAATTACCGCCGGAATTCACGGAGACGAAATAAATGGTGTTGAAGTGGTTAGGCAGCTCATTGCCAAAAAATTACATCAACCCAAAAAAGGAAGCATTATTTGTATTCCCGTACTCAATATTTATGGATTCATTAATAACACCCGCGAATTTCCTGATGGCAGGGATTTAAATCGGGTTTTTCCAGGAAGTAAAACCGGTGCTTTGGCTAGTCGATTTGCGCATTTAATTTCACAAGAAATTTTACCTATTGCCAATTTGTGCATGGATTTCCATACGGGAGGAGCCTCTCGCTTTAATGCCGCACAAATTAGAATTGACAAAAAAAACAAAAAAAATGTTGAGCTCGCTAAAGTTTTTCATGCACCATTTACAGTGTTTTCTTCTAACATTAAAAAATCTTATCGCTATACTTGTGAAAAGCTTGACATTCCTGCGCTTTTATTTGAAGGAGGAAAATCAAATCACAGCGATAAATACATTGCTATGGAAGGCGTAAACGGCATTAAACGAATCCTCAATCATTTAGGTATGCTAAAAGAGGGGGTTAGCCTTACAAAACCTGAAAAAAAAAGTATAATTATTGAAGATTCCTATTGGTTACGCGCTAAATACAGCGGTTTACTTCATGTTAAAATTCCCCTAGGAAAGTTTGTTGAAAAAGGCGAATACATTGCTATTATTACCGACCCTTACGGAACTTTTAGACACAAAGTAAAAGCGAAAAAAGCTGGTTATGTAATTAATGCGAATCAAGCGCCTACAGTTTACCAAGGTGATGCTATATTTCATATTTCAAAGGAAGCGGGAGAATGAAAAAACAAGAACTTAGAAAAATTTACAAACAAAAACGAAGCGAATTGACCCCTTCAATAATTGAAGAGAAAAGTATTTCTATTGCTAACAAAAGCTTAGCTTTACCTATTTGGCAGAAAGAAAACTTTCATTTGTTTCTTTCTATTGAACACCAAAACGAAGTAGATACCAACTATTTACTTCACATTTTACAAGGTAGAGATAAAAACGTGGTGATTTCAAAAAGTGACTTTTCAGATACTTCAATGAAGCATTTTCTACTTACAGATGCTACTAAATTAGTGGTTAATCAATGGGGAATTCCTGAACCTGAAAATGGCTTTGAAGTTTCTCCAAAACAAATTGATGTTGTTTTTCTTCCTTTACTAGCATTTGATTTAAAAGGAAATCGAGTGGGCTATGGCAAAGGTTTTTATGATCGGTTTTTAAGCGAATGTAAAAACAAGGTGATGAAAATCGGATTGTCTTTTTTTGAAGCTGAAGAAGTAGTTGAAGACGCACATTATTCTGATGTTCCCTTAGATTATTGCATTACTCCACAAGAAATTTATACCTTTAACCAAGAAAATTAAACAACTTGAACTCTACCACATTTTATAGTCACGGAAAATTACTCCTCACCGGCGAATATTTAGTTTTAGATGGTGCGATAGCTTTGGGACTCCCCACAAAAAAAGGACAAAAATTAAAGGTGAAAACTACTCAATTTTCGCAACAGATTCATTGGGAGTCAAAATTGGCAGATAATTCTACCTGGCTAAGTATGGATTTTCAATGGAATCAAAATTTAAATTTTTCTTCGGAAGAAACTTCCCCTGAAGCACAAAAATTAATCGAAATTTTCAATTACATCGCCTCTCAAAAACCTAAATTATTTCAGCAGAAAAAACATGGATTTTCATTTTGTTCAAAATTGGAATTTGATAAAAATTGGGGGCTTGGCAGTTCTTCCACCTTAATTAACAATTTTGCTCAATGGGCTGAAATTGACGCTTTTCAATTGCAGTTTAAAATATTTGGTGGAAGCGGTTACGATATTGCTTGCGCACAGAATTCAACGCCAATAATCTATCAAAAAGAGGAAAATCAGATTCAAGTTGAGCCCACACAATTTCTACCGAAGTTTAAAAATCAACTTTTCTTTGTCTATCTAAATCAGAAGAAAAACAGTCGCCAAGCCATTCAACACTACAAAACCTTAAACCCAATTACAAAGCTTGATGCCAAAGAGCGAATAGATGAAATTAGCCAACAAATTTTACATGCTGATTCACTTGCTGATTTTGAAAGCTTACTTACCGCTCATGAAAAAATCATGGCGACTTTATTAGAAGAATTTCCTATTAAAGGTTGCTTATTTCAAGATTATCCCAAGGCCATTAAAAGTTTAGGGGCTTGGGGAGGTGATTTCATTCTGGCTACTGGTGGGGAAGCACAAAAAGAATATTTCAGAAAAAGAAATTATTCTACAATACTTGACTATGATGAAATGATTTTGGATGTCTAACAGAATTGGTCAAATCAATAATTTTTTTCTTAAATCACTCAAAATAATTTTTCAAACACAACCTCTTCAAAAAACTTCCTTTTCACAATGATTATTTTGATTACTTTTGCGGCATGGCAAATTATTTTTCAACTTCGTTTACTTTAGGAATTCTAGGCGGTGGTCAATTGGGCAAAATGATGCTTTATGACACCCGAAAATTCGATATCAAAACACACGTCATGGACCCTAATCCTGACGCGCCTAGCAAAATTGCCGCAGACTTTTTTGAAACAGGAGACTTGATGGATTACAATCAAGTGCTTCAGCTGGGAAGAAAAGTAGATGTACTTACTTTTGAGATTGAAAGTGTAAATGTAGAGGCGCTTGAAACTCTAGAAAAAGAAGGAAAAAAAGTCTTTCCTTCATCGGCTACGCTCAAAAAAATTCAGAACAAAGGAGTTCAAAAACAATTTTATAAAACGCATCAAATTCCTACAGCCGATTTTCAATTATTTAATTCAAAAGCCGATTTAAATGAAGCCATTATCAGAAAAGAAGTAAGTTTTCCTTTTGTTTGGAAATCGCTTACCGGTGGTTATGACGGAAAAGGAGTTTCAGTCATTAAAAAGCAGGAAGATTTAATTCCTTTACCCGATGTAGCTTGCATGCGCGAAGAACTAGTGGATTTTAAAAATGAGTTAGCTGTAATAGTAGCGCGCAATGTTGCTGGCGAAATCAAAACTTACCCGGTGGTAGAAATGGAGTTTCACCCTACGGCCAATCAAGTTGAATACGTTTTAAGTCCAGCGCGAATTGATGATGCGGTAGCCCAAAAGGCACGCGATTTAGCCATGAAAGTTTCTTCAAGTTTTGAACACGTAGGCTTGTTAGCAGTTGAAATGTTTCAGACTTCAGAGGATGAGGTTTTAGTTAACGAAGTAGCACCAAGACCCCATAATTCGGGGCATTTTTCTATTGAAGCTTCATACACCAATCAATTTGAACAACATCTACGAGCTATTTTAGATTTGCCCTTAGGTGCCACCGAACAAAAATGCGCCGCAGTAATGGTGAATTTAGTTGGCGAAGCAAATCATCAAGGTAATGTCTTCTATGAGAATATGGAAGAAATTATGCGTTTACCAGGGGTAACTCCACATATTTATGGAAAAAGAGAAACGCGTCCATTCAGAAAAATGGGGCATGTAAGTATTATTGGAGAAAATATTGAAAAAGCAAGAAGTCTTGCCCAAGATGTCAAAGAAAAAATTAAAGTAATCTCAAGATAAAAAGTATGAGTAAGGTAGGAGTTATAATGGGAAGCACAAGTGATTTGCCGGTAATGCAAGAAGCTATTGACTTTTTAAAGTCGATGGAAATTGAAGTTGAAGTGGATATTGTTTCGGCTCATCGCACACCAGATAAATTAATGGATTACGGAAAAAATGCACACGAAAGGGGCATTCAGGTGGTTATTGCTGGAGCTGGAGGAGCCGCTCATCTTCCGGGAATGATTGCTTCGCTTTCTCCACTTCCTGTTATTGGCGTTCCTGTGAAGTCAAGAAACTCGATTGATGGCTGGGATTCCGTTTTATCTATTTTGCAAATGCCAGCAGGCGTTCCTGTGGCCACTGTGGCTTTAGATGGAGCTAAAAATGCAGGAATTTTAGCGGCACAAATTTTAGGCGCAAGCAATACAGCTATTCAACAACAAATAATTGAATTTAAAGAAGGTTTGAAAGAAAAGGTCTTGAAAGGCGCTCAGGAACTTAAAGATAAATCATAAAGGGTTGCTTGTTGAAGCAAGCTCTTTCTTGAAACTAGAAAATTTAATTCTCTGATTTAGCTTCGTAATTTTCATCTTTTGGCATAAAAATATGTTTAATATTTTCCAGCCTATAAGAAACCCCTATCATGGGATATTTAAAAAATCTATTGTGCATAAAGTTAATTCCTCCGACATATGCAGCGTCGAAATTTCTTTTTTGACTAACATAAGTAGCAATATCAGGCATAAATAATGAGATTTGAAGTCGCTCATTAGGCATATAAGAGACCCCAAAATCAAGGCCTACTCTAATATAATTTTCTCGATTATCAATAGGGTCATCCAATTCAAAAAAATAAAGTCCTGAATTAAGATTAGCAAAGAATACAAACTTATTTTTAATGGGCAAGAAGTATTTTCTTAAATTTATGCTAATTCCAATTTGACTTACCGAGCTAAAATTTCCTGGATCTGAGGGTGCGTCTTGATAGGCATAATTTAACTCGCCTCCCATCATAAAACTATTCGTCAAAAATTCGCTATAACTAAAGCCTACAAAATAGCTATGATCTACTTGCCTTTCTTTTGGCACTACCCTCAATAATAATGGGTCGTAGGCAAAGTCAGTTCGTTGGGAATCAAAATTAACACCAAACCTAAGTTCTGTCCAGCTATCTCCTTTTCTAAATAAGGAAGAAGATTCTTGTTGTTCTATAAAGTTTTCATTTGATGAAGTTGCTTGTTCATCAGGTGAAGTTTGTTGTGCGTTTAAATAAAAAACACTAATAAATAGGAGGAAAATTGAAATGACAAAGTTTTTTTTCATCAGTTACTGATTATAGATAATTATGAGTGCAAGTTACAAAATTAATACCCATAAAATAAACTTAAATAATTATTTTTTTAGTCACTGCTTTAGAACTCAACTAAATTATTAAAAGCCTATATTTGTCTTTATTAATTTAAAACATTAACCATGGAAATTTGGATTATATTAGGAGTAATTGTGCTACTGGTAGTTTGGATTGTTGCTATCTATAACAGTTTAGTAAACTTGAGAAACACTCGCGAAAATGCATTTGCTGATATTGATGTTCAGCTGAAACAAAGACATGATTTAATACCTCAGCTGGTCAACACCGTTAAAGGTTATATGGAACATGAGCGTGGCACACTTGAAGCGGTAACGCAAGCTCGACAAAAAGCCATTAGCGCTTCAGGTATAAACGATAAAATTGCCGCTGAAAAAGAACTAGGTTCTGCTTTAAAGGGCTTAAGTATTCAAGTTGAAGCTTATCCTGATTTAAAAGCAAGTCAGAATTTTATGCAACTGCAAAATGAAATATCTGATTTAGAAAATAAACTAGCAGCGGTAAGAAGATTCTTTAATTCAGCCACGCGTGAATTAAACACGGCTATTGAAAAATTCCCTAATGTAGTTTTTGCAGGGATGTTTGGTTTTTCAAGACAACCTATGTTTGATTTAGGAGAGGCTAGAGCCGATTTAGACAAAGCACCTGATGTAAGTTTCAACTAAATTATTTCAATGTCAAAATTTGTAGGTATTCAAACCCAAATTAGAAGGAATAATCGGAAGTCAGTTTTACTTTTGATGGCCTTTCCTTTATTGATTTTGACTGCTGTTTATGCAGTAGTTTATTTCCTGACTTTTAATGAATTAAATCAACCTCAACCAGAAGTTGCTCTCGATTTATTTGTAGGAGCAATTCCACCAACTATCGCTGTAGTTTTGATCTGGTTCCTGATTGCCTATTTTGCCCACGGAAAAATGATTTCTATGGCTACAGGCGCAAAGACCTTAGAGCGTAAAAATAATATGCGCGTCTATAATTTGGTTGAGAATCTTTGTATGAGCGTAGGGATGAAGATGCCCAAAGTTCAAATTATAGAAAGCCAAGCTTTAAATGCTTACGCTAGCGGATTAAGAGAAAAAGATTACACGGTAACTTTAACACGAGGAATCATTGAAAAACTTGAAGATGATGAGCTTGAGGGTGTGATTGCTCATGAATTAATACACATTAGAAACAAAGATGTTCGCCTGCTTGTGGTAAGTGTTATTTTTGTGGGCATTTTTTCTTTTGTTGTTCAAATTGCTTTCAGAAGCTTTCTGTATGGCGGAATGTCTAGAAGAAATAATAAAGATTCAGGGAAAGCAATGATTATAATCTTGTTGATTGCCTTTGTGGCTTATATAATTTCACTTTTATTCAAGTTTTCATTAAGTAGAAAACGCGAATACATGGCCGATTCTGGCGCTGCAGAAATGACTCGTAAACCTTGGGCACTTGCTTCAGCACTGAAAAAGATTGCCCCTAATCATCACGTAGATGATGTAAAAAGTGAAGATGTACAAGAAATGTTTATTGAAAATACTCCTAAAGATGGAAAGATGAGCATGTTTGGAAACATTGGAGGGCTCTTTGCAACCCACCCTCCCATAAAAAAGCGAATTGAATTTTTAGAGCAGTTTTAATTATATTACTTTCTAAAGTAGATAAGGTTTAATATTTATATATTTTTCAAATTAGATTTACAATTTTTAAAATTGAAAATGATTCCAAGCAGTAGTACCCTATAAATAGTGAATTTTACTGAATAGTTTTCCACCTACTTAAGCTAAAAAAAATATCTACCTGTACTTAAAAAATATTTCTCCTAGAAATCATTATGCCATTTAAACACGAAATCTATCTTGTACTAAATACAAGAATAGACGATTTTGTCTTATACAAAAGATAAAAAATTAGTATATTTGTCTTATAAGAAATACAGGATGAAGGATTTATTCAAAAAAATTATTGTAGAAAAACAAGAATGGCTTAAGTCTGTTAGTTTAACAAAAAGGGATTACAGCATTGAAAACAAAGCAAACTACGTATTTACAGGACTTCGGAGAGCTGGTAAATCTCATTTTTTATACCAAATAATCCAGCGTCATGTGAGTAAAAATAACGTGGAAGATATATTGATGATAAATTTTGAAGACGAACGCTTGTTAGAGGTTGATTCAAGTAATTTGCATGAAATTATAGATGCTTATTTCGAATTATACAATAAGCAACCACTAGTTTTCATGGATGAAATTCAAACTATTCAACATTGGCAAATATTCGCAAGAAGACTTGCCGATGATGGATTGCGTGTTTTCATTACGGGAAGTAATGCAGAGATGCTTAGTTCTGAAATTGCATCATCGCTAGGCGGAAGGTTTGTTAACAAAGAAATCTTACCCTTATCATTTAAAGAATATTTAAGTTTTTTAAAATTTGACTATTCAAAAACAACAAGATATTCAACTGCTAAATACGAATTGTATCAACATTACGAAGAGTATTTAAGCTATGGTGGATTTCCTGAAATAATCAATTTTCAAAATAAAAGAGAGTATTTATCAAGTGTTTATCAAAAGTTATTTTATGGAGATTTAATTACGCGTTTCAAGGTTACAAATAGTAAAGTTCTAAAATTGTTAGTTAAGAAGTTGGCTGAAAGTGTAAACAACGTGACTTCGGTTAATCGAATTAAAAACTTAATTAAATCAACAGGAGTTAGTATAGGGAATAATACTTTGTTTGATTATTTAAGCTATCTTGAATCATCTTATTTAATAGCTTCAATTTCCAATTACCACAGTAAGTTTTCAGAAAAAGAAACCAACAAAAAATATTATTTTTTAGACAATGGAATACTAAACTTATTTCTGATAGACCAAGACACTAAATTATTAGAAAATCTAGTGTATATACAACTACGACGACTTGGATGTTCTATTTATTTTCTCAAACGTAAATTAGAGGTAGATTTTTACGTACCTGAGAACAATTGGTTAATTCAGGTTTCTTACCGTATTTCTGATAAAGAGACCTTTGATAGAGAAGTAAAATCGCTTTATCAATCCATGAAAGAATTCGACCTAAAAAAAGCTTATTTGATTACCTATGATGAAGAAAAAACCATACGTACGGAGTTAGGAGTAATAAAAGCGGTTCCTTTATGGCTTTGGCTGCTAGAAGGCTTTGAGGCCTAACTATTCATGACTTTTAAAAATTTTTATTTTAATCTTTTTCCATCGGTAGTTTCTAATAAATCTTCCCTCTTCTTTTGTGACTAATTTTTGAGGCCGCTTATAAATAGCTTTAAAATAGCTGGTCAAACCCTGAATTAAAAACGAAAGCTTTTTTTTCAATAAAGCAATCTTCAACAGGCTTAAAAAACTTAATACTAATCCATAATCCATTTGGTATAAAGCACTTCCAAAACGCTTGGCTAATTCTTTAGAATAACGTTGTCCTGTTGGCTTTAGGTGTTTTACGTGTAATTGTGGTAAGGTTTTGGTTTCCCAAGCCTGAAACCTTGCTAAAAGTTCATCTAAAGTGTCCCACCCCATGGCTTTTATTAGTCCGCCAATGTCTTCAAAACATTGTTTTCTATAAGCTTTCAATGGTCCTCTAATGTGCTCGTCATTGGTCAATTTCTCTTTCACCCATTGGCCATGCTCATTTTCTATATAACAAAATCCAGCTACCATGCCTAATTTGGAGTTCGCTTCAAAATTCGCTTTCAGTTCGCTTAAATAATTAGGTGGAAAAATTAAGTCGGCGTCAAACTTACAAATCACTTGGTAAGCATATTCAATATTTTCAACTCCTTTATAAAAGGCATTGATAATCTTTTCGCCTGGTTGATGAGCTTCAGAACTTGTGTTGTGAACTAATTTAATACTGGGATTGACTTGTGTAAATTTGCTGACTATTTGTGCGGTTTGGTCGGTAGAATGGTCATCTACAACAATAATTTCATTAGCGGGATAAGATTGATTGATTAAAGAATCTAAGCACTTTTCAATGACTTCTTCTTCATTATGCGCAGGTATGATGATGCAGAAGTTCACTGTATTTATTTTCTTTTGCAATAAACCAAATAATACCTTGGTGTGAATTTCCGCAATAGCGGTCTAAATCCAATTTTGTTAACGGGATTAGTAAATTGAATGGAATCCATTATTTCCCAACCCGATTTTTCTAAAAGCCAGTCAAACTGCCAATCTTCAAACTCATGATAATGTCTATCCCAAGGGTCAGTTTTGCTTTGATAAGCATTGGCAAACCAGAGTTTAAGCGGAATACTTGCAAATAAATAGTTGCTTTTAAGTTTGCTCAACACGTTAAAAGGTGCAAGTAAATGTTCAAAAATTTCAAAAGCAGTTGTAATTTCAGCATTGCTATTCATTACAGTAGTAAAATCAAGGTCTAAATCCTCTCCTTTGGTGTTAGCAACCTGATAACCTTTATTTTGCATTACTTCACTAAAAGGATTCTCAATGCCTAAGTCCAAGACAGATGTTGGAGGAGCTTGATGCTTAAGCATAAAGTCAATGGTTTTTTTATATCTTTTTTTGGGAAATTTTCCTTCGTACATTAATATTGATATATAATGGCGTTTATATTCATACCTGCACCAACCGAGGCAAACATAATTACATCGCCTGCTTCAAAATCATTGCCACCAAATTCACCTCGTAAATATAAGTCATATAAAGTGGGAATGGTAGCTACACTGCTATTACCAAGATTTTTTATACTCATAGGCATAACCCCATCAGGTTTTTCAAAGTTATACAGTTGGTAGAACCTAGAAACTATTGCTTCATCCATTTTTTCATTAGCTTGATGGATAAATATTTTTTTGAGCTGCGAAATTTCAAAACCACTTTCATCCAAACACTTTTTCATGGCTTGTGGCACGTGAGTTAAAGCAAAATTATATATTTTTCTGCCGTGCATTTTAATGTACTTCGTGTTTTCCTCAATGCTAGGATTAAACGAACGCTCAAAGTAAATATAATTAGATTCTTGATAGGTATGACTTTGGGTAGCGTGCGCCATTATTCCACCTGGCTCATCGGTAGAAGAAAGCACGGTAGCTCCAGCTCCATCGGCATAAATCATGCTATCCCTATCATGTGGGTCAACTACTCTAGACAAGGTCTCAGCACCAATTACCAAGCAATTTTTAGCCATTCCTGCCTCTATAAAAGCTTTGGCGTGAATACAGGACTCTACCCAACCAGGACAACCAAAAATCATATCGTAAGCGCTGCAATCTGGATTTTTAATTTTCAATTGGTGTTTTACACGTGCCGCTAAACTGGGTACAATATCGGTTTGATTGCTATCGCTTTTTACATCGCCAAAATTATGAGCAAAGATAATGTAATCTAAGGTTTCAGGATTAATTTTAGCGTCTGCAATAGCTTTCTTTGAAGCCAAAACAGCAATATCTGAAACCGTTAAATGATCTTCTACGTACCTGCGCTCCTCTATCCCTGTTATCTTCTCAAACTTCTTTAAAATTAAATCAGGTTCGTCATCAAAAATTTCTCCTTGGTTTGTATAAAAATGATGATTTAAAAAATCGCTGTTTTTTCTTACAAACTCAGGAATGAAACTTCCTACGCCAACAATTTTTACACCCATATAACTTTTTTATGCTAAATTAGTAGTTTTAAATGGCTTGTAAGAACTTTACAAAGCAAATTTCAATTAAACTGATAATTTTTGCCATTTTTGTAAAAATAAATTAAATATTAATTCAATTTTCAAGTTAAATCAAATTCATACTATGAATATTTCAAAAATCATTCGCTTTGTAGTAGTAAGTTTATTTTTTGGTCAGTTGTGTTTAGCTCAACAATCAACTAAATCCTATGATTTTTGGGAAAAAGTTGACTTTGGTGGTGGTGCTGGTTTAAATTTCAGCAGCAATTATACAAACATCAGCCTCGCTCCTATGGGAGTTTATAATTTTAATTCTTGGTTAGCTACTGGACTAAGTTTACAATACTCTTATATGAAACTCAATAATCGCTTTACCACACAGCTTTACGGCGGAAGTCTTATTCAGTTTGTGCACCCCACACCAGAGCTTCAGCTTTCGGCTGAATTAGAGCAATTATACGTCAATCAAGAAATTGAAGGCTTGCAAAATCAACGAAATCAATTTTGGAATACGGCCCTGTTTTTGGGCTTTGGTTACCGCAGCGGAAATGTAATTGCAGGTATTCGGTACAATGTTTTATTTAGAGAGAGTCAAAATGTTTACCCTGAAGCATGGATGCCTTTTATACGAGTTTTTTTCTAGCTTTTGGGCGTTTTACCCGCAACATTCAGTAGAATAGCCCTTTCAATAATTTCAATTTTACAGCTTTTGGTGGTAAGTACAATTTTCACTTTTTGCGGGTAATACCAATTTAACCATCAAATGACGCTATTTAGCTCATTCATTTTTCCATATATTTCCTTGTTCACAATTTCCGTCCCGTACGTACGGGATGCAAATTATT
>NZ_JAANAS010000047.1 GCF_011089875.1 Psychroflexus maritimus | reverse complement strand
ATCCGACTGACTTTCATACCCAGTAGGAGTTGCAATTAAATTTCCTGGGTTTTCCTCAATAGCTCCATTTTCATTGTTGTAATAAGCAATGTCAAAATTATTTGGATTATCAATATTCACTAAAACTTCGCCTTCTACTAAAGTTAAGTCGAAAGTTCTAACGCCAGTCTCGTTATCGTCACAAAGCGTTAGCGGTTCGGGAGTTTCAAGTAGTGGACTTGGGTAAATGATTAACTCAAGTGGCGCTGTTTGAATACATCCCGATTCGGCATCTACCGCACGAATAAAAATGGTTTGGTTTTCAGTAACACTTGCATAAGGAGAAGGCAGTGGATTTTGGCCAGATTCCGCATCTTGAATAGTAGGGTGAAAGCTCACTTCTAATTCAGGATTGTCGGTAAAGTTGATATCATCGATTAAAACATCTAAATCAAATTCATGGAAGAATCCATCGTTGTTATTGTCGCAAGCTTCAATAGGGCCAACAGCTAGGTTAACGGCAGCCGATTCAATAATGCCAATTTCAAATTGTCCAACTTCAAAACAATCGGGATTATTGTTATTTTGAATACGTACATAAATATCGCCTGCTCCTCCAAAGTATTCAGAGGGTTGATTAATTGGGTTGCTTGCACCGTTGGCATCAGCTAATTCTTCAAAGTAAGAAATGCTGTAATCTTGAGAAGACTGGTTTTCGCCAAGCACAAAGGGGTTTTGTTCCGTTAGATTAAATGTGCCGTTGCCTTGCCCATCTTCTTCACAAGCCTCAATAAGTGGCAAGGGGTTGGTGCCGATTTCCACATTATAAACTCCTACTTCAAAACTAGCTACATCAGAACAAGCACCAGCGCCTATATTTTGGGCTCTAATATATATGGTTTGTTGTTCAATGCCTGTTGGTAGGGTATAATTAGTAGGATTTTCTATTGCATTTTCATTAGCCAAAGCATCAGCTTCTGTGATAAAATATAAAGCTTCAACAATAGCAGGTTCTTGCACTCCAATAGAAGCAGGGTTGTTTTGCGTTAAATCAATAAGTTGAGTTGCTGGGCTAAAATCACCACATTGAAACAAGTCTTCAGTTTCTATAATTTCAGGTTCTTCATAGCTGATTAAGTCAAAGCACTCAATGGTAGGGCATTGTCTTTCTCCAGTAATGTTTTCATTTACACGAACACATATAGTGTTTACAAAGTTTCCGCCAGGAATTTGATAATCCTCTGGATTTTCAATTGGATTTTCAAAATTTTCAGCATCTTCAAAGTTTTCAAAATAAGTAACTTCAAAGCCTAAATCGGCCATAGACTCTGCATCTTCAGGAATATCCTGACCAATACCATTATGAGCTAAATAATCAAAAGGATTTAAAGCAGCGGGTAAGCCTCCGGGTAAAGTGCTGGATGTACCACAAATTGAAAAATCATCAAAAGGGTCTTCATATTCGGCTGTAGGTAAGAATTGTACAAGTATTGAGTCGTTGTCATTACAGCCGCCGTCACCACCAACAAAGACTTCATAAACACCAGAATCACTTATTTCAATAGAGGCCATGTCGTCAAATTCTGGTAAGTTTTCACCGTCTTTAAACCATTCTAAGCTAATTTCACAATTGGCATCAAGAGATCCTCCAAAAATTTCTAATATTTGTGTTTGGTCTTCGCCCCAGCAAATTACGCGGTCATCATCTAAGGTAATATCATCTCCTAAATCAGCTCCAATATTAAAAGAACCACCCTCAATAAATACAAAGGAATTTAAAATGGTATCATTCCAATCCGCAACCATTAATTTAAGCGTATAAGTTTCACAAGGAACGACTTCAAACTCTGCTGTTAATCTATTGGTTTCTCCGTTAACTTCATGATAAGGAGGATTAAGAGTGTTAAAAAATTCAGGATAAAAGAATTCACCCAAACTACCAGCGCCACAATTAAAGGGTGCGCCTGGGTGTATATTCGTAGCGGTTGTTGGCATAGGAGCATCAAGACCATCAGGAGTAATAGTTGCCACATTAAATCCGCCTAAATCTTGAAACTCTTGATTTGCAGGGTTTCCGTCAGGGATATACTCGTATTCGTCTTCTATACCAGGACCACTTATAATAAAGGCAAAAGGATCTGCGTATGAACAGGGGTAACTAGAAGTGTATTCTTGAGAGGCATAAATATAATCAAAACTTACGGTTGACTCAAAAGAGCTAAATTCAAATTCAATAACAGATGCATCATTTACACTATTACCAGGATTTCCACCAACTACGGCAAGTAAGTTTTCTTCTGTTCCTCCGGTTCCTCCCCATCCATTTTCAGCGGGTTCTCCAACAATTTCTTGAACGCCTGCGCTTCCAATCACTAAACCTTCATTAAAAGGAAAATCACTACAGCCTCTAGAAAAATAGCCAATACTTGTGCCATTTGGCGACTCTCTTAGAGCTTCAATATTATTTACGTTAGCGCACTCTCCGCCACCTACCATTACATCGGCTATTAACTCCTCTAAGCTGTAAGCTTCATCTTGCGGTGAAACATTTAAAATTTCGTCACCAACAATAACATTTACAGAAAGGGGTTCACTTTCACATAAAAACTCATCAATCACGGTTAAAGTACCTACAATCAATCCAGGATTAGTAAAAGAAGTGGTCACTTCACTTCCTGTAAGCGTGTTACCGTTAAAATTCCATTCAAAGGTGAGGTCATCAAAATTAGATTCATTTGAAGTAAACGCATCTGCTGTGAATGTGATATCTGTATCTGGAGCAAAAGTAGGTGTTTCAGCGTCTTCATCAGAACAAAATTCATCAGCTTCAATGCTAATTAGTTGGGGTACTATTTCTTGACAGGGTAAGCGGCAACCAAAATCAAAATTTATTTCAAACAAGCTACTTGGGAAGCCAGGAATAATATAACTACCTGTTTCAAAAACAATGGTTAAACATCCTGTTTCACTGTTGTCGTCAGCTACTATTCCGGCAGGAATTCCAGGACTATCTGGAGAGGAACTAGCAATAACTGGGGCTGCTGTTGAATCACCATCATGTACGCTGAAAAAGAAATTAGGATTTTCTCCCAAACCATTTGGCCATTGTACAGAGACTTCGGTTAAAAAAACAATCAAATCATCTTCAGAATCTTCATCATCTGGGCAAATAGTTATTTGAAAGCTTTCGTTTTCTAAGTCAAAATCACCCTCATTTGAAGCAATTATGCTGCCTTCGCAAGAAACAATTTCGTCTGTAGCATTTAAATCACCATCTTCAACCGCCTGTGGCCAGTTAATATCTTGTGAAAAACCAACATACGTACTAATTAAAAATATAAAAAGGAGTAAAGACCGCCACATAATTTGTAAATTTGGGGCTAAATATATTGATTAAATAAATCAAAGTTAAATTATTTTCAAAAAATTGTTGTTTAAATATGAATTTATATCAAATAAATATAAGACCGACTAACCAAAATGGGATAGTCAAATTTGAAGCTAACGACTTCCTTGTCAATAGAGAAAGCTTTGAATTTAAGAATATTGAGGAGGCTAAAGACTCCCCTTTGGCGCAAAAATTATTTCACCTTCCTTTTGTGAAAACTGTCTATATCACTCAAAACTTCATTGCTATTGAAAAATACAATATTGTTGAATGGGAAGAAGTGCAAGAAGAGGTAAAATCGCAAATTGAAAACGATTTGAACAATGGCGTTGTGGTAATTAAAAAAGAAGCTTCTCCTCAGAAAAAAATTCCCGTAACTGTTTACGCAGAAAGCACACCTAACCCTGGGGTACAAAAATTTGTGGCCAATAAAAAGTTAGTGGTGAATTCGGCTGAATTTAAGAATATTGAAGAGGCTAAAGCTTCTCCCTTAGCTCAGCAATTATTTCAGTTTCCTTTTGTAAAGGAAGTGTTTATAGACAGCAATTATGTTTCTGTACATAAATATGATGTGGTAGAATGGGAAGAAGTAGGCATGGAAGTGAGAGAGCTCATCAAAAAGTTTTTGGAAAACAACGAAAAGGTGGTTAATACCGAACTTCTTCAAGAAAATAAAACGGAAGATCCTTTAGGTGAAGCTCCAGTTCAGCAGGGGGTAAAGTTTGAGGAAATGGATGATATTTCTCAACGTATTGTAAGCATTTTAGACGAATATGTAAAACCTGCGGTGGCCAGCGATGGGGGAAATATTGTTTTTGATTCGTATGACGAAAACACCCAAGAAGTTAAAGTGATCTTACAAGGCGCTTGTAGTGGTTGCCCGTCTTCTACAATGACTTTAAAAAATGGTATAGAAACCATGTTGAAAGATATGATCAAAGGAAAAGTAAGTCACGTGGTTGCCATTAATGGGTAAGGATGCAACACTTAAATCAGCTTGAAGGCATCCGTGTCATTATTCCTGCTTTTAATGAAGCCCTTTCTATTACCCAAGTAATTGAAGCCATTCCTGCTTTTGTAGCCGAAATTGTTGTGGTTAATAATGCTTCTACAGACGCCACCAAACAAGTAGCCAAACAAGCTGGAGCTACTGTGCTTACTGAAAACAGAATGGGCTATGGATATGCTTGCTTAAAAGGAATAGACTACATTAAAGAAAATCATCCCCAAACTAAAATCATTGTTTTTTTGGATGGGGATTTTTCTGATTTTCCTGAGTATCTTACCTCCTTAGTGAAACCTATTCTTGAAAACGACTTCGATTTTGTAATTGGTGCACGTGTGAAGAAACTTCGGGAAAAATCGTCCATGACTTTTCCGCAAATTTTTGGAAATTGGCTAGCTACAAAATTAATGAAAGTAATGTACAAGGCAAATTATACCGATTTAGGACCTTTTAGAGCCATTAAATGGAATCGCCTTTTGGCTTTAAACATGCAAGATAAAACCTACGGATGGACTATTGAAATGCAGCTGAAAGCTTTGCATCATCAACTCAACTACACCGAAATTGAAGTCCCTTACCGCAATCGCATTGGTGTTTCTAAAGTCTCAGGTACCCTTAAAGGAGCTTTTATGGCTGGAGTGAAAATTTTAGCTTGGATTTTTAAATACGGTGTTCAAAAACAAAAAAAACAATGAGTTGGTGGCATTACTTCATCGTAATCATTTATGGTTTATGCTTGAGCTTTGTTTTTTTCTACAGTGTAAGTCAGTTTTTGTTATTTCTGAAAGCTTACTCGCTAACTAAACCAACTAATCCTGCGAAAAAATTAAGTCATTTTCCAAAAGTTTGCATTCAATTACCTATTTATAATGAAGGCGAAATAGTTGAACGCTTACTGAAAAACATCGCACAAATTAACTACCCCACTGAAGCTTTAGAAATTCAAGTCTTAGACGATTCTACCGATGATTCATTAGAAAAAAATCAGGCCCTGGTGAAACAACTTCAGCAAGATGGAATTCCTATACAACACTTTCACAGAAAAAATAGAACCGCCTTTAAGGCAGGTGCTTTAAAAGAAGGACTTCAACAAACCAAAGCCGAATTTATAGCTGTTTTTGATGCCGATTTCTTGCCTAAAGCTAATTGGTTACAACAAACGCTGGGTTATTTTGAAGACGCCGAAGTGGGTGTGGTACAAACCCGCTGGGGCCACCTCAACAAAAATTACTCCCTCATTACCCAAGTACAGGCCTTGGCTTTAGATTTTCATTTTTGTATAGAACAAGTGGGCAGAAACCGAGGAAATCATTTGATCAATTTTAATGGAACAGCTGGTATTTGGAGGAAATCTTGTATTCTAGATGCGGGTAATTGGCGAGGAGATACCCTAACGGAAGATTTAGATTTAAGCTATCGCGCTCAGTTGAAGCATTGGAAAATTCATTACCTCAACCACGTTATTACTCCTGCAGAATTACCTATTGAAATGAATGCCGCAAGAAGTCAGCAGTTTAGATGGAATAAAGGAGCCGCAGAAAATTTTAGACTGAATTACGCCAAGGTAAGAAAAGCTGCTCATCTTCCAATCTCCACAAAAATTCACGCTTTCTTTCATCTGCTCAATAGCAGTTTATTTTTTGTGATTTTAACCTTAGCTGTTTTAAGTTTCCCCGTTCTTTTTATTAAACATGAATTCCCTTCAAGCATTTCCTTTTTTTACGGCTTTACCGTCTTGGGTTTAAGCACGTTTTTATATATGATGGGTTATGCTTACACGTACTTTAAAGAGAATAAATTTAGTTTGAAATCAGCGCTTCAATTTGTATTCAAATTTTTTAGTTTTTTTGCCTTGGCAATGGGCTTGTCGGTAAGTAATTCCAAAGCAATTTTAGAAGGACATTTAGGCAAAAAATCAAGTTTTATTAGAACTCCAAAATTCAATGTTTTAGGCAAGCAAAAGGCGAAAGTAAAAAAGGGTGTTCCACAGCGCTTTAAATTGATTAATCTTATTGAGCTAGGCTTATTATTTTATTTTATTCTTGCCCTAGTTTATGCCTTTCAGGTTCAAGATTTTGCCCTTTTTCCTTTTCATTTAATGCTGGTCTTTGGTTTTGGTTTTGTGACTTGGAGTACATTGCAATCTAGATTTTTTAGATTAAACCAATGAAAAAGCTACTACTAGGAATCCTGTTGATGTTTAACTTCGGAATTTATTTTTGGATTTCGCAGTGGGTTGAGCGCGAAGAATTTGCTTTGTTTTTTGGTTTGTTTTCTGTTTTATTTGGGATTTATATCTTTTTAATGAAAACATCTTTTAGCCCCAAACTTTTGTTTGGGGTTGGATTAGTAAATTATTTAATTTTAGTTTTTTGCCTACCTTGGCTCTCGCAAGATTTTTATCGTTTTCTATGGGACGGTTTCCTTTTGCAAGCAGGCGAAAATCCTTATTTGTTTACACCCAATCAGATGATGGCATCCAACAACCTGGAATTAGCTGTTCCAGAGGCGGAATTTCACCTTGAAAAAATGGGTGAATTAAGCGCTTCCAATTACACCAATTATCCACCTATTTCTCAGTGGATTTATTACATTGCTAGTTTTTTTGCTGAAAAATCTCTTTTTACAGCTGTGGTTTTTATGAAATCAGTTTTGCTAGTCTCGGCCTTAGTTACTTTATATTTTTCACAAAAAATTTTAGGCTTACTGAAGCTTCCTGTTAAAAATGCTTATTGGTTTTTCTTAAACCCCTTAATCCTAATAGAATCGGTTGGAAATTTACATTTCGAAATTTTAATGTTAGCTTTTTTTACAGCCTCAGTCTATTATTTGCTAAACCGAAAATATTTGATAGCAGGCAGTTTATTTGGACTTTCAGTAGCCACTAAATTAATTACTTTGGTTTTTGCTGTTTTCCTTATTCATTATTTAGCCAAGCATAAAAACGGATTTCGAATTAAAAATTATGTAAATTTCTTCATTGTAAAATTCAGTTTCACTTTTTTGTTGGTGGTTTTGCTTTGTTATTCCTTTTTTATTGATCAACAAATGCTTCAGAATTACCAAGAAAGTCTAGGGCTTTGGTTTACAGCTTTCGAATTTAATGCAAGTATCTATTACCTATTCAGGTGGATTGGTTTTCAGTGGTACGGCTACAATATGATTGCGGTAACTGGAAAAATCATGTTTGCTTTAAGTAGTCTGAGTTTGTTGTTTTTCGCTTTTCAGCAAACTTCAAAAAAGTATTTGTTTAAATGGATGTTTTTTGGCTTTGCCTTTTATTTAATTTTTAGTACGACCGTTCACCCTTGGTATTTAAGCACCTTGGTGTTGTTAGGCGTTTTTACTCATTTTAAATCGGCTATACTTTGGTCGTATTTGGTAATGTTGAGTTACGTTGCGTATGCCCATTCAGATGCTGAAGAAAACACCTGGCTTTTAGGGTTTCAATATGTTTTGTTTTTTGGGCTGTTTATTTATGAAACCTCTGTTTTTTACAGAAAAATTAAAGATCAAAAATAAGTTTCATTTTTTTAATAGAAGAATACTGTTTTTTGATTTTGATCATAAAATAGGAAAAGGATATTTGTTCTAATTAGTATATACTTTAAAGATTTTTGGTGCAAACATTACCAATCTTTTCTAAAAAATCAACAAATTTTATTTAAGCTTTGCCCAATTAATTCTAGCTTTGATTTTTACAACTTAATTTTTCTGATTTGGAACAAAAAGACAAAGTCCTTGCCTTTCGTATATATTTAGTTTTAGCAGCTTTATTCATAGCTTCACTAGTGGCTTCAAATTTAATTTTCCAAAAGTTTTTTTACTTTGATTTTTTTGGATGGCATACATTTGAAATTTCTGTTGGAATTTTACCCTATCCGCTTACTTTTTTAATCACCGATACCATTAGTGAAATTTATGGAAAAAAGAAAGCTAATTTAGTAGTTACAGCGGGTATTTTTGCTTCAGCGTTTTCATTATTTATTATTTTGGTTTCTGAAGCTGTTCCTGCTACTGCATGGTCGCCAATTAATGATGAAACATTCAACTTGGTTTTTGGCGCAACAGGAATTGCAGTTTTTGCTTCAATGGTGGCTTATTTATTAGCGCAGTATGTAGATATTCAAATTTATCACTTTTGGAAACAACGAACTAAAGGGAAACATTTGTGGCTACGAAATAACTTTTCAACATTTAGCTCTCAATTTATTGATACTTTAGCTGTTTTGGTCTTGTTGTGTTTTTTTGAAAAAATTGAGTGGAGCAATTTTTATACGCTCCTGATAAGTGGTTTTCTTTACAAAGTCTTAGTCGCCATTCTAGATACTCCTGTATTATACGCTATTGTTTTTGGATTAAAAAGACGCTTCAACTTAAAAACCAACCAAGAAATTGAGCTTCAAGATATTTAATAGTCTTAGTAGAATTCATAAAACTCAACGCCTTTAATTTTTATGCCTATATTATAAAATTAGGTAAATGCATAATTCTATACGATTACTGCAACTAATAAAATTCAAGTTTCTCTTTTCAATTTTATAAAATAGGCTAGTACTTGAAAAATTAGTGTATTTTTATCTAGAATTTAAACCCCTTTTTAATTATGCCTTCTATTCTTACAATTATTATTTTAGTAGTATTAATTCTGTTTTTACTGGGAGCAGTTTTTATGGTAAAGCAACAAACATCAGCCATATTAGAGCGTTTTGGACGTTTTAACAGTGTGAGGAACGCTGGACTTCAGTTTAAAATTCCAGTGATTGACCGTGTAGCGGGAAGAATTAACCTTAAAGTGCAACAATTAGATGTTTTTGTTGAAACCAAAACCAAAGACGATGTATTTGTAGGATTAAAAGTTTCTGTTCAATACCAAGTAGTGAAAACCCAAGTTTATGATGCTTTTTACAAGCTTGAAAGTCCAAGTGCGCAAATTACTTCTTATGTGTTTGATGTGGTAAGGGCCGAAGTACCAAAAATGCGTTTAGACGATGTGTTTGAACGAAAAGATGATATTGCCAACGCGGTTAAGTCTGAATTAAACGACGCCATGACCGATTATGGGTACGACATTATTAAAACTTTAGTCACCGACATTGACCCAGACGAACAAGTGAAAGAAGCGATGAACAGAATTAATGCTTCTGAGCGAGAAAAAGTAGCCGCCGAATTTGAAGCTGAAGCTGAACGAATTAAAATTGTGGCAAAAGCAAGAGCTGAAGCAGAAAGCAAACGCTTACAAGGTCAAGGGATTGCCGATCAGCGAAGAGAAATTGCGCGTGGTTTAGAAGAAAGTGTTGAGGTGCTCAATAAAGTAGGCATCAACTCGCAAGAAGCTTCTGCTTTAATTGTAGTTACGCAGCATTATGATACGCTTCAAGCGGTTGGTACAGAAAATAATTCGAATTTGATTTTATTGCCCAACTCTCCTCAAGCAGGGAGCCAGATGCTTAACGACATGATTGCTTCGTTTGCCGCATCCAGTCAGATTGGTGAAGAAATGAAAAAAAACAAAACCAGCAACAAGGAGGCTTAAGTTAGTTTCTTCAATGCCGTTACACAAGTCTTTGATTTAAAAGCCTAAAATAAATTTAGCAATACTAAAGAAAATCAATAAGCCAAAAATATCATTTGAAGTAGTAATAAAAGGCCCAGTAGCTAATGCTGGGTCTATGTTATAGCGGTCTAAAATAATGGGAACAAAAGTGCCAATTAAGGAAGCAATTAATATTACACTGATAAGCGAGATCGAAATTGTTAAGCCAATAAGATAAGAATGGCCAAAAATAAAATGAGTTCCAAAAAACAAAATAATCCCTAAAGCCGAACCATTAAGTAAACTTAAGCCTACCTCTTTAAGTAAGCGAGAAATAATTGAACCCGAAATAGTTCCGTTAGCTAGTCCTTGTACAATAATTGCTGAAGACTGTACCCCCACATTTCCAGCCATTGCCGCTATAAGTGGAGTAAAAAAGAACAAAAACCCAAACTTTTTCATAGCAGGCTCAAAAGTTTCGCCAATTAATACAGCCACAAAACCTCCCATTAAAGCTAAAAATAACCAAGGTAGCCTAGCTCTTGTCATTTGCCAAATATTAGCACTTGCATCAATATCTTCAGAAATACCAGCCGCCATTTGGTAATCTTTTTCCGCTTCTTCTTTAATAAAATCTACTATATCATCAATGGTAATTCTTCCTACAAGTCGGTTTAATTCATCTACAACAGGTATCGCCTCTAAGTCGTATTTTTGCATAATTCTGGCCACTTCTTCGCCTTCCGTATGTACATTAACAAAATCAACTTTATTAATATATACATCTTCAATATGCGCATCACTAGGAGCGGTGATTAAATCTTTTAGAGAAAGTCTTCCCTTTAGTCTCCCTTTATTGTCCACCACGTAAATAGAATGTACACGAGTAACATTTTCTGCTTGTGCGCGCATTTCGCTCATGCAACCCGTAACACTCCAATTTTCATTTACCTTAATTAACTCTTTAGCCATTAACCCACCGGCAGAATCTTCATCGTAGCGGAGCAGCTCAACAATGTCGTTAGCAAATTGCTCATCCTCAATTTGCTCAATTACTTGGCCTTTTAATTCTTCAGATAATTCAGCAACAATATCGGCGGCGTCATCGGTATCCATTTCTTGGATTTCGCTTGCAATTTCTTGTGCGTTAAGGTTGCTTAAAATCTTTTCACGATAAGCAACATCAAGCTCCATAAGCACTTCAGAAGTTTTGTCACTTTCTAAAAGCTTAATAATGTAAGTGGCCTCTTCTAGTTTTAATTCGTCTAAAACTTCGGCAATATCTGCATGGTGCAAATCTTCTAAATGCAGTTGTAATTCTTGATTGTTTTTTTCTTCAATCAAAAATTCAATTTTTTCTATAAAGCTTTTATCAATTTGAAAGGCCATCAGCTTCTATTTTTTGAGTCAAATTTATAAATTCTGAAACATCGAGTTGCTCGGGACGCTGTGCAAATATACTATCTAATTTTAATTGTTCTGAAAGTTGAAAACTTTTTAAGCTATTGCGAAGTGTTTTTCTGCGTTGACCAAAGGCTGTTTTTACCACTTGAAAGAGTAATTTTTCATTGCATTCCAGCTGAAAGTTTTGTTTTCTAATCATTTTTAATACGCCACTTTGGACTTTTGGAGGGGGATTAAATGATTGTGGGTGAACGGTAAATAAGTATTCTGTTTCATAAAAGGCTTTACATAAAACCGATAAAATGCCATAGGTTTTGCTTCCTGGTTGAGCACAAATTCGTTCAGCTACTTCTTTCTGAAACATGCCAGCAAATAATGGAATTTGCGTTCTTTTTTCTAAAGTCTTAAAAACTATTTGCGAAGAAATATTATAGGGAAAATTGCCAACGATAGCCACTTGTTTTTCGCCAAAATAAGTTTGTAAGTCTGCTTTTAAAAAGTTGGCTTCTTCAACTTGTAAGCGTTTGTTTTGTGCTTCAGAAAGCGCTAACGGAAAGACTTCATTTAAATAAGCTATAGATTCTTGATCAATGTCCATGGCCATTACTTTTTTTTCATGCATGAGTAAAAATTGCGTTAATACACCCATGCCTGGCCCTATTTCAAGAATGTGTTCTACCGACGAATAATCTACGGCATCGGCTATATTTTTCGCAATTTTTTCATCCTTCAAGAAGTGTTGACCTAAATTTTTCTTAGCCCTAACCGCTGAATGTTCTTTTTTAAACTCTTTATGTTGATAGGCTTTTTTTGCCTTGTATTTTTTAGCTGATTTCATGCATTAAAGTTTAAAATTGTTTGTTTGTTTCTGCGGTGGTGTGCAAACTACATAATTTCCTCAACCACTTCTAATTCTGTTCTAAAAACCACAATATAAGGAGAAAATTTACTTCCTTGAGCTCTTAGGTCTTCCGCATCTTCCTCTAAGTATTTATTTAAAGTGGCTTTGTCTTTTGTAAAGTATTGAACAGAAAAGGTAATTCCGCCCATGGGTTCATCTACCATTACTTTGGTCAGTAGTGCTTTAGAAAACTTCCCGGTAGCCAGCATTGCGGGAAGGTGTTCATGCTTCATCCATTTCAACCATTCTTGCTGAATCACACCTTCTTGAACATTAATAGTAACATTATAAATATACATTTTTTGAGGCAAAAGTAGTTAAAATATTAGCCAATTGATGAATCCTACCGTATCCTATTTTAATTCACAAAAAAATTATTGTTGATATGGGAAATTTTAAACTAGCCAATGAACTCACTCAAGAAGTATAATAATTCTCAGTATTGTGCTTGCCAACAAAAAAGCCGTTTCTAAAAAAGAAACGGCTTTTTGATTATTTTAAAATTGACAGGGATTAATCTAAAACACCTTCAATTCTAATATTATCTAAGTGATAACGCGTAGTTACACCGTCAGGGTCAGATCCTTGGTAACGGAAAGCAAATCTTATGTTTTCTAAACAAGAAATGTTTTCTACACCGGCAGGAGAGAACCCACCAAATCCGCTAGACGGACCTTGAGGAATTTCAATGCCTTCAAGTTCTTGCCATTCGGTTGTTGTAACATCACCGCTAAAATTATCGGTAATCAAAATACTTAATCCTGGGCCGTTATCAAAAGCAGCTTCAATATCTAATTTAAATTCTTCAAGAGAGCTACCGCTCATATCAATTTCTGGAGTTACTAACCAGGCATCATAAGCTTGTGATGAATTAAATCCAGATACTTGCGCATATCCGTTATCGTTGAAATTTCCACTCACCCAGGTTAGGTTTCCACCAGAAGTGTTGGTAGTTATCCAACCATTAAGTTGTCCTAAATTGCTTATTCCTTCAAAATCTTCTTCAAAAATAAGGTCGTTACCACCGCTTGGCCCTTCACAAAGTGGCTCTGGATCACAACGCTCTTGGTCAAAGTTGATATCTTCTACCGTGTTTATTTTAAATAGATAATTAGCATCAGCAAAAGCTCTTAAAAGTACCCCTTCAATTTCTCCAGCATTTTCAGGAAGAAGCAAACCTTTAAAGTCTGAAAAGGTACTTGTTCCCATCTGTACTGTTGCATTAGAGCTACAATCTTGCATCGTTCTTTCAGCATCAAAAGAATCACCAGGTTCTGATGCAAAACTCAAACCGCTTTCAATACTAGCCGCAGGAAATTGAGCGTTGGGAAACTTGACAAATTGGCCTATTAAATCTCGGTTTAGGTTAGCCATATCAATTTCTTTAGCTACTATTTCTTCTACCACAAAATCTCTAATTACAGCTTGTTCAGCTAAGCCAGTAGGTATTCTGTTAATTCGGTCTCCATTAGCAATACCAATGGCTGGGTTACCACTATCTAAACCAACGCTCAAACCGTCAAGTTTTACATATACCTTTCTTCCAAAGTTAAATGTACCAAATAAATCAGACACATCTAAAGAAATCTTGATAGCTGCTGTTGGGTTTTCAGGCTTATCTTGAATCCATAATTCTTTAAAAAAGTTACCTCCTTCATCAGAGCTAACTACATAGCCTTCTGTATAGGTGTCTTCTGTAAAGCTCAAGGTTTGCACTTCACCATCGTTTTGTGCTATTTCTCCGAGTACAGAGCTAATCGGTATTACCATTCCATCAATCTCTATCGGCTCTTGGTTATCAGGAGGAGTAGGGATTGAAAAGTCATCATCTACACATGAAATAAATAACATGCTTATGATTGCTACGATACTTGTTCCAAAATATTTCATTTTTCTATTTTTCATTTTATTATAATTATGCTGTTAGAATCTTAGGTAAAAATTTAAATAATAGGTTCTTCCAAACCCGTAAAAATAACGATTTCCAAATAAAGGACCTCCCGGACTGTTAAGATCTTCTCCTCGATCTCCAAAAGCGGCTCTTCTTGATTGCTCAAAACCACCACTGGTAAATTCTTGATCAAAAAGATTGCCGATTACAGCAAAAAACCCAACAAAGTATCTTTTGTTGTTAGGGCCATTTATTTTCCAAGATTTCCCACCTGTTAGGTTAAAAAGGAAGTAATTAGAAAATTTTTCTTGCTGAAGTAATTTTCGAGCTTCTTCTTCATTGTAATCAGGAAAAGGGAAACCTTCATTATCTACAACAAAATTGTCTGAACGATTAAAGAAGCTAGGGCTAATGTAATTATCGGCAAAATAATTAGCGGTTAGACCGATATTCCAATAATCAGGATCTCTATATTCAAATCCTAATTGATAAGCTTGTTGTGGACCACCTGGAACCCTTAGGTTTTTAACTGAAGTTTTTCCATCTCCAAAGCTAATCTGCTCGCCAGGAAAATCACGCCCCGTAAGGTATAAATCGGGGTCATTTGTATAAATGTATTGCCCAAAATTACCAGCAGTTTTAAGTAAGATTGTTGGTGTTACTTGGTATTCAAAACCAAACTCTAAACCGGTATGTCTTCGGTCAATACCGCTAGTAACTTCTTGAATAAAAGACGAACCATCTGATACCCGCGTATCTGTAATACTTTGTGTAAAGTAAAAACCAACATCGGTTTCATCTTCAAAAGTGGTATAATAACCAGAAACCCTAGCTTTTATTTTTGGTGTTCTAAAGATATAACCTATATCTGCTGAATTAATTTTTACTTCGGTTAAACCATCTACAATTTCGTGGTTCTGCCTTGCATTGCTATACGAATTTTGAATAGTAGGCGCATTTTGTAAGCGAGATGCGTTTAATTGCACCATGTGGCGACCTGTAATTTTATAAACACCACCTAGCTTTACACCATAAGTTGTAAAATCAAGTTCTTTTCCTTTACCAAAAGACTTGTCTCCTCTAAAAAATCCATTTTCATAAAGGCCGTTTCTTTGGTAGTAGGTTTTACCAAAATTACCCCCTACATAAAAATCTAATTTGTTGTAGGTAAATTGAAATTGTGAAAACGCATTAGCTACTCTAGCTTCTATTTCATAATTGTATTGAAATCTTTCTCCCTCAGTAACTTGACGGTTTGGATTTCTCACATCAGATTGAGCTAATTCTTGCAAAGAACCAGCTACTATAGCACTTTCTTCTGCAAAAAAATCAACATCTAAAAAACGTTCACCGCCTAATAAATCGGCTAATTCAGCAAAATTTTCACTTAACAAGTAACGGTAATTTACACTACCATTAAAACGAATATTTTGATTGATTTCTGCTTCTATAATAGAGTTAAATTGTAGTTGTGTATCATCAACTCGGTCTTCTTGTAAAACAAAAGTAGAATTTCCACCTGTAGCTAGGTTATTGAAATTTGTTTCATACATTTTATCCCACTCAAACTGCCCACCTTCCACAAATCGTTCTCTAGCAAACCAGGCTGCTTGATAATCGGCTGCTGAAGGATTATTGTCTTGCAAAAAGTAACTTGGTAAATTCTGGTAATAAATAGGGCTTGGATTTCTTGCTCCACCAAGGTAAATATCTTGACCATCAAGCTGAGCTAATCGTGTACCTCCGTTATTCACTCTTGTGGTTCCAAATCGACCCGTTTGGTACATGGCGTTGGTATTGATTTTAATTTTATCATTTAAATCCCAAAAATGACTAAGCACAAAAACAGGTTCTTCTGTTCTTCGTATTCTAGTACTTCTCACCTTTCCATTTTGATAGCCCCAATTAGGATTGTACTGTATTCCTTTAAGGTCTCTCATCTCTTGGGTAATAGCCGTACCAATACCTCTTCGGTTGGGTGCATAAAAGCTAGTTAGGTTTAAGGAATGTTTTTCGTTGATTCGCTTTTCTACTGCTATAAAAAAGGAATTGGCGTCGTAAGGTGTCCCTTCTCTAAAACCTTCATCTCCGTAGCGTCGAGAAGCTAAAAAAGAAAAAGCCCAACCTTTACTATTCATTCCAGTATTATAACTTGCCATTACTCTGCCTTCATAAGTTCGGTTAGAGAATGCATTAGAAACACGACCTCCTTTTCGCATTTGTGAGGCGCGCATCACTAAATTGGTTGTTCCAGCAATATCACCAAACGTGTATTCATTGGCCTCAGAATACATAGAGAACTCTCTACTGCTGTTGATTATGTCATTCATGCCACCCCAGTTACCCCATTGTGGTCTTCCAGTAAATTGCTTGTTCATTTCAAGTCCGTTTACAAGCACTTTTCCTCGCGCATTGTCATAGCCTCTAGGTCTAAAAAATGCTGCACTGAAATCAAAGGCTGCTGCCCTCAAATAGGTATCTCGAGAAGCTTGTAATAAACCTGAAATATTGAAAGAAGCATCGTCACCTTCGCCAATCTCATCATCAGAAAGACTAATGGTTCCCATACGTCTTTTTTCATCTGTTAAATCATATTGAAGATAAAGTTGCCCCATTTCCAAAGTCGCTCCTTCAGTAATTTGAACGGGAAATTTTTTGGAGCTATAGTCCTCTTTTTCAATGATAAGCACAAAGTCTCCTAACTTCAGGCTTTGCCCTTCAAAGCTAAATTGACCATAAGCATTGGTCTTTGTTGCAAATGCTGTACCTTCAAGATAAACAGCAACATTGGGCATCGGTTCTTCGGTTTCACTATCTACAACTTCACCAACGATGTTAGCTTCTTGGGCTAATAGCAGGAAGGGAAGTAATAATAATGAAAGAACGTAAAGTAATTTTTTGTTCATTTGTTTTTTGTAGTTTTGTTTTAAGAAATTATTACGAAAACGGTGCAAATGTATAGAAATAATATTAATTGCTTATTTTTGCTCCTGTTAAAATCAAAACTTTACAATTACTTAATATGCTAAAAACAAAGCTTAACTTATTATTGCTCCTTACCTTTTCACTCCTCGTAGTTACTGGGGTTAATGCGCAAAAGCGTGATTTTAAAATACATACAATCGCCTTTTACAACTTGGAAAATCTTTTTGACACAATTAATGATCCCACAAAAGACGACCATAAAAATCCCATCGGCGATATGTCGCGTGGGGAAGCTGCTAGAGTTTATCCTAAAAAGGTAAAAAACATGGCTAAAGTAATTGCCGATATAGGCTCAGAAAAGACGGGTTTCCCTCCTGCTCTGCTCGGCGTTTCCGAAATTGAAAATTACCAAGTAGTACAAGATGTTGCTAATCATCCTAGGTTGAAAAATTACAACTACGGAATAGTCCATTATGAATCACCTGATTTGCGAAGTATTGATGTTGCTTTAATGTACAGGAGAGATGTTTTTAGACCCACTTTTTCAAAAGCTCATGAAGTGGTTTTATACAGAGATAATGACCGAAGTAAACGAATTTACACCCGTGATATTTTGTACGTAAAAGGGCTGCTTGATGGCGAAGAAATGCACATTTTAGTAAATCACTGGCCCTCAAGAAGTGGTGGAGAAAAAAAATCAAGACCCAAACGAGTGAAAGCTGCTAAAGTAGCTCGCGGTGTGATGGATTCTATTCAAAACCAAGACCCCGAAGCCAAAATTATTGTTATGGGTGATTTAAATGACGGCGTCTATAATGAAAGCGTTAAAGAGGAACTGAAAGCTTTACGCCATAAAGAAGATTTAAGGAATTCAACCGACTTATGGAATCCTTTTGAGAATATTTTTCACGAAGGTATAGGAACGATTGCTTGGCGAGATTCTTGGGATTTATTTGACCAAATCATAATTACACAGCCATTGGCTCAGAAAGAAGATTTCTCAAGTTATCGGTTCTATCAAGCAGGGGTCTTTAATCCACCTTACTTACAAAACCCAAGAGGACGATGGAAGGGGTATCCGTTTCGAAGTTTTGCGGGCGGTGCATGGACTGGAGGTTACTCAGATCACCTTCCGGTGTATATGTACGTAATTAAAGAATTGGATGAATAGACTCTAATCTAAAATTTAATTTCAAACCTAGAAAATTAATCAAAGTCTTCTTTTAAATAGATAAAGCTGACTTAGATATCGTATTTTTGCTTTTTTTATAAGATCATACAGATGAACAACCTCAAGAACGATTTATTTTTAAAGGCCTTAAAAGGAGAAGAAGTATCAAGGCCTCCGGTGTGGATGATGCGTCAAGCAGGAAGATACTTGCCTGATTTCATGAAATTGAAAGAAAAATACGATTTTTTTACCCGCTGTAGAACACCAGAATTAGCCACTGAAATTACTGTTATGCCAATTCACCAAGTGGGAACCGATGCGGCTATTTTATTCAGTGATATTTTAGTCGTGCCGCAAGCCATGAATATAGAAGTGGAAATGAAACCTGGCCTTGGCCCTTGGCTTCCTCATCCCATCCGAACACAAAAAGATTTAGATCAAGTTATTGTTCCTAATGTATATGAAGAATTAGGGTATGTATTTGACGCCATTAAAATGACCAAACAAGAATTAACTAATGAAGTACCCCTCATTGGTTTTGCCGGTTCACCTTGGACAATTCTTTGTTATTGCGTGCAAGGTCAAGGCTCTAAGAATTTTGATAAAGCCAAAGAACTATGCTTTACCCAACCGGCAGTAGCGCATCGCTTACTTCAAAAAATAACCGATACAACAATTGCTTACCTTAAAGGAAAGGTAGAAGCTGGTGTAGATGCAGTTCAAATCTTTGATTCTTGGGGAGGTATGTTAGCTCCAACCGATTACCAAGAGTTTTCTTGGAATTACATACAACAAATTATAGACGCACTTAAAGTAGAAATTCCTGTAATTGCCTTTGGAAAAGGATGTTGGTTTGCCTTAGATAGCATGGCTAAATCAGGTGCGGCTGCTTTGGGGGTAGATTGGACTTGTTCTCCAAAAAATGCTCGCTACTTGTCTGGAGGAAATATTACGCTTCAAGGTAACTTTGATCCTTCAAGGTTGTTTTCGCCTCCTGCTGAAATCAAAAAAATGGTTAAACAAATGATTGATGAGTTTGGAAAAGATAAATACATCGTGAATCTAGGTCACGGTATTTTACCAAACATTCCTGTTGAAAACGCCAAAGCATTTGTAGAAGCCGTTAAAGAATACGAGTTTAACTAAAGCCCAGGCAATTAAACAACCTATCCAAATTTCAAAGTAAGCGCGCTGAAATTTAGAATAGTTCATTTTGTAAGAGACTCATTTAAAACCTCCATAACTAATGGAGGTTTTTTTGATGAAAGAATAAAAAGGAGTTAACAAAAGCTTATTTTTAACCTGAGTTCGATTATAATCACAAAGTCCAAAACAATAAGGTGTTAAAAATAGCTAATTGTTTTTTTTTAATGAGCTTGTTTTGTGAATTTATAACTACTAATAAGCTACTTAAAAAGCCTTGAAACTTCTAATAAAACCATGAATTGAGAACTATTTTCAAACTTTCTTATTTTTCAACTAAAATGATTGAAAAAAAATTTTCCAAAAAATATTTGGTTAGTTGTAAAAAAATTAACTAGATTTAACCAAATTTTAAAACAAGAATTTATGAAATTTAAGTTACTAAATTTAAACTTCACTTTTATTCTCCTTTTATTGTCCTATTTTGGTTGGGCTCAATATGATGGAACAGGTGAGTTTAACAAAATTAACTCGATAACCGAGTTAGAAGACGGTTATTATGTAATTGCAAATGAAACAGATGAGTTTGCAATGAATAATGCACACACAGGAAGTTTATTTCCTGAAACAGCTATCACTCCTACAAGTGATCAGTTAACTGATGTAGCTACAGCTGATGTCTGGCTAATTGAAAATGATGGAACAGGATGGACTATCTACAATGAAGCTGACGACATTTACGCTTCCTACTCTGGATCCGATAATGAAATTCAAGCTGTTGCTACCGTAGCTGGAGACAATGAAAGATGGACTATGGCGTACGATGATACGGAGTCTTATTTTACAGCAACAAATGCTGCAGTTACAGACCGAGTAATACGCTACAACTCAGGTTCCCCAAGATTTGTGTGTTACGCTTCAACATTTGGAGATAATTTGCAGTTGTACAAACTTGCATCTGCAACAATGCCAACAGAATCTGCACCAACTCCTACAGAAGATGAAGCAGATGTAGTAAGTATCTTTTCAGATGCTTATACAGATATAGATATTGCTAACTATGATCCAAACTGGGGGCAACCAGGCCATAATTTAGTTAACACAACATTTGATCCTACAGGTGATGGAACAGATTTCGTATTAGCATATCCTAATTTTACTTACCAAGGAACTGAAATTACAACTGCGACAGATTTATCTGAAATGGATTTTTTACATGTAGATATTTGGGTTCCAGAAGGTACAGACCGACAAGTTAAAGTTACTCCAATTAATAATGGTACAGGGCCAACAGAAGTTTTGGTAGAAGTGCCTTTAACTCCAGGTTCATGGAATAGTGTTGCTTTACCTAAAGCTGATTTCACAGATATGACTTGGGATTCTGTTTTTCAATTAAAATTTGATGGACAATTTAATGGTGACGGAACTCCTAATACTAATCCATTTGATATTTATTTAGACAATATATATTTTAGTCAAGAAAGTACTGGACCTCAAACCCTGACTGCTACTTACACCGATGGTGATTTAGATGTAGCGGGAGATGATGGTTATGACGAAAACTGTTCAGAAATACTTAGTCTTGAATTACCAGCGGGTAATGATTGGTTAGTAACTGGCGTAGATATTCAATACGATATGACAGCACAAGGTGGTGCTTTTATGTCAGAACAACGTTCGCAACTACATTTAGTAAACACCAACTCCACAGAAAGTCAGGTGTTTGTAGGCGATGGATTTGGTGGAGGTACTGCAAGTTATGAAAGAACAGGTACTAGTTTTGCTAATGCTGTTTTCGCTGGAGGTACGCTTTTAGAATTTGAAATGAGAGCATGGCGTACTTGGCCAACTGGAAATAATGATTGTAATACTACTTATCAAAAAATAGACAATAACACCTGGACCATCACCGTTACTTATGAAGTGGCTCCTGATTGTCAGTTTGCTTCGGGTAATACAGTTGATGCAATTACCGATACCACAGTTGATGTGTCTTGGGATGCTTCTCCTACAGAAACAGACGGCTATACTTATGTAGTGATGAACGAAGGCGAGGCTGCAGATGAAGCTACTGCCGTGGTTACAGGAACAACAGCTACAGGAGAAACTACAGTAAGTATCTCAGGTTTAAATGCTCAGAGCAACTATACATTTTATACCAAAACTAATTGTGCCGCTAGTGAGCAGAGCGATTGGTCTAATCCCTTAGACTTTCAAACCGAATGTGGCCCTATAGGAAACTTTTCAACAGACTTTAGTGATGAAGTACTTGGCGAAGTTCCTAATTGTTGGACGGGAATTAGCAATACAACAGCCGGCTTTGCTAATTTAGATGTAGTAGATTTTATCGATAATACTTATGGAGATAAAATAATGCGTTTTCAGAGTTCAAGTGATGCCGATACAGAACATTACTTAATTACTCCCGAACTTAATAACCTATCAGGTAACACTAAAATACTTAGGTTTACTGGGCGGCAACTAACAGCTACACACAATAGTGTAATTGAAGTTGGTGTAGTAACCGACCCTACAGACGAAACCACATTTACAAGCTTAGAAACCTTTAATCTTGAAGGGAATGTATCTGAAGATTATTATTCAATAGTGCCAGATACCAATACAGCTTCTTACTTGGCATTTAAAATTACTTTTTCAACTACATTTTCAACAGTGGCTATAGATCGCGTTATTTATGAAGATGTTCCTAGCTGTCTTGAGCCATTAGGCCTTTCTGCTAGTAATGTGTTAACAGATTCTGCAGATATCTCATGGAACGAAGTAGCTGGTGCTGCCGCTTATCAATTAGCTTACAGTGATACTGAAGGTTTTGATCCAGACACCGAAGGTGAAAGTCAATTTATTGAAACAGGTACTAGTTTTAGCCTTGAAGGTTTGTTTGAAAACTCAACCTATGAAATATATGTGAAATCAGTTTGTAGTGAAACTGAAGAAAGCTCATGGACTGGACCAATTACTATTAATACACTATTTCCTGGAGCCGCTTGTTTAGCTCCTATTGAAATTGATGCTATTCCTTATACGGATACAGATAATACTGAAAATTTTGGTGACTTCTATTCAACGGGTGATCGACCAACAATCGATAACGTTCAATTTAGTGATGGATTTGGTAGTGGTTTTTACCTTAATGGTAATGAAGCCGTTTATGAGTTTACTCCAACCGATGATGGCGTTTTTAATTTTGAATTAAAAGATCTTGGTCCTGATAGTACTTCTATAGCACTTTGGGTTTTTGAAGGGTGTGAGCCATTTACCAATACAGTAGCTTATTCAACTCAGTTCAACAGTGATGATCGTTTGTTACCAGAAATCGGTTTAGTTGGCGGAGAGACTTATTACGTAGTGGTTTCTACAAGTGGTACAACCATACCTTATACCCTAGAAATTAATGAGATAGATTGTTCTGCTCCTACCAGTTTAACACTTGATTTTGCAGGATCTACTGAAGCTAGTTTCTCTTGGGGTGAAGCTGCTGGTGAAGAGGGCGGATATTCCTACCTTGTAATGAATGCAGGAGATGACCCTGAGGTTGACCCTAGTGTTCAAGATGGAACTGTTGCTACTGGAGTTACTACTCTTTTAATAACAGATTTAGATGACGCTACAGAATACGACTTTTATATCAAAACTTTATGTGCAGCAGAGGAAGAAAGTGGTTTTGCAACCGTTAATTTTATTACTCAATGTTCGCCAGCTGAATTGAATTATTTTGAAGACTTTACAGGTTTTGGTTTTAACTACAACACTGATGAAGATTCAATTTGTTGGTCTGAAGGTTCTGGATTTTTTGATGAAGTAGGAATTGGATCATGGGGTGTCCAAAATTTTGCTAATGACTTTTCAAACCCTAATGGACAGGCAATGTATATCAATTTATTTGGTACTGGAAGCGGAGATTGGGCAACTTCTCAAGTCATTGATTTAGGTGATGGAAGCCCTGATAATGTGCTAAGCTTTGATGCACTTGTCATTCCTTGGTCCGGATCAAATGAAGTAATAGATATGGGTGACCATGAAGTACGTGTTGTTATTTCAGATGATGGTGGCCAAACATGGGATTTAGCAAACACACTTTTTACTTATGACGATACCAATATTCCTGGAGATACTGAGGATACGCTAGAGGAGATTTCTCTAGCAAGTTATTCAGGAGAAATTGTTATCGGTTTTTATGCTGATCGAAATGGTACAGATCCAGATTTACGTTTTTATATCGATAATTTATTTGTTGGTGTTCCGCCAACTTGTTTGTCGCCTGAAGGTTTAGCAGTTAACGATATTACTTCCGATAGTGCAGAACTTTCTTGGGAAGTAGTTGATAATGCCCTTGAATATACATGGTTTGTTTTTGCTGAAGGTGATGACCCTGAAGTAGATCCAGCCATAGCTACTGGAACAACTACTGACTTAACAAGTGGTGTGATTACTGGATTAACAGCAGAAACTACTTACCAAGCTTACATTCAAACGGATTGTGATGCAGATGGAGAAAGTGAATTAACAGCTGATGCAGTTAATTTTACAACTGATCCAACTTGTACAGCAGTTGAAGATTTGACTACTTCACTACTTTCACAAACTGAAGTTGAGGCTTCTTGGACTGAAGTTAGTAATGCTGAAGAATATATCTGGTCTTTGTATTTAGAAGGTGATGACCCAGAGGTAGATGATGCTTTACAAACCGGAACTACATCAGAAACCAATGTGCTTATAGAAAGCCTCGACGCTGATGTAAGCTATGTAGTACTTGTTCAAACAGATTGTGGTGTAGATGACGGACTTTCTGGAGAGCTAGCTTCAGCTAGCTTCTTTACAGGGTATTGCTCTGCTGAACATACTAACACTTTTGATTATGTTGCTTCTTTAGAAACTATTGATGCAGAACAAAATGTTTCTATCACTCAAACCGAACAGGGACCTAATAGTGGTTACCAAGATTTAACATCAGAAACGATAGAAGCATTTGTAGATTCTTCTTTTGATGTAGAAATTACATATAGTTATACATCATTTGGTGCAAAAGCTTGGGTAGATTGGAATAATGACTTTGTATTCTCTGAAGATGAAGTAATCTTTACAGATGAAAATGATGCTGCTACAGCAACTTCTATTTTTACTGTACCAAGTGATGTAAGTCCTGGTGATTATAGGGTAAGATTTAGAGCTTACTGGCCAGGAAGTACAGATCCAGAATCTTGTGAATCAATTACTTATGGTGATACATTCGACTATACATTAACTGTTACAGATCCATCAACCCCAGTATTTGCTAACGTTCAGATAATTCACAATTCACCTGACCCAGCAGCGGCATCTGTAGATGTGTATTTAGACGGACAATTGCTACCTGATTTAACTGGAGTAGATTTTAGAACGGCTTCAGAATTCTTATTAGCACCAGCTACTGAAGAAATTACTGTAGATGTAGTTCCAGCTGGACAGGATATAGCTGATAGTGTTCACACAGAAAACTTCACTCTTGCTGAAGATGAGAGTTACATTATTGTAGCTAATGGTTTTGTGAATGATGATTTTGAATTAAGTGTATATGCTGGCGCACAAGAAACCAGTGCAGAAGCTGAAGAAACCGCTGTTTTAGTACACCATGGTTCACCCGATGCTCCTGTTGTAAACGTGGCTAATCAAGCTACAGGCGATGACCTAGTTACTGGAATAGCTTTTACAGAATTCCAAGGCTACTTAGATTTACCTGAAAGTGATTACATTCTAGATATTACAGATACCAATGGAGATGTAGTAGCTTCGTACGAAGCTCCTTTAGCAACCTTAGCATTAGGAGGAAATGCCATTACTGTTGTAGCTAGTGGATTATTAGCTGCCGATGCTGAGGATGTAGATGCCTTTGGACTTTGGGTGGCTTTACCTACTGGAGGTGATTTAGTTCCTTTACCATTAGTAGAAGTGTTGCCAGCTCCAATGGAGCCAGCACCTACCCCTACAGAGGAAGAGGAAAATGTAATTAGCTTATTCAGTAATGCTTATACCGATGAGCCTGTAGATACTTTCTTAACCGTATGGTCTGCAGCAGAATTAGAAGACATTCAAATTCAAGGCGTAGATACTAAATTATACACTAATTTAGACTTTGCAGGCATTGAAACAGTAGCCAATCCAATAGATGCTACTCAGATGGATTTCTTCCATTTAGATGTGTGGTCTCCAAATGCTACAACATTTAGAATTAAGTTAGTAGATTTAGGGGATGGAGTTGTAGAAGGAGAAATTGCTTATGAAATTCCGCAAGAAGAATGGGTAAGTTTAGAGATTGATTTAGCAGATTTTGCAGATGCTGATTTAGTAACAAATCCTGATAATTTATTGACGGTGCGTAACTCTATCCAGCAAATAATTATCTCTGGATTACCTGTAGGAGCAGTTACAGCTTATGTAGATAACATTTACTTCAGTCAAGAGCCAGTATCAACTATTGATTTTGATTCAAGTAACTTTAGCTACTACCCAGTTCCTGTAAAAGCGAATTTAAATATCCAATCTACTAGTACAGTAGAGCAAGTGGAAGTATTTAATACGCTAGGACAACGAGTAATTAGTGTACAACCAAAAACAGAGATGCCTGTAGTAAACATGCAGTCACTTCAAACGGGAGTTTACCTAATGAAAGTACAAATCAATGGAAACCAAGAAACTTTCCAGATTAT
>NZ_JAANAS010000046.1 GCF_011089875.1 Psychroflexus maritimus | reverse complement strand
GATTTCGGAAAGTTCATCTGCACCTTTTTATACAGATTTGTTGACTACTTCTTATAATATTAGACTAATGGCTTTATTGTTTTTTTTTAATCTTTCGACATAATAATTTATTTTTACCAAAAAAAACAAAACAGGATGGAAGTAGGTATAGCTTTAAATATTATATTATCCCTTTGGATAATACCAACGTATTTAGGTAAAAAGAGAAAAATAGGTTTTACTTGGTCTTTAGTAGCTTGTGTTTTCCTAACTCCAATTTTAGGAGTAATTATTACTTTACTAAGTCCTAAGTTACCAGAATACAAAAAAGAGAGTATAAGAAAGAGAAAAGAATTAAAATCAATAAATAATAGATTTAAGGAAGAACTTTTAAACTACGAAAATAAATTAGACGACCTAAAAGATTTAAAAGATAAAGGTATTCTAACACAAGACGAGTTTAATCAAAAGTCAGCCAAATTAAAAGCAGACAAAACAAAAAAAGAAGTAGAACAAACCGCCGAATATAAAAAACTGAAAGACCTATACGATGACGGCATTTTAACAAAAGAAGAATTTGAAAGTAAAGTTCAAAAGTTATCTACAAGTCAATCAGGATTTTTATTCCGCAAAATAAAAGAAGGGAATTCAAGGCGGATTGGTGTTTATGAGGAATATATTATAGATAACAACCTTGGTGAAAAATATGAGCATATCTATAAAGCAATAAAAGACAACAGGTTTTTTATATATAAAGAAGGGGAAATACTCTTTTTTGATACTAAATCAGAAATATTGAATTTTTTAAAAAGTAAGAAACATTATAAAAGTTTTACATATCAAGGTATTGATTATAATATTGCCGATAACTTATCCGAAGGTTATTTTTTAATATCTGATGGAAATCTAAATTACGGGTTTGCAAACAAAGACAAAATAGTAACAATTAAACCAAAATACGAATTCGCAGACAGTTTCAGTAATGGTTTAGCTTTAGTAAGGTTTAACCGAAAATTCGGTTTTATAGATTATTCAGGAAAAGTGGTAATTGATTTAATGTATGATGATGCAAGTAGTTTTAAAAACGGTATAGCTGACGTAGAAGTTGGCGGATATAAACACACAATTAATAAAAAAGGAAAAAAAATATGAAAAAAAAGATTTATAATTTACAAATAACATTAGGAATAAAAAACCAGGTAGTAGAAAAGTATTTTGAAAATCAAATTGTATAATTATTGCGTTTAATATCAGATTTTTATTTACCTTATGAATATTTTAGCCCCCAATAAGTTCGGAGTGATATTTTAAATTTCAAAACAGCAAGTACAAGAGGTTAACACCCCTTGTTTGTTCTAATCGAATTTGGTTGTCATAAGGTAAAGTTTTCAGTAAAAGCTGTAGTTAGGATGTTATTCCAGTTCATGTTTTAGCTCAGTAGAAATCCGTTTCCAAATACATGTTTAGTACTAGCATCAACATCCGTGGGGCAGGTTATGAACAAAAAAAATTATTCATCTTCAATTAATTTTAAGCTAAAATGTTTACTATTGTAGTAAATTAATCAAACTTAAAACAAAATCACTTGTGAATATTTAAACTATTGAATAAGATAAATAGGTCAAAGTTTGGGATAGATACGGGTTGTAAAGCATTGAATACAGAAAATGAAAGAACTCTTAAAAAAGCTAAAACTTATTGATTATTTGCAAACAGAACTAATAATTCAAAAAAATGACTTTGTAAATAAATTAAGAAATCATGTGGATGAAGGCAGTACAGGGATTTTCTCGGACACTTTTGACGTTTTTTCGTCTAGCAAGAATGAATATAAAGGAGAAGTTAGCTTTAATGGATTCAAAATAAAAAGAAGAAGAAAATTCTTTGACATGAATATGAATATGGCTGTCGCTAGCGGAACCTATAGTCAAAAAGACGATAAGCTGATTATTGATACCGAAATAAATGGATTTCATGGAATGATGATTCCTTTCTATATTTTTTGCATCATTATTTATGGTGTCTTCATTGTTGGATTTTTGTCAGCAGATGAAATTGGGGGAAATGCCCCAGGATTTGCTTTTCCATTCATTATCATACATGCTGCTTTTATGATGGGAATACCATACTTTATAATGAGAAGAAGTACTAAAAGGCTAAAACACGAATTAGAAAGAGAGTTCTTCTATTTAACAAAATGAAAACGCTTTACAACACTGTATATAGCAAATAGGGCGTTCGGTGGTTTAAGAAAGTTCAGTGCTATTTACAAACACCGCCAAATCGTTGATTTGGCTTTTAAGAATGAATAAATTAAAAACAAAATACAACGCTTTGGCTCAGAGCAAACCTGAAAGTTTATCGCTTTCTAGTGCCCTACTTGCCATATACTAAACGTAGCTACAAGCAAAAAAATCGAAAATCATTAAAATTTACGTAATTAATTAATATATTTGTACGTAAAATAATTTGTAATGGATAAAAAGCTCACATTAAGTCTGAATGGAAATATTATTGAGACTGCAAAACATTATGCGAAGTCTAACAATATAAGTCTTTCCAAATTAATAGAATCCTATTTAGGAACACTAACTAAATCAGAAAAAAAGGAAAATAAAATCACCCCTTTGGTTAAAAGTCTCAGCGGAGTTATTTCAATAGAAGATGATTTGGATATAAAAGATGAATACGCTCAATATTTAATGGAGAAATACAAATGAAAAAAATATTGATTGACACAAACACCGTAATTGATTTGCTCTCAAAGAGAAAAGATTTTTATGATGATGCGGCGGATTTATTTTCTCAAGCGGATAAAAAAGAATTAAATCTTACAATTTCATCATTGACTTTTGCAAATACGAATTATATATTGACAAAATTAAAATCTGCTAAAGAGGCGAGAGAGATTTTGAGAAAATTTAAAGTACTCGTAGAATTATTAAGTTTAGATGATAAAATAACCGAACTTGCTTTGAGTGATGAAAGTTTTCCGGATTTTGAAGACGGACTTCAGTATTATTCAGCAATCGAAAATGATGTCGATATTATAATTACGAGAAATAAAAAGGATTTTAAAAATTCAAGATTACCCGTTTTAACAGCAAAAGAATATTTAGCTAGAAAATAATAAGGCAGTGGCTAACAATGTATAACCGCAATTACGGCGGATTCGACTACGTCCGAATCCACTCGGAATTGCTAAAGCCTGTGCTAAACCGAAAATTAACGCATATTAACCCGTAACTGACGGTTATACGAGACCGTTAACCAAAAACCAACCCACACAAGCTATTCCCACAGAACTCACTATTTTTAAAAGCATTTTTACCAAAAATAATAGTTAAGAAAAATCATATTCAAAGTAAGGTATAGCCTGTGTTACATTCAGGTACTGATCAACCTTAATACGCTTTAGTCCTCAATTTCAAAACAACAGCAACAAGAGGTTAACACCCCTTGTTTGTTCTAATCGAATTTGGTTTTCATAAGATCAAGTTTTCAGTAAAAGCTGTAGTTAGGATGTTCTTCCAGTTCATGTTTGCGTTAAGTAGAAATCCGTTTCCAAATACATGTTTAGTAATAGCATCAATATCCATGGAGCAGGTTATGAACAAAAAAAATTATTCATCTTCCATTAATTTTAAGCTAAAATGTTTACTATTGTAGTAAATTAATCAAACTTAGAACAAAATCACTTGTGAATATTTAAACTATTGAATAAGATAAATAGGTTGAAGTTTGGGGTATATTTGAGTTGGCGATAATGTAAAAATTTCGTTTCAAATAAAAATATTATCTTTGAAATAAAAATGACAATAACAGATAAACATATAATTGATACATATTCAAAACTTTTTGAAGGATTGAATCCGTTAACCAAAATTGAACTTATTGAAAAACTGACCAAATCTCTGAAAAAGGAAAAGAAGTTAAAAGAATCTGAATTTCTTAAATCTTTTGGTGCTTTCGATTCCGATAAAACGGCTGATGAGTTGATAAAAGAAATACGTGAAAGTAGAAAGTTTAGAAATAAAGATTTGAAGTTTTAATATGCAGTATTTACTTGATACGAATATCTGTGTTTTCTTTTTACGTGGTTTACTTGATTACAATATAATCATAAAAGACAAAGGACTCGATAATTGCTACATATCTGAAATTACAGTTTTTGAATTAAGGTTTGGAGCTGAAAACAGCAAGAACAGTAAAAAATCTCATAAAGCAGTTGATAGATTTATTCAAGGTCTGTCTATAATTCCAATTTATGGGTGTGCAAAACGATATGCTGAAGAAAAAGTATGATTGAGAAAAGATGGAACACCGATGCACGATGAATTTGATTTATTAATAGGAGTGACTGCAATTGAAAATAAATTAACCTTAGTGACTGACAATTTGAAAGACTTTAAAAACTTTGATGACCTAAAAGTTGAAAATTGGTACTCTAGATAGAACACTATCGCCAACAGCGCATAACAAAAATGGCGAGTTTAGTGCTTTAAGTCAAAGTTAAAAGAGTGCATTAAAAGCCAGTTATAATTCGAAAAGTTAGTGTAAAAAACCCGCTACTTTTCATATACAAGACCGTAATAATGGCGGGGGTTTGGAGTTGAATTGAATGGTTTAGGTTTTTTTATTAACTTTGAAAATTGAAACGAAAGTGAATTGCTATTTTGCCCGCTACTGTAGTAAGCCACGAGACGTTGTAGCACATAAAAACTAGAATCATGAAAAATTTAATCCTAATACTTACACTATTTATTTATTCCTTAAATATATCTGCTCAAGAGCAGTCATTACCAATCTTTATCACAGACAGTCTCGATACATACATCGGAAGAGGGATGAAAGATTGGAAAATTCCAGGATTATCGGTCGCAATTGTAAAAGGAGATAGCGTGGTATATTTAAAAGGATTTGGGGTTACTAATATCGAAAGTAATGAATTTGTTAACGAGAATACCCTCTTTATGATTGGTTCAAACACAAAAGCTTTTACAGCAACTTCACTCTCTATTCTCGAAGAATCAACCGAATTCAAGCTAACAGATAATGTGCAAAATTGGATGCCAGAATTTCATCTAAGAGATTCATTGGCAAATACGGCAGTAAATATTATCGATTTACTTTCTCACAGAATTGGTTTTGAAACTTTTCAAGGCGATTTCACTTACTGGGCTTCTTCTCTCTCCAGAGCTGAAGTGATTCAAAAAATGAGTTTGATAGAAGCACCATATAGTTTTCGTACAAAGTGGGGTTATTGCAATGCAGCGTATGTTACTGCAGGAGAATTAATCCCAAGAATAATCAATAGGAGTTGGGAAGAAACAGTAAAAGATAGTATTCTTTCTCCATTAAGTATGAATCGAACCTTACTGTTAACGGAAGAATTGGAAAACGCATCTAATACTGCAAAACCTTACACTTTAATAGACAATGAACTCGTTGAAATATCGGTTGCAAAAATTAATAATTTAGCGCCAGCTGGGAGTATGAGCTCTTCAGCAAAAGATATGACTCAATGGCTATTTGCACAACTTAACAATGGAAAAATCAATGGAGAACAAGTAATTTCAGCTAAAGGAATTCAAGGAATTAGAAATCCTTCGTCTATTTTAGGCATTGACCCAAGAAATAACCAAGAAACCCACTTCTATCTTTACGGAATGGGGCTAATGATTAATGACCGAGATGGTAAGCTTGTATATTCTCATACTGGAGGAGTTGATGGTTTCTTGTCCTCCGTAATGTTTATACCCGAGGAGAAACTTGGAATTGTAGTATTAACCAATACAGATCAAAATGAATTCTTTCAAGATTTAACTTATGAAATCAGAGATGCTTTCTTGAGTTTACCTTATCAGGATTATAGCAAAAAATCATTAGAACGTTTTAACCAGAATAAAACTGATGAATCGAAGAGAATCGACTCATTAAAAAACGTTGTAAAACAGAACCATTTTCCAGATTTACCATTAGAAGAATTTTCTGGAAAATACAATAACAGCGTCTATGGTAATATAGAGATAAAATTAGAAAAAGGTAATTTGAATATCTATTTCTCAAACCATCCTACACTTGTAGGTAAGTTAGAATACCTTGAGAATAACCAGTTTTTATGCACTTATTCCAATCCAACATTTGGTGTAGAAGTAATTCCATATAAAGTTGAAATTGACAAGGTGGTTGGTTTGACACTAAAGGTTGCTGATTTTGTTGAATTTACTCCTTATGAATTTACTAAGACGAATTAAAACGTGCTACAACATCGTGTATCTTCAATGGCGAGATTTGTGCTGAAACGATAGTTTTATGTATTTTTAGAAACTTAAAGTTTAACCGAAAAACTGAATTGCTATTTTGCCCGCCACTATAGCAAGCCGCAGCCCGTTATGCTTTATGTTGAAAAAAATCCCAAATAGAATTAAACTTCGCAGAAAAACATAAAATTTGAACAAAAGTAAATAGAGATGAGTATTCAAACAGTATCGATCGACTTTCCTAATGATATTGTTTTGGCTTTAAATGAGTCAGAGAATGACCTTAAAAAGCGAATCAAAGTAACATTAGCTATTCAATTATATAAACTACAAAAATTAACAATTGGAAAAGCTGCACAGCTTTCTGGTATGTCACGATTTGAATTCGAAAAAGAACTCTCTAAAAATAAAATCTCAATTTCAAACTTGAATGAAGAAGATGTTTTAAGCGATATTGAAAAACTGAAATAATGAAAAACGGACTTGTAATCGCCGATGCGAGACCGATTTTTAAAACATTTCTTGAAAACAATCGATATTATTCGATAAAACTACTGAATAAATTGTTAAAGACATAACGAACTGAAAATAAAACACAAAGCATAACAGCGCATAGCAAATAATGGCGAATAACTTTTGAATGGAATAACGGAAATGCGAGCGAAGTAGGAATAGTCGATTATCACTAAAAAAAGAGAAAATGAAAAAGTTAGCAAATGTACATCCTAGCAAAATTTTATTTCACGAATTTCTTGAGCCACTCGAAATTTCAGCTTATCGCCTTTCTAAATTATAAAAGGGCGTCGTCGAATAACAGCTGATACGGCTCTGCGATTGAGTAAATATTCTGGAAACTCAGCTAAATTTTGGCTCGGACTTCAAGATGATTTTGATATCGAAGAAGCAAAGGAAAATAAAGCAAACGAGTAGAATAAAATTAAACAGTACGTTGATAAAAACCTTGCCTAACAGCTAATATAGTTTATGGCGCATTCAGTCCTCAACCTGAAAAAATAATAGTTATACTATTCCAGTTAACGATATTGAAGCTAGATTATGTTTTATAAAAGTAAGCTTCAGCAAAATTAGACTTGGTCTGAGAAACTTATAAAAGAATAAATCCAATATCTGCTGAAAAAAATTAAAGGTTTCAATTCACTTAAAAAGGCTTTGTTATTTGCAACTGTATCATTCAAAGACAGCCAATCAAAAGCTTTTAAAAACCTAATTTTCTTCCCATAATCATTACTAAATTTAAGTGTAATTAATTTTGACTAACTCCACAACTAAACAGCTGGATAGGTACATTCAACTATCGTTTCAATGTGAAATTTGATTTAAATGTTTTTCGAACGCCAGTTCTAGGGTCGTTATACTCAACTTTAAACCAATAGTCATTGCTAGGCATAGGCTTTCCGTTGTAGGTGCCATCCCATCCATAATTGTTTGGTTTTATCTGTTTGAGTAATTTCCCATAACGATCAAAAATATAAATTTTAGAATTTTGACCTTCTAAACCATTAATATTCCATATATCATTGAAGCCATCATTATTGGGCGTAAAGAATTTTGGATAATCGATTAAGCTTAATTGCTGAATAAATTCTCCACAGCCATTTCGATCTCTCCCCACTACTTGAATTTCACCAAAGCCTGGGGCTTCAAAAACTAAATTCGTCTGATTATTTAGAGCTATCCAATCACTTCCATCAACAGAAAACTCAAAATCGCCACTGCCTTGAATGTTGAAAACTTCAATTTGTTGATTATCCTCAAATGCTTGACCTAAGGGTTTAATTTCAAACACAGGAGCTGAACTTTCAATGAGTAGCGCTTGCGAAGAAGCATAACATGCTGTGTTAAGGCTAAAACCAACATCTGTAACTTCTACTTCATAAAGTCCTTCAACAATTGTCACTATAGATGGATTAGTTTCTTGAGGAAGCAACTCACCGTTAAGAAACCAAGTAAAGGCGTATCTAGAAGAATCAAGTCCTGTATCTAAAACAGGAAGGTTTAAAGGGTCTATTACTTCGTTTGTGATTGGATCTACACATATACTTTTTCCATCCATATTACTAAGATCAACAAGGGGAAGTGGGTGTACATGAAGTTCAAACTCAACAGAAGTCAAAGAAGTACATTGATTAGCTGTATTGACTACTTCAGCAAAAATGAGTTGAGGATTTTCTGTATTTTGAAATTCACTTGGATTTTCAATAGAACTACCAGCTTCTAAATTTGCTTCACTCGTATAGTACCTCACTTCTATATTTTCATCTTCAAAAGCAGGTGATATTTCTTCATTTTTTGTTGTTAAATCAAAAATAGCCTGTTCGTTATTTGCTGCTTGATTAGTATTCATTTCAGCACACACATATTCAAATTCTGCAGTTAATGCAATATCAGGTCTCTCATCAACTTGAACAAAAAAGCTTTCATTGGCAACAAAACAATTTGAAGTTAAAGATTCAATTCGTATAAAAATTTCTTGCGGATTTTGGGTATTAGTATAATTTTGAGGTACAGCTATTTTTTGAACTCCTGATTGCGCATCTTGAGCTGTTAAATGATAGGAAATTTTAAAGTTTGTTTCATTTTGGCTACCCAAAATGAATTGCTCATTTAAGGTTAAATCGAATGCTGTACTAGCATTAGCAATAGCATCATCACATAAATTTAAATTATTTACTTGGTTAATTTAGTTTCAATAGAACACGAAGAACCTTGGTTATTTAACTGAATAAACAGACTCTGTGGGTTTGTTGTATTTTGAAAATTAGTGGGATTTTCAATAGCATTTCCTGCTTCTAAATCTTCTTCGTTAAGGAAAAATTTAGCTTCAACATTGGTATCATCAATATTTTCAATAAAAATAGAAGTTAAATCAAAACTTGCTAAATCACTTTCATTAGCTTCATCTCGACAAACGGCCAAAAGTGTATCAAATTCTATTTCAGGAACTGTAGCTACGGACAAATCAAGCAAAACCAGCTCAAAACATTCCTGTTCAGAAGCAGTATTGGTTATTCGAATAAATACTTGATCGTCTAAATTTTCAGTTGAAGTCTGACTTAAATAATTAGAAGGGTTTGAAATTAATTGGTTGCTATCTGCTTCTATAGCACCAATTTCTGAAGTGTAATAATCAATTTCAAAAGAACTTAATTGGCTAACTCCTTCGTTTAATTCACTTTCTACCGATGTTAAATCAAAAAATTGTGAAAAATTATCCTGGCTTATCACACAATCTTCTAGGTAAAGTTCTTCAGGAAATGGACCTGGAATAAATTCGACTTCAAGTTCTATAGGTTCTATTATAAAACAACCTGAATTTTCATCTTCAACTCTTAAAAATACGTTTTGATTACTTTCTGTGGCAACAAAAACATCTGGTAATGCTGATAGATTCTCAATGGCTTCATTTTCTGAAACATGAAAACTCATAAGGTAATCTAAATCCTGAAAATTAATCTGATTAGCTAAGTTGGTCAAATCAAATTCAGCCATTAAGTCTAACACTTCATCGCTACATTTTGTGGTTGATAAATCTTCAAAATTCAGTTCAAAGTTAACAACTTCAATAGTTCGTTCAATTGAATCGATTAAGCAGGTTTCTGAAGTTGGTGTAAACGTATAAGTTTCTGTTTCGTTGGGATTAAACACCGGGCTCCACTCCCCTGCTATTCCGTTAATAGAATTGGTTGGTAATAGGAGTGAATCTCCTGCACAGATTTGTTCAGGCAAATCAAATTCTGGAGTTACATCGGGTATAAGTTGAATATTTACCGAAGTGGTTGTAGCACAAAATTCTTCAAGGGGTGTAAAAGTGTAAACCTCATTTTCGGCCTGTCCAAAAGCTGGACTCCAAGTTCCTGAAATTTCATTTTCACTAAGCGTTGGTAATTCAAAGTCTTGATTTTCACACACTTCATCAGGCAGGTTAAAGTTTGGAACAATAGTTTCAATGATTTCAATATTCACATTTACCTCATTGGCACACTCTTCCTCGTCAGGAGTAAAACTATAAATTGCTGAATTATTTACATCAAAATCGGTATTCCAACTACCTTGAATTCCGTTTTCACTTTCTGAAGGTAATTCAACAAAGTCTCCCTCGCAGACAAGTTCAGGTAAATTAAAAACAGGGGTTTCTGCTGAAATAATTTCAACAGGAAGGCTAAATACTTCAAAGCAATTTACACCTTCAGGAATGAAAGTGTAGGTGGTAGAAATTTCGGGATTAAAATCAGGTGTCCAGGTACCAGAAAACCCATTGATAGATGAATTAGGTAATTCAAATTCATCGGCATCAGAGGCGCAAACTTCATTATCTAGGTCAAATTCAAAAACAATGCTTTCTTGTACATCAATGTTGATAGAAAATTCAGGAAAACATTGGTTATCTGGTGTAAACACATAGCTACCAGAATTTTGATTATCAAATTCTGGTGACCATTGTCCTGGAATACCGTTATCTGAAACGGAAGCTAATTCTATATTTTCGCCTTCACAAATGTTCTCTTCTATTGTAAATATGGGTTCTTCAATGGGCAAATAATCTATTTCAATTTCAATAATTTCTGCACATTCTTCTTCGAAAGGGGTAAATGCATAACTAGTTGTTGTTCCATCTACCAATGCTGGGTTCCATTCTCCAGCTATACCGTTATCTGAAGTAGATGGAAGTTCAAAGGTTTCATCTTCACACCGCGTAGTTGAAAAACTAAAGGCTGGAATTTCTTCTTGAAAAATTATAATTTCAATGCTTACTTCTTGTCCACATTCACCAGGATTAGGGGTAAACGTATAAGTTTGGTTTTGGGTTTCATCAAAAGCAGGGCTCCAAGTACCTATAATTCCTTCAATAGATGCATTAGGAAAATCAAAATCATTGGTTTCTGAAGTACATAAAGATGTTTCAAAATTAAAGCTAGGCGAAACAGGCGGTAAATCAGGAACTGGAGGTGATGTACAACGATCAGGTAAATCTACTCCATAGGTGTTAGGTGGCAAAAAATAATTTCCATCCGAATTTGAAATGAGATCTTCTCTAAAATAACTAGCCTCATCAACACACTCTGTTCCGGCTATACTTAAAAAGTTTTGCCTAATTCCGGTACCAGATTTATTAGTAAAAGCGCCAATAGTTCTTTCACAGGCATTGGCGATAACATAAATACATTTATCATCTGCACAAAGTGATGAAAAGTCATAATTTGCATCTGCGTTGTTACTGGTCTGAAAAACTACATAAGAATTTGGGGGAATGCTATCGCCTGGTCCAGCTGAAAAAATATTAGTACACCCAGTATAAAGACTTTCATCTCCATTGGTTAAACCACAAGAGTCAAAACCTATATTTACATTTTTATTTGTACTTCCACCGGTGTTGGTTGGATTAAACGTAAATTGAAAATCATCTACGTCAAAGCCACCTCCAGAATCTACAATCACAAATTCGTTTAGTTGTTCAGTACCACAGGCATCTACCATAATGGCTTCAACAGTTGGGCAATCTTGTGCAAAAACAGAGAAAACGGGGAATAACGAAAAACTAAATAAGAAGCCAAGAAAGCTTGTTTTAAAGCTATTTTGAACGATTAATGTAAACATATCCTTTTATATCTTTAAAGCTATCGGAAGTATTTTTTTTATAGTTAAAAACGAAGAAGTAAGTACCTGTAACAAGTTGATTTCCGCTTTGGTCGTTTCCTTTAAAAAAGTTTCCATCTTGGCCATAATTATTTGTTGAGAATACATTATTACCATAGCGATTATAAATTTCTAATTTGTTAACTGGATAACAAGAGATTCCTTCAATCTCTAAATAATCGTTTAAACCGTCATTATTTGGACTAATACCCTGGTAAACAACTGGCTGACATTCTTCAACGAGTGCTAAGGCATAAGTTGAAGTGTTGCCACAATTATCAGTAGCTTTCCAAATACGCTCGGTAACTTTACCTACTTCACAATTATCCAATTCATTTTCAGTAAGTTCTAAACTATTCACTTCACCGCAAGCATCAAAAACTTCAGGTTCTATAACTTGAGGGATTTCGCCACATTCTACTTGAATACTTGTTGGCAAATCTTCATCAAATTCTGGTCCCTGATTATCAACAAATTCAATAATTTGTTGTTCTTCAGCTTCGTTTCCACATTCGTCTGAAGCGATAAAAGTTCGAATTAGAGTAAAATTTTGAGAACAATCTGCGTCTTCTATAATTTCTTCTTCAATGGAAATGCTAACTTCACTACAATCATCTTCTGCTTGAACATTGGCATCATCAGGCCATTGTTCATCACAATTAAGTATTTCATCAGATGGTAAAACGGTAAAAAATGGAGCTTGGTTATCTACTAATGTAATAATTTGCGTGTAAGTGGCGAGGACTTCTTCATCTGCATCTAAAACCGTCCAATTTCTGGTGATCATTTCAGTAGTTGGACAATTGCCACTTTCAGCTATTTCTTCAAAAGTTATTGCAGCTACACCACAAACCTCGCTCAATTCTATTTCTGGTACTTCAGGTAATTCTTGACTACAATTTTGCTCAATGTTAGCGGGTATTTGGTCTTCCACTGCTGAAAGATTTTGATTAGTAATTTCTATGTTTATTGTTAATGAAGTAGCACAAAATTCTTCCGCTGGCGTAAAAGTATATTGGGCTGAGTTTTGTGGATCAAAAACGGGAGACCAAGTTCCGTTTATTCCGTTTTCTGAAGTGTTGGGTAGCACAAACTGAGTGCCTTGACATAGTTCAGTTGGAAGATCAAAAATAGGGTCATCTCCTGGCACAAAAGAAATTTCGAGACTAAATTCTTCTGAACAGCTTGAAGATGGAGTAAAGACATATGCTGTGGTATCTTCAGAAATTTCTTCAGGAATCCAAGTGCCTTCAATTCCGTTATTAGATAGAGTTGGTAGTTCAGGAAAATCATTTTGGTTAGCGCAAAATTCTTGCTCAATGCTAAATTCAGGCAACTCGTTTGGAATTACTTCAATAGTAACCTGTACATCTGAACCACAGGTTTCTTGATTAGGAATAAAAGTATAGGTGGTTGTTTCTTGATTATTAAAGGCAGGAATCCATTCGCCGGAAATACCATTATTTGAACTAGTTGGAAGAGGATTAATTTGCATCAACACAGATAGGTTCAAACTCATCAAAAACAGGGGCATTGCCCTCAGCAGGTGCGATGGGAGGTGAAACACATTCATCAGGATTTTCTACACCATACGTATTAGGGGGAATAAAATAATTTCCATCGGCACTACTAATTAAATCTTGGGTATTGTACGTAGCATTGTCTAAACAGGATGTGCCATTTATGGCTAGATTATTTGAACGTGGTCCAGGAGAACCAGTTGATTTATTAGTAAAAGCCCCTATTGTTCTTGTACAATCATTAGAAACTACATAAATACAGGCGTCATTTCCGCATAAATCAGATAAATCATAGATAGTATTGGGGTTGTTACTTGTTTGTAAAATAAGGTAGGAGTTTTCGGGTACGTCATCTCCAGGACCTAAAGCAATTAAATTGTTGCATCCCTCAAAAGCAGATAAATTGCCTTCTGTTAGTCCACATGATGTAAAACCATCATTAATATTTGAATTTGTAGCACCATTTGTATTGGTTGAATTAAAGCCAAATTGTAAATCGTTAATTTCAAAACCATTATCTCCCGATGAAATAATCACAAACTCATTTAAGTGTTCCGTTCCACATGCATCTACCATAATGGCCTCAATACTAGGGCAGTTTTGAGATTGAAGTTGAAAACAACATAAACCAATAAGCAAAGCCAATATTTTATTCATAAGTAAAGTTAATTGCAAGGACAAATCAACGTTTATTAAGCTAGCTATTTTAAATAAATAGATTACTAAATCATTAAATCAATTTTTATTGGTAGTTAGTGAAGCACCAAAATTTCTATATAAAACAAAAAACCCGTTTCAATTGAAACGGGTTTTTATTTATAAAAGAATTATTCTTGTTTGTTCAGGTTTAGTCGATTAAATCTACGTAATCTTTAACGGCATTTTTTATTTGGTTAGCCAGTTGATTATTTCCGTCTGTATCATCTGGACTAATTTCAATGACCCCATTTCCATTTCCATCGGAGGCATTATTCATGTTAACAGAATTAATTACGCTAATTAAATCAAATTGAAAGGTAATTTCATTATTATTCTCTTCAGTTATGACAAGATTTTGGCCAGCATCTTCATAATCAATTTCAAAATCTTCACTAAAAGTGTGGTAAAATTCAAAAGGCATTCCGTTTAATGTTCCTGTCATAAGCATTGATTTTTGATACAATGGACTGCTCATGTCCTTGCCTCTGTCCATTTCAAATTCTACTTCTTCATATTCAGCAACTGGAATTTCAACTTGAACAACTGTAGTAGATTCATTGGTTAAGTCAATTTCAAAAGGACCATTAATTTTATATTCATCCTCGTCCTCAGAGTCATCCTCATCATAGTCATCCTCATCTTCACAACCCTCATCATCTGTTTCAACGGCATATAAGCTAAAGTCTTCTTTAAAATATAATTCTGTACCGCTTTGTAATTCAACTTCATAACGGTATGGGTCATCTAAATCATCTTCCAATTCAGCTTCGCATAATGGGTCGTTAGGATAATTGGTAGTCAAGTAATCTTGAATTTCTTGAGGCAGCTCGTCAAATTCTAAGTATTCATCATCGTCATTGCTGTCGTCATTATCATCTGGTGAAGAGATTCCATTCCCAAAACCATCTGCAAATTCAAATTCAATTTCTTCAATATTTAGCATAAAAGAATCAATTTGAATACTTTCATTAAAACTTACTGTTCTGTCCTGATTTTGATTAGTTGTTCGTACAGCATTAATAGTTAAGCTAGAGGATTCTTCAGCAGGTAATTCCGTAGAACTTATGTCATCGTCTGCTGAACAAGAAAAGAAAAATCCAACTAGGCTTAATAAAAAGATTTTTAAACTAATTTTCATGGTATTTTATTTTTGTGATTTATATGAATAAAACAAGCTAAGGATAATCTACCCTACCCTACGCTTTAATTTTTTTCGAAAGTTAAAAAGTCGTTATCATCTTGCAAGGTAAAAGAAATATTTTCAAATTCTACTAATTTCCAATCTTCTTCAATTTCTTCAAAGATGCTATTAGAAAAATCTAAAATCAATTCTATTTCATCATCGTCAGTGCTTATTGTCCATTCGCCCAGGTAATTTATTTCAGTTTGAGTATTAAAAATAGAAAGGTTGTTGTTTTCATGAAAGGTAAATTCAAAATTTTCAAAATCTTCAGTTTCGTCTTCACCATCCTCTGTAAAATCAGAAATTATAAAGGTTTCATTCAGAATAAAATCTTCAAACTGACTAATAATAGGTAGTGGTTCAAATAAATTAGGGGTAAAACATGAAGCTTGAAGGTTTAAAAAAGCATCTTCTAACTGAGCGCGATTTGAAACACTAAGGGAGTTGTTTTCAATAATTATTTGAATGGGGTAAGAAAATTCAAAAAAACCGTTTTGATTTTGAAGCGCTTTTAAATATGCATAAAATTGAGCTTTGTTTGAAAATGTTCTAGTTTGGGCAAGCTCGTTATCTAGCGTATAGGAATTGATTTGAAGCGGATAAATAAATTCAATACAGTTAATTTCAGACTGATTTTGTTCTGCTGAAGTGATTATTTCAAGGTTTTCTTGCGAAGTGACATTTAATGTTTCATAGTTTACTAAAGAAACTTCTAGCGGAAATTTCAATTCAATGGTATAATTATTTCCCAACTCTTGCAGTTGATTAATCACCTCTTGGTAGTCATCATCTGAATTTAGTGGTATAAATTCATTATTATTAATCCGTAATTGGTAAGGAAATTCGATTTTGGTAGCACTACTTTGGTCAATAAAATTGTCTCTGCCAGTTGTATTTTGTGTTGCTCTAGCAATTAATTGAGATAAATTTTCATTGGCATCAATGCTTTTCTCTGCATTAAAGTCAATTTGAAAATCGTCATTTTGGCAAGCCACCAAATGAAGAATGAGTAGAATAAAAAATAAGCTATATTTTTTTTTCATTTTGTAAAAATAGATAATTTTATATAAGTTAAACAATCTAACTTTGTTTTACCCTAAGAGGTAGGGTGAAATTATTTTCATTTGTTATATTGATAAGTAATTGTAGCATGATTAAAAAATTAAGTTCTTCTGTTTGTGATGACCAGGTGTATAAAGATTTATATAACGAACATGCGCAAGACCTGTTTAAGCATTTTTATTACAAATTTGGAAATGTAGAATGGGCTGAAGATGTAGTTCAAGAATCCTTTATAAAACTTTGGAAAAAGTGCGAGGATGTTCCTTTGCCAAAGGTAAAGTCCTTTTTATACACGATTGCCAATAATTGGTTAATCAACAAACATCATCATCAAAAAGTAAAATTGAAATACAAAAACGAATACCAAGGTAGAACTGAAGATGAACAAACACCGGCGTATTTATTAGAAGAAGAAGAATTTAAAGCTCGTTTATTAACTGCTATCAACAAATTGACTGCCAAACAGCGAAGTGTTTTTTTGTTACATCGAATTGACCAAAAGACCTATAAAGAAATCGCAGCCATTGAACAGATTAGTGTAAAAGCTGTTGAAAAAAGAATGAGTAAAGCCTTAAAAAGCTTGCGTAATGATATAGAAAACTTGTAAATATGGAAGTAAATTACAAACTAGCAAAATGGTTAAATAACGAAGTTTCTGACCAAGAGATTGCCAACTTAGATGGTTTTGAAACCTACCAAAAGATCAAAAAATTTAGCCATGAATTAGCTACTGAAACATTAGATAAAGAAAAGGTTTTTCAGCAAATTGAATCTGCTAAAAAGAGGCAAAAACTAAATTTAAAACTTTTTCACAAATTTGCTGCGGCATTTGTTTTGCTTATAGGTTTAAGTTTGTTAGCCGTTCTTTTTGGTAATCAAGAAGTGGTAAGCTTGAGTAAAACTGAACAAATACTACTTCCAGACCAATCTGAAATTCTACTTGGTGCAAACTCAGAATTACAATACAACTCAATAACTTGGTGGTTTAACAGAAATGTTGATTTAATAGGTAAAGCTTATTTTGAAGTAGAAAAAGGAAGCACATTTAATGTAAATACAAGCTTAGGAAACGTACAAGTTTTAGGAACAAAATTTGAAGTAAATACAACATCAAACCAATTGTATGTGCATTGTTTTGAAGGAAAAGTAAAGCTTACAACCAGCAAGGAAGCACAGGTTATGCATGCCCATGAAGCTGTTTACGCTTTTAAAGATGGTGGTATTACAAAAGAGCAAGTACAATATAACCAACCATTTTGGATGGGTAAACAAGTTAAATTAACTAATGTTAGTTTAGCCACGCTTACCCAATTTCTAGAACAACAATTTAATATTGAAATCGATATTTCTAGGGTTACCAACAAGAAAAAATTTACAGGAAGCTTAACTACAAAAGAATTAAAAGAGAACTTTCAGGTAATTGCATCAATTTATAAGCTTAAAATCAAGCAAATCAGCAAGAATAAATATATTTTTGTTGAATATGAAGAAAACTAAAAACATACTTTTACTTTTTTGTTTGATTGCATTTAGTCAATTAGTAAGCAGCCAAAAGCTTATTGAAGGTGATGCTGTTATTCAACAAATTGAACGTAAGTATAAGGTTAGATTAAATTACTCGCCAGAAGATTTGAAGTTAGTTAAAGTACCTAAACAAATACTTGATAAATCTTCTGCATTAGAAGAGCTTATTTTTTACATCCAACATCATTACAATATTGATTTTAAGGAATATAAAAAAGGATTTTATAACCTTACTTTAAACGCGTATGACCTTTGCCTTCACTTTATAAATGCTATTGATAAAAACGAAGTAAGTAATTTAAAGTTGAAGATTAATGGCCAATTACTTGAACAAACCAATGCTGTGGGTAAAGTTTTTTTGAATGAGGTAAAAAAAATTAACCAATTAGACCTCCTATCAACCAATTTTATAGTAGAAAATCCCATTGATGAAATCGAAGCAAAATCAAGTTGCTATCGCATTTACGTTCTTCAACCAGAGGTGTTAGATGAAGTGTATATAAGCGATTATTTAACTCAGGGAATACAATTAAAAAACAATCAAGGCATTGAAATTAAGCCAAAGCAATTTGGAAGTATTCCGGGTTTAGTAAATCCTGATGTTTTTCATAGTTTGCAATACGTTCCTGGTGTATTAAGTCCAACCGAAAGTATTTCAGAAATAAACACACGCGGTGGAACACATGATCAAAATTTAATTTTATGGAACGGAGTAAGAATGTATCAAACAGGACATTTTTTCGGAATGATTTCTGCTTTAAATCCATTTGCTGCCAATCAAATCGATATTTATAAAAACGGAACAGAATCCAAATACAATGAGGGTATTTCTTCGGTAATGGACATTAGCAGTTTTAGTGATTTTAAGGATGAAAACACCACCCTTATCCATGCCAATTTTCTTGGCTCCAGCCTAGTAACAAGTCAGCAGTTAAGTAAACATTGGCGCATTGATGCGGCGTTAAGACTATCGTTAACCAACGCGTTTAAATCACCTACATACAAGCAATTTTCAGATCGTGTTTTTCAAAATACCGATGTTAGTATAATTGAAGAAGAATCTTTAATTACAGGAGATATTGACTTTCATTTTCAGGATTTATCTTTTAATGCGCAATACAAACCTAGTGCCAAGGATGTATTCAAAATAGGTGTTTTAGGTTTTGAAAATCAACTTGATTTTGATAAAATTGATGTGCCAACTAATCAGAGATTTCCGTATTTACTTAGTCAAGAAAATATCTTAGGCATGCTAAGTTGGGACAGAAATTGGAATGAATCACATACGAGTAAATTTCAGTTTTCAGGATCATTTCACCAGGTAGAAGCCTCTAATGTTTCGGTTGTTTCTCCACAGCGTATTATTCAACAAAATGAAGTTTTAGATTTCAAACTTCAATTTCAACATTTTATTGAATTAAATAGAAATCAAAATTTTTATCTCGGTTACGATTTTCAAGAAATAGGAATAACCAACATCAACCAAATTAATTTTCCTTCGGTAGAAACATTAGAAAAAAATGTGCTTCATATTCATTCAGTTTATGCAGATTGGGCTTGGGGAAATTTGAATAAAAAAATAGATTTACAGCTAAGTTTACGGGCAAATTATTACGACATAATCAATCAAATTTTAGTAGAACCAAGGTTCAATTTCAACTATAATTTAAACCCTAGAAATCGCTTATTTGTAATGGGCGAGCTTAAGCACCAAAGTATAAGTAAGATCCTACAGCAACAAGAGGATTTTTTTGGTTTTGAACAAGGCCGATGGACATTAAACAATGCGGGTAATTTCAAGTTAGCAAGAAGTCGTCAATTTGAATTGGGTTGGCAATATAAAAACGGAAGTTGGTTGTTACAATCTCAAATTTATTACAAAAAAGTGAGTCATATTAATTCTAAAAGTCAGGGATTTCAAAACCAATTTGAATTTTTAAATACCCTAGGCAATTATACTGCTTATGGATGGGAAGCAATGCTTCAAAAGAAATGGGATAAAATAAGGCTATGGACTAATTTTTCTTACAATAACAACACTTATAATTTCAATAATTTTGTGCCTTCGGTATTTCCAAATAACTTTGAGATTCATTTCACAAATGCTTCTGGCATAAGCTATCAAACCGAAAAATTTTCATTTTCTTTAGCTAATCGTTTTTATACGGGAAAGCCATTTACAAGCATCGATCAATCCAATCCAATTACTGATATTGACATTAACCCAACTATTAATTTTAATTCTCCAAACCAATCTAATCTTCCCAATTATTTTCAGGTCAATGCATCAGCAGATTATACCTTTAAGCTTGGCTCTTATCATTTAAAATGCGGTGCTAGTCTATTGAATATTTTTAATAAAAAGCTTAGGCTAGATGAGTATTATGATTTAAATAATGAGGCTTCTTCGGTACTCAAAAGAGAGCTTTTTAATTTAGGAACCACGCCTAATTTCTTTGCAACTTTATATTTCTAAAAACCGGCAATTTATTAAAACAAATCTTTAATAAAGTAGGGTTAGCTAAGAGCACACAGGACTAGACAATTGTTTATTTGGCAAAGCAAGTTTCATTAAAAACTAACTACTTGCCTTTATCATTAATAAAAAAACCACCTAGAATTTAGGCGGTTTTTTGTTATTTGAACTTAAACAAAGAATAATCTTCCTCTGCAATAAAATTATTTTTTTGATTCTTTAAACTCGTCAAATTCAGATTCGCCTTCTTCTTTAGGCCAAGCATTATTACTTAAATCAACGTCGGCTGTTTCTAAATCGGGGTCTAGGCTTATTTTAGTAATTTTCTTATCAGATGCTAAAGTTTTAGAAACTTGATTATCGTTTAATCGCCAAACTTGAGCGGGATAATGTTTCTTTTCTGAAGTACCATCTTCGTAGGTATATTCTACAATAATAGGCATTACCAAACCACCTGGTTTTTCAAAAACAACTTCGTAAAAATACTTAGGAATTTCAAGTTGACTACGTTCTGTTTCGCTGAAATTATCTAAAATAAATTCGTTTAATTTTGGGGCGTTAGCAAGAGGGTCGTCACTTTCAAGCATAGATTCTTCAAAGTCCTCACCTCCTACTTCTAACACATAAACTGCATTAGCTGTACCGGGATAATTTTCAGGATCGGTGATGCCATATTGAGCTAGTAATTCTTTAGCTTCTTTTGTGGGGGTATTGGTAGGGATATAGGTTTTCACGTCTTTAATTCCGATATCCACATAATCGGTAGAATAAAACCAACCTCTCCAAAACCAATCTAAATCTACTGCCGAAGCATCATCCATAGTTCTAAAGAAATCATCTGGCGTTGGGTGTTTAAACATCCAACGTTGCGCATAAGTTTTGAAGGCGTAATCAAATAAGTCTGGTCCCATTACGGTTTCTCTAAGGATATTTAAGGCTGTGGCGGGTTTTCCGTAGGCGTTATTTCCAAGCTGATACACATTTTCGGGATTCGACATAATTGGCGCTATATAATTTTGTTCGCCTTTCATGTAATCTACAATTTGACTTGGCTCTCCTCTTCTAGAGGGGTACTTATCATAACCTTTAATTGCATCGGGATGTTTTTCTCCAAATTCCTGTTCGGTAAGGTATTGCATAAAGGTGTTTATCCCTTCGTCCATCCAACCCCATTGGCGTTCATCAGAATTTACAATCATTGGAAAATAATTGTGTCCAATTTCATGAATAATTACACTAATCATTCCAAATTTAACACGGTCTGAATAATTTCCTTTAGCGTCTGGCCTTCCATAATTCCAACAAATCATTGGGTATTCCATGCCTTGGTTTTTAGCATGTACTGAAATAGCTTTATGGTAAGGATAATCAAATGTGTATTTACTGTAGGTTTCTAGGGTTGCTGCTACGGCTTTAGTTGACCATTGCTCCCATAATGGATTACCTTCTTTAGGGTAAAGAGATATAGCCATTACTTCGTCATTTCCAACTTTTACATTCATTGCGTCATAAATAAACTTTCTAGAAGTGGCAAATGCAAAATCTCTAACCATTTCAGCTTTCCAATGCCAAGTTTTTGTTTCTTCAGCAAAACCTTTTTCTGCTTTTTTAGCCTCTTTTTGGGTTACAATAACTACGGGTTCATCAAAAGAAGATTGGGCTTTGTTGTAGCGATCCATCATTTTTTTAGTGAATACTTTTTTACGGTTTTGCAATTCGCCTGTAGCTTCCATAATATGGTCTGCTGGAACGGTAATATTCACATCGTAACTTCCAAAAGGCAAGGCAAACTCGCCATTGCCCCAAAATTGGTAATTTTGCCAACCTTCTACGTCGTTGTAAACCGCCATTCTTGGAAAAAACTGAGCAATTACGTAAGCATTATTGCCATCTTCTTCAAAATGTTCGTAACCAGATCTTGCTCTATTAGTTACGTGGTTATTCACTAAGTAATTCCATTCAACAGAGAAGGTAAAACTTTCTCCTGGTTGAAGCGGTTGATTCATGTCCACCCGCATCATTGTCCAATTAATTTTATGCGGAAGCGGTTGGCCGTCTTTATTCACTGAAGTAATTTTAAAGCCCCCGTCAAATTCTTCGTCTAGATAAGTTTCTGTAAATTTTTCAGGCATCATAAGTGGGTCAAATCCACTGCCATCTTTTTCTTTGGCAATGCTTCCTTTTTCTCTTACATTTTGTTCTAATTGCATCCAAAGGTACTCTAGCTCGTTGGGTGAATTATTGGTGTAAGTGATTGTAGCTTTACCTGTAAGCCGTTGATTTTTATCGTCTAAAACAATATCCATTTGATAATCGGCGGTGTTTTGGTAATACTCATGACCAGGCGCGCCTGAGGCTGTTCTGTACGAATTAGGTGTAGCTAGCAAATCGTACATTTGTCTAAACTTATTTTCGTTCATTTTGCCTTCTTGAGGTTCTTCTTGTCCTTTTTCTTGAGCAAAATTTACTTGTACGGCAAATACAAGTAAGAAAGAAGCTAGTAAAATACTTAGTTTATTCATAAGTTAAAAAATTTTGTTCGCTAAAATACTTATTTAGTGTAGGTTTTTATGTTGTCAATTAAATTTTAACAAGGCTTTAGGGTCGGATTTTATAATTACCGCACTTTTAGTTTTTCCATCTTTTTTAAAATGAATGAGGTTTTTTTGGTCGTCAAATAAATCAGTTAATATCAAATTAGTTACCTCTACCCTATTAAAATCGTCCACTTGGGTAATTTCAATAAACAGGTGAATTTGGTCGTGTTTGTATTTTTTTCCGATAAAATTCAGTGGAAGACTTTGCCCATTAACTTCAACTTTTAATTTTGTTTTAACATATTTTTCGATAAGTAAATTGGCATTTTTAGTTTCGCTTTCTGGAGATAAGGTTACTTCTTCGGCATATCTTAATTCTAGGATATCTTCAAAATCATCTACAAAAACTTTAGAAATAATTTGAATGCTTTTTTGGTCTTCTCGGTATTCTAAATTAGTAACACTCACATAGAATTTGTGTGACTGAAAAGCGAGGAGCATTAATAAAAAAGGCAAAAATGCAATAGTTTTTTTGAAAGATTTGAACATTAGTCTTGGTTTAAGTTCTTGAATTTTTTTGATTTGGTAACAAGAAATTCAATCAATTCTAGTTCGTGTTTTTCTTCTAGCATAGATTGCGATAAACCATTGTCTTGGGCAAAATATATAAAGCGACTTATTTCTGATCGTTTTATATTTAGGTATTCATTAAAGAAATCGTCATCGTACATTTTTCTAATACTAATGTCTAAATCTTCAGGAATTTCATTGGTATTTTTGGTACGTTTAAAAATAGTTCTAAATACGTTGGCTAAGTCTAAGCCGTATTCCACAAACTGTTCGTCAACAACCGCTTTAGTAATTGGGCTTCGGCTATCTTTGGCAAAGTCGCCTTCATAAGCAAAAATAGCTTTTTGTGCGTCTTCGCTTACGCCTTTAAAATTTGTAACTTTAACACGAGCCACATCAACTTCAATGTTTCCGCTTAGGTCGTAAGGGCGCACATAAACATCATCTAATGGCTCAACAGATTCGGTAAGCGAGATGGTTATTTTTTGGGCTTCAAGAATAGTTTCATCAATGATAACTTTAAAATCTTCATATTGCAAAGCAGAAAAAGTTAGCTCATCACCTTCTTTCACTAGGATGGCAAATCTACCAATATCATCGGTTAATACGCCTTTTCCTAGGTTTATGTTATAGACGTGAATTCCACGAGCGTCTGCTTCTAAAGGTACGTTTACTTTTCCCTGAATAATGATTCTATTTTCCGAATTCTGCCCAAAAGAAACAAAGGATACAAGCAAGCTAAAAAGAAAAAACAAGCCAAAAATATTTTTCATAATTTATATGTTCTGAAATTTTAAAAACAAAAAAACAATTTTTTAGAAGGATATAAGGTGTTATTCTGAAAAAATAATTTTTGTGTTAAATGTGATTAAATTCATTCACAATATAAAACATTTAATTTTAATTGCAAATTGAAGAGGTACAATATTAACATAAAACTACTTTTGCTTAAATGAAATGTATTATAGCAAGCACATCAACTATTTATGGTTCAGGTTATTTAGCCTATTTATTAGATGAAATAAATATTTTTTTTAACAAACCTAAAGAGGTTTTGTTTATTCCTTATGCCCGGCCTGGTGGAATTAGCCATGACACATATACGCAAAAAGCACAGGATGCTTTTGAAAAAATTGGTACAAAAGTAAAAGGAATACATACGTATGATTCACCTGAAAAAGCCATACAAGAGGCTAAATTTATTTTTACAGGAGGAGGAAATACTTTTTTATTGGTAAAAAAACTTCATGAGTTAGGTTTGATGCTTCCCTTAAAAAAAGCCGTAACCAATGGTACTTTTTACTTAGGGACAAGTGCGGGAAGCAATATTTGTGGACCAACTATAATGACAACCAACGATATGCCTATTGTTTACCCTCCTTCGTTTAATAGCTTAGGAATTTTAAATTTTAATATTAATCCGCATTACCTAGACCCTTTGCCCAATAGCACCCATAAAGGAGAAACACGAGAAACGAGGATCAAGGAGTTTTTACAGCAAAATAAGGTTTCTGTTTTAGGCTTAAGAGAAGGAAGTTGGATAGCCGTAAATGGGCAAGAAATTTATTTACGAGGCGAGTTAAGCGCAAGAGTGTTTAAAGCCGCTTCATCTCCTTACGAACTCTCTACTAACACCTCATTAATAGGACTTTAATGGATTATCAAGGCATTTTAAATATCATAGAAAAGCAACTAAAAATCACCCCAATTACAGGTAAAGTTGCCGATTACATTCCGCCGCTAGCAAAGGTTAATCCAACTCATTTAGCTATGTATTTAAAATGCACATCGGGTGATGAATTTTACTTTGGCGATTACCAAGAAAAATTTTCAATACAAAGTATTTCTAAGGTTTACACCTTGGCTTTAGCAAAAGAAATTATTGGAGACCAACTTTGGAAGCGTGTTGGTGTAGAGCCTTCGGGTAATCCGTTTAATTCGCTAACACAATTAGAGAGCGAAAAAGGAATTCCTAGAAATCCGTTTATTAATGCGGGGAGTATTGTGGTGGCCGATGGTTTGCTTTCCGTATTAGAAAATCCTAAAAAAGACCTTTTAAACTTTGTAAGAAAAATTGCATCTGATAATGAGATTTATTATGATGAAAAAGTAGCTGCTTCAGAAAAGAAACACGGCTACAGGAATGTGGCTTTAATTAATTATATGAAATCGCTTAACAATATTGAAAATCATCCTGAGGATGTTTTAGATTTTTATTACGATCAATGTTCCTTAAGTATGAACTGCCAACAACTAGCCAAATCATTTATGCTTTTTGCTAATGAAGGAAAACGTTTAGGAACTAATGAGCGTGTTTTTAATTCACAAAGCATTAAACGAATTAATGCTATTATGCAAACTTGTGGTTTTTATGATGAAGCCGGCGAATTTTCTTACCGCGTAGGTTTACCAGGAAAAAGTGGAGTTGGCGGCGGAATTGTGGCCTTACACCCTAAGCACTACACGGTAGCTGTATGGTCTCCCCCACTTAACAAAAAAGGAAATTCTGAATTAGGAATGAAGGCTTTAGAAGAGCTGACTAGTTTAACGGGGCTTTCTATTTTTTAAACTGAAAAATCAATTTTTGTTATTGCGAAATAAAAGAACTATTAATTATCTAATAACCTGAGTTCGATTATTCTCACTTTGTCAAAACTGTTTTAAATAGTAAGATACGAACTTTTTTAAGACGTAATATCTGGATATTGCGGAG
>NZ_JAANAS010000045.1 GCF_011089875.1 Psychroflexus maritimus | reverse complement strand
AGGAATAATTTCAATTTCTATATCAATACTTTCCGCACATTCATCAGAATTAGGAGTAAAGGTATAAATTGAATTAGAGCTATTTAATTCGGGTGCCCATTCGCCTTCAATACCATTATCAGAGGTTGTTGGTAATTCTTGAAGTTCACAGTAGGTTGTTTCTAAATCGAAAATTGGTGATTCTTCTGGGTTTACAATTATTTCAAGCGTTGTTTCTTGAGCGCACAATTCATCTTCATCTGGGGTAAAAGTATAGGTAGTTGTAGTGGTGTTATTTAAGGCTGGCGACCATGATCCTGAGATGTTGTTGTTGGATGTTGTAGGTAGTTCTTCTAAATCATCTCCAACACAAATGCTTTCTATTGGATCAAATACCGGTAATTCTTCATCTATAACGGTTATTGTTACATCTTGGCTAAATGAATCACCACATACATCTGCAATTGTAACTGTATAAGTAGTTGTAGTATCTGGCGACAATTCAGTTTCACTGCTATTAGGGTTTGAAACTCCTTCTGTTGGAGACCAAGAATAGGTACTTCCGCTAGGTGTGCTTGCGTCTATAGAAACGCTTTCGTTTTCGCAAATTGTTTGGTTTTCTAATTGAAGATTGTCTATAAAGGAAATGCTATTAAAACAAACTTGATGAAGGTTGCTAAGCCCACCCGTAGATCCAACGAATCCAAAAAAGACAGTATCATCTCCAGAAAAAATTTCTTCTTTTACGTCATAATCTAGGCTGAGTCGAAGTTCGCAATCAAAAAACACATCTAAAGTTTGAGTTGATGCTTCCCATACAATTTTCACTTCGTAAGCATTTCCGTTAGCAATATTTACATTATCTGGGTCAGCTTGCACTGGTCCAGCTAAATTAAAATTTGAATTAAAATGACTCGGGTTGCCATTTTTTTGAATTCCAATATGGTCAAAGGCTGGGTCACCATTATCAGCAGAATTTGTATAAGTATCAAACTCAACAGTTAATGAAGGTGAAATGTTCTGATAACCTAGGCCTCCACCTGAATTACCGAGTTCTGGGATAGAATTATCTTTAAAAACCAAGGCCATACCATCTGCACCAGTAGGATTACTTCCAAAGTTATTTTGATAGTAGATGGTAAAATCCTCATCAAAATCAATGGGGTTGTCATACCAAACACCTCCTGCTTGATATAAGGAATCTGGAGTGATTATGAAACAGTTGTTTCCAATATCTTCAGCATTACCAGTTAAGGAAGCATTCAGTTGTGCAAAAGAAATATAGGTCAGTAAAAAAAAGCTAAAGCTTAGGGTTTTACGTATAAGTGTATTTGACATTTTTTTATCGATTATGATTCTTTAATTAACTTGTTTTTTTACGTTCAGTTTAATTAAATGTAAAGGAAACTATTAGTGGCTAATATTACTAATAGGTTATAAATTTAAGAAAATTTACTGAAACTTCAGTAAAAGAGTAAAGTTTGGTTTAACTAGTCTTTTACTTAAAACTAAAATTATAAGTTGATTTTATAGTTAAGAAGCAATTTAAGCTGCAAAATAAGTTAAAGAAAAGGAAAACTTATTCTTTTAGTTTATTCAAAGGTAGGCTTATTATTCTTTTTTACAACATAATGCAGCTTAATGAGAGTTGATGTTTTTAACTACAAGCTTTTAGTTAATTGCTTTTTTAGTTCAATCCATTCGATTGTGTCATTATTTATAAGTATTTTAAATAAGCTGTCTCAATCGTTGTAGTTCAATGATTGAAATCTGAATGATTGTTTTTTATATTTATTTTTTTAGGAATTAGCTTAAATATTTTTAGGAATTCGAAAGAATTATTTACATTTATATTGAATTTTAAATAATAAATGATGAAAAAAATATTACTTTTTACAACATTAATTTTTAGTTTATCTTGCTTTTCACAAACTATTGGAATTGTTGGTCCAGCGGCTAATGGATGGCCAGATGATGATTCTCCAGAACCGGATATTGTACTCACTAATAACGGTGATGGAACACACTCTATTGACGGAATAACCTTAAACACAGGATCCGCAAAATTCAGGGAAGATTTGTCATGGGATGTAAGCTATGGAGGAGATGACTTTCCCTCAGGTTCTATAACAGCTGGAAATATTCCTGTACAAGCAGGTGTATATGACATTGTTTTAGATTTAAATAATGACACTTACACATTTACAAATGTGGGTGAATTTCAAGAAATTACTATTACCGGAAGCGCATTAGAATCCCCCATCACATTATCTACGGCAGATGGTGATTTATACGAGGCGCCTGTTAGTCAGTTTGGAACAGGTACAGTATTATTCACTTCTTCAAATGGTGATGTTTATGGTGTTAATGATGATACTCCAGTAAACACTTTAGTTCTTGATGGAGATCCTATTCCGGTAGAGCAAGGGTATTATTCGGTTGAATTATTTCTTGCTAATTTAGATTACTCCTTAACTGTTCCTGCTATTGGATTGGTTGGTCCAGCAATTAGTGATTGGCCAGATGGAGAAAACCCAACACCAGATGTTTTAATGAATACTACAGACAATGGTTTAACCTACATTATTGAAGAAGTTGAATTACTAGAAGGCGAATGTAAGTTTAGACAAAATCAGTCGTGGGATGTGAATTGGGGAAGTTCAGGAGAGCTTTCTGGCGATTTGGTGCTTAATGGTTCAGATAATTTCTTAATTACTGAAGCAGCACCTTATACTATCTTTTTTGATCGTTTAAATGGAACTTATTTTTTTGACTTCGTTGATTTTTCTTCCTCTGATTTTGAACGTGGAAATTTTTCTATTTACCCTAACCCAACCAAAAATGTTTGGCACTTAGAGAGTAGTGCATTAATTCATTCAGTTGAAGTTTTTTCGGTAACAGGAAGGCTTATTCAACGTAAACAAGTTTCAGAACTTCAAACGCAAATTGATGCCAACGAATTGAAAAGTGGAATTTACATGGTTAAAGTAGAACTTAATTCTGGCGCTCAAAAAACATTCAAATTAATAAAACAATAATAGTCTAATAGTGATTTTATAAAACTAGGCTGTCTTTAAAGGGCAGCCTTTTTCTTTCAACAACAATTTTTATTTTTCGTTTGTTTAAAACCTATAATTTGCTACATTTGTGGAACTAAAAATTTATCATAAAACCTGATTATGAACCTACACGAATATCAAGGAAAAGAAATACTTAGTAGCTACGGAGTTACCATACAACGCGGAAAAGTAGCCACTACCCCTGAAAAAGCTGTTGAAGCAGCTAAAAAATTAACCGAAGAAACCGGAACGGGGTGGCATGTAATTAAAGCTCAAGTTCACGCTGGTGGGCGTGGTAAAGGCGGCGGCGTGAAATTAGCCAAAAACCTAAAAGAAGTAGAAGAAATTGCAGGTCAAATTATTGGAATGAATTTGGTTACTCCTCAAACTTCTAAGGAAGGTAAGAAAGTACATCAAGTTTTAATTGCTGAAGATGTTTATTATCCAGGCGATAACGAACCTGAAGAATACTATATGTCTGTTCTTTTAAATAGAGCTACAGGAAAAAATATGATCATGTATTCTCCTGAAGGAGGCGTGGATATTGAAACTGTTGCAGAAGAAACTCCAGATTTAATCTTTACTGAAGAAATTGATCCCGCTACTGGAATTTTACCTTTTCAAGCTAGAAAAGTAGCTTTTAACTTAGGCTTAAGCGGAAAAGCTTTCAAGGAAATGACTAAATTTGTTACTGCTTTATACAATGCCTATGACGGTTCAGATTCAAGTCTTTTTGAAATCAATCCTGTATTAAAAACATCTGATGATCGAATTTTAGCTGTTGATGCTAAAGTTTCTTTAGATGATTCTGCTTTATTCCGTCATAAAGACTATGCCGAAATGAGAGATAAGCGTGAGGAAGACCCAACTGAAGTTAAGGCCAAAGAAGTTGGTTTAAGTTTTGTAAACCTTGACGGAAATGTTGGTTGTATGGTAAACGGAGCAGGTTTAGCCATGGCTACTATGGATTTAATTAAGTTTGCCGGTGGAGAACCAGCTAACTTCCTAGATGTTGGTGGTACCGCAGATGCAAAACGTGTTGAGGAAGCTTTTAGAATAATTCTAGCGGATGAGAAAGTAGAAGCAATTTTAATTAACATCTTTGGCGGTATTGTACGTTGTGATCGTGTTGCTCAAGGTGTTGTTGACGCTTATAAAAACTTAGGTGATCAAATTAAAGTTCCTATTATTGTAAGACTTCAAGGAACAAACGCCGTTGAAGCTAAAGAATTAATTGATAATAGTGGTTTAAATGTAGAGAGTGCTGTGCTTTTCCAAGAAGCTGCAGATAAAGTACAAAAAGTACTTGCTTAAAACTTTCAACCCTCTATTTATATAATATCACAGGTTGTTTGTATAAACCAAACAGCCTGTTTTTTTATAAAAAAAACACCTAGTTCTTACCACTGATCATGAAAATAGTAACAATTTTTAATGAAGAGCTGCAGCCTTATAAAAAAGGTGCATTGCAGTTTTTAGATGATTTTCATTTATCTGGTGAAACAATCTATTCTGGAACTCGAAATATTTTGAAACAAAAAGCCGTTAAGGATAAAAAGTTTGTTATCAAATATTTCAAAAAACCTCACTTCATTAATCAGTTAGCTTACAAATATTTTCGCGAATCTAAAGCTAAAAGATCTTACTTATATGCTCAAAAGTTGCTTAGTCTCGGCATAGGAACTCCAAAACCTGTAGCTTATAGGAATAAATTTACGTGGTTTGGAATAGAAAAAAGTTATTATGTTTCTGAATATCAATCTCACGATTTAACTTTTAGAGAACTTCCTGCTATGGAAAATGTAAACAAACGAAATCAAATTCTTTTTGAGTTTGTTAAGTTTACTCATCAAATGCATGAAAATGGCGTTCATTTTTTAGACCATTCTCCAGGTAACACACTTATTGAGGAGTGCGATGGAAAATTTTATTTTTATTTAGTAGATTTAAATCGGATGAAATTTGAATCCTTAACAAGACAACAGCGCATTCAGAATTTTGCACGGTTAACGCAAGATAAAAGAGTAATCCGTACCATGAGTGAAGCTTATGCTGAAATTAATCATGAGGCGGCAGATAAGGTTTATGATGAAATGCTATTTTCTGTTAATGAGTTTTTTTCTAAAAGCTTAAAAAAACAAGCCTTCAAAAAGAGAATAAGGTTTTGGAGGTAAGTTTAAATTATCTTAGTTAGTCAAAAGTTACATTTGATTTGTTTTTTCGAAATATTTTTTAAGCACTAATAGGGCTATGATATCTTCTTTCTCTTTATCCCAAAACTTTTCAACATAAGCTTTAGCATTAGTAATTATTTTTTGTGCCTCTTCTGGATGTTGTGTATAGTAATTTAAACGTTCTTCTAAATCTGAAAAGTCAGGTTTTATTTCAATGTAATGTACATTAGGAATCAATTTAGCTTCCATAAACCAAGTTTCGTAAGTAGGTTGAGGCATAACAGCAATTGAATTTGAAGACATGACCCATTTTAAATTACTAGCTACATCTATTCCTTCAAGCGCAAGTATATACTTGTATTTCAATAAGTTATAAATACTAGTTTTTTCTACTTTCCATTCATCGGGGTTAATTTTTTTAGTTTGTGTGTCTCCTAAATCGCAAAGCGGATGATTAAAATACATTTCAAAGAATTTACGCCTTTGCTCTTTATAGGTTACCTTCCCTCTAAAAATTAATTGGTCTTTTTTGTCCTCAAATTTTAATTGATCATTAACTCTAACAAAATGTCTCACTTTATTTAGTTTGAGAATGACAGAATTTTGATTGTCTTCAGCAATAGGTCTGCTTTTTAAAATTGAAGGTTCTTCAGGAATAAAAGTGACGTCGCCAAACTCGTGGCAAAATCTGAGCTTAGGGTCAAAAAATCTTAGGTATTTATAAGAATCAAAAAAATATACTTTTTGATTCATGTTTTTTAATTTGAATTGTTCAATACTTACCGAATTTTCTAAGTTTACCTTTTGATTGAGTTTATTATAATAATCAACTCGTTCTAGAATTTCAGAATAATCTTCTCTATGTTTAGCTTTTTTTAATAACGAATGGTAGTTATTTTGATAAACTAAGTTTGGAATTAAAAAGGAAGCATAATTTTTTAAATAATACTTCCACTTTGGATTTTTTCCGTTATCAAAAAGTTTCATTGATTTTTTTATTTAGTAAATGAAAATGAATGTTGAAGGTTCAACTATTACAAACATAACAACAAATTTTAATATTTTAGTATATTGCCAAAAATTAATGGATTATGCCTCATTTTAAAAACCGAAAGAAGGATTATATTATTAGCACAAATTTTAAGGTGATGTATAGTACACTTCGCAAACAACCTGAGCTAAAGAAATTAAAAGAGGAATTGATTTGGCTTTACCAACCTAGGGTAAATTACGTGCTTGGCAGGAATCCATACAAACGTTTAGAATCTTTTTATAGAGATAAGTTGAACAAAGATTTAGGTATAGATAAAAAGTTGGTGCGGAGTCAAAAGATTTTTTTAAAACCTTTAGGCTTAAGCCTTAAAAACGCTAAACAAGAAATTGTTGCTAGCTTAAGTCAACTTACTTTTGAAGAATTCATAATGCTTCTACCACAAGTATATCTTAACAATAGGCATCTTCATCCACAACTAAAAATATTTAAAAACAGAAAAAACATTCATAAACTAAAATTAGAATCAAAAACTGATTTAGATTTTATGAATGAAAAACTAGGAATTAATACGGAAATAAAAGCTAATACTACCCGTAAAAACAACTTTGAATTAGATTGGAATACGGCGATGTATAAAGTAGTAAATAAGCTATACGGTGAAGATTTTAACTTTTTTGGTTATGAAAAAATAACAGGAAACGTATAGGTTGAGTTACACGTTTCCTATTGCTGCTTACTGTAGTTGATTTAAAATTTACAACTTTAAATTACTTCACCTTTTCATATCGCTTAAATCTAATAAAAACAATTCTGAGGCAATACCGTCAGATAAAAATTTACCTTTTGGAGTGATGTGAAGGGTTTCATCCTCAATTATTAAAAACCCATTTTTTTGAAACTTCTTAATTTGATCCATCAAATAGGCTCGGTATTGAAGTCCGAAACGAGCTTCAATTTCGTTTAAATCCACCCCTAATTGAGTACGCAAACGCGTCATAATCAACTCGTTGTACTGGTTAATTTTAGAAAGTTTTTCTGTAGTTAGTGGTAAGTTTTTAGCCTGTATTGAATTTATATATTTAATGTTGTGTTTACTATTCCATTTTCGTTCATTACCAACAAAACTGTGAGCTGATGGGCCAATTCCTAAATAGTATTTTCCTGTCCAGTAAGCAGTATTGTTTTTTGAGTGGTAATTAGGTTTTCCAAAATTTGAAAATTCATAATGTTCGTAGCCTTCATGGGTTAGTTTTTCAACTAAATAGTCAAAATGTACTTTTGCTAATTCATCATCTACGGGAGGAATTACTTCTTTTTTAATAAAGTAATCTAGAGCGGTATTGGGTTCAACTGTGAGTGCATAACTAGAAATATGCGGTAGATTTAACTCAATAAATTGTTGAACATTTTGTGCCCATCTTTCAAGACTCATTTGAGGAATTCCATAAATTAAGTCGATAGAAATATTTGAAAAATACTTTTTTGCAAGTTGAAGGCTTTCAAAGGCTTCAGAAGAATTATGAGCTCTGTTCATTAATTTTAAATCTTCTTCAAAGAATGACTGCACACCAATACTTAGTCTGTTCACTTTAGTTTGACTAAGCATTTTCAGATAATCTTCAGTTAAATCGTCTGGATTTGCTTCTAAAGTGATTTCAGGTGATTTTACAAGTTCAAAATTTTTAAAAATCGCTTCAAAAATCGAATTTAATTCCTCTTCATTTAATAGGGAAGGAGTTCCTCCTCCAAAATATATGTTTTCGATAGGTTGATTCAACTCTTTTTTTCTTAATTCAATTTCTGAACAAATAGCTTTAACTAGTTGGGATTTATGTTTTAATGAGGTTGAAAAATGAAAATTACAATAATGACAGGCTTGTTTACAAAAAGGAATGTGAATATAAATACTCATGAGCAGATTTTAAGTGACATCAATAATAAAATGAACAAATACAAAAAACGTCTGTGTTAAATTTAAAATTTCCTTTTCAGTTTATGAACATTTAAAACCTGAAGGGGTCTTCTTCATTCGAGGTTATTCCTAGAGCTTCATATACATAATCAAAGGTAGAAAGAAGTTTAGGTTTTCCGTTTACTAAGGCTATATCGTGTTCAAAATGTGCGGAAGGTTGGCCATCTGCTGTAAGAATAGTCCATCCGTCGGGCAGTTGTTTAATTCTTCTCGTTCCCTGATTAATCATAGGTTCTATAGCTACAGTCATTCCTTCAACAAATTTTTTCCCTCTGCCGCGTTTTCCATAATTAGGCATTTCAGGGTCTTCGTGCATGGTGGTTCCTAATCCGTGACCCACTAATTCTCTTACCACTCCGTAATTGTTTTTTTCGGCATGTTTCTGAATTGCAAAAGCCACATCGCCCACACGATTTCCAAGTTTAAATTGCTCAATTCCTTTATACAAGCTTTCTTTGGTAATTTGAAGTAGTTTTTTGGTTTCTATGTCAATTTCGCCTACTTCAAAAGTATAAGCATGGTCGCCATAATATCCATTTTTAATAGCACCACAATCTATTGAAATAATATCTCCATTTTCCAGTGGTTTGTTATTAGGAATACCATGAACAACTTGCGCATTGGGGCTCATGCAAAGTGTATTTGGGAAATCGTATAAGCCTTTAAATCCAGGAATTGCTTGGTGGTCTTTAATAAACTCTTCTGCTTTTTTGTCTAACTGAAGTGTGGTTACACCAGGTTGAACTTCTTTGGCAAGCATTCCTAAAGTTTTGGAAACAATTAATGCACTTTCACGCATTAATTCAATTTGTTCTGATGTTTTTGGTATAATCATTTACCTATTTCTTTTTGAAAAGTTTTTGAAAAACGCTCTTTTTGTTTGTAGGTTTTTCGGGCTGTTGGCCGATAAGTTTTCGATGTACCTCACCCCAACCAATAAATCCACCAATATTTCTATCATCAATAAAAATATCGGCGTCTATTTTTCTACTAATATTTGGGTTATATTCTTCTTCAGGGAAACTATTGTTAACGGCATAAAATTCTACACCATTTTTTTTACAAAAATCAACCGCTTCGGTTAGGTATTTTCCAGAACGATAAGTCCATAGAATTAAAACATAGCCTTCCTCTTGAAGCTTTTTTAGGGTTTCAAAGGCAAACATCATTGGCTTACCAATTTTCGGGTATTTACTTTCTACAATAGTTCCGTCAAAATCTACTGCAATTGTAGGTTTACTAGAAGAAATCATATTAATTGTGGTAAGGGTTTTTATATTCCTTATCTTCCAAGATACGTAAAATATCTTTTTCCATGGTTTCTGTGGCGTATTCTACAAAACGATTTATCTCTATTCCATTTTCTAGAATAATAAAAGTAGGTATCATTTTGAGCTGAATTCGTTCTATTTCTTCTTTACTGGCGTTTGGTATTTCTTTACTTCGGTTAACGCCTACCAATTTAATTTGGTTAGTATCCCAACCCGATAAGTCAAGCAGTTTGATAAGTCTAGGTAATTCTCTTCGACTATCGGGGCACCAGGTGCCAAAATAAGCTTCAACTTCAATTTCTCTTTCGCCTATAAGTTGACTTAGTTTTTCAATTGTTTTTTCATTGGGTTGGTAGGCCTTATAGTAGCGGTTAAACCAAGTGGCATGTACAGTTTCTTTAAATTCTTCTAGGCTTATTTCGCCAACTACATTATCTTGAGCCAGGCTTAGATTGGCTAATAAAAAACTTAAAATTACAATTAGATTCTTCATTTAAACTAGTGGTTTTTGTGTCATTAATTCTGGTTGTTCAATACCCATTAATTTTAAAATAGTGGGAGCAATATCACCTAAAATTCCATCGTTTATAGTTTTTAAATTTTCATCGACTAAAATTAGTGGAACAGGATTAGTTGTGTGTGCTGTGTTTGGGCTTCCATCTTCATTTTTCATCATTTCAGAATTACCGTGATCGGCAATAACAAGCATAGAATACCCGCTTTTTTTAGCAGCTTCTACTAATTCTCCAAGGCATTGGTCCACCGTTTCACAAGCCTTCACAGCAGCATTAAAGTCGCCAGTATGTCCAACCATATCTGGATTAGCAAAGTTGATGCACATAAAATCGGCACTTGCGTTTCCTATTTCAGGCAATAGTTTATCTTTCAGTTCAAAAGCACTCATTTCTGGTTTTAAATCGTAGGTAGCTACTTGAGGCGAATTAACTAAGATTCTCTTTTCACCCTGAAATGGAGTCTCGTTACCTCCAGAAAAGAAGAAAGTAACGTGGGGATATTTTTCGGTTTCGGCGGCACGTATTTGAGTTTTTCCCTTTACGGAAAGTACTTCACCTAAAGTAGCTTTTAAGTCTTCTTTTTTGTAAACTACCCTAACATTTTCAAACATTTCGTCATACTTTGTCATTGTGACGTAATAAAGTGGAAGTGTTTTCATTTGATAATCGGGGAAGTTTTTTTGCGTTAATGCCTGTGTAAGTTGTCTTCCTCTATCGGTTCTAAAATTAAAGAAAATAACTACATCGCCTGCTTCAATTTGGGCAATGGGTTTTCCTTCTTTAGTCATGAGTATAGGTTTAATAAATTCATCGGTAACCCCATTATCATAACTTTTTTGCAGGGTATTTATGGCTTCTTCGGTGGCTTTTCCTTGAGCATTGACCAGTAAATCATAGGCTTTTTTTACGCGTTCCCAACGCTGATCTCTGTCCATGGCGTAGTACCTGCCAATAATACTAGCTAGTTGTGTATTGTGTTTTTTTAAATGCGGTAGCAAATCTTGAATATAAGATTTACCAGATTTAGGGTCAACATCGCGTCCATCAGTAAATGCGTGTACAAATTTTTCTTGAACGCCGGCATCATCAGCTGCTTTTACAAGCCCTTTTAGATGTTTGATGTGTGAGTGCACGCCTCCATCACTTACAAGGCCGAGAAAATGAACCTTTCTGTTTTTGCTTTTAGCGTATTCAAAAGCTTGTTTTAGCTCAGGTTCATCTTTAAGGGTGTTTTTTTCAACTGCTCTATTAATTTTTACGAGGTCTTGGTAAACAATTCTACCAGCGCCAAGATTCATGTGTCCTACTTCAGAATTCCCCATTTGTCCTTCTGGAAGTCCCACATGTAAGCCATCAGTTCTTAAAGCGGCTTTAGGATATTTTTTTTGGAGTTGATCCATAGTTGGGGTATGCGCCTGATCTACTGCAGAAACATTTTTATTCTGGGCAATTCCCCAGCCATCTAAAATAGTTAATATAACTTTTTTGTTCATAATACTGTATTGTTTGCAAAAGTACTAAAATTATAAAAGCTTTGCTAATTAGCCTTATCACTTCCTTTTTTTTACAAAAAACTTGTTCACTACAAGCATTAAGGTATTAGCTGCTGGTTAATTCCAAGGATAAATTGATCTTGGTAATTTTTGAAAAAACCTGGCTCTAGCTCATTTAATCCAACTAGGTTTTCCTTTTTTATTTTTTGAATCAGATTATTTTCTAAATAAGTTTGGAGATAGATTTTAGCTTTTGGTTGATAACTGTAATGCCAAGGTTCAAAAAGATAACCTTTCCTTTGCTTATGATTATTTGGATAAGCTTCGAAAAACCCAAATTTATGGGCATTTACTTGCATCCAGTTATAGAGTTGAGCAAAAGCGCCATGTTTTAAATAGTTTTCTTCTTCAAGCCAATCATTTTTAGGGGCATCAACTTCAGCTTGAATAATATCAATATCAGTTCCCCAATGATGTCTTGAAGTTCCAGGAATAGAGGAGTAGGTAGTAATTTGATTAATGATTTCAAGCGTAGAATTACTATGAGTTTGAAATTGTTTGTATTTGTTTTCAAAAATTTCCTTTTGTCTTTTGAAACTTCTAAAAGCTGAAACTATTTCTATGTGTATTTGGTCTTTAAGAGCAGCTTCCTTCATCTTTAAAAAGGCTTGAAGGCTTTGCTTTTCTAACTGAAAATTTCCGAAATTAACCAAGTGTGAATTAGATTTTCCTAGAAGATATTCAAATTTTTCTTTATTGTTCAGCCAAACTTCAGAAGGAAAAAAGCTTGAAGCTATCCCACTAGAAAGCATTAATTGATTAAATTTTCTTCTTTTCATTTTATTCATTAGGTAAGCAGGTAAAAGCCATAAGTAAATGAGGACCTACTTCTTTAATTTCAAATTCTTCTCCATAGCTATTAAAACCATGTTTTTGATAAAAGTTAACGGCTTTAGCTCTTGCATTACACCAGCACAAGTTAATATTTTTGTTTTGAAGAAATCTTAAACTATAGGTTAAAAGTTCTTTTCCAACTCCTTTGGATTGCATTTTTGGATGAATAGCCATGCCCCTTAATTGGTATTGTTTGTTTAAGCGGAAGCGGTCATTTTTAAAAGGCATTAAACTAAGAATACCTATAAGCTGTGAATTAAAAAAAGCACCTATATGAAAGGTGCTTTTTAATTGATCACCATCAAAAATACAAGTTTCAATGGCTTTGTTTTTTCTTAAAACTAGCTGCCTTAGTGTAAGACAATCAGCAGGTTTTACGAGTTTAAAATTTATCTTTTGATTATTTTTTGTCTGCATAATGGTGATCTACAATTCCGTAGTTCAGTGACTCTTCAGCATCCATCCAGTAGTCTCTGCTAAAGTCTTTCATTACTTTTTCAAACTCTTGGTCACAGTTATCCGCTAAAATTCGTGCGCTTAGTTCTTTGGTTTTAAGAATTTCATTAGCTTGAATTTCAATATTTGAGGCTTGCCCCTGAGCGCCACCCATGGGTTGGTGAATCATTACTTTAGCATGAGGCTGAATAAATCTTCTTCCTTTTTCGCCAGCGGAAAGTAAAATTGAACCCATTGAAGCAGCTAAACCACTACACGTAGTAGCAACAGGGCTTTTAATGGATTTCATGGTGTCATAAATGGCAAAACCATCAGTCACATATCCGCCTGGACTATTAATGATAAGTTCAATTTCTTCATTGCTTTCTAAATCTAAGTAAAGGAGTCGGTCTATAACATGCTTAGCCGATTTACCATCTACTTGTCCGTTTAAAAATACTTTTCTATTTTCTAAGAACTTTTGTTCTATCAGATCTTCTACTTTACCTTTTTTGGTAGCCATAATTTGGTTTAATTTAATATCGGGATAAAAGTAAAATTATTTTTAAGTTTTCAAAAATGAATTGTTGTAGAATTAACAAAAAACCCACAATTTAATGTGGGTTAATTGGATTAATGAAGTTTTATAGGCGTTTAGTCTGGAAATTAATTTCGCTGGCCTTTTACTCGGTTTCTTCCTTTTTTTTCGCTTCTATTTTTTTCGCCTTTTGCTTTACCTTTTCTAAAGCCTTTTCTTTTTTTTTCAGCAACACGTTCTTTTCGTTCCTGCTTTATTTCTTCCCATTTGGTATATTGTTCATTAGAAAGTACTGATTTCATTTTTTCTTCAGTGGCACTTCTTCTAGCCTCCATAGAGTTTTTTCTAACCTTTCTAATTTCGGCTCGTTGAGTCTCAAGTTGCTCACGCTTTTCTCTTGCGGCTTTTCGCCTTTTAACTTGCTTTTTTCTTATTTTTTTTGTTTCCTTTTGAGCTTCTACAAAATAGATTTTTAGCTCTTTTTTTTGTTCATCAGACAAATTTAACTCTTGATCTAGCCGATCAACTTTTTCCTGTGCTCTTTCTTCAGGATTTACTTCTTGCATTTGTCTTTTTTGTGCGTAGCTAAACATACTTGTTATAGCTAGGGCAAATAAAATTAAATATCTCATTGTTTTTTATTTGTATTCATATTTTTCAATTACCGTGCCAAAAATATAGTTTGTTAATCAAAAAACTTTGGTATTTTTGCTCGTTCACAAATTTACACAAAATGGCAATGATGAATAAAAATACAGTTTTAGCATGGGCTACATTTATCATGATTATAGTTGGTTTAGGTCTTATCGCTTTAGGTTTATTTAGGTACCAAGAAATAGCAGGCTGGGGGTTTGGTGCTGTTGGTGTTGGTTTTTTAGCCAATGCATGGGTGTTTAATGCGCTAAAAGGAAGAGTATAAGTTTTGAAAGCTCCAAAAATTTTTAAATTATCGGATATTACCAAGAGTCTTCAAAATATGATTCTTGAACACTATAATGGATATTTTTGGATTCAAGCCGAGATTGCTAAACTTAACTTTTACCCGAGAACAGGTCATTGTTTTCCCGATTTAGTTGAACGTGAGCGTGGTAAGGTTAAGGCGGAGCTAAAATCAATTATTTGGAGCACACAATTTCAAAAAATTAACGAGAAATTTAAGACTATAGCCAAAACAGAGCTTCAAGAAGGAATGTCTGTTTTGTTGCGTGGAAAACTTAATTACCACCCCACTTATGGTTTTTCAATTCATATTTATGCAATAGACCCTAAGTTTACTTTAGGGAATATGGCTAAAGAGAAAGATGACCATATAAGGCGATTAAAAAAGGAAGGCTTGTTTGATTTAAACAAACAACTTCAGTTTCCTTTACTTCCGAAAAACATTGCCATTATCTCTTACAATACAAGTAAAGGCTATGCTGATTTTAATCAAGTGATGCGTCAAGAAGCTAAAGAATTTTCTATTAATTATCAACTTTTTCCTTCTTTACTTCAAGGCGATGGAGCTACTAAAACCTTAATTACTCAATTACAATACATCAAAAATAACTGGCGAAAGAAGTTTGATGTAGTTTTAATTATACGAGGTGGGGGAGGTGACGTGGGCATGAATTGCTACAACGATTATGAATTATGCAAAGAAATTGCAGAATTTCCGCTACCGGTTGTTACTGGTATTGGTCATTCTACCAACGCCACTATTGCCGAATTAGTAGCTCATAAAAATACAATCACCCCTACACAAACTGCTTATTTTCTCCTTGAAAAATTACTTCAGCAGAAGGAAGAATTAAACCTTTTCACTCTTCAGTTGAAAGACTTAAGCAACATTATATTGAATCAAGAAAATGAAATCCTGAAAGAGGTTCAGCAAAAAATCTATAATCAGCTTAGAAATAAGGTAGAAAAACAAAATTCAAACCTCAATAATATGCAGTTGCTTTTAGATAAATCTAGCTTGGTATTTTTGTCTAAAAACCTTCATCAAGTTGAAGATTTGAAGAAAATAATTAGCGCTAAAGCAAAATCTATTTTTGACAAAGCACAAACCACTATTGAACTTCAGCAAAAAAATCTTTTGTACTTTTATAAAAATTATTATTTGAAAAGAGAGTTTGAACTTAACTTACTAGCCAACAAAGTTGAACTTAATTCTCCAAATCAGATTTTTAAACGAGGATATGCGGTGGTGATGAAAAATAATCAAATTGAAAAAGAGGTCAAGAATTTTAAATCAAATGATTTAATCACTATTAAGATGTACGAAGGAGAAATTGAAGCTAGTGTTACTAAAACCAAAGTTTATGAGTCGTAAAGAACTAAGTTATCAAGAAGCAATTATTGAACTTAAAGCTATTGTAAATCTTATTGAAAATGAAGAAGTTGAAGTAGATGATTTACTTCAGAAGGTCAATCGAGCTACAGAATTAATTAAGTTCTGCAAAAATAAACTTCACGGTACCCAAAAAGAGATTAATGGAGCCCTAGAAGAGCTTAATGATTTATCTATAGGTACAGTTGATGAGGATGAAGCTGATGTAAATTAAAAAAGGGATTCAGATTTTAATTTGAATCCCTTATCTTGTTTCTACATTAAATTGTAGATTAATAATAGGTAAACCTCCTTACTTTTGAAACGTATTTAGCCAACCTAATTACTTGATGAGAATATCCATATTCATTATCGTACCACACATATAAAACAGCGCTTGTACCATTGCTGTGTACTTGTGTTGCATTGCTGTCAAATATACTTGGTGCAGAAGAACCAATAATATCGCTTGAGACAAGTTCATTGTCTATTGAATATTTAATCTGTTCTACTAAATTTCCTTCTAGTGCATATTTTTTTAGGCAGGCATTAATGGCTTCAGCACTTGTTGATTTTTCTAGGTTGAGTTTAAGAATAGCAAGCGAACCATTAGGCACTGGTACACGAATAGCATTAGATGTAAGTTTTCCTTCTAAGGCGGGTAATGCTTTAGAAACAGCTTGACCTGCTCCGGTTTCAGTAATTACCATGTTTAAAGCAGCGGCACGACCTCTTCGGTATTTTTTGTGCATGTTATCTACCAAGTTTTGATCGTTGGTGTAAGCGTGAATGGTTTCTAAATGCCCGTCTTTTACACCAAAGCTTTCTTCAATAGCTTTTAATACAGGAGTAATGGCATTTGTAGTACAAGAAGCTGCTGAGTAAATAAAGTCTTTATCTGGATTAACATCGGTTTGATTAACACCATGAACAATATTAGGCACTCCTTTTCCTGGTGCGGTAAGTAAAACCCGCTTTGCTCCTTTAGCTTTTAAATGTCTTGCTAAGGCTTCTTGGTCTCTAAAAGCACCTGTATTGTCAATAATAAGCGCTTCACTAATTCCAAATTGTGTGTAATCAATATCCTCTGGTTGGTTGGCAGAAATCATGTGTACAGAAGTGCCATTTATAATAAGGCATTTATTAGCTACATCAATATCAACTGTTCCGTTAAAAAGACCGTGTACTGAGTCTGTTTTTAAAAGTGAGGCTCTTTTTTCTAAAACAGTTGCATTTACTTCTCCACGTGTAACTATGGCTCGGAGTCGCATTTGAGCACCTTTTCCAGTTTTGGCCATTAATTCTCTGGCTAATAAGCGTCCAATTCTACCAAAACCGTACAACACAACATCTTGTGGATGAATAGGCTCCATATTTTGTGCTGATTTTAATTTGTTAGAAACAAAATCGGTAGTTTCACCATTGTAATCTTCGGCATGGAACTCATAGCTAAGTTTTCCAATATCTATTTTGGCAGGCGGCAAGTCTAATCTTAAAATAGCTTCAGCTAATTCAGAGGTATCAAAAACAGAAATTGACTTTCCTACAAATTTTCCGGCATAATCATGTAAGTTTAAAATTTCACTTACATTTTGATCGATTAAGTTGTTTTTGAAAATCACTAATTCAATTGATTTCTCGTACCATAAATCGTTGACAGTTTTGATAAACTTTACGGCCGCTTTTCTTTTATCAGCTTGCAGCGCCAACTCTTTTTCGTATAAATCTGGTTGTGACATAGTTGTTATGTAAATAGGTTTATTATTTGGCTGCAAATTTAATTATTTCAAAGGTTTTCGTAAAGTTAATGTAAGTAAATAATTAAGAAATATTCAAACAAAAAAACCGTCTCGGTAAAGAGACGGTTTTTAAACTATTTTTTGTGGTAATAAACTATTTATTTCACAATTTTAAAAGAGTGATTTCCATTTTCAGTTTCTACTCTAACAATATAAACACCGTTAGACAACTTGTTTAAATCAATACTTACTTCAGTGTTGTTACTGAAACGATTAGTAGCTACTTGCTTACCAGCCATATTGAAAATTTGAGCATTTTCTATATTAACATTAGCTTGCATAAATAACTTATTGCTGTTTACGTACTGAACAAAAGCATTTTCTTCGATAAATTGAGCATTAGATAAAGATGGCTCAGTAGTAAAACTCCACTCAACTACCCCAGTTGCTTCACCAACAGGATTGATAGGAGTAACTCTCCAATAATAGGTAGAATCTAGTGCCAAACCACTTAATAATAGTGATGGCCCTCCTAAAGTAGTATCAAATACGTAATCGCCAGGCTCAACGCCTAATTCAAAGAGGTATTCAGTAACTAGGTCAGATCCTTCAGGAAGTTCCCAAGTAAACTGATATTGATTTACAGGGTTACCTTCTTGATCTTCACCTTCTACTAAGAATACAGTTGATCCGTCTGCCGGATCTGGGTTAATGGCTGCCTCTGGAGCATTATCTACGTTAATTAAAGTATATGTTGTAACACCAGCGTCACCCCATGAATTATCCCAATCTATTTCAAAACTAACTAAGTCGTTATTTCCGTCTAAAGTGTAAGTTCCTGTAGCGTTAAATAAATCCCCAAAATTATCCTCAAATTCATCAACACTTAAGGTTTGATCTGCAGTATTTACATTCACTGTAGCGGGTTGATTTGCGGCATTGTATATATTAAGGTAAACCCCTCCAGTGATGTCATCTAAATCAAATGAATCGGTTCCAGCAGTTGTAATGGTTGCAAAAGATTCTGTTTCTAAATCAGTGTTTTCTGGATCACAACCTCCTTCTCCATCACCAGCACAAAATGTTGTACTTGTTTCAAAAACCATATCAGCTTGAAAAGGGTTTTGAGCGAATAAAACAGTACTTACTAGCATGCTTAAAATAAAAGTAATTTTTTTCATATTATGAGTTTTTAAAAATTTTGTGTAAATATAATGATTTAATCAATATATAGTTTAATTTTTTTCTTAAACTTAACTTAACTAAAAACTAGTCTTTTTTTAAAAAATTTGAACTCATCACATACAAGCATATTTTAGTTTTTATTCTATCTAATTTTTAATTACAAGATTGTAAAACGTATTTAAAACCTAAAGATAGTTTAAATACTTCGCATACTTAATTACTATTCAGAATTAAGCTTATCTTTGCAAAATCTTGAAAACCGTAGAAAAAATAAAACAACCCATAGCTCATGAAATGGAACTTTTTGAAAAGAAGTTTCATTTATTCATGAATTCCCCTGTTGTTTTACTAAATAAAATCACCCATTTTATAGTCAACCGAAAGGGAAAGCAAATGCGCCCTATGTTTGTTTTTTTGGTGGCTAAAATGTTGAATAATGGAGAAGTAAATGACCGTACTTACAGAGGTGCTTCTGTTATTGAATTGATTCACACGGCTACTTTAGTTCATGACGATGTGGTTGACGATTCTAATAGGCGTCGTGGTTTTTTTTCGATTAACGCGCTCTGGAAAAATAAAATTGCCGTGCTTGTTGGTGATTTTCTGTTGTCTAAAGGACTCTTGCTTTCTATTGATAATGATGATTTTGATCTTTTGAAAATCATATCTGTTGCAGTAAGAGAAATGTCTGAAGGGGAGTTACTTCAAATAGAAAAGGCTAGACGTTTAGATATTACTGAAGAAATTTATTATGAAATTATTCGCCAAAAAACAGCGACTCTTATTGCTGCTTGCTGTAGTTTAGGCGCCGCTGCAGTTCAACCAAATTCTGTACATGTTGAGAGGATGAGAAACTTTGGCGAGTTGATTGGTATGGCTTTTCAAATTAAGGATGACCTTTTTGATTACGGCGAAAAGCGAATAGGCAAACCTACCGGGATAGATATAAAGGAACAAAAGATGACTTTACCATTAATTTATGCGCTTAGTCAGGCGTCATCAAAAGAGAAAAAATGGTTGATTAATTCTGTGAAAAATCACAATAGAGATAAATCTAGAGTAAAAGCAGTTATTGATTACGTGAAAACTAAAGGAGGCCTAGATTATGCCATCAAAAAGATGAAAGAATACCAGCACCAAGCCTTAGAAATATTAAAAGATTATCCAGATAGCGAGTATAAGAATTCCCTTAAAATAATGATAGATTACGTAATTAATCGCGAAAAATAGTCAGTAAGCAACTTTTTTTGTAAGTTTTGTTTGTGTCTAATTCTTTGAATTGGTATGATTTAATTCCACTGCTCATCGTAACCTAAGTTATCGTCAAGCTCATCAAAATCATCATCAAATTCATTAAAATCTTCTAATTCATCAGCTTCAAATTTTTTCTCCGGTGGAGAATCAGGAAGTTGCCCTTGAGCAAACATTAAGTTAGGATAATCAATGGCCTCTTCTGGGGCAATTTCATCAGCCAATTCAACATAAAAAGTCCACATACTTAAAAAGTCATATACGTAAATCATTTTCGTACTCTTGTTGTGTAAAACTTCATTTATTTTCGTTTGGCTCATTAATTTTACCTCATTCATTCCGTCAGAAACATCAAATAAAACAATTTCTTCGCCTTGATTCCATTTTTCATCACTTAAGTAAAATGAAGCCATTTCTCCGCCATCAAACCCAAAAGATTGATTGATAGCATTATGTAAATCTTCCAACGAATCTTCTTTGTGTATTTCGATGTCTCTAAAAATTTCTTCAATGGTATCTAAAATGATTCTTATTCGGTAAATTTTCATAGGTTGTTTATTTTTGATTCAATATTTTTATTTTTTAATGCAAGCAGCCAAATATACATTTGTGTACCAAACATAAGTGCAGCAAGAATAAGATGACTAGCTTGACTTCCAAATGGAAAATTAAAGTAGTACATGAGTATTCCTGTAATAACTTCAAGACCAATAATGAGGATTAATGTGTTTGTCCAAACATAGCCTAGTTTTTTAGACTTATTTAACCACCAAATCATTAAATTAACAAGCACAACAAGAATAGAAAAACTTCGATGTGCATAAAAAAGTAATCCGGGGTCTTCAATCCAAACTGATTTACCTTCATGGCCTAATTCTCTTAGTAAATCGTCAACACTTTGCCTTACTTGTGTACCCATAACTATTTGAATTAAGGATAAAACTAAGCCAAAAAGCAAGAGATTTTTAAAGGTAGCATTAAACTTTCTGTTTTTTGTTTCTGGCGCTGTTATGCTCAATAAATAAATGAGTAATGCCACTATAAGTAGAGCAACAATCATGTGTAGTGTGATTCTTATTGGTAGGAGTTCAGAATATACAACCGTTGCTCCTAACCAAGCTTGAAAAAGCAATAGTAGGAGAGTGAAAGTTGAAACTAAAGTAATTTTTTTGTTTTCTTTCCATTTTCCAATAGATAAAATCGTCATGATTAAAACAGCTAATCCAGAAAGTGCTCCTAAAAGTCGATTGATGTATTCAATCCAGGTATGAGTTGCGTTAAAAGTTGAGTAGGAGTGTTTTTCGTATTTTTTCCATTGTTCAGGATTAAATTGATTACCTGAAATAAAATTAGCTTGAGCAACTTTCAGACTTTCTTCGTAAACAATTATTTGTCCTTTGAAATAAGCTTCATTGGCTTGCCATGTAATTTCCTCTTCTGAAGTTGGCGGAATATAAAAGCCAAAACATTTCGGCCAATCTGGGCACCCCATACCACTTCCTGTCATTCTTACTATTCCTCCAGCAATGATGACTAAGTAGATAATAGTTAAAGCAATTTTCAAGCATTTTCTATACATTAGTGTGCGTGTTTAGTTAAACCTAATTCTTCTGCTTTTTTAAACATTAACTTTTTTGCAGCTTCGTACTCATTTGGAATTTCACCGTCTAAAATAGCTTCTTTAATTGTGTTTTTAATGATTCCTATTTCTTTGCAGGGTTGCAAATCAAATATTTTCATTATTTCACTTCCCGAAACCGGCGGCTGAAAGTTTCTAACATGGTCTCGTTCTTCTACTTCTTTAATTTTAGATCTAACTTTTTTAAAATTATTGTGGTAGCGTTTAAATCGTTTAGGGTTTTTGGTAGTGATATCAGCTTCACATAAAATCATTAAATCATCTAAGTGATTGCCAGCATCAAAAATTAATCTCCTTACGGCAGAGTCGGTGACTTCTTCATCAACTATTGCAATAGGTCTGGAGCTTAACAAGACCAATTTTTGGACATATTTCATTTTGTCATTCAAAGGCATTTTGAGTCGCTTGAAAAGCTTAAATACCATTTTAGCTCCAATGTATTCATGTCCGTGAAATGTCCATCCATTTCGTTTGCTGAATTTTTTTGTTGGTGCTTTTCCAATATCATGCAATAAGGCTGCCCAGCGCAACCAGAGATTGTTAGTTTCTTTAGAAATATTGTCAACCACTTCTAGGGTGTGCCAGAAATTATCTTTATGGGTTTGGCCATCAACCTCGTCAATTCCTTGTAGCTGTGTAAGTTCAGGTAAAAGTAGGCCTAAAAGTTGAGTTTTATGCATTAATTTAATGCCTTTTGAAGGTTTTTCAGTAAGCATTATTTTATTGAATTCGCTTATTAATCTTTCTTTAGAAACTATTTTTAGACGTTGACTATTACTTTCAATAGCCGCAAGCGATTCATTTTCAATCTTAAAATTAAGCTGTGCCGCAAAGCGAATGGCACGCATCATTCTTAATGGATCATCAGAATAAGTTAGGCTAGGAGCTAAAGGTGTTTTGATTAATTTCTGTTGCAAGTCTTCTAGCCCATTAAATGGATCTAAAAGTTTTCCGAAATGGTCTTGATTAAGTTGTAAGGCTAAGGCATTGATGGTGAAGTCTCTTCTGTTTTGGTCGTCTTCAAGGCTTCCTTGTTCTACTTCAGGGTTTCTAGAATTTTCAGCGTAAGACTCTTTTCTTGCTCCTACAAACTCAATTTCTATATCAAAAGCCTTTAACATAGCAGTTCCGTAGTTCTTAAAAACCTGAACTTTTGGTTGATGCGGTAATAATTGAGCTGTTTTTTTTGCTAATTCAATTCCACTACCTACAGCAACAACATCAATATCAATGTCTTTTTTCTTTCTATTCAAGAAGAAGTCTCTCACAAAACCACCAATTACATAAGACTCAAGGTTGGTTTGATCTGCGGCTTTTGTTAAATATTCAAAAATGGGGTGTGTTAATGCCTCTTGATAATACTTCATAAGCTATTTTCTTAAAATTTTCACTTCGCCGCTAAGTCCAATTTTAATTACACTTGAGGGACCAACATTAGGCTTAGAAAAATCTTTTTTCACAATGTAATCTACTTGGTCTTTTAGCGATTGACTTATGGATTTAAATTTTTTAGGGGTAGGCTCTCCTGCAAAGTTGGCTGAAGTAGAAACAATAGGCTTCTTAAACTTTCTAATTAACTTTGAACAAAATTCATTTTTGGGTACGCGTATTCCTAAGGTATCGTCTTCACCAACCAAATTTTCAGCTATTCGAATTGGTTTTTCATATACAATAGTAGTTGGTTTATTAGCATATTTAAGAATATCATAAGCCACTTCGGGAACTTCTTCAACGTATTGATTGAGCATTTTAAAATCACTTACCAAACAAATCATAGCTTTATTATTTGGTCTGTTTTTAAGCGCAAACAAACGGTCAACAGCTTCTGCATTTGTAGCATCACAACCTAGCCCCCAGACCGTATCTGTGGGATATAAAATAATTCCTCCTTTTTTAAGTGTATCAATACACGCATTGATTTCGTCTTGCATCTAGCTGTTTTTTTGCAAATTTACATTTAAACTAAAAACTAGCCTTTTAAAATAGGTATTTTTAAACTTCTTTTTTGAAGCATTAATGCAAGAATTTATCTATTGGTTTCTTTATAGCTTGAAAGTCCGCATTTAAATGAGAATACATAAGGTTCTACATTTTTTTAAACTCAACTGACTCTGTGAATTTAAAATTCAAGCTAGTCTGTTTAAATTTACCAAAAATTAACTAAGTTTGTAACATGTTTAAAAACTTAGGTTTATTAGTGATGAGCGTCTTGCTTTTAGTCTCCAATTTTTCAGGAGCTATGAGCATTCATTATTGCCATGGTGAACCCCACAAACTTAAAGTTGAAGCTCTAGAACTTCAAAAAACCTTTGTAAAAGAACTTTCTTGCTGCTGTCATCAACAGGAGGTTACAAGCTGTTGTTACAACCAGTCTTATGATGAAGTTTTTTCGAATTCTTTTCGTTTATTAGATCAAGAGAATAGCGACTTTACGCTTGTTTTTTTAGCTTTAGAACCTAAGCCGTTAGCTCTAGCGTTTAGTGAGAATAGGACTCACAAAACTACTTATTTCTACTGCAAACAAGCTAATTCACCACCTTTATACAAACTTTACTCAAAATACATTTTGTACGCCTAGTCTATTTCTAAATTATTTGATGTAACAAATTTTTTATGAATAGAAATGAATAGGATATAAATGAAAACACTTTTTTTTGGACTTTTTGTAATAGTCCTTTTACCCAACGCAATTGCACAAGATTTTGTCAGCGGTATTGTGCAAGATGAATTTGAATTTCCATTAGAAGGAGCCGAAATATACTGGCAAGAAGACCCCGGTTATAAAGTTTACACAAATACCGAAGGAGAATTTAAAATTGCTCTATTAGATCAAGCTAAAAATCTTGTTGTACGTTATTCAGGTTTTTCTACCTATCGGTTTGAAGCCACTTCAACTCAACAAGATTACATTATTGAATTGAGTACTTCTGAAAACCTTGCAGAAGTTGTTTTGAGTATTGTTCCTCAAACCACCTTTCGAAAAAAATCAAGTACAATTAATTCGTTAATTATGCACGAAGACGAACTTAAAAAAGCGGCTTGTTGTAATTTATCAGAATCTTTTGAAACCAATGCTACGGTAGATGTGCGTTATTCCGATGCTATTTTAGGCAGCAGGCAAGTGAATATGCTAGGCTTAAACAGTCCTTATTTATATGCTTCTAAAAACTCCCTCCCAATAGCAAGAGGGGCTTCGCAGGCCTTTGGTTTAGCTTTTATTCCAGGAACTTGGGTTGATAAAATAGAAGTTACCTCAGGTGTAAATAGCGTAGCCGACGGATTTGAAGCTATTGCTGGTCAGATTGATGTATCTTTTAAAGAACCTGATCCTGAGGAGCCGCTTTTTGTTAATATTTTTGCTTCTGAAGATGCTAGGTTTGAAGCTAATGTCCACTTCAACCAGAAAGTAGCTAAGGACTTAAACACCTCATTATTTATTCATGGAAGTACTAGAACTGCTGAAAACGATAGAAACAAGGATCAGTTTTTAGATAGTCCCATTGGAGAACAACTAAATTTACTCAATTCATGGTCTTTTACTCCCAAGGAATCGAACTTGCGTGGCCAGCTTAACCTCAATTTTGTAAACGACAGGAAGCAATCTGGCGAAGTAGGTTTTTCCCCAAGCCAACATCAATTAGGTAATGAAGTATGGGGAGCAGAAATCAAAACTCAAAAAATGGATGTGGACACCGATTGGCTTTATCAACTCTCTGAGGAAAATAAATCTTTTTTTGAGTTTAAGGCTGCTTTTAGGTACCATGACCAAGAATCTTATTACGGTCAACGAAGCTTTGATATTGAACATAAACATTGGGTTTCAAAATTAACTTACGAAACCTTATTACCTAAAACCGAACATCGTTTTTTAGCTGGAATTCAGTACATGAGAGATGACTTTGAAGAAGTTGTTGATTTTCAAGGCCTGTCTCAATTTTCTAGAACCGACCATAACCTAGGAGGTTTTGCTGAATACACGCATAAATTTAATCATAAACTGAGTTTAACTTCAGGTATTCGATTAGATTACCACAACCAAATAGGTGTTTTTGCTCTGCCAAAGATGCATTTAAAATACCAGCTTTTTGATCAAACATTAATTAAAGCTTCCGCTGGAAGAGGCCGAAGAATAGCAAATGTTTTTGCTGAAAATCAACGTTTTATGGCTAGTAACCGAAGTTTTACTATTCCTTCTTCAAATGAAACGAATAACGGAAAGATATATGGCTTAGAAGCTGAAGATGCGTGGACCTTTGGAATTAATATTCAACAGGATTTTGAAATTTTTGAACGCTGTGGAGAGTTAATTATCGATGCTTATTCTACTCAGTTTAGTAACCAAGTTGTAGTAGATTTAGACCAAAGCGCACAACAAGTGGTTTTTTATAATTTAGAAGGAAAATCATTTTCCAATATTTTGCAAATTGATGTTAATTACAATTTAATTGACCACTTAAACTTTAGAGGTTCCTACAAGCATTATCAAGTAAAAACTGATTTTATTTCAGGACGACTTTTTCAACCGCTTCAGCCTGAAAATCGTGCTTTTGTCAATTTATCTTACCAGTTGAATAATAAAAATGAGGAAAAAACCTGGAAATTTGACGCAACTTATAATTGGACTGGAAAACAGCGGTTGCCATTTACCAGTTCCAATTCAGAAGCCAACCAGTTAGCTGAATTTTCAAATCCATTTTCTACAGTAAATACCCAAATCACCAAATTGTTTTCAGAAAAATTTGAAGTGTATTTAGGTTTAGAGAATGTATTTAATTATCAACAAGAAAACCCCATTTTAGGAGCTGATAATCCTTTTGGAAGTGAGTTTGATGCATCCCTTATTTATGCGCCAATTTTTGGTAGGATGTTGTATGTGGGCTTGAGGTACTCGCTTTAGTTTTAAAATCTCAAATTAATATCGGATAAGAGTTATTTTTAAGTTTTTGATAATTAATGTGTCTTTGTGGTGTACAGGAAATTAATTTATCATGTGGAGAAGTATAATACCCCCAATTTGTTAGACCACTTTTATGCCATTTATCAATTGAAATTAACGTAATAAAACGCCCTTTTTTCCCTTCTGTTTCATTACAAAAAGAAACCATAGCTTAGGCTATGCTTGATTTTTCTAATTCACATAAAGAAAAAAATCATCGTTTTATTTTCCAGTAATTCCAAATAATTACTGATATAAATTTGTTTTAAAAGATTTTTGCTTTTGCATAATAATTGAAAATACTTTGAATAGTTTTCAATTCATTAATTATGCATTTAAAGCCAATTTTTTTGTTGTTTTCCATTTTTTGTTTTGCCTTGCAAATGAAGGCACAACGATTTATAGGAACAACAAAAGATACGGTGAATGAACCTTTGGGAAAAAATTGGAGTATTAGCTTGGGGTATTCAAGTATTCCTCCACATTTAGGAGAAGCCACAATTTTTGCAGACGTCCCAAATCATCCAGTCATTAACGAAAGCCTTCCAGAAGTAAATTTAAGCGGAGGTCCCCATATAGCAACACTATTTCATTTTAGAGAAAAGTGGTATTGGGGCTTAAGTTACAGCAACAATTCAGTAAATAAGTCTTCAGAAAGAGGTAGAGATTTTGTTTCATCTTTTGGATTAAACTTTGGTTATCAGCAAGCTTTAAAATATGATTCCAAAGATTTTTTTGCGGCATTTGAACTAGGAATAGCCTCCTACAACATAAGGCGTGGATTAGTTGGTTTTAGGGAATACAATAGCGTAAGACTTCAGCGAGAATCTGCTGTGTTCACACCAGCTATTCGCTTGGAAGTGAATTTATACAAAGAGCAATTTTATCTGTTTGTACAGGCTAAGTATTTCTTAAGCTTTTTTGAAGATATAAGAATCCGCTTAAATAAGGATAATCCTGATGAAGAAGATGAGACAGATACAAGCAGTATTCGCTTTGATGACCCTGGAGTTGAGGTAAGCAAAAGTGCCCGATTAGACTTTCAACATCCCTACGAATTTGTAATTGGTATCCGCTATAATTTTGATTTTTAAAAAATGGAAACAATGAAACACGCATATATAAAGCTTCTACACACAGGAGGATGATGAGACGTGTCGCATCTGACCAATAAAAAACAATAAATATAAACAGATGAAAATGATTTTTAAAATTAGCGTATTAAGTTTGCTTTTCTGTTTTACAGTTTCCTCAACTGCACAAACTTTTGATTTAAGCAATCCAAGAGATGCTTATAAAATTGATGAAATGGGTTTAAGCTCATTTGAATTGTACTACACTAATATTTTCAATATGTATGGCAAAACCTACAGAAATCCAACTGTAGAAGAGGAAACTAATGGTGTTGTAAACTATTCTGAGCGATTAAAAAACCAAGGAGTACTCAAAGAAGAGTGGCGAAATTATCCCGTATATTTTCACGGTATTCAGTTTGAGGAAGGGATAAAAAACAGAAATTTACTAGGAACAAATCCACAGCTGACTAAAGACATATTAGTAATTCAACAGTCGTATTTTTCAAACGAATTAGGCTTTCAACAAGTTCAGGACTATTTTTCAATCACTGAGCTTGAAAATAACTCAATATGGGATGGTTTTTTTAGACCCGAAATTTTCAATGAAGCATCTAAAGTATTCAAAAAAGACACCTTTGATACCATAATTAAAGAGCACACACAACAGAGTGGGATTAACGTAATTTCATTTTTATTAAAACAAGAAGCAAATGCATCCAAATCTTTTCAAGTAAGTACTTACGTATATCTAAACGACGTTTTATTATTTGCTACTATTCTCAACATGAATTTATGTAATTATGATTATGAATTTGAATATGAATTTGAATTTGAATATGATTGTCTAGAAAGCTACGATTTAGCTGATTTTAGCAATCAAAAAAAATTAAAACCAATGGTACACACGCTTTTTGAGAACATTCAGAAATATTAAATGCTAAAGGCGAATTTACTCCAGTTTGAAATTCACATAAACATTGAATTATGAATCTTACATTAATCAAACATTTACTACTATTCATCATCTTCACTAACCTACTTACAAGTTGTGCTAGTTACGAGATGCTCCCTTACAATTATCTTAGAATTGGCCATAAGAGTAAGCTTTTTTATGAAATAGACAATAGGTATGTCATGGAAGAGCGAAGAGGTGAGCAAATTAAAATTAATGAAACAGTTTTTGTTCAGGGAATAATCAGTTTAAAGGCGAATAGTTTTGAACGATTACCGTTTCAAGAATTTACGCTAAAGGAGTTTGACGCTAACATAAAAAAAGCATTAAATGATCATCTACCTAATTTTCAAATGAAAGAAAACCTAACCTGGACCAATAAAAACTTTCCAGAAATCTACGCCTTACAAACTTATGACCCTCAAGAAGTAAAACACGAAGATTTGTTAAGAATTGCTTCGATTAGAGATAATGAGTTAACACTCATTCCATTAATCTCTGTATATGTAAATGAACGAATTGATCATGACAACATCACCTACAAACTAAATCTTGCACTCTATGTAATTGATGCATATCAAATTTATCATGCTAAATCGGTTGGCCTTTCCAAAAGCTTTGATTCTAGGCGGATAAATAAAAATTATGAATTTAAATTTTCTGCCTCAGATTGGGAGTTTCTGGTTTTAGAAGCATTGGGAGATTTGGTGGAGAGAGCGGAAACCAAAAGAGTTTGGTAAATCAATTCTTTTATGAATTTATTTTAGCCCCCAATAAGTTCGGAGTGATATTTTAAATTTCAAAATACTACTTTTGAGATATGAAATACAAGAAATGGAGTTTAGAGGAGAAACTAAAAATTCTGTCCTCATCTGAAGAATTAGGAACCGTTGAGACTTGCCGTAAATATAAGGTCAGTACGGCCACTTTCTATAGTTGGAAGAAGAAATTTGATAGCCAAGGCGAAGCAGGGTTAAAAGTCACCTATGACACTCGTAGCAAAGAATTAAAGCAAGCAGAAGAGGAAAATAGAATACTGCGTAAGCTTTTAAGTAACAAGGAAATTGAGTTGGAAG
>NZ_JAANAS010000044.1 GCF_011089875.1 Psychroflexus maritimus | reverse complement strand
AGGTACTATCTTTAAATCCAAACATTTTTTTAATTTTCAACCATAATTTTTTTATCTTTGATTTTACCGAGAGGAAGCATACTTTGATCACTCACTGGATGTTTACCTTGTATAGCCAAACTTTTTGTTTGGCTATTTTTTTCGCCTCTTTCAGAGGCGTACCGAGAGGAAAGCTCCTTCTCCTCCTCTTGGATATTTTTATTTCCTTTATTTTGATAATTAATATCAAAGGGTTCGTTTTTTTTCCACAAGTAATAAATTGTTAACAATAATTTTTTTTGAACAGCGACAATACCTTTCATTTTGATGCCTGTTCTTTCATAAACTCTAAGGTAAAGGTTCTTAAAAACTGTCCCTTCTGAACCTATTGCTATTAACGATGGCATGTGTAAAATTCGTCTAATCCTTGAGTTTCCCTTTTTCGATATTTTTGTCTTGCCTTTATGAGAACCTGATTGATTTTCTACAACATCATACCCAGAATAACTCACTAGTTGCTTGTAATTTTTAAACAGATTAAATCCATTTGTTTCTGCTATAACAGTAGCTACAGAAAGTATTGATAATCCTCTAACTGTGCAAATATTCTCTACTTTTAATTTTAGCTCCTCATCACTTTTTATGACTTCTTCGATAGCAATTTCTGTCTTTGTTTTTTGCTTTTCTAAGAAACGTATATGGCTTTTCATTTGCTTAATCACATGCTTGTTTGATAAAGCTGATTGTTCTTCTGCATGTAGCTTATTCTTTTCTACCGTAATCGATTCCTGAATGGATTGATACTGTCGTGTTAAAGACCTTAGGCTTACAAAAACATCTTTAGGTCTAATCCATTGAGATAAATTTTGTTCTGCCCCCATTTGTGCCAAACCTTTAGCGTCTATTTTATCATTCTTACTTTTTAAGCCAATAGATTGTAAATACTTTTTTGCTTTGTTTGGTAAAATAATAGAAACTCTATACCCTGCATCATCTAGATAATAAGCAAGTTCTTCGTGATAAACACCAGTAGCTTCTAAGCTAACAACTATTGGAATAGACTCTTTTTTTGTCCATTTATCAATCCATTTTACTAGCTTTAAAAAGCCTGCTTTTGAATTAGAAACACTACAAGAAGACTTAACCTTCACGCTTTGATTACAGTCTATCGTGCTTATACAAGCATCTACTTTTTTACTTGACACATCAAGACCTACTGAAAATTTTAAATTCATAATAAAAGTATTTTTTGCGTAATAATCATTAAAATTTTTCTCTAAGACTTTGCTCATGTAATACAATATCTATAACTAAATTATAGTATTTAGGTACTATTGAATCTTTAAGAAAAAGACTAGGATAGATTTGCCTTTATCAGCATTATCAATCAATGATTGTAACTAGCCCGCAAACAATTTGCTACCCTAGCTTTAATGATTTAACTGTTTAAAAATACAAAGATATGAGCCCGTAAAATTGTAGGCTTTAGTTTTTTTACTTTTGAAAAGCGACCGATAGGAAGCTCTTGAAAAAGCTTAAAAAACTTAGCTTACAATTGCGGACTTGAAGCGGAAAGCAGGTTCTCGGCTTCATAAACCACTCATTTACCTTAGTGAGGAAGTAGAAAAATCGGTTTTTGTGTAGGGGCTAAAATCTATTTTTTATGTGTATTTTTGAATTCCAAATTTAGAAAAAGAAAATACTGTGCAGGATTTTATAGCTCAATTAAACGATGCCCAACGGGAAGCTGTTCTTCAAAAAGATGGCCCCATGATAGTAATTGCTGGTGCGGGGTCTGGAAAAACACGTGTGCTTACTTACCGAATTGCTTATTTAATGAGCCAAGGGGTAGATGCGTTTACTATTTTATCACTTACTTTTACCAATAAGGCCGCTCGTGAAATGAAATCTAGAATTGCTGAAATTGTTGGTAATTCTGAAGCTAAAAATTTGTGGATGGGTACGTTTCATTCGGTTTTTGCTAGAATTCTTAGAGCAGAATCTGATAAATTAGGTTATCCTTCTAATTTTTCTATTTATGATGCGCAAGATTCACAGCGTTTAATTAGAGGGATTATTAAGGATTTTAATTTAGATAAAGACGTCTATAAATACAAACAAGTTTTATCTAGGATTTCTTCGTATAAAAATTCCTTAATTACAGTTAAAGCTTATAAACGCGACTTAGAGCTTCAGGAAGCAGATGCCATGGCTAAACGTCCTAGGTTAGGCGAAATTTATGAGGAATATGTTGAGCGATGCTTTAAAGCTGATGCTATGGATTTTGACGATTTACTTCTGCGTACCAATGAACTTTTAGCGCGTTATCCTGAAGTTTTAGCCAAGTATCAAAATCGGTTTAAATATATTATGGTAGATGAGTATCAGGATACCAACCACTCGCAATACCTCATTGTAAAAGCTTTGAGTGACCGATTTCAAAATATCTGCGTAGTAGGCGACGATGCTCAAAGTATTTACGCCTTTAGAGGAGCAAATATTAATAATATTTTGAATTTTCAGAAGGATTATAGCGATGTAAAAACCTTTCGATTAGAACAAAATTACCGCTCTACTAAAAATATTGTTGAGGCAGCCAATTCGGTGATTGAAAAAAATAAAACACGCTTAGAAAAGGTAGTGTGGACGGCGAATGACCAAGGGCCTAGAATTCGGGTTAATCGGTTGATTAATGATGCTGAAGAAGGACGTTTTGTGGCTAGTTCAATCTTTGAAAATAGAATGGAAAATCAGATGCGCAATAGTGATTTTGCTATACTTTACCGAACTAATGCGCAGAGTAGAGCAATGGAAGATGCTTTGCGAAAAAAAGATATACCTTACCGAATTTATGGTGGACTTTCTTTTTACCAACGTAAAGAAATTAAAGATGTACTTTCTTATCTGCGTTTGATTGCTAATCCAAAAGATGAAGAAGCATTGATTAGAATCATTAATTTTCCCGCCCGGGGAATTGGTCAGACTACCATGGATAAGCTCAATTTAGCGGCCAATCACTACAAACGTTCTATGTTTGAAATAATTGAACATTTGGAGAAACTTAATTTAGACATCAATAAAGGAATCCAAACAAAGCTGAAGAATTTTAATAATATGATTAAGAGCTTCAGGGTAATGGCAGAGAAAAAAGACGCTTTTGATTTGGCTGAAATTGTAGTTAAAAAAACAGGGCTTATTCAAGAAATGAAAAAAGATGGCACTCCAGAAGGAATTGCTAGAATTGAAAATATTGAAGAGCTTTTGAATGGTATTCAGGATTTTGTTGAAGGGCAAAAAGAAATTGCTGATGCCACAGGAAGTTTAAGCGAGTTTTTAGAAGATGTAGCCCTAGCAACCGATTTAGATAAAGAAACCGATGAGGTTGATCGAGTGGCTTTAATGACTATCCACTTAGCTAAGGGACTTGAATTTCCTTTTGTTTATGTGGTAGGAATGGAAGAGGATTTGTTTCCTTCGGCAATGAGCGTGAACTCTAGGTCTGAACTAGAAGAAGAACGACGCTTGTTTTATGTGGCTTTAACTCGCGCAGAAAAACAAGCGTACTTAACTTATGTTATTTCACGCTATCGTTGGGGAAAACTAATTGACGCTGAACCTAGTCGGTTTATTGAAGAAATAGATGAACAGTATTTAGATTTCATGGTTCCAAAAGACGATTATCAATTTAGGTCTTTTGTAAATCCTGATATCTTTGATGATGAAATTGATAAGTCTAATTTACGCACCACCAAACCCAAAAAAGGAACTCCTCCTTCAAAAACAGAGGAAGAAGAAAAACGCATTAGGCGTTTGCGAAAAGTAAAACCTCAAGATAATTCGCCAGCAAAACCAAGAAAGCCTATTCCACAATTAGATGCCGGCCAATGGGTAGAACACCAACGATTTGGAAAAGGAAAAGTACTAGAAGTAAAAGGGGTTGGTCAGGATAAAAAAGCCAATATTGATTTTCAAATAGGTGGTGTAAAAAGCTTATTGCTGAAGTTTGCTAAACTTAAATTGATTAATAATTAATTGTATTTTTTTCTCAGTTTTTAAGCCTATTTCAAACAAAATCACAGCCCAAGATAGGTAAATACCAACTCAAGGGGATGAGAATTCAGCCAGTTTCTAACCAGCAAATGCCTACTCTTTGCACTTACTTTAATAAATTCTAATTATTTTTATCCAAAAAGCAAGGAGTTTGTAGTTTTATTCCGAAATATTTTCTATTTTGCATTACAAACTTGAACAGACAAACACTTTCTGAAGATGATATCAGTAAAAAGATTATTCGATTTTCCCTACTACCAATTAGAAAAATTTAATTTAAATGATGCTTTAGTTACTAAATACCAGGGTAAATGGGTGTCTTTGACCACAAAAGAATATATAGATCAATCTAATCAATTAAGTAGAGGATTGTTAAAATTAGCTATAAAACCCAACGATAAAGTGGCTATTATTTCAACAAATAATAGATCAGAATGGAATGTGGTAGATATAGGAGTGATGCAATTAGGTGCGCAAGATGTGCCAATTTATCCTACAATTTCTAAAGAGGATTATCAATATGTATTGAATCATAGTGAGTCTAAAATTTGTTTTGCTTCAGACCAAGAAGTTTATGATAAAGTAATGGCCATAAAAGACCAAGTGCCTAGCTTAAAAGCAGTTTACACTTTTGATGAAGTTGAAGGAGCTAAAAACTGGAAAGAAGTTTTAGAATTAGGAAAAGATGAAACTACACAAGCTGAAGTTGAACAACTAAAAGCACAAGTAAAAGAAGACGATTTAGCTACTTTAATTTATACTTCAGGAACTACCGGAAGACCTAAAGGAGTAATGTTAACACATAAAAACATAGTGAGCAATGCACTTCATAGTCATACACGTTTGCCATTGGTTGAAGGCCAAGCTAAAGCCTTGAGTTTTTTACCTGTTTGCCATGTTTATGAACGAATGTTACTTTACTTATATCAATACAACGGGGTAAGTATTTACTTTGCTGAATCAATAGATAAAATTAGCGATAACTTAAAAGAAGTGAAACCTGAAGTAATGACCGCTGTTCCTAGGTTGTTAGAAAAAGTATATGATAAAATTATAGCCAAAGGAACTGACCTAACAGGAATCAAAAAAGCCTTGTTTTTTTGGGCAGTAGATTTAGGTTTAAAGTACGAACCTTATGAAGCTAACGGAGCATGGTATGAATTTCAATTAAAAATTGCCAAGAAATTAATTTTTAGTAAATGGCAAGAAGCTTTAGGCGGAAATCTAGAAGTCATTGCTTCAGGAAGTGCCGCTTTGCAATCGCGTCTAGCGCGTGTTTTTAATGCTGCAGGAATTCGTGTCATGGAAGGGTATGGACTTACTGAAACTTCGCCTGTTATTGCAGTAAACGATTATAGAGATGGTGGTTTTAAGATAGGAACAGTTGGTAAACCTATTCCTGAAACTGAAGTGAAAATTGCTAGTGATGGTGAAATTTTAGTCAAAGGCCCTCAAGTAATGATTGGCTATTACAAAAATCAAGAAAAAACCGATGAAGTGCTTAATGATGGATACTTTCATACCGGTGATATTGGTGAAATTGACAGCGAAGGTTTCTTGAAAATTACCGATCGTAAAAAAGAAATGTTTAAAACTTCTGGAGGAAAATACATCGCTCCGCAAGTTATTGAGAACAAAATGAAACAATCCCGATTTATTGAACAAATTATGGTAATTGGAGATGGCGAAAAAATGCCAGCAGCATTAATTCAACCTAATTTTGAATTTGTTGAAGAATGGGCCAAACGCAAAAATATTGATTTTGGAGGTAATGTTACCAACCTAGCCCAAAAACAAGAAGTGATTGACCGAATTCAAGAAGAAGTGGATGAATTCAATAAAAGTTTTGGAAAATGGGAACAAATTAAAAAATTTGAACTTACGCCAGCAATTTGGTCAATTGAAGATGGCCATTTAACCCCTACTATGAAGTTAAAACGTAGAGAGGTAAAAGCTTTATACATTGACTTGTACAATAAAATTTACGATAAAAATTAAACAAAGAAGCTAGATTTATTTTTATGGAAAAAACTTTGAAACAATACAATAAAGTAACTCAAAATTGTGTTGATTTATATAAAAAGAAACTAAAGGATTACGGTTGTGCATGGCGTATTTTACGCTTACCTTCACTGACTGATCAAATATTTATAAAAGCCCAACGCCTTAGAAGCATTCAAAATAAAAAAGTGCAAAAAGTAGCCGATGAAGCGCATTTAGAATTTGTTGGAATTATTAATTATAGCCTAATGGCATTAATTCAGATAGAAAAAGGCGTAGTTGACCAACCCGATTTATCTTTTGATGAAGCCGTTGAGGTTTTTGAAAAACAAGTGGAAAGAGCGCGTAACCTTATGCTGGATAAAAATCACGACTATGGTGAAGCTTGGCGGGATATGCGAATAAGTTCGTTAACCGACTTAATCCTTCAAAAGCTGCTTCGCGTTAAACAAATTGAAGATAATCAGGGAAAAACAATAGCTAGCGAAGGCATAGAGGCCAACTACTTAGATATGATTAACTATGCTATCTTTGCATTGATTTTAGAAAACGAAAAAACAGAATAAATGAATAACTTTTTAGTTCAAATTGCCCGTATTTTTGTTGGAGGACTTTTTATTTTTAGTGGTTTCATCAAACTTAATGACCCCCTTGGATTTTCCTATAAATTAGAAGAGTATTTTGGTGCTGATGTTTTAAATCTCGAGTTTCTTATTCCCCTGGCTTTACCCATGGCGGTGTTTATCGTAATTTATGAACTTCTGCTTGGGGTTACTCTGCTCATTGGTTTTTTGCCTAAATTTACTAAGTGGAGTTTGCTGTTAATGATTGTGTTCTTTACTTTCTTAACTTTCTACTCGGCTTATTTTAATAAAGTAACCGATTGCGGGTGTTTTGGAGACGCTATTCCGCTAACACCTTGGGAATCATTTTCTAAAGATGTTGTTTTGTTAATTCTAATTGTCTTTTTATTTACTAATGAAAAATTGATTAAACCTTTATTCAATGTAAAAACTCAGCGTTTAATTTTTGCACTTTCACTAACTGCTTGCGGTGTTTTTGCGTATTTTGTACTTTATCATTTGCCCTTACTTGATTTTAGGCCTTATAAAATAGGTGTAAATATTGAGGAATCTATGCAAATACCAGAGGATGCTGAACAAGCGGAATACGAGTACAGATGGAAATTTTTAATTAACGGAAAAGAAGAAGTAATTAGTACGTCAGGAACTTATCCCGAAACTGCAGGTGAATTTATTGAAGTAGAAAGCATTTTGATTAAAGAAGGTTATGAACCTCCTATTACCGATTTTGGATTTAATAAAGAAGACGAAGATTATACCGATGAACTACTTAATGAAGAACGCTTGTTGTTAATAACTACTTACAACCTCTCAAAATCTGATGAACAAGGTTGGAAAAATCTAGTTGAACAAATAAAAAAAGCACAACAAGAAAATTATAGAGTAGTGGCTTTATCGGCTTCAAGTGGTACTGAGTTTGAAGAATTATTTGAACGCTATGGCGTAGCGTTTGAATACTTTTTTGCAGATGAAACAGCAATAAAGACCATTGTACGATCAAACCCAGGGGTGTTAGTTATTAAAAATGCTGTGATTAAACAAAAATACCACTGGAATGATGCTTCAAATTTAATCTTCTAAATGTTAACTGTATTTTGAATAATTTATTTAAGAAAATAGCCTACGCTTTTCTTACCTTATTTGGGGTTGTAAGCGTAGTTTTTTTCCTATTTACTATTCTTCCAGGAGATCCCGCTCAAATGATTTTAGGGCAAAACGAAACCCAAGAGCAACGGGACTTAATCAATCAAAAATATGGATTTGATTTACCTCTGCATGAACAATATATTTTATATCTAAATGATTTGTCTCCCGTATCATTTCACTCTACAAATAATTCAGATTACACTTTTATAGATCACTCAAAATATAGCTTAGCAAAAATTTTATGTTTTGAAGAAAGTTGTTTAGCAGTAAAACTTCCTTACCTAAGAGAATCTTTTCAGCGTGCAGGTAAAACGGTAAATAGTGTTATTTCAGAGACCTTACCAAACACCGTTGTACTTGCTTTCACTTCAATTTGTTTAGCTCTTTTTTTAGGCGTAATTTTAGGGGTGTTTTCTGCGCTTTATAAAGATCAATTTTTAGATCAAATGTTACAGGTATTAGCTACTTTAGGAATGAGCTTACCGTCGTTTTTTAGTGCGGTTTTATTTGCTTGGTTATTTGCTTATGTACTTGGAGATTTAACAGGATTAAATATGACAGGAAGTTTGTATGAATTAGATGATTTTGGAGAAGAATACAGCCTTCAATTAAAAAACTTAATTTTGCCTGCAGTGGTTTTAGGAATTCGCCCTTTAGCAGTAGTCATTCAATTGATGCGCAATTCGCTTTTAGAAACCTTTCAGCAAGATTATATTAGAACAGCTAAGGCAAAGGGCCTATCTAATTTTAAAATCATTCTTAATCACGCTTTAAAAAATTCACTAAATCCAGTAATTACCGCTATTTCAGGTTGGTTTGCTTCACTTTTGGCAGGTGCTGTTTTTGTGGAATATATTTTTGGCTGGAATGGCTTAGGAAAAGAAATTGTTGATGCCTTAAATTTACTAGATATGCCCGTAATTATGGGAGCAGTTATTGTAATTGCTACAATGTTTATTTTAATTAATATATTTGTTGATTTAATATACGCTAAACTTGACCCAAAGGTCAATTAAAATTTAATTTATGAGAAAAAATATTGTTGCTGGAAACTGGAAAATGAATTGTGATTTATCTGAAACGAAAGTGTTACTGGAGGGCTTAACTCAATCGCTTCCTGCGTCACTTAAGGCAGATGTTATTGTTTCGCCACCTTACACAAGTCTCTATTATGCTTTTGAAAACTTGAAAGATACACCAATAATGGTAGCTTCACAAAATATAAATGAAAACGATAAAGGCGCTTTTACTGGAGAAATTTCTGCTAAAATGCTGAAGTCTGTCGGAGTTAATTATGCGATTGTGGGGCATAGTGAACGAAGAGAAATATACAAGGAAACAGATGCTTTACTCAAAACAAAGCTTGACCAAGCCTTACAAAATGAAATTTGTCCTATTTTTTGTATAGGCGAAAAATTAGAAGCTAGAGAAGAAGGAAAACATTTTGAAGTAGTTAAACATCAATTAGAAAAGGCTACTTTTCATCTTACCGCTGAAGATTTTAAAAAGTTAGTCATTGCTTATGAACCTGTATGGGCAATAGGAACAGGAAAAACAGCAAGCCCAGAACAAGCGCAAGAAATTCACCAATACATAAGAGATTTAATTGCCAATAAATACAATCAATCGGTAGCCGATGAGGTGAGCATTCTTTATGGAGGAAGTGTAAAACCAGCAAATGCAAAAGAAATTTTTGGACAAGCTGATGTTGATGGCGGTTTAATAGGAGGAGCTTCCTTAAAAGCAACAGATTTTTTAGCTATAGTTGATGCTTTTTAAATTATTCTTTTAGAAAATAATTTTACTAACTAAAACAAAACCCATAGAATAGGACTGGCTTTTTGAAATATAGTCAGTCCTTTTTTTTGTTCGTGAGGATTTTTAAATTCATCAATCTGTTTCCCTTTGTAAACGTTAAACTACTTAAAAAAGTCGATTTAATAAAGATTTTTATTAATTTTGCTTTCGCTATGAAAATCAAACAAAAAATATTGTCTTTTTTCTTTTTGGCGCTCCTAAGCCTAGGTAGTGTAGATTTTCATGCGTATTCACACCTTATAGATCAACATGATCACCAAACTGTAGCCGATTGTGAACACTGTGAAGAATTTGTTGTTTTTAATGAATTTGATTTTGAAACTGTTCAATTTACAGATTTTGAAGTTCTAAATTTTATTTCCTACAAGGAAACGATTACTACTTTATTAATCTTTAAGGGATTAAAAACACACAAAGGAGAATATTACAACAAACCCCCACCTTTTACAGCTTAATTCTAGATTTTAAAAAAAAAATTTAATTGAATTAAGTGATGCTAAATGCGAATTCTACTACTAACCGCTTCAGTAGTGTTTTCTTCCATACTCTTCGGTCAAAATCAAGTACAAGTTAAAGTTACCGACGAAGAAAACATACCACTTTTTGGAGCACATATACATGCTGAAATAGGGAATACCGTCACCAATGTTGATGGAGAAACTCAGTTTGAAATAACTGAAACAGGAAGCTACAGATTTCAAGTATCTTATTTAGGCTTTAAACCTCTAGATACGTTAATTCAAATTCATCAATTACCACAAAAAATTGATTTGATTATGATTACAGATCAAGATGAATTGGCCGAAGTATTTTTAACACAAAAGGCTTCTGTAAATATTCAAAATACAGAGAAAATTAATGCTGAATATATTCAAGATAATTTTGCGGGTTCTTTAGCTGCCTCGCTAGACCGAATACCTGGCGTAAACTCTATTGAAATCGGGGCAGGTGCTTCCAAACCAATTATAAGAGGTTTATCTTTTAACCGTATTGTAGTGGCCGAAAATGGTAGTCGCCATGAAGGTCAGCAGTGGGGAGCTGATCACGGTCTAGAAATTGACGCACTCGCTATTGATGACATTGAAATTATAAAAAGTGTGGGCGCCATTGAATATGGAACCGATGCAATTGGTGGAGTAGTGCAAATTAAAACTGATGCCACTCCAAAAAAAGAAGGCCTTACCGGAGAATACAGAGCTTTTGGAAGAAGCGTTAATCAAACCTTGGCTAATTCTATAAACTTGAATTATAAAAAAGATGACTATTTTTTTAAATTTAGATCAACACTAAGCAGTTATGGAGATTATAACCTGCCTACCGATACCATTACTTACTTAAGTGTAAAAATGCCTGTGCAGAACAGACGATTAATGAATACAGCAGGAAGAGAACGAAATGTAATGATTCAGGGAGGCTTTCAGTCTGAAAGTTTTAAATCTACATTGACGCTGAGCAACAATTACTTAAAAGCGGGATTTTTTCCAGGTGCTCATGGGGTTCCTTCAGTGCTCCGGGTGAGAGATGATGGCGACCGAAGAAATATTGACTTTCCTTTTCAGCGCGTAAATCATCTGAAACTAGTGAATAACAATCAGTGGTTTTTTAACAAATCAGATTTAAGTTTGATGCTGAGTTATCAAAACAATAGAAGGCAAGAAGAGGCTTTATTTCATACTCATTACGCTGGTCAGCAACCTCCAGAAAATGATCCAAACTTAGAATTAGATTTTAATTTGAATTCGTATGAAGCTAAAATAAAATATGATCATTACTTCAACAGACAACATCATTCTACTTTTGGTATTCACAGTCAGTATCAAAATAATGAAGTTGGAGGCTATAATTTTTTATTGCCAAGTTACCATCGATTTACCACCGGAATATTTGCCTTACATGATTATGATTTGACTAACAAATTAGCTCTTCAATTAGGAGTTAGAGCTGATTATGGAAACTTACAAACCGATCGATTTTATGACCCTCTTTTGTTCAGTTTTCTTGTTAACCGAAGAAATTTATCCGTAGAAGAAGCAAATGCTTTGGCAGAACGAAGTAGCAATACAAATAGCGATTTTTGGAATGCTAATGCACTTTTAGGCTTGTCTTACCAAGCCTCTTCTTATTGGCAGTTTTCAGGAACTTTTGGAACAACATTTCGATTTCCAACAGCCATTGAATTAGCCGCTAATGGAATTCACCACGGTTCTTTTAGGCATGAACAAGGAAATGAAAACCTTAGCACTGAACAAGGTTGGGTTGCCGATGCTAAAGTAAGCTTCAATCTAGCCGAAGAAAATTTATTAGTAAGTTTTAGTCCGTATTGGTATTATTTTGACAACTATATTTTCTTAAGGCCATCGGGAAGGTTTTCGCCTCTACCTCACGGCGGACAAATTTATGAATATACCGAATCAGGCGCTTTGTTAACAGGTTTTGAAGTCTTTGTAGAAAAGCAGTTTTTCAATAGTTTAACCACAACAGCTTCATTTGAATATTTACAAAATCAGCAGGTTACAGGAAGCACTTCAAGGGATTTTCCGTTACCTTTTACACCTCCCATCAATGCATTTTTTGAAGTGAGTTATGATTTCAATAATTCAAAAAATTGGTTGCAGCAAACACGAATTTTTGCGAATTCAACAGTGGCATGGCGACAAACAGAAACCGCACAAAACGAAGCTGAAACACCAGGCTATGGAATTTTTGGTGGAGGCTTACAATCCGATTTAAAAATAGGCGATTTTAAAGCGAATATTATGCTTCAAGCCTTTAATGTATTCGATAAAAAGTACTTTAATCACACCAATTTTTATCGTGCTTTAGAAATTCCAGAAATGGGAAGAAACATACAATTGATGATACGCATACCTTTTGATATAAACAGTAAAACAACCAATCCATCAAGATGAACAAATCCAACATTTTAATTTTAAACATTTTTAAACTTTTACACATGAAAAGAAACAAATTTTTATCAATGCTTTTATTAGCATTAGCTGTATTTACCTACTCATGTAGTAGTGACGATGATGGAACGCTAGACTCAGAAGCTCCTGTAGTGGTTATTAACGAACCTCATTTAGAGGAGGCTTTTGTGCCAGGTGAAGAAATTGAGGTTGATATAGATGTCACCGATGATGTAGCTTTGGCTAGTTACAAAATTGATATTCATTGGGCTGGCGATGATCACTCGCATCGACCTTCAACAATGAACGAAGACGATCACGATCATTATGCCGAATGGGACTTTGAAATTTCTGATACACTTTCTGATACTTCAGGTAAAATTTTAATGCCTATAAGTATTCCTATTGAATTTATGCACGATGGGGAAATGAAATTAATTAAAGAAGGGGTGTATCATTTTGGTGTGATTGTAATAGACCAAGCAGGAAACGAAACATCAGCATTTAGAGACCTGTTTATTGGAGATGACCACGATCACGACCATGATTAATTAAATAGACTATTGCGTATCAACAAAAAAGCCAGTTCTTCATTGAGCTGGCTTTTTTGTTTAGTATTAGCGTATTTAATTATTTATATTTCTCTATTAAATGGTCGGAATATTTTCTTTTATAGTCTAACTCAACTCGTATTTCAGTTCCTGTTACGATGCTTTTAACAAAAGGTGAAATTTCAAATTCAGAGCTGTCATTTTTTGTAGTTAAGGATTGCAAATAGGCTTCAACAATTCGAGATAGGCTCATTTTTTTGTTCGAAGCATTTTCCTTTGCTTTCTCAATAATCCTTTGATTAAGCTTTAAAATCAACTTTGTGTCTATAACATTCATTCTATATGTATAAAAATAATCCGTATGATTCAATTTTGCAATTAATTTTATTGGTGAGCCCTAATTACAACCAAAGTCTCGTGCATAACGAAAGTGATGACTTAAAATGTGTCAACTTTTTTAGGACGGGTCAAGCCATTTTTGTTGTGTGTTGTTCTCTATAGTTTTTTATTCTAGTACATTTATTAAAACATTGTAATACCGTGTCGCTATAAATTTAGCACCTGCTTCATTATAATGTACCTCGTCTGCTAAATGTGAGTTATTAAACCCTGTAAACATATCGACAGCAATTACTTTTGAAGAAGTAGTTGTCTGGTTTGTCGCAATTGTTAGTACATCTTGTCGTATTTGGTTAAAAGCATTGGTGAATTCGGTTGTCATAAAGTCTGAATGACCTTGAGCTGGTTGCTCAATAATTATCGTTACATTCGGATTATTGGATTGCAGTGCTTCTATAATTGCGTTGACGTTTGAAATGGTTTGATTGTAGTCTTGCTCATTTAAAATATCATTCCCCCCTGGTGAACTAAAAAGAACAAAATCTGGTGAACCTGTTTGGCTTAACCAATCATTTAATCCTTGCAGTATGTCACCCGATGTCCATCCTCCGCGACCTTCGTGGTCAATGTCAAAATTTTCATTGTTAAATGAGGGGTAAGACGAGTTGTCGGATTGTGTCCCGATGAAATCAAAAGTCCAATTATTCTCTTTTAAATCTTTCCAAAGCTCATAACGATAACTTTCAAACTCTGGTCTTGCTCCTTCAACTCTTGAAGCTCCTAAGGGAAGTATTTTATTAGTTGAAGTGCTTGGTGGTTTTGGAGTTGAATCATCATCCTTGTCGCAAGCGTTGAACATCATTAAAGATATTCCAAGAATTAAAATTTTTAATGTCAATTTCATTGTTTTGCTGTTTTAAATTACATAGAACCCGTCTATCCCCCCAACTTTTATAAGCATACCTTAACCAGTAAGTTGAATACGCACAAGTTTTAATATTTGCTGGATTCAAGTCTTAAATGCAATTTTAATTAATCAACAACAATATTAAATATTTTCTGTCAAATTCCCTTCAGAAATTAAAAATGTAAAATAGGAGAGAAGGTTTAGCATCAAATAGAAATAAAAATTTTAATTGAAGCTTAGAAGGATATATAAGTTGGCATATTTAATGCATAAAATCAAAAATCTTAATCTAAACCCCATTCTCTCAAAAAATCATTTCAATTTTATACCTCCAAACCTATTCAACTTCAAATTCAAAACTTTATTTTTGCGTCATGGGAAGAAAAAACAGACGCGTAAAAACCTTTACAGAGGTTGAAGTTATAGATACAGGTAATAAGGGGAAAGCCGTTGCTAAAACCGAAGAAGGGCAAGTGATATTTGTTGATCAAGCCGTTCCTGGCGATGTAGTTGATGTGACTACCTACAAAAAACGAAAATCATTTTTTCAAGCAAGAGTAGATCATTTTCATTCGTATTCAGCACGTAGAACAGAACCGAAATGTATTCACTTTGGAACTTGTGGTGGATGTAAATGGCAAAATATGAAATACGAAGATCAATTGTATTTCAAAGAAAAAGAAGTGATTCAAAATTTGCAACGTATCGGAAAACTTGACTTACCAGAAAATCATCAAATCTTAGGCAGTCAAAATCAGTACCTCTACCGAAATAAAATGGAGTTTTCTTTTAGCAATCAGCGTTGGTTAACCAAAGATGAAATTGATCAAAAAGATGAAATTAAAAATAAAACGGCACTTGGTTTTCATATTCCAGGAATGTGGGATAAGATTTTGAATTTGAATGAATGTCATCTTCAAGCGGAGCCAAGCAACAGCATTCGAAATGCAGTAAAAGCTTTTGCCGATAAGCACCAAATGGAATTTTTTAACCCAAGAGACCAAGAAGGTTTTTTAAGAACTTTAATGATTAGAACTTCTTCAACTGGAGAAATTATGGTGCTACTTCAGTTTTTTAAAGAAGATGAAGAACATCGCAAACTTCTCCTAGATTTCATTGCAGAAAAATTTCCTGAGGTTACCTCTTTGCAATATGTAATCAATTCAAAAGCCAATGACACCATTTACGATCAAGAAGTAATTTGCTACCACGGCAAAGATCACATTATGGAAGAAATGGAAGGCTTGTATTTTAAAATTAATGCGAAGTCGTTTTACCAAACCAACTCAGCTCAAGCATTTGAACTTTATAAGATTACTCGTGATTTTGCGCAACTTACAGGCGAAGAATTGGTGTACGATTTATATACGGGAACTGGAACAATAGCTCAGTTTGTTGCTAAAAAAGCGAAAAAAGTAATAGGTATAGAAGCCGTTCCTGAGGCTATTGAAGACGCTAAAGAAAATGCTAAACGCAATCAAATTGGGAATACTGAATTTTTTGCTGGAGACATGAAACATATTTTTACTTCAGCATTTATTACTGAACATGGAACTCCAGACGTCATCATTACCGATCCTCCACGCGATGGAATGCATAAGGAGGTAGTGGCTCAAATTCTTGCTATTTCACCTAAGCGAATTGTTTATGTGAGTTGTAATTCGGCTACACAAGCAAGAGATTTAGCTTTGATGAAGGAACATTACCAAATAGAAAAAATACAACCGGTTGATATGTTTCCGCAAACGCAACATGTAGAAAATGTAGTATCTTTGAAACTCAAATAAATCTATTCTATGAAAATAAAAAACATCAGATTTATTTTAGTCGTTGTATTAGTTAGCTTTTGGGCTTGCGAACGAGATGATATTTGTGGCGAAGAACAACAAGCTACACCTAGGTTAATAATAGAGTTTTATGATATCAATGAACCTGATGAATTAAAACCAGTTACAGACTTAGCCTTTTTTGCTGATGGAGACTCAGACACCTTATTGGCGCCTGGAGCCATAACAGACATTGTTTTGCCATTGAGGACCTCTGCTAATCAAACCAATTTTTTTTTAACCCAGTTTGCCACTTCAGAAGCACCTAATACCGATGAACTAAGATTAAATTATGCAAGAAGAAATGTGTATATGAATAGAGCTTGTGGATATAAAGTTGAGTTTATAGATTTTCAAGCTAGAAGAATAGTAGAAGAAACTCCTAATATTAATTGGATACGTAGTGTATCTGTTCAAGAAACCGTAATTGAAGATGAAGAAGTTGTACATTTACATATTTTCCATTAGTGTTTTTTGCCTTCTTGCTAGTCAAGCAACTGCGCAACAGGATAGCATATCCTATAAACAACGCTATGGCTTAATGGTCAATACCGATTTAATAAAATTGGGCAGAACGGCTTTAGAAGAAAACTATAAGGGGTTTGAAGTGGGAGCTGATTTTCGTTTAACCGAAAAAATATGGCTCTCTGGAGAATTAGGCGCTGATGATTACCTGTTTGATGAAGGAAATTTAATGGTCAACTCAACTGGAGCTTATTTTAAGGCTGGCGGAATATATAATTTTCACACCAACTGGATAGGTATGGACAATTTTTTGTTTGGAGGATTTAGAGCTGGTTTTGCTACTTTTTCTCATACCTTAGAAGAATTTACGGTTACTGTTAGAGATGGATTTTTTCCTCCAGATATTAGAACGCCTGGCACTTCGTTTAATAACCTCAATGCCACTTGGGTTGAATTTATGGCTGGTGTAAGGGCCGAAGTTTTTAAAAATCTATATTTAGGTTTAAATATTCAATTGAAATTTCTTACTACGCAATCCGACTTAAATAATTTCGATAATCTTTTTGTGCCAGGCTATAATATTACAAACGACACCTCAAGTTTTGGTTTTGGATTTGGTTACACCATTCATTACCTTTTTCCCATATATTCAAAAACAATTAAACAAGCAATAGACAATTAAGAATGAGATACAACTATTTTTATATATTACTTTTATTTAGCTTTATTGGTTTTTCGCAAAGCGAAGTTAGCCTCTTTGGAATTTTAAAAGACGAAGCTCAAGAAGAACCCATTCCTTTTGCCAATGTAGAATTGTTCAATGAAAACGAAGAATTAATTGAGGGAACGATATCTGATGAAGATGGGAGATTCATTTTTGAAGGCTTAACCAAAGGAAACTATACCTTAAAAATAGCCTACCTTGGATTTAAAGACCTTACTGAAAATATTCGCGTTGGAGAGCTTAGCCAAAATCTCAATCTCGGTACCTTTTTCTTGAAAGACGACACAGAAAGTCTTGATGATGTAGTAGTGAAAGCCAACAAAGAAAACCTTGCCAAAAATCTAGAAAAGAAAACTTATGAAATTGACGAAAACATTAGTCAGTTAGGAGGCTCAACTTTACAAGCCATTTTAAATTTACCGGGTATAACCACCAACAACCAAGGAGAAGTTTTATTACGCGGAAGTAATCGGGTTGCCGTGTTAATTGATGGAAAACAATCGGCTATTACCGGAATGGGCGTGCAAGAAAATTTAGATAATATTCCTGCTTCATCCATAGAACGAATTGAAATCATTAATAATCCTTCTTCTAAATACGATTCCAACGCAAGTGCAGGAATTATCAATATTATTCTTAAAAAAGAAAGCAAAGATGGTTGGAATGCAAAAGTTGGTGTAGTTACAGGAGTAGGGTCAGTTTTTCAAAAGAAAGCTAATTTGGTGGAAGAAATGAGAGACCAATACCAATTTACACCAAAGCTTAACCCTAGTTTTTCATTAAACTACCGAAAAGATAGATTTAATTTTTTTGCCAATGGCGATGTCTTGTTATACCAAGAGGTTAGTAAGAATGAATTTACCACAAGAAATTTACCTAATTCAGCAGAAAGCGTGCAACAGCAATTTTTGGAAAACAAAAATCAAGGCGTTTCCAATTTTAGAGTGGGATTAGATTATGAAGCTGATGATAGAAATACTTTCACGCTTTCTACCTATTACTTTAGAAAACAATATAAAGACTTAGGAAATATTCCTTATCTAAATATAGATTCTGGTGAGCGTTTGCGTTTATGGGATTATGATGAACGCGAATTAGTGCAAATATTTACTGCTGAAATTAAGCATAAATACGATTTTGAAGAGCCAGGACATTTTATTGAATCGAGTATTAGCTATGCCTTCAAACGAAAAGAAGAAGATTTCTTTTTTTCAGATTTAAGACAAGATCAATTTGGTTCAGACACAACGGCAATTGTAGCCGATCAACAAATTGTTGATGTTAATGTAGATTACACCAGACCTTTAAAAACAGGAAAACTGGAAGCGGGTTTAAAAGGTAGAATTAGTCAATACCCCAATGAAATTATTTTTAATCCTGGCATGAATTCTATTTTAGACTTAAATCTTCAAGGAGCAGCCGAATACCAAGAAAACTTAGGCGCTACTTATGCCAATTACATTTATGAAGATGATAAATTTGCCTTAGAAGCAGGAGGAAGATTAGAATATGCAAAAATTGATTATTTAGTAGATCCAGACCACCCTGTTTACGAAAGCGATGGTTTTGATTATTTTGAATTTTTACCCAGTGTACGATTCAATTATCGCTTGAACAGAAAAAAACGTTTAGCTTTGTTTTTCAACCGAAGAGTAGATCGCCCTCAGGAAAAAGACTTACGCGTTTTTCCTTCTTATGCTGATCCTGAAATTTTATTCCTTGGAAACCCTGGTCTTCAACCACAATTCACTAATTCTTACGAGTTAGGCTATCAACTAGAATTTGAAGAAGGAAGCCTATACCTTGCCGGATACCGAAAAGATTTTGAAAATATCCTCACACGAATTTTTACACAAACTCCCAATAGTCAATTTGTGAACGTATCTCAAAACGCGGGTAGAGGAAGTAATACAGGTGTAGAATTAAACTTCGATTTTAGATTTACAGATGAATTAAAAATGAATTTGAATTCAAATTATTATTACAATATCATCAATGCTTTTGAAATAACCAATGCGTATCCAATCGACACCGATTTTTCTCAAGAAGAACAATCTAACTTCACAGGAAACATCAAATGGAATACACAATTGAAACTTCCTAAGGAATTCAGCTTACAAACTACTTTCACTTATTTAGCTCGAGATATTATTCCGCAGGGAGAAATCAAGGCACGTTATTCATTCGATTTAGGAATTAAAAAATCGGTTCAAGAGGGGAAAGGCGAATTTTTCTTTAATGTATCCGATTTATTCAATACTTTCCAGCTAAAAACACTAAGGAATGATGACGATTTTAACATCGTAGCTACCGATTTTTTTGAAACACAAGTTTTTAGACTAGGTTATACTTATCGATTTTAGCTTGGGTTAAATCTTTGTAACAATGCCACAGCGGTTCCAAAATCTTAATTTTAGAATTGTTAAATAAACACCTTGGCATAGCAATTGAACGACTATAAGGTGTTAAACAAAAAATAGAATTTTAAATCAAATACAGCTTGTTTGTGTTGATAAAACTGACAAGTTGTCGAAAATATTAATTTATGTCAAAATCAAAATTGTTTTCAATTGACAGTTTGTCATCACAAGGAATAGATGAAGATGCAGAGTTAATTCCTTTAATGACTACGGAAGACGAAGAAGCCATTGAGCGAGAAGACTTACCTGAAGAGCTTCCCATACTTTCATTGAGAAACACCGTACTATTTCCTGGTGTAGTGATTCCAATTACAGCAGGAAGAGACCAATCAATTAAATTGATCAATGATGCTAATAATTCTAATAAAACTATTGGAGTTGTTGCTCAAATAAATGATGAAGAAGAGGATCCAGGTTATGAAGGAGTCTATAAAATTGGTGTAGTCGCCAGAATTCTTCGCGTGCTTAAAATGCCCGACGGAAATACTACGGTTATAATTCAGGGTAAAAAGCGTTTTAAGATTACCGAAGCTCTACAAGAACAACCTTATTTAAAATGTAAGGTAGAATCTTTAAAAGAAAATAGACCCGATGTATTAGATGTTGAGTTTAATGAGATTATTCAGAACATTAAAGAGTTATCGCTTCAAATAATTAAGGAAAGTCCAAATATTCCTTCAGAGGCTTCTTTTGCAATCAAAAATATAGAAAGTTCTTCTTTTTTGGTTAATTTCATTTCTTCTAATATGAATTTAGAAGTTCAAGAAAAACAAAGACTTTTAGAAACTTCAGATTTAAAAGACCGTGCTTTATCTACCTTAAAATTCATGAATGTTGAAAAGCAAAAACTTCAGCTAAGAAATGATATTCAAAGTAGAGTTCAAAATGACATGAGCCAGCAGCAGCGTGAATATTTCCTTCATCAACAAATGAAGACCATTCAGGAAGAGTTGGGCGGAAATTCATCGGAATCTGATTTGGAAGAAATGCGTTTGCGTTCTAAAAAAATGAAGTGGAGTGCAGAAGTGAAAAAGCACTTTGATAAAGAATTGGCTAAACTTCAACGCATGAATCCACAAGTAGCCGAATATACCATACAGCGAAATTACTTAGATTTATTTTTAGACTTACCTTGGAATACCTTTAGCAAAGATCAATTTGATTTAAAACGCGCAGAACGCGTTTTAAATCGTGACCATTATGGCCTAGAAGATGTAAAAAAACGCATCATTGAATATTTAGCTGTACTGAAGTTAAGAAATGACATGAAGTCGCCTATCATCTGTCTATACGGCCCTCCTGGTGTAGGTAAAACATCCTTAGGGAAGTCGGTTGCCGAAGCTTTAGGAAGAGAATATGTAAGAATATCCTTAGGAGGTTTAAGAGACGAGGCAGAAATTAGAGGGCATAGAAAGACTTACATAGGAGCCATGCCTGGTAGAATTATACAAAGTTTGAAAAAGGCCAAAACTTCTAACCCTGTTTTTGTTTTAGACGAGATAGATAAGCTAGCAAATTCTCACCAAGGTGATCCTTCTTCTGCCTTACTAGAAGTCTTGGATCCTGAGCAAAATTCAGAGTTTCACGATAACTTCTTAGAATTAGGTTATGATTTGTCAAAGGTTATGTTTATTGCTACTTCTAACACTTTAAATACAATTCAGCCTGCTCTTAGAGACCGAATGGAAATTATCAATGTAAACGGTTACACTGTTGAAGAAAAAATTGAAATAGCTAAACGTCATTTATTACCCAAACAAATTAACGAACACGGAATTAAAAAAACCGATATAAAATTAGGTAAAAAACAATTAGAAAAAGTAATTGAAAATTACACACGAGAATCGGGGGTAAGAGGTTTAGAAAAACAACTGGCTAAATTGGTTAGAAATATAGCTAAACATTTAGCAATGGAAGAATCCTACGAGCCTAAACTTAATTTTGAAGCTATTGAAAACATCTTAGGAAAACCTAAAGTTAATAAGAATCAATACGAAAACAACGAAGTAGCTGGAGTTGTAACGGGGCTAGCTTGGACAAGTGTTGGAGGAGACATTTTGTTTATTGAATCTGCATTATCTCGGGGTAAAGGAAATTTAAATATTACAGGTAATTTGGGTAAGGTAATGAAAGAATCAGCTACAATTGCCTTAGAATACATCAAAGCTAATGCAGAAGAATTTGGTTTAGATTACCGAATTTTTGACCAGTATAATGTGCATATTCACGTTCCTGAAGGAGCTACACCAAAAGATGGACCTAGCGCTGGTATTACTATGCTAACTTCTTTGGTTTCGTTATTTACTCAACGAAAAGTAAAGCGAAACTTAGCTATGACTGGAGAAATCACGCTACGTGGAAAAGTGCTTCCAGTGGGAGGAATTAAAGAGAAAATATTAGCCGCTAAACGCGCCAATATCAAAGAAATTATTCTTTGTAAAGATAATGAACGTGATATTAATGAAATTAAAGAAGACTATGTAAAGGGACTTCAGTTTCATTATGTTTCAGAAATGTCTGAGGTCCTAGATTTAGCTCTTTTAAAGCAAAAAGTAAAAAATGCTAAAGAGTTAAAGGTCAGTACCTCACAAACACATTCAAATTTAAACAAATAAAAAGTTTAGTTTTTTATAAAATTGTAATATGTTTGAAACTGAATAGGATGAAAATTTTATTCAGTTTTTTTTTAATTAAATAATTTATTAAACTTTGCTTCGTTTTGATAAGCACAGACCCTGAAGTCTTTTTATGCAAAAAATATATTTTCTAGTCATTTCATTGGTTGCTTTGGTTGTAAATGCTCAGGTTGGTGGGCAAGACACTTACCAGTTTCTCAATATGCCTGTTAATCCACTTCACGGAGCTCTTGGCGGAAAAAATGTGACTATGCATAATTACGATCCTTCAGGTGTTTTGATAAACCCCTCTTTGGTTAATGAAGAAATGCAAAGTGTAGCTGCCATTAATTATATGAATTTGGCGGCAGGGATTAATTTTGGAAGTGCAGCTTATGCGTACAAACTTAAAGCAGATCGAGGAACCATACAAGCAGGAATTTCTTATTTAGGTTATGGTGATTTTGAAGGTTTTGATGAATTAGGTAATCCTACCAATGATTTTACTGGAACAGAAGCGGCCTTCTCTGTGGGTTACGCTTATAGGATCCCAGAAACTAAATTTAATGCAGGTTTAAATGTCCGATTGATAACTTCAAGGTTAGAACAATATTCTTCCTTTGGATTAGCAACCGATTTTTCTGTAGCCTATATCGACCCAGAAAAAAAATGGGTGATTTCTGCAGTTTTAAGAAATTTTGGGGCACAATTAAAAGCCTATGATGAGGTAAATGAAAGTTTACCTACAGAATTACTCATAGGTATTTCTAAACAATTAGAAAACGTTCCTATCCGTTGGCATCTTACATTTGAAAATCTACAGCAATGGGATTTGGCTTTTAGAAACCCAAACCGCGATGAAACAGATATAGAAGGTAATGTTACCGAGGACAACCCAAATTTTATTAACAACTTTTTTAGGCATACCGTGTTTGGTGCAGAGTTATTTCCAGATGGTGGGTTTAGTGTTCGCGTTGGGTACAGCTTTAGAAGATCTCAAGAATTAGGCTTAGTAGATCAAAACACTTTTGCGGGACTCAGTGGTGGGTTTATGATTAAATTTAACAAACTTAGATTTCAATATACCTTTATGCGCTTGCACCAATCGGCTACTTCTAACCTCATAGGTCTAAATTTAAAGTTGTAATTGCTACCAACTCTACTTAAAGCAAAAAAACTTTTCTATTTCTTTTTTTTAGGACGTTTTACCAACTCTAGTTGATCTAAAGCAACTTTAGTGGTAAATGCTCCATAGTTTACTACTGCTTTTCCCTTTTCCATACTTTCTAAAGTTCCTACTGCTTTTCCATCAATCATTCTTACTTCGTCATGGATATAAAGTGGTGGTCTTTCTACTTTTTCATTTTTGTTTTCTTTGGCTTCTTGTTTTTCTTTTTCTTCTTTCTTTTTTTGCCTTATTTTTTCAACTTTCTTATTCAGCTCTTGCTTAACCCGATGTTCTTCTCGTTTTTTTTGTTGCTGTTCTTTCTTAGTTTCTTTTAATCGCTTGGCGTTTTCTTTTTCAATCAACTTCATAAATTCACCGATAAGTTGTTTTTTGTTTTTATTGTTGAAATATTTTTCGCCAAGGGAATTAATCTTTTCTCCCAAACTTATCATGCGCTGGTTTGCATCGTAAAGCTCTTGATATTTAACTAGCTTATTTTGGATTCTAGCATTAACTTCATCTAATTTTTCTTGCTCTTCTTGTGCTGCATTTTTTTTGTGTTCTAATTCAGATGTAGTTTTTGCTAACTTAGAGCGTTGCATTTGAAGTTTGGCAATACTTTTATCGAATCTTATTTTACCGCGTTCAACTTTCTTTTTAGAGCGATTGATTAAACTGTAAGGGATGCCATTTTTTTGAGCTACTTCAAATGTAAATGAACTGCCAGCCTCCCCAAGCTTCAACTTAAAAATAGGTTCTAAAGTAGAAGAATCAAAAAGCATATTTGCGTTTACAATTTCCTTGGTTTCATTAGCCATCATTTTAAGGTTAGCATAATGGGTTGTAATAATTCCGTAAGCTTTCTTTTCATAGAAAACTTCCAAAAATGTTTCAGCTAAAGCACCTCCCAATTCTGGGTCTGTTCCTGTTCCAAATTCATCAATCAAAAACAAGGTTTTTTCATTGCACTTCTTAAGAAAATTGCGCATGTTTTTCAATCGGTAGGAATACGTGCTTAAATGATTTTCAATACTTTGGTTGTCTCCAATATCGGTTAAAATTTCTTCAAAAAAACACAGTCTAGAAAATTCGTGCACTGGCGCCAATAAACCACTTTGTAACATTAATTGGACAAGCCCAACGGTTTTTAAAGTAATACTTTTTCCACCGGCATTAGGTCCAGAAATAACAATAATTTGGTTCTCTTTATTTAATTTAATGTCCTGTGGATAGGTTGTTTTCTGGTGTTTGTTGTTATCAATGAGCAACAAAGGATGAAAAGCCTCTTTTAAATATACTTCTCTTTCTTTGGTTATTTTGGGAAGCAAACCCTTGTATAATTCGGCATACCTTACCTTGGCTGAAATCAAGTCAATTTCACTTAAAAAATTTTGGTAATCTTGCAGCAGTTCCTTATAAACCCTTATTTTTTCGGTTAGTTGCTTTAAAATTCGTTTAATTTCTTCGTCTTCATCATAAATTAACTGACTCAATTCTGAATTATAGTGTGCTGTTTCTTCGGGTTGCATATAAACAATGCTTCCCGTTTTAGATTGACCTAAGACTTTTCCCTTTACTTTTCTTCGGTACATGGCTTTTACCGCTAAAACACGCATGTTTTCAACAATAGATTCTTTGATTTCATCGAGGTATCCTAATGAATTATACTTGCTCATAGCAGTTGAGAAACTCGAACCAATTTTTGATTTCACCATTTGTAATGAACGTCTAATATTAGCAAGTAGGGGAGAAGCTTCGTCTTTTACTTCACCATAACGATTAACTACTTGGTCAATCGATTCTATGAGGAAACTTGTAAGTTGAACGGGTTGACTTGTTTGAAAAAGCCTAGGATATAATTCTTTGTGTTTTCTGAAATGTATAATAAGCTGGTTGGCCGTTTCTGAAATGCTTTTAATTCGCCTAAAACTTATGACTTCTAAGGTAGAGTTTTCAATAGCAAGTAAGCTTATTTCAGCATCAATAGGATCGAAACCATGGTTAGGAATCGGTTTTTCTTCCCAGGCAGAACTTTTATATTCCTGCGTTTGTTCTAAGGCAAACATACTCCGTTTAAATGAGGTGAAAGGTTTGAGCAATAAAGCCTTCTCTCTTCCTTTTTCTGTAGTACAATTTTCGGCAAGTTGAATTCTAACTTGAGGAAACTCTAAATCTATTAAAGTTTTATCACTGACTTTTACCATAAGTTTTTTTACATTCGCAGGTACAAATGTAGTGATAATGATGAGGTTTGAACTTTCACAGAATTGGAAAAATGTCTTAAAAAATGAATTTACTAAAAGCTATTTTACAGATTTAGTAAGTTTTGTAGAAAATACCTATAATACTCAAACTTGTTATCCACCAAAATCAGATTTATTTAAGGCTTATCAACTCACCAATCTAAAGGATGTAAAAGTAGTGATTCTTGGCCAGGATCCTTATCACGGCGTAGGTCAAGCCAATGGCTTAGCTTTTTCAGTTTATCCAGGAATTCCATTTCCTCCATCATTAAAAAATATTTTTCTAGAATTAAAAAACGATATAAATAAAGAAATACCGTTTACAGGAGATTTGTCTCATTGGGCTAGACAAGGTGTTTTTTTGCTCAATTCATGTTTAAGTGTAGAAGCATCAAAAGCTGGAAGTCATTCAAATAAAGGTTGGGAGTTATTTACAGACGCTACAATTCAAGCGATTTCTGAAGAAAATGAAGCAGTAGTTTTTTTACTTTGGGGAGGCTACGCAAAGAAAAAAAATAAATTAATTAATTCGGATAAACACTTGATTTTAACTAGTGGGCATCCTTCACCTTTAAGTGCTAACAGGGGTTACTGGTTCGGGAATAAGCATTTTAGTAAGACAAATTCATATTTAAAAAAACACAATAAATCACCGGTTCATTGGTAGTTTTAAGCGGAATTTAATCTAGTCCTAATGCCTAAGTCTTGGTTGAAAATTCAAATGATTTTAATTGAAGTTGGAGTAATATCTTGATAAAATAAGCAGATGAAAAACTATTTTAAAATAGGCCCAGGCGCGTTCGTAGCAGCTGCATTTATTGGTCCAGGAACGATAACGGTTTGTAGTCTAGCAGGAGTTAGATTTGGTTATGAATTGCTTTGGGCTTTGGTGTTTTCAATTTTAGCAACGGTCATTTTGCAAGGCATGTCGGCTCGCTTCGGAATTGTAAGCAGGAAAGATTTAGTAGAAGCTTTTCCAGTAATCCTTCCCAATAAAGCCCTACTTTATTTGGCTACTTTGTTTGTGATTTTAGCTATTGTGATAGGTAATTCAGCTTACGAAGCTGGAAATATAGGAGGTGCTTCACTTGGGTTTAGCTTGATAGTGGACTCTATTTATGTTGATTTTTTTGGTTTTTCTATCAATTATATAGCTCTACTCATTGGGCTTTTATCTTACTTAGTTTTAAGTACTAGTAATTACAAAAAAATTGAAAAAATACTCGTTATTCTTGTGGCGCTAATGAGTTTATCTTTTTTAACTACGGCACTAATAACAAAGCCAGATTTAAATCAATTATTTGGTGGCTTTGTTCCTAGTCTATCTACCGAAAACTTACTTTCTGTGATGGCTATTGTGGGCACTACTATTGTTCCTTATAATTTGTTTTTGCATGCTGCTGTAGTTCAAGAAAAGTGGAAAAATGCTTCAGCTATGAAAGAATGCCAACAAGATACGATGTTGGCTATTGGTTTAGGCGGTTTGGTTTCTATGAGTGTGTTGATTACCGCGGCGGCTATTCCACAATCTGAAATGAAAAATATTGTAGATTTGGCTGAAACCCTGGTACCTCTTTATGGCTCTTTAGCTAAATACTTATTGGCATTTGGCTTTTTTGCGGCAGGAATCACCTCAACAATCACTGCTGCCATGGCTGCTGCTTACGTGCTTAAATCCAGTTTCAAAGCTCTTGGACATACGCATAAAAAAGCCTATGCTATCACTTGGAAAATAGTTATTTTAATTGGAGTTATTTTTGCGAGTTTTAGCTTAAAACCTATACATTTAATTGAAGTAGCTCAAGTTTGTAATGCAATTTTACTTCCTTTTATTGCCATTTTTTTGCTTTGGATTGTCAATTCTACTAAAATTATGGGAATTTATAAAAATTCGAAACTGCAAAATATTGCCGGAATTATAGTTGTTTTTCTTTGTTTTTTATTGAGTGCCAGCTTAATCTATAAACTTATCTAGTTCCAATTGTTTTTAATTTTAAATAAGTAGAATGTATCGAGACCTCACTTCGATACAATTTCAACTTCATTCTCGTTCGTTGAAATCACTCAGTGACCTCACTTCGATACAATTTCATCTTCACTCTCGTTCGTTGAATTCACTCAGTGACCTCACTTCGATACAATTTCATCTTCACTCTCGTTCGTTGAAATCACTCAGTGACCTCACTTCGATACAATTTCCTTTCTTTTTTCGGTCAAGAAAAAAACTCGATCTGACGTTTGTTTCTAGCAAGGGGAGATACCGTCTAAAACTTCCTTAGGAAAACTTTTGAGGTATAACAAGTCAATTAAGCTGAAGAAGAACTTTTATCGACAAGCATTAGGAATAATTTTCAAATCAAGTAATTTATTGTTTAGTCTTGTTAATTGTATAAAGCATTTTTCTTGTTGTAATTGATAAGTAAATTAGTTACATAAGAATAACTTTTCATTCCTTCTGGTTGATTGTTGATATTCAAGTAAGAAGAATAAAACTGCTTTAATAAAGGCTCTACAGGATTATTGTACTGATCCCAAAATTGTTGTGACTCTTTGTAATTTTCACGAATTCCAAAATTAATGCAGGCTTTGTATTCCTCAAACATAACTCGATTTGAACGGTACAAATGACTTAATAGATGTCTTAAAATTGAAGTTGATGCCGCATATTTAAAGTCTGATTTTTTACTATTTAGCAAAACCAAATAAGCCACAAAGTTAGCTTCATTTTCTTTGGCATATCCCATTTGATGGGCTATTTCATGAACAATAGTAACCGGTTTTTTATAATCAATTATTTTATTATTGTATTGAGATTCGTTAGTAAATGGGTTAACATAACCAGAAAATCCGGCGTATGTGAGTGGGACTGAAAACAATGAACCTTTTATTTTTGGTTGAATGGGAACTACTATTTTATGTGCTTTAGCTACTTCTAAAATTTTGTTATTTACTACTGATTTTAGATTTTCATCCTCATAGTTAAATTCAACAGGTATAGAATCGTTTTTTGTTAATTGGAGGTGAAGTTCATTTGAATAGACTAAAGTCTCATCTAAGAAATCAAAAAATTCTTCTTGCGTATATTCTTTATCTAGGTTAAGCTTTTCATTTAAATCTATGCGATAATAGTTCATCCCCCAAAATAGGTGGAAAAAAAAATAAATTTTAGATACAGTGGAAAGCAGGTAAACTAGGTAAAAGCGAAGTTTTCTTGTTTTTTTAGTAAATCGAAATAACTTAAAAATCAGTACACTAAAAAAACCAATATAAAATAAGTCGCCCAACGAAATTGAAGTCCAATTAGTAATCCAAAAACTTAAATTTCTAATATACCTATACAGGCCATTGCTATAGATTTTTTCTACCAACTGAGGAAAAAGAGATAAAACCTGTATTAGGACTATCCATAGTGGAAAAAGTACAGCCCAGCCTTTTGTAGCTTTTGATAATTTGATTTGGTTATTTGTTTTTTTGTTGCTGTTCATCGTTAGTTAGTCGTTTCTTTTTTATTTTTCTGAATGATATACTAGAAAGAGAGCGCTTTATAGTTTTTAGGATGAGAATTATTTATAATGATACTACACTAGATTTTATAGGCTCGTCTTCTTTTTGTTCATTTAAAAAAAAGTCGATTCTGCCCACATTGACTCCCGCCCAACCTACTTGATTAACCAATACGTTTTTTCCTTCTTGGTTTTTTACTTCAGTTGGTTGATTTAAAAAAGTATGGGTGTGCCCCCCAATGATTAAATCAATTCCTGAAGTTTGTGCTGCTAACTTTAAATCGTCAATTTTATCGCTTTTGTATTGATAACCAAGGTGAGAAAGACAGATTACTAAATCACATTCTTCTTCAACTTTCAAAAACCTTATTTGATCTTGAACAATATCAATAGGGTTTAAGTAAATGGTTTCTTTGTAAAGGTCTTTGCTTACAAGACCTTCTAATTCAATTCCAAGACCAAAGACACCAATTTTTACACCATCAACTTCAAAAATTTGATTTGGTTTTACAAGACCGTTTAAGCTCGTGTTTTTGAGAAGGTAATTTGCATTAATTAAATCAAATTCTGCGTGGGCTAGTTGTGCGGCAATATTGTCAATTCCATTGTCAAACTCGTGATTTCCAATCGTACTAGCGTGGTAACCAAGTTTACTCATGGTTTTAAACTCTAACTCACCGCCATAATAATTAAAAAAAGGAGTTCCTTGAAAAGAGTCGCCTGCATCTAAAATTAGTGTATTTTGATTTTCTTTTTTAATTTGATCAAAATAAAATTTTCGTTTTGCGGCACCACCGCGATTAGCAAATTTACTATGGTCTGATGGGAATGACTCTAAATGACTGTGTACATCATTGGTATGAAGAATGGTAATGTGTTTATCAAATTTTTTTGATGAGTTGATGGCGTTGGCCACAGTAAAACCACCAAACCCAAGTATTGCGCTTGCGACACTTGTTTGTTGTATAAATTTTCTTCTCTTCATTACCTTTGCACTTTTACAAATCGGTTGTCTTTTTCAGCTACTATTTCGTCTTTCGACTTAAAGTAATCTATAAATAAATTTCGGAGTTTGTAATTGGTTTCAAACACATTTTCGTTATCGATAAAAAAATTCATTTGATCACCTCCTTTTAGTAAATAATCTGAAGTAGCTATAAAATAAGTTTCTCCTTCTTTCAGCTCTTTAGAAAAAACTTTTTGATGTTTAATATCTGAAAGTTGATTTATTTCTAATTTGATTCCAGCAAAAGGATGAGCTACTTCATTTTTGGCAAGGTATTCAAAAAGTTCATTCATTTTTTTGTAGGAAAGTTCAACAATAACCACTTTATTTTCAAAGGGCATAATATCAAAAGCCGTTTTTACAGTTATTTTTCCTTCGCTAATTCCAGAACGAATTCCCCCATAGTTGAGCAAAACTGCATCCAATTGAATATTAAATTTCTCTTTTGCTAGAGGTTTTATTTGTTTAAAAACAGCATCAGCCATTAAATTGCCAATTGCTGTATTAAATTTTGAATCGGTTTTAAACATGGGCTTTTTTGTGTAGGAAAGCTCTTGATTCATTTCTTGATCAATTTTTTTAGCGTAGGGTGCTAAAAAGTTTACAATTTCTTGGTCTTCTTGCAACGCTTCATTAATTTCTCTGTTTTCTGATAGAGAAGAAGCAAGTTCATATTTTTTATTTGATGTAGATTCTATACACCCAATTAGAACAAAACTTAAACAGAAAATAGAAGCTACTTTTAAAAAGCCATTCATTGAAATAAAATTTAATGCAATATAATTGATTTAAACCAATTTGATAATTAAATTAGTATTAAGTACATCAAACTTTCTGTAACTTTAAATTTTATTTTTTAGGAGTTATACATTTTGCAATACTTAACAGAAATATTTTAGCCCCCAATAAGTTCGGAGTGATATTTTAAATTTCAAAATACTACTTTTGAGATATGAAATACAAGAAATGGAGTTTAGAGGAGAAACTAAAAATTCTGTCCTCATCTGAAGAATTAGGAACCGTTGAGACTTGCCGTAAATATAAGGTCAGTACGGCCACTTTCTATAGTTGGAAGAAGAAATTTGATAGCCAAGGCGAAGCAGGGTTAAAAGTCACCTATGACACTCGTAGCAAAGAATTAAAGCAAGCAGAAGAGGAAAATAGAATACTGCGTAAGCTTTTAAGTAACAAGGAAATTGAGTTGGAAG
>NZ_JAANAS010000043.1 GCF_011089875.1 Psychroflexus maritimus | reverse complement strand
TCACGATAGCTAAGGCTATCCTTCAAAAAATTGCCTTGTAACTGAATATCCTTATTGATTTTGACTTTGTGATTATAATCGAACTCAGGTTAATAGTATCGCAGAGCATTATAAAAAACGTTGGGATATTGAATTTTTTTTCAAATCATTAAAAAAATACTTACAGATGAAAACATTATAGGGTACATGGGTACAAGTGAAAATGCTGTTAAATCACAGATATAGATTGTTCTGATTAATTATTTACGCTTAGAACTGATAAGAAGAACAATAGATAAAACAATCTCTAATCTCACTAAAAAAATAACATTCTGCTTGTATCACTATCTTGTTTTATAGGGGCTAAAAAAGGAAGTTGTTAAGGAAATTCTACCTAATTCACAAATGGAATTAAATATAGGATGAACTTATTTTCAGGGTAAAAGCTATATTTGTAAAGCATTTGTTGGGCTAAAACTCTGTTTTTAGTCAAAACTAATAAAATTTCGGGTGCTAGTGAATTTTTATAATTATGTTTGATTGTTGAATATAGGTTACTATGAAAAAGAAAAAAATAGACGAAAATTATATTGAAGGCGAAAGGAAAAAGATTGAAGAAAAAGACATCAATCACGCCCTAACAAATGAAGAAGAAATTAAGAAGAAGGTATCTCGTTTAGGTAAGTTTAAGCAACAAATTAACCTACTTTTTTCAATGCTGAAAGACTACAAGAATAAAAAATATACTTCGGTGCCTTGGCTAAGCATTGCAGCTATTACATTTGCTTTACTTTATTTACTTAACCCTTTAGACTTCATGCCAGATTTTATTCCTTTTATTGGCTATGTTGATGATGCAAGTATTATTGGAATTACGCTGAAATTAATTTCTGAAGACCTTGAAGCGTATCAAAAATGGAAAGAAAAAAGCCACTTAGACTAATCTAAGTGGCTTATAAATATAATTTTTATTGAAATTATTGAATAACAATACCTCCTGTCATTGCTCCATGAATATTACACACGTAGTTGTCTAATTCTTGAGCTAAATCTTCTGTTAGTGTAAAACTTATAGCATTTCCTTCAATTTGAAAATCTATTGCTTCACTGGCCTCAAAGCTTCCTTCAGAAGAATCTTGCGATAACAAAAGACTGTCCATGGAATCTCTTAATCCAATTGGGTGGCTTCCAGCATTTTCAACTACCAAAGTATATCTAGTTCCTTGGGTCATTGTCCATGTGCTATTATTTTCATTTAATGATGTTACATTTTCGTCACCTATAATTTCAGAAACAAAATAAGCACTTGCTCCATCATTACCAATAACCAACGTTACTTCATTAAGATCTTGACCTAATTCAGGTAAAAGAACAGCATCAATAATGTGAACTACACCATTTTCAATAGCAACATCAGCTTGAATAACATTAGCTACTTCTCCGTTAGCATCAACAACACTAACGTCTTGTCCATCAAAGTTTACAGTCAATTCCTGACCGGATAAGGTTTCAAAATTATTTTCACCCATTTCTAAATCATTTGCAAATGCAACTGCCGGAATAACATGAAACCCAAGAACAGTTTCTAGGTTCTCAACTCCACCAATTGCTGTAATAAGTTCATCTAAATTAGTTGCATCAAAAGCTTCTAGAGCTGCATCAAAAGCTTCATTGGTTGGCGCAAACACAGTAATTGCATCTGCGTCAAGCAAGGATTCTCCTAAACCGTCAATTTCAGCAATGGCGTCTAATAAGTTGGTCAAACCTGCGTTTTCAGCGGCTTCTACAAGCGTTGGTAAGTCTTCCACTTCTAATTCAGGTAAAATTACATTATCAATAACATGAATCACCCCGTTAGAAGTCTGAATATCAGAAGTTAGTACGGTAATTTCTCTTCCATTAGCATCAGTAATAGTTACCCCGTTATTGGTGTCAATTTCAATAGTTCCACCTAACATTTCTAGCGGACCACTTGTTAAATCTGAAGCACGAACATTACCACCAGCTACCAAGTGTAAAGAGATAGCTTCTTCCAAAGTTTCTTGTGGCAAATCTTCTAAACTTTCTATACCTGTTTCTTGACTAATTAAAAATGCGAGAGCTGACTGAAACGCATCGTTATTAGGAGCGAATAAGGTAAAAGGTGCTGGTTCCTCTCCAGCTGGTGTTGACAATATATCATCAAAATCAGGTTGGTCTTCTCTTGTTATTGCTTCAACTAAAGTTTCAAACTGAGGGTCTGCCGTAGCAAAAGTTACCATATCTGGAATTGGTATTAGTTCATCAACCACATGAACAACACCATTATTTGCTACTAAATCTGGGTTAGTTACAGTAGATGCACCATTTAAGCGAACATCATCAGTTAAAGTTATCAACATATTTATTCTATGCTCATTTCCAGAAAAAGATTCTCTTGCGTTAGTTTCAATATATCCGTTGGATAAATTTTGAGATTCAGCGTTTCCAGTAATTACGTGATTAAGCAATAAATTTGATAATTCTTCTTCTGAAAATTGAGTAGCATCTATACCTTCAAAAGCATTATCATCTGGTGCAAAAACGGTAAAAGTACCGCTATCTAAAACCTCATCTAATCCAGTTTCAAGAATTAATGAAGTTAAAACCGTATGATTTTCACTGTTAGAAATAATTTCGAAAGTAGTAGGGAATGAATCGATGGGAGTGCCTGCATCATCATCGCTACTACATGAGCTAAAACCTACAATTACTAGAAATCCAAGTACTAGTTTACTTATTTTTTTTAATTTAATCATAACACTATTTTTTTTACGAATTTAATCAATGAATTCATTCAACCTATAAACAAAAAGTTAAAGCTTAATATGTTAATCATTTTTTTAGGAAAAAAACAAAACATCATAAAGCAAAAGAATATGTTTTAACAAAAATTTGTTTATTTAGGTTAAAAAGCAAGATAATGTATCTATTTGCTAAAACTATTCAAATTAATTGTTGGATAATTCTATAAGGTAAGTAAAATCTAAAGCTATTGTTTGATCTTCCATTTCTGGAGGAGCTTCAGCAAACTTCATGTTTCCTTTAGCATTTTGATTTACAGTTCCATCAACAATCCAACCTGTTTTTCGGTCTAGCTTTAATTCAGAGGTATTAGAACCTTCTAGGCTAAATATAAACTCCATTCCATTTGTGGTCATTCGGTTATCCTCTTCTTCAGTTTTAATGTTTCCCTCTCCTTCTATATAGACAAAATCTTCGTCAAAATCTTTTAAGGTAAATGTAGTTTTTATTTGAGCTGGATATCCGTTTTGAAGATTTGTAGTCACAGTCCAAGAATCACCAAGCTTAACTGGAGCTTCAGGGTATATAGCAAACGATGTTTCGAGTGAACCTGCAAAAGAATCTGCCCCAAAAGATTCTTGCATTTGCGCCTGGAATTGATTTTTTTCTAAATCGGAAAGGTTTTCGTTTGCAGCAATCAACTTTGTCCAGATTTTATCAATCCCCTCTACCTCAGAAACTCTTCCTTGATTTGACAAATTAAAGTTGAATTTTTCACCTACCATATCATTAAAAATAGAACTCAAAGGGTTCTCAGCATCAACTTCATCAGAACTAACTTTCATTTGCATTTGGGGCATTTGAGTTTCGTAAGATAGATAATCATAAAATCCTACAAGTTCATGACTCCCTTCTAAATTTGACTGGTTAATGAAACTCATTTTACCTTCAATGTACATGGTTAAATCAACATCTTGCCCCATCATTTTTTGATTCAAGTCCATTTTAATCTTTGAACTATGCTGATAAGTTTCTCCTTCAGTAAGTTGAAGTTTTAAATCAATTTTATCTTCCTGGTTACAGCTAATTAACCCTACAGAGAGTAATGTTAAAGTAATAAGTTTTTTCATTTTTGTTTTAATTTAAAGTTTGTGGCAATTTACTAAAATTGTATTCGAAGCTTTTATAACAAGCATATTTTTTTTAAATTGAAGATAAGTTGACAGACTTGATTATATTTGTATTTTTGCGCGTTTAAGAAATGTATGTCCAAAGCTAAGAAAAAAAATAATAACCCAAAGTCTGCTTGGAAGCTACCAAAGATAAAGTGGTCCAAAAAACACCGTGTTATTTTGGGTTCGTTTTTATTGTTTTTGGGGCTGGCTCTGTTTCTTTCTTTTATTTCCTTTCTATTTAACTGGAAAGCAGATCAATCTTTAATCAATGATTTATTCAATAAAGAGTTAGAAGCTAAAAATTGGTTGAGTAAGTTTGGCACTAAAGTTAGTCACTTTTTTATTTTTTCGGGTTTTGGTATTGGTGCTTTCAACATAGCTTTTCTTACTTTACTTACCGGTATTTACTTATTTTTATCACTATCTGCAAAAAAACTAGTAAAGTATTGGTTTTGGGGGTTATTTATAATGGCTTGGCTGGCCTTATTTTTTGCTTTTATAATTCCTTCACAGCCCATTTTAAGTGGCATTGTTGGTTTTGAAATCACCGAATTTCTTAGCCATTATATTGGGAAAATTGGCGTGGGTATTTTTTTAAGTTTTTTACTTATTCTTTACCTAGTTATTCGTTTAGGATGGACTCCAGATCAGCTTTCTGCTTACTTAAAAAACAAGAAAAAATCTATTGAAGATGAATTTGTTCATGCTGAAGAGCAAGCTACTTCATTGGAACAAAATGACCAAGCTAATAGTAGTAAAGAAGAGGAGGTTTCAGTTGATGAGGAAGGCCCATCAGAAGTAAAATTAAGTCCGAAAACTAAAGAAGAAAATTCGCTTTCAAAAGAAAAAATCCTTATTTCATCAGAAGAAGAAGGTGATGTTAAGATGGAAGTACAAGCCGCTGAAGAAGAAGATGAAGTAGATGAATTAAGTAAAAAGCTGGTACAAGATTTTGGTGAATTTGATCCTAAATTAGAACTTTCTAATTATCAATTTCCAAGAATAGACTTATTAGAGGATTACAACAAAGGCAAAGGAATTACTATTGATCAAAATGAGCTTGAAGCCAATAAAGTAAAAATTGTTGATACCTTAAAAAATTATAAAATTGGTATAGCTGATATAAAAGCAACCATTGGTCCAACTGTTACACTCTACGAAATAATACCAGAAGCGGGAATTAGAATTTCAAAAATTAAAAATCTAGAAGACGATATTGCATTGTCTTTAGCGGCTTTAGGAATAAGAATTATAGCTCCTATTCCTGGTAAAGGAACCATCGGCATAGAAGTACCTAACCAAAATCCTTCTATTGTACCTATGCGCTCGGTAGTTTCTTCGCCTAAGTTTCAACAAGCCGAAATGCAACTTCCTATTGCTTTAGGGAAAACAATTTCTAATGAAACTTTTGTGGTTGATCTAGCTAAAATGCCTCACTTACTAATGGCAGGAGCAACTGGTCAAGGAAAATCTGTGGGGTTAAATGTTATTCTAACATCACTATTATATCAAAAACATCCTGCTGAAGTAAAGTTTGTACTGGTTGACCCTAAGAAAGTTGAACTTACCTTATTTAATAAAATTGAGCGTCATTATTTAGCTAAAATGCCAGCTATTGAAGAGGCTATTATTACAGATAATGCAAAAGTGGTAAATACAGTAAATTCGCTTTGTATAGAAATGGATGCAAGGTATGATTTACTTAAAGATGCCATGGTTAGAAACATTAAAGAGTATAACCAAAAATTTAAAGCACGCAAATTAAACCCAGAAGACGGCCACAAGTTTTTACCTTATATTGTTTTAGTTATTGACGAATTTGCCGATTTAATAATGACGGCAGGAAAAGAAATTGAAACTCCAATTGCAAGGCTTGCTCAATTAGCTCGAGCTATAGGTATCCACTTAATTATTGCCACGCAACGCCCATCTGTAAATGTAATTACAGGGATGATTAAAGCTAATTTTCCTGCCCGTATTGCATTTCGAGTTACCTCTAAGATTGATTCAAGAACAATTTTAGATGCTGGTGGTGCAGACCAGCTTATTGGCCGGGGAGACATGCTTTTTACTCAAGGTAACGAACTTGTAAGATTACAATGTGCCTTGGTAGATACGCCAGAAGTAGATCGAATAACAGAGTTTATTGGAAGTCAAAAAGCCTATCCAGACGCTCACCTCCTACCTGAATATCAAGGGGAAGAAAGTGGCACAAGTATTGATGATAATATTGATGAAAGAGATTCACGATTTAAAGAGGCCGCAGAAATTATTGTTACTGCACAACAAGGTTCAGCTTCTCTACTTCAAAGAAAAATGAAATTAGGCTATAACAGAGCTGGTAGAATTATTGACCAACTTGAAGCAGCTGGAGTTGTTGGCCCTTTTGAAGGAAGCAAAGCAAGACAGGTTTTAATTAATGATTTGAACAGCCTAGAAGAACATTTAAAATAAAATTGAATTTTAAAAATTAAAATAGATTATACAAATGAAAAATATAATTATAGGTTTATTGGTGCTTGGATTTACGTTTTACGCAAATGCACAAAACAATAAAGAGGCTGAAAATCTGGTTCAAGATATTTTGAGCAAAGTAAAATCTTATGATAATATTTCTATAGAGTTTGCATACACCTTAGAAAATCTAAACGAAAATATCAAACAGGAAACTCGAGGAGATGTAAGTATAGAAGGAGATAAATACCTCCTTAATTTAATGGGAACAACTCGCGTTTTTGATGGCAAAAAAATCTACACAATTATTCCTGAAGACGAAGAAGTGATTATTTCTAATTACAACGATCAAGACGAAAATGAAATCACTCCTTCTAAAATGCTTACTTTTTTTGAAGAAGGTTATACTTATGAAATGGATATTGTACAGAATTATAAAGGTAGAAAAATTCAATTTATAAAATTGATTCCTAACCCAGGTTCAAATGAGGATATTGATGAAATCTTACTCGGTGTTGATCAGCAAACACTTCATCTACACACATTAATTCAAGTGCAAGAAAATGGAACAAAAACCTTAATACAAGTAAAAAGTTTTAAAAAAAATCAACCCCTTTCAGTTAAACATTTTGAATTTAACGAAGAACAGTACAAGGATTACTACATCAACCGATTAGACTAGGTTTTGAAAATACTTGATAGGTATATATTATTCAATTTTTTAAAAACCTTTTTTACGGTTTTTTTTATCCTGATAATGATTTTTATTCTTCAGGCTATCTGGATGTTTATTTCAGATTTTGCAGGTAAGGACATTGAAATTAGTGTTATTGCTCGGTTTTTATTTTATTACATACCCCATCAAATTCCTTTACTTTTACCCCTCACTATTCTAGTTTCTTCTATAATGACTTTTGGTCAGTTTTCAGAAAACTACGAGTTTGCAGCTATGAAATCGGCCGGAATTTCACTACAAAGAGCAATGAAAAGTTTAATTTTTTTCATTTTAATTTTAGGTTATGCTACTTTTGTTTTTGCCGATACCATTATTCCTTGGTCTGAATATAAAGCCATCAACCTAAAGAGAAACATTGCAAAAGCTAAGCCGGCAATGGCTATTGTAGAAGGCGTTTTTACCGATTTGGGAGAATACAACATAAAAGTAGATGAAAAATCTGGAGACAATGACCAATACCTTAAAAATGTTGTCATTCACAAAAGTGCTAAAAAAAACAGAGGTAATTTTACGGTAATCAAAGCTGAAGACGGCGAACTATATTCGGAAGATAATTCTAATATTTTACAGCTTATTTTATTTAATGGAAATTATTATGATGAAGTTGTCCCTAAAAACTACGAAGAGCGTCAACGTTTACCTTACTTAAAGTCTTCTTTTGATGAATACACAATAAATATAGATTTATCTAATTTTAACAATGTAGATTTTGACGATGAAAATGCAAAACATCCCTACAAAATGCTTAATACTAGTGAACTTCGGTTACAAATAGATTCATTTTCAACGTCAATCAATAATTCTAAAAGAAGGTATAGACGTTTGGTTAATCAACGTAATGGATTTACTAGAGTAACAAATAATCCTGATGATCAACAAGCAGAAAATCCACTAAAAAATTTGCAGAAAAATGTTCAAAAAAATAGACTAAACACCAATTTAGAACTCCAAAAGACCGACTCATTAGTAAAACAGAATACTAGCTATCAAAGAAATCGTGGCAAAGGAAACGCTCAAAAAAACAAAAACTCAGTAAAAGATTCACGAAAACTAAAAAAAAGCCATGAAGATTCATCTAATTTAAAAGAGTTAAAGCCTATTAAACATATAGACTCCTTGGTTTTAGCTTTTGAAGATCGGCAATGGCTGCAAATTTTTAGTCGAGCAAAAAGCAATATAAACAGTATTTCTCCACAAATTGAAAGCCAAAAAAACAGGTTTAAAAACAAGTTTATTATTATCAACAAAGCCGAAATAAACCTGCATAAAAAATACGCTATTGGTGTTGCTTGTATTGTCTTGTTTTTTGTTGGGGCTCCTCTAGGAGCAATTATTAGAAAAGGAGGTATTGGTCTTCCGTTAGTTTTTGCTATCATTTTATTTCTCATCTATCATTTTGTGGGAATATTAGCACAAAATGCTGCAGAAACCGGTCAGATAAGTCCTTTCTTAAGTGCTTGGATTTCAACTTTTATCATGTTTCCTTTAGGTGTATTTTTAACCTACAGAGCTACCACAGACCAAGGTTTCGGAAGTTTTGATTTTATCTCAGTACCGCTAAGAAAACTGTTAATTAAACTGAAACTGAACAAGTATAAAACGCGTGAATAATTAGCTTTGCTAAAAATTATAAAAAAAGGTATGTCTTTAAAAACACCTCAAGAAAATAAAATTCAACTTTCAACTATAGAAGAAGCTATTGCCGATATTAGGGCAGGAAAAGTAATTATTGTTGTAGATGATGAAGATCGAGAAAACGAAGGCGATTTTCTTGCAGCTGCTGAAAAAGTAACTCCAGAAATGATTAACTTTATGGCTACTCATGGGCGTGGATTAATATGTACGCCACTTACAGAAAAACGCTGTAAAGACTTAAATTTAAACATGATGGTAGGCAATAACACCGACCCTTTAGAGACTGCCTTTACAATTTCAGTTGACTTAAGAGGGAAGGGTGTTACTACAGGTATATCTGCCTCAGATCGAGCTAAAACTATTGAAGCTTTAGCCAATGAAAGCACAAAACCACAAGATTTAAACAGGCCTGGTCATATTTTCCCTTTAAAAGCAAAAGAAGGTGGCGTGTTAAGAAGAACTGGCCATACTGAAGCTGCTATTGACTTTGCCCGACTAGCAGGACTAAAACCAGCGGGAGTGATTGTAGAAATCATGAACGAAGACGGAACGATGGCAAGATTACCTCAACTTGCTAAAGTCGCTGAAAAATTTGGTCTAAAATTAGTCTCTATTGAAGATTTAGTGGCTTACCGTATGCAACATGACTCATTAATTCAGAAAAAACAAGATTTTGATATTCAAACAAGATTTGGTGATTTTAGATTACGTGCTTATCAACAAACCACTAATAATCATGTACATTTAGCCTTAACTAAAGGCACTTGGAAACCTAATGAACCCGTTATGGTAAGGGTCAACTCAACCTTAATTAATAATGATATTTTAGGCACACTTACCAATAATGCCGATAAAAAACTTGACGACATGTTTAAAGCGGTGAATAACGAAGGAAAAGGAGCTATTGTTTTTATTAATCAAAATGTACAAGGACTTAACTTAATAAATCGTTTAGAACAATTAAAAGAAAGCCAAGCTCAGGGTGAAATGAAAGCTCCAAGTGTTAAAATGGACAATAAAGATTTTGGTATTGGTGCACAAATTTTACACGATATAGGTATTCATAAAATCAAATTACTTTCTAATAGTCAGATGAAAAAACGAGTTGGTATGATTGGCTACGGTTTGGAAATCACTGATTATATCAATTATTAATTTTAGTGCATATTGTGCCCTTTAATTTAGCTTCATAGTTGTAATAATTCAGTATTAAATTGTTAGATTATATGGCAACTAGACCTTAGTGAGGTTTATCAGAGAATTTAATCCCCATTCTAGAAAGCATTTTCTTTTCAAAATTCCAAAAAAATTTGAATTGTCCAAATAAAAATCCAAAGGCTACTAATAAAATTTGGTAAATAGGGAAAATAATTAATATCCTCAACACATAGTAAAATGATACGCCTAGAAAAGTATCAGGAAAACTCTCTTTGGTAAGTGACAAAAACTCTAATAAAGGTGAACCAACGTAAACCGAAGATGAACCTGTTATTCCGAATACAATAAATATGATAATTAGCTGAAAGTTTGAACTTATTCCCCAGCGTTCTTTTAATTTATTCATGCCACAAAAATAATAATTCTCTAAGTGATAAGCTCCTATTTATAAAAAAATAGCTAGATTTATTTTATCTAACTAATAACCTATAAATCCGCTTTGTTGTGTGTATATTTGCTAGGAGTTTCAAATTAAAGCAAATGCAATTCAATCAATTCAAATTTCATAAAGGCCTAATTTTAATACTAGTTTTTTTAAACTTTGCCTGTGAATCACCTCAAAAAGAAAAATTTGATTTTAAAAGTTTACCCAAAAAGGAAGTGAAATATGCTTCAACATTTTCCATTTATGAAGCTGAAAATTTTAAGGTAATTGAAGTAAAAGAACCTTGGCCAGAGGCTGAAAAATCTCTCGTATATGCCCTTGCTGAAAACCCTGACAAACTACCCAAAAACTTTGAATATCATCATTTTATAAAACTACCAATAGAAAAAATGGTGGTTACTTCTACCACGCACATACCTTCATTAGAACATTTAGGCGACTTAAATAAATTAATTGGTTTCCCTGGTCTTGATTACATCTCTTCTAAACAAGCTAGAGAACTTATTGATCAGGGTAAAATTAAGGAACTCGGTAAAAATGAAAATATCAATACAGAGCTGTTAATTTCATTAGCTCCAGAAATTGTTGTTGGTTTTGCAATAGAAGGAAGTAATAAGAGTTTGAATACCCTAGAAAAAATGGGGGTTCCAGTACTTTATAATAGTGATTGGCTAGAAAAAAATCCACTAGGAAAAGCTGAATGGCTGAAAGTTTTTGGGCTTTTAACAGGCAAGGAAAAAGAAGCCTTTAAAGCTTTTGAAGAAATTGAAAAATCTTATTTACAAACCAAAAAAATAGCCTCAGAAACTACAGACCGACCTCTTGTTATTTCAGGAGCTATGCATAATGACCGATGGTATTTGCCTTACGGAAACTCTTGGCAAGGAAAACTTTTAGAGGATGCTAACGCTAAGTATATTTTCGATTACACCTCAGGAAGTGGAAGCATTGCTTTGGCTTTTGAAAAAGTTTTAGAGAAAGGAAGGCAGGCTGAGTTTTGGATAGGTCCTGCACAATACACTAGTTTAAATCAATTGTTAGACAACAATAAGCACTATAAAAAATTTAAGGCATTTCAGGATAAAAATGTCTATGGAACAGCATTAATTACAGGAAAAACAGGTGGTGTTGTTTACTACGAGTTAGGTCCTAATAGGCCAGATTTAGTGCTGAAAGATTTAGTAAAAATTTTACATCCAAAATTGCTCAAAAAACATAAATTACAATTTTTTAAAGCATTAGAATAAAGTGAAAAGTAAATCAATAATTCTTCTCATTTTTTTTGCCTTGCTGGCTTTCACCTGGGTTAATATTGGCTTAGGCTCAGTTTCTATTTCACAATCAGCTCTTTTTAAAATACTATTTACGCAAGAAGAAGTTAATTCTACTTGGTCGTATATTATTTGGGAATACAGATTACCCAAAGCAGTTACAGCTATACTTGTAGGCGGCGCTTTAGGGGTGTCTGGAATGTTGATGCAAACATTATTTAGAAACCCTTTGGCGGGTCCATACGTTTTGGGGTTAAGTAGTGGGGCCAGTTTAGGAGTAGCAATTTTAATTCTTGGCGGAAGTCTTTTCGGAGGGCTTTTAGGGACGCTTATTTTTTCTAAATGGGCTTTAGTCATTTTCTCAAGCTTAGGAAGTTTAGTTGTACTTTTAGCAATACTCACTACCGCTATCAAAATAAAAGACAGTATGGCACTTTTAATTATTGGTTTAATGTTTGCCAGTTTAACTGGAGCTGTGGTAAGTGTACTTTCTTATTTTAGTCCAGCTAGCAACTTACAACAATATATCTTTTGGTCTTTTGGAAGCCTAGGAAACTTAAACTGGCAGGAAGTGGGGGTACTTTTTACTTTTTTTATCATAGGTAGTGTAGTTTGTCTTTTTTGTTTAAAAAATCTTAATGCATTACTTTTAGGAGAAAATTACGCTAAAAGTTTGGGGGTAAACATAAAACAAAATCGTTTTTTGGTCATCTTATCAACAAGTGTTTTAGCTGGAAGTGTAACCGCGTTTGCTGGTCCAATTGCCTTTATTGGCCTAGCTGTCCCACACATCATAAGACAAGTAATTAAGACCAATAATCATTTTATACTTATGCCTAGTGTTTTATTTGGAGGCGCCATAATTATGTTGATTTGTGATACTATTGCACAGCTTCCAGGAAGTGAATATACGTTGCCTATTAATGCTATTACCTCTATTTTTGGGGCTCCTATTGTAATTTGGTTATTGATTAAAAAACAGAAAATTACATTTTAAAGAATTGATTAAGAATGTATCCACATCAAAAGTTTGTTACCGAAGACGATGAAATGATTAAGCATTTTATTGAGTTGTTTCCTCTAGCCAATGTATTACTGATTGATCATAAGGAAATTCAATCTTCTTATCTTCCGCTAATTTATTAAGAAAATTATTTGCTTTGACATATTTATAAAAACAAGCCTAAGGTTAACAAAAACAAAAAAAACTAGCAATAAAATGTATTATATTGTATTTTGTAAATCAAAAAAATGAGAGTAAATTATACTTATTTAGGATTAGTTAGTTTATTTTGCCTTTTATTTTTAGGTATAGCCACAGCACAAGGAGACCGAGAAGTAGGTCTTAATTTTGCTTCTCGCTCTGAGGTTATTGGTGAAAATGGAATGGTGGCTACAAGCGTTCCACTTGCTACTCAAATTGGTTTAGACGTGCTTAAAAATGGTGGAAACGCCATAGATGCCGCAATTGCAGCTAATGCAGCTACCGGACTAATGGAGCCAACTGGAAATGGAATTGGGGGTGATTTATTTGCTTTAATTTGGCATGAAGATTCGCAGGAAGTTTATGCGCTCAATGCTAGTGGAAGATCTCCTATTAATCTTTCTTACAATCAATTAATGAAAGAGCTTAAAAAAATTAATCAAAATAGCATTCCGCCTGACCACTTACTTTCGGTCTCTGTTCCAGGAACAGTAGATGGTTGGTTTGAATTGCATCAACGCTTTGGAAAAACTTCGATGAAAAAACTATTATCACCAGCTATTGATTATGCTAAAAACGGATTTCCCGTTACTGAAGCTATAGCTGCTGCTTGGTCTAGAAGCGTTCCTTTTCTAAAAAATCAGCCTGGTGCTTTTACAGAAACATTTAGTATTGATGGAAGAGGACCAGAAAAGGGTGAGATTTTTAAAAACCCCGATTTAGGAAATACACTTCAATTAATTGCTAATCAAGGAAGAGACGCTTTCTATAAAGGAGAAATTGCTGAAAAAATTGATCAATGGATGAAAGAAAATAAGGGGTATTTAACTTCAACCGATTTAGCTAATCACCAATCGGAATGGGTAGATCCCATCAGTACAAATTACCGAGGGTATCAAGTCTATCAAGTAGGTGGAAATGCTCAAGGAACAGCAGTTTTGCAGATGTTAAACATCTTAGAAAATTACCCTTTAATGGAAATGGGATTTGGAACTTCAGCTACGTTACATGCCTTTATTGAAACTAAGAAATTGGTTTATGAAGATCGCGCTAAACATTATGCCGATCCCGATTTTCATCAAATTCCTATGGAAGTATTACTATCTAAACAATATGCAAAAGAACGTGGCGAATTAATTACCAATCAAGCTATGAATGACCAAAGTTCTGGTGTAGATGTTCTAGAAGATGGGGACACTATTTTCTTAACCACAGCAGATAAAGATGGGAATATGGTTGCCTTGATACAAAGTAATTTTAGAGGTATGGGAACTGGTTTTGTGGTTCCAGGCACGGGCTTTAGTTTTCAAAATAGAGGCGAATTATTTTCTACAGACCCTAATCATCCTAATGTGTACGCCCCCGGTAAACGACCCTTTCATACCATTATTCCTGGTTTAGTTACAAAAGATGGAAAAGGAATTTTTACCTATGGAAACATGGGTGGTGCTTATCAACCGATAGGACATGTAAGTATTCTTACTAATATTATTGATTTTGGAATGAATATTCAAGAAGCTGGAGACGCCCCAAGATGGAATCATTCTGGTTCATCACAACCCACCGATAAACTGCATAAAAAAACAAACTCTAAAGGTAAAGTTTATGTAGAATCAAATATCCCTTACCAAACGGTTAGAGAGTTAAAAAATAAAGGTCATCGCGTTGAAGTTGGTAATAGCTTCTTTGGGCGCTACCAAGGAATAATGAAAGATTTAAATAAAAACGTATATTTTGGTGCTTCAGAATCTAGAGTTGACGGACAAGCAGCAGGCTTCTAATTAATAAGATATAAAGCAAACTTAAATAGTAAAAAAAACACAAAACAAAGATGCAATGAAACTAAAATTATTACTACTTATCCTACTTTTTTCAGCCTGTAATTCCTCCAAAAAAAATATAGTAATTACTGATAATCACAATAGCAAAAATTCTCTTGATTGGACAGGCACTTATCAAGGTACAATTCCGTGTGCAGATTGCATAGGTCAGGAAACAAAACTTGTTTTAAATCAAGATAAAACCTATTCTATAAGCACAATATATCAAGGAAAATCTGAAGAGGTTTTTGAAGAAAAGGGCGCTTTTGAATGGAATGATAAAGGTAATAGCATTACACTTCATAGAAATGAAAAACCTTCCCTAAATCATCAATATCTCGTCATTGAAAATGCTCTGTTAAAATTAGACCGTCAAGGCAATGAAATAAAAGGTGATTTAAAAGATAAATACAGACTAACTAAAAATAATTCTAGCTCTTATAATCTAAAACCTAATGAACATATTTATTGGATAAATTCACGAAAGGTGAAATGTACCGGGGTTAATTCAATGATGTGTATGCAAGTTCAGAAAAAAGAAACCGCAGATACTGGCAATTGGCAATTGTTTTATAATAGTATCAAAGGTTTTGAATTTGAAGAAGGCTATATTTATAAATTGATTGTAAGAGAAATTGAACAACCTAAAAATGAAGTGCCTGCAGACTTTTCTTCAACAACTTACGAATTAGTTGAAATAGTTGAGAAAAATTTTGACAATAGTTTAAAATTGAATGATATATGGGCTTTGATAAGCGTTAATGGTGAAAAAATAAACCTAAAAGACTTGGGTAGAAATCCACAACTGGAACTAAATCTTAAGGAGAATCGAGTGATGGGAAATAATGGTTGCAACAATTTTACAGGCGAAATAAAAATTGTAAATAGCAAATACTTAGAATTTGAAAAGGTAGCAGAAACTAGAATGGCTTGTCCAAATATGAAGTTGTCTAATCAAATTAACAATTCAATACAACAAGTAAAAGCTTATCAGCTAAACAATCTTCAATTAGTGCTTTATAACTCTAATGGAAAAGAATTGTTGAGGTATAAAAAAATTGATTAATTTAATAAAATTAATAGCCTGGTAAATATTGCTCTGTAATCCATAAAACAATAATTCAATGAAATCCTTAACCAATAAAAATTGCACTTTTACAAGCTTGCCAAAGTTGTTATTTTGGCTTAATGAATCTTGAAATATAGAAAGAAAAAATTAAAAAATTCAACTTTTAATCAACCAAGTGGTAGTCATCTCTTCGCCTTACTATTCTTATACTAGAAGATTAAATTTTATGTTATAAAACCCAAAATGAACAAAAAAACAAATCTGATTTACCTAATATTAATCATAAGCTTGAACTTTTCTTGTGCTGAAAAAAAATCAACAAAAAAGCAAATTAGTCAACCTAAATTAACAGCCTCTTCAAAAACCGATACCTTAAAATTTACTTCTGGAATTCGTGCTATCTTTCAAGATAGCAAAGGAAATTATTGGTTTGGAAGTCTCCAAGAAGGGGTTGCGGTTTATAATGGAGAATCGTTCAAGTATTTTACTAGTAATGAAGGACTTTCTGACAACCAAATACACTCCATTAAAGAAGACAAGCAAGGCATTATTTGGTTTGACACACAAACTGGAATCAGCACTTATAATGGCACAACAATTAGTAATCGCATAAAAGCAAACAACAAAAACTCTCAAAATGTTTTTCCAATTCAAAGCAATAAACATAAGACAAGTGAATGGATGAAATCCGATAATGATTTATGGTTTGAAGCTGGAAATAAAGCCGGCGTTTATAGATACGATGGGCAAGAATTACATTAATAAAGCTTCCCCCTCAAAAAGTACTTAACCCCTACGATAATTTATTTGTAGTAACTGATATTTCAAAAGGCAAAAACAATATGATTTGGTTTAGTACCTATGCAAGTGTTTTTGGGTACAATGGACGTGAATTTACAGTTATTAATAATAAAACATTAGGTTTTGAAAATAAAATTGAAGCTTTGCATATACGAAGTGTTTACGAAGATTCTAAAGGAAGGCTTTGGCTTGGGAATAATGGAATTGGCGTATTACTTAAAGAAGGTGATTCAGTCATAAATTTTTCAAAAAAACAACGTTTGATTCACCCCAGCAGTAAACGAAATGGAGAAAAATCACCACAAGGCACACTCGAACACGTATTTATAATCGCAGAAGATAACAAAGGAAACATTTGGTTTGGAGACAGAGACGCAGGAATTTGGAAATTCAATGGAGAAGAATTTGAAAATTATACTAAGAAAGATGGACTAAAGAATGATTTCGTTCTTTCAATTTACGAAGATAGAAATAGTAAATTATGGTTTGGAATGGCTGATGGAAGCCTATACAAATTTAATGGAAAGACTTTTGAACAACAATTTTAAAAACTACAAGAAGAACAGTTAAACATTCTACTTGCGTTAATTTTAGGTTTGAAAAAACTAACTTCAGTAAGTTAAAGCTTCACTAAGTTTACCAGCGCATTTTTACCTTTAGTTTTTTATTATATTTGAATTTTAAAGTCAATTTAAAAATTATCTAAATGTATATGAAATAGGTTTAATTCAAAAAAAAGCTTGTTAGCCTTATCAAATTAATAATTATGAAGAGAGAAATTATATGTAGTTTAATTTTATTACTGCTGCTGTTAGGTTGCATTAATAGTAACCAAAGCAAACCAATAACAATTAGTGAAGAACAAAAAAAAATTGATTCAATAACTATTACTTGGCCAAAATTAAGCCCTAGAGCAAGTTCAGAGGAAATTAGGATAACCTGTGATTCAGTGACAACAAAAATTAATAAAACGATTCCTAAATTGAAAAAAATTGAAAAAAAAATCACGCTCTACAATGTCCCCAATACTCCTGTTTCTATTTGGTATTCGAAGGCTAATTTGCCTGTTAAAATTGAACATGCTGTGGCAAATGAATCTAAAGAATTTACAGGAAAATTTCACTATTACTTTATCAACGGAAATTTATGGTATTCAAATCAAATTTATGCGAAATATATTTTTGAAAACAATCAATTAAGCTTCTGGTTAAATGAGCATTGGAATATCAATGAAGAAACCGAAAAAAATTATAAAGACAGAGAAAAAAATCTTCAAAAAAATATAGCTAAGCTCTTAACTAAAAAAGAATAACAAACATAAATCTGTAGTATAATTAATTGATTTTTAGAATTGAATATAGCTTTCTTGGTAACGATGAAATATTAAGTGGTGGATTTCTTTACCTTGAATACATTAAATTACACAATAAAAATATTGCATTTGAACCTTTTTATCAAATGCATTGGAATGAGGTAAGAGGTTTAGATAGGAAATATGCAGCAGGAGCAAATCTTAGGTGGACTGCACTGGTTAAAAACAAAACAGGTTTGTATTTTGGTGTTGGTAGTTTATATGAATTTGAGCGATGGAACTTTTCAGGGGTGCCTGATGATTTGTTACCAACTAATCAAAGCAATAGAAATGTAGAGCGATTAAGAGGAAATGCGTATATAAGTTTTAAACAAAGTTTTGGTGATTTATTTGACTTAGACATTAGTGGTTATTATCAACCAAACCTTACTAATTTCTTTAAAAATCATAGATTAGCCAGAAGTTTTGAACTTACTTACAATATCACTAAATATATTGGTTTGCGTTTACTGTATCAGAATATTTACGATACTGCTCCCGTAGTTCCTATAGATAAACTATATCATAATGTAAATTTTGGTATAACTATTTCTTTTTGATGTAAATAAAGTTTTTTATATATCGTTTGTTGCGATTCTAAATAAGCAAATTTATCAGATAAAACTTTCACTTTCTACGATTACAAAAAACTTTCGATTTAGCGATAAATTATCTTTTTTTTCAGTATTTGCTAAAGCTAAACAGCATTTCTGACGAAAAAAAATATTTATTTAAATATCTCTATTTGGCTATCTAACTACCTCTTCTTAGCCGCAAAACGAGATAATACCTTTGATTGAAACCTTAAAAAGGAAAAAGTGTTGTTTCTAAATCGAAAAAAATCAGTAATTACCTAAACAGATTTGCCTATAATGAAAAATAGTTTACATTTACAAGTAATTACTTACACACTAATGACCGATAAGAAAGAAAAAATATTACAAAGTGCTTTGGTATTGTTTGCAAATGAAGGTGTGAGTGCAACTTCTACCAACAAAATAGCAAAACTTGCAGGTGTTTCTGAAGGGCTAATATTTCGACATTATAAAAGCAAAAAAGGACTGTTAAATGCGATAATTGAAAATGCAGAACAAAAAGTAAATATTTTGTTTGGCGATATTATGATGCAGACCGATCCCAAATCTGTCATTCTGAAAACAATTGAATTTCCCTTTCTTATCAAAAAATCTGAATACAATTATTGGAAGCTTCAGTTTAAACTCAAATGGGAGGAGGAATACAATAATCCTAATAAAATGAAACCTTTGCTTGACAAATTAACTTGGGCATTTACTCAACTTAATTATGATTTTCCAGCGCTAGAGGCTCAATATATGCTTCAAACTTTAGAGTCGATTTCTACAGAAATACTAAAAGGTAATTTGACTAATCAACAACAATTCAAACAATTTTTAATTCATAAATATTCAGCATAAAAAAATTTACAAACTATAATAAGTAAGTACTCACTATTAAATTTAACAGGAAATGAAAAAAACAGCATTAATTACAGGAGCAAGCAGTGGAATAGGAAAAGAGTTTTCGAAAATTCACGCAGAGAAAGGGGGAGATTTAATTGTAATCGCAAGAAGCGAAAACAAATTGAATGAACTAAAAAAAGAACTCGAGCAACAACACAATATTGATGTGTTGGTACTACCAAAAGATTTAACCAAACCTAATGCCGCAAAAGAAGTTTATGAGCTTGTGCAGCAAAAAGGGCTGAAGGTAGATTACTTAATCAATAATGCTGGGTTTGGCGGATTAGGGATGTTCAATGAAAGAGAATTAGAACAAGATCTGCAAATGATCAATTTAAATATCAGTGTGCTAACTGCCCTTACGCATTATTTCTTACAAGATTTTGTAAACAATAACCAAGGAAGAATTCTTAATGTTTCTTCAACGGCCAGCTTAATGCCCGGCCCATTACAAGCAGTATATTATGCCACAAAAGCCTATGTTACCTCTTTTAGTAATGCCCTTGCGGAAGAGTTGCACAATACCAATATCACCGTTACTAACTTAATGCCTGGCGCTACTGCAACAGAATTTGGTAGAATATCTGGCATGGATAAAACGGAACTATTTAAAAAAACAGCAACGGCAAGACGTGTAGCACAAGATGGATATGAAGGAATGTTAAAAGGGAAATTAGATGTTATTTCGGGGCTTACATCTGCTCAGAAATTAATGTCTGCTATGCTTCCTCTAACTCCCAAAAAAATGATATTAAAACAAGTAAGGCAAATGCATGGGGTTAACTAAAATACGATAAAATGACTAAGTACTTTAAACGCTAGTTAAGTTATGCTGTGAACTCAGATGACTTCTCTGATATTTTCATAGGCGGGAATTGATTTTCTCTAGCAAAAAGAAAGCGTACTATCCTTTTTGTTAACACCTTTATAATCACAATAATTGATTTATTGTTTCAGTAAATTCCTGCTTGCTAAAATATAAAAAAACCACACTTTTTTTAAGTGTGGTTTTATGCTTATCGTGACCGCGGGAGGATTCGAACCCCCAACCCTCAGAGCCGAAATCTGATATTCTATCCAGTTGAACTACGCGGCCAAAATTGTTTATTTTTGAAAACTAAAATTAAAATGAATTAAGATAACTGTGCTTTAACAGCAGTTGAAATACGTTTCCCATCTGCTTTTCCTGCTAGTTCTTTATTTGCAAGTCCCATCACTTTGCCCATGTCTTTCATACTTGATGAACCTGTTTGCTTAATAATAGTTTGAACAGCCTCGTTAACTTCTTCATCAGAAAGCTGCTCAGGTAAAAATGCTTCAATAATTTTGGCTTCTTTTAATTCAGGTTCAGCTAAATCATCTCTCCCCTGCTCTGCATAAACTTGAGCGCTATCTTTACGCTGTTTCACTAATCGCTGCAATAACTTAATCTCATCTTCAGCAGTCATTTCGCCAGAACTATCAGCCGAAGTTTTGGCTTTTAAAAGTTCACTTTTCACCGACCTTAATGAAGCTAAAGCTAGCGTATCTTTCGCTTTCATTGCCTGCTTCATCTTATCCATCACTTTTTTTTCTAAAGACATGTTTTTCTTATTTTGATGCAAAATTAGTAAACCATATTAATATTTACACTTTCTATCTAAAAAGTTTTTATCAAAATCTAATTTATATTTATGAATACTTACTCAGGTAACTTTAAATCTTTTTTTGAGAAACTAATAATAAGCAAATCTATCTATATTTTGATAAGTTTTTTTTGTAATTATGCAACTTAAATATTAATGTGTTTAGTTTTCTTAAAGCTTAATTAAATCAATTTTAAAACCTAATAGTTTTATGCAGTACATTGCCTATCATTTTAAAATAAGTCCCATAGCATTAGGAAGCGAAATTTTATTAGCCGAATTAAGCCAGCTAAATTTCGAAAGTTTTGAAGAAAACTCAACCGGAATTTCTGCTTACGTTCAAGCGCATTTACAACCTGAATCATTAGAGCAAATTCAATTGTTACAAAATCCTGATTTCAATATTTCTTGGGAAATAGAAAAAATTGAACAAATTAATTGGAATGAAGAATGGGAGAAAAACTTTCAGCCTATTGAAATTGAGCAAAAAGTTTATATCAGAGCGCCTTTTCATCCCTCAAAAAAAGGCTTTGAACACGAAATAATAATTGAGCCTAAGATGTCTTTTGGAACTGGTCATCACGAAACTACCCACCAAATGATGCAGTTTATAATTCAGGAAAATTGCGCCCATAAAAAAGTTTTAGATATGGGGTGCGGAACCGGAGTTTTAGGAATTATGGCCGATTTAAACCAAGCTGAAAAAGTTGATTATATTGACATAGACGATTGGTGTGTAGAGAATACCAATGAAAATTTACAGCGAAATAGATGCAAGGGCTGGGTGCAAAAAGGAGGTGCTGAACTTATACAAAGCGAATACCACGTCATACTTGCTAATATTAATAGAAATGTACTTCTTCAAGACATTCCTACATACAGCAAACACCTAAGTAAGAATGGTACTTTACTTTTAAGTGGATTCTATGAAGAGGATTTAGAACAAATAAAATCTGCTTGCAAAGCCAATGGTTTAAACTATGTTAATCACAGCACAAAGAAGCAATGGGTAGCTTGTAAATTTGTTAAAGACTAAAAATTATTCCTATTTCTTTTTATCTTTGAAAAAAAATAAAATGAATTTTCAAGAAAAGCAGAAAGAGCAAACTTTAGTTAAGGAGAAAGTTCAAAAGGAATACGAAATTGTGGTGCATAATGACGAAGTAAATACTTTTGATCACGTTATTTCAACACTTATTGAAACTTGTGACCACTCCCCTATGCAAGCCGAACAATGTACTTACCTTATTCATTTTAAAGGAAAATGCACAGTAAAATCTGGCGATTACGAAGACTTAAGACCAAGATGCGAAAGTATTTTAGAAGCTGGAATATCAGCCGAGATTGTATAACCAAATTAGTCAATTAATTTCTTTACTCGTTCTGAAGCAAGTGTTGAGGCTAAAAGACCAAGCACTAAAACAGTTGCTAAAACTATCATCAAGTTTTCAAAGGTAAGTTGTACCGGATAAGCCAATTGATAATTAATCATAAACCATTCAAATTCCAACTGTGTCCAAAGCACGAAAATCGCTAATACAATACCAATTAATGCTCCATAAAAAGTCATTAAAAAACCTTGAAACCTAAAAATATTGACCAAAGATTTTCGATTTGCTCCTAATTTATAAAGGGTAATAATATCTTCCTTTTTATCTAAAACAGACATAATTACCGAACCAATAACATTAAATAAGGCAATAATTAAAACTAAGGTACAAATAAAATAAACAGCAATGTACTCGGTATTTAACATTCTATAAAGCTCATCATTAATCATTAATTTGCTTTTCAATTCAACCTCATCGCCTAATATAGGTTGAATTTTGTTCTGAAGACTTGAAAATGAGTTAGGATGGATTAGCTTCAGGTCTAAAAAACTTACTTCGTCTTTGTTTACCTTAAATAAATCTCTGGCAAATTCAAGGTCTGCATAAACGTAATTTTGGTCCTTATCTTCACTTGATGAAAAAATGCCTGAAACGCTTCCCACATTACTTCTAAATGCGTTGTTAATGCTGCTTATTTGTCCTTTCCCAGGCTTAGGAACCATGAAATTTAGTACTCCTGAAGCGTCCATTAAACCAATAGAAAGTTGTCTAGCTAAATCATTACCCATAACAACTTGATAGTCGTTTTCAAACCAATTTCCATAAACAATAGAACGCCTAACTTGAATAACATCTGTAAAGCTATAATCAACTCCTTTTAAATTTGCTGGGGTGTTTTTTTGCTTAAACCCAAGCAATACTCGGTCTTCTACAACTTGACTTACTTCATAAACTTCATCTAAACTTTTCAATTCTTTAATCTGATCTTCAGAAATTTTGAAAATTTTTCCAGATTTGGGTAAAATTCTTGCATCAGGATCATGAGCTCCTGTAAACTGAATAGAATATTCCTTAAGTCCCGCAAAAGCGGAAAGCACAACCAATAAAGCAAAAGTACTTGCCACAACACCTAAACCAGCAATCCAACTGATAAAATTAATGGCTTTATTTTCGCTTTTCGAAAATAAGTAACGCTTGGCGATTTTTAAGGAAAAACCCATTGATTAGCTATCTTTTAATGGGTTATTTTTACCCTTAAACGCATCTTCTATTTCGTTCAGGTAAGCTTGTGTATCATCATTAAAAAACTGAAGCTCAGGAACTCTTCGTAACTGATTTTTAGTTAATTGTGCTAATTGATGTTTGATTTTGTTTTTTATCTCATTGATTGATTTCACCAGCTCTTCGCCATGCTTTTCTGGAAAAACGCTTAAATATGCTTTGGCTTGAAGCAAATCTGGTGTAACACGAACTTTGGTCACGCTAATAATGATGTTATGATGTCCAGCGCCTTTTAGTAAGGTAGAAATTATATTCCCTAAATCCTTTTGAATAACGCCTGCTATTTTTTTTTGTCTGTTTGTTTCCATAATGCAAAAATAAGTTTTTTAAATGGACTTTATTCAAAATCTCAATTTAAGGTTGAATAGCTATTAATACCATCTTCTTGTGAATAATCGAAATAAAGTGGGTAGGTCTAAAGTAACAATAAATCTTACTCTTTCTCCATAATCATCCTGCCCCACTTCCCAGCCATTGCTGGAGTAAACTGGAAAGAATAATTCAAAATAATCTTCTACTAAATTTAGCCTAAGACCAGAATCGTAAAGAAAATCGATAGACTCGCCTTTATTTTTTACCAAACCTACATCTCCATAGGCAAAAACCCAATTCCAAATGGTAGTGCTCGTGTTAAAAGTCGTCATCCATTGATTGGCGTAAGCAGGTTGCAACTTCGATTTAAACCCACCTTCAGCCATTAAAAATTGCTGGCTAAACAAGCCTGAATCTTCACTTCTTCCATAATAGTTGTAATCAAACATATAATCGGTTGGCCGGTCTAAAGCAAAACTAAAAAAATCTGAATCTCTGTTATCATTAAACAGAAAAAGCCCACCAAACCATCTGAAATTAATTTGTCTATTGTTGTTGTAAAGCTTTCTAAAACGAGTATGAAAAGAAACTTTACTGAAGCTTTTAGAAATCTGATAATCAATTTCAGTAGTAAAAAATTTATCTAAGTTTTTATCTTGATACCTATAATTTAAATTAAATACATCGTAATTAGGTTCATTGAAAAAGCTTTCTTCGCTTCGTTCTCGCTGAACACTTAAGGACCGCATGCTTAAAAATTGCCTTACGTTACTTCTTAAGTCCTGAGGGCGATAGGCAAAACCTGCATAGAAGGAATAACGATTAAAAAATAAATTGCTATCGTAAGAAAATCTTGAGCCACTTAATCCATAACGAATAGCAAATAAATTTTGATTCTTATACAAACTTGTGTAATCAATTGAAGCATCTCCAACTAAAGCATTACTAATTGTTCCGTATTTTGGACTTATTTTGTAGCTAAACTGCTTAGGTAAAAGCGAAGTATTATAAAATTTAGGCCCTGTAAAAAAACCATCATATAAATTATAACCAAATTCTGGAATTATAAAAAGCTGTTCGTAATGCGGGTCATCAATATCTTCTAATATTCTAAACTGAAAGGGCTTACTAAAAGATTTTGTCACTTTCTCAAAGTTATTGCGTTTGTTTAATTCAGGGAGAATACCGCTGTAATTAACAGCTAAGCGTTCAGCTCCCCTATCTTTTACTCTTATAATAGTATCTTTTTTGAAAGGAGGAATCCAATCTTTATGCGAAGCTTCGCCATCTATTACTTGCGTTAATGCAACAGGTATTTTGTTATGATGAAAGTTTTTCAATTTTATTTCTAAGGAATCATTCTTTTTTTCAACTTTCTTTATTTTATAATCAATAAAGGAATGATTATGAATGTAGTCATCAAAATACCAATCTACAGGCTTATCTATATTTGTACTAAGCGCCTGTTGAAAATCAGCTACTTGTGTGAACCTAGTGGAATTAGTTGAATAAAAATGCTTAAAACCTTTCTTCAGTTCTTCTTCTGAAGCATAATTTGCTAAGTACTTCATTGATAAACCGGCTTTGTATGGGTTTCCAATTTTCTTATTAAACCGAAGTAAGGAATCTTGAGGGGTCGCTATAATTTGATCTAAATTTTGGCGTGTCATTGTTTCAAGCAGAAAATCATACTGTTGATTAAAATCTAAACTAGCTGCATGACTCCATTCTACTAAAGGAAACTCACTGATACTTCCTAAAAGTTGTGTGTTAGGATAAAATTTATCCACATAGTCCATCATTAAATAAATTTGAATGGCATCTAACATCCATTGATCTTTTCTGCTATTAATGAAAACTGAATTTTGTAAATAATTGCGTGTTAATGTTTTAAACAAACTAATATCGCTTTGAAAACCATCTGGAAATGGTCTAATAAACGAAGGCAACTGATTAAGTCCATAAATAGGAGCCAATTGATAATCTGATTCTGAAGCTACTATTCTATCGTAAGGGTAAGCGCCAAGTTCTTCATTTAAATAAGCTAATATTCGTTCAGATACAATAGCTAAAATTGTTGGATTCAATTTTGCGCACGAGCCTATATTAGTAGAAAGGGTTCCATAATCTGTACTAATGGTTTCAAAAACTTTAAGTTTGGTGAGGTATAAATCTAGTTGAGCTAGGGTGTCGTTTTTTAAGTGAATAGTTTTCCGATTATTTAATTCCTCTTCGTTTACCTTTTCAAAAGCAGAAGTTAGATGGTATGAAGCAGCGAGATTAATTTTTAAATCGATAGCTAAGGCTTGTGTAGGTAAATCAAATAATTCTTTATCGCTATATAAAATCCAATCTTCTTCATGAACCGCAGGTAAAATTAACCAATATTTTAAAAGGAAATTACCGTCTTCATATCCATAGGAATTGAATTTTGTTGTGGGTATATTAAGCTCATAATCTAGATGAATACTAATTTCTTCTCCAGGTTGAAGAGGTGTTTCTAAGTGAACTTGAATTAAATCGGGTTTGTTTTTTGGTCGTTGCCAATTCATTTCTTCCGATTTAGATGCAATGCTGTTGAGCTTCGTGCCACCGCGTTCTTCATCAGAAGCAAAATGAAACCTTCGTTGGTATTCCTGGGCATAACGCTTTCCTAATTCGCTTTGTTTGTTAGAATAAGCGTTGATCCAATCATAAAACCAAAGCTCTGTTAAACTTTTAGAGGTTGTGTTTTTGAAAATGATTTCCTGTTGCACTTTTAGACGCTTAGTAGCTTCTAAAACATCAACTTCAACATTCATTTCATGTTGAGCAAACATTCCTAGGTTTACGAAAAATAAACTTATATAAATTAAGTGTGTTTTCAAAAATACATTGTTTTGTAGCTAATCAATTAAGTTGTCTTAACGATGCAAAATAGCATAGATTATTTCACTAACGTTTAATTCCTTCTCTTTTGTGTTTGATTACAGCAAATAAGAAAATAAAAATAAGTAAAAACTTGGTTATTCTTGGTATAAAATCGCCATGTGTTACATAAAATGTGGTTGTATCATAAATGGGCAAGTTTGCTTTTATGCTTGTTGGCTCATCATAACTTGTTTTCTTTAATTCTGTTCCATCTTGGTCTATAAAACCTGAAATTCCTGTGTTGGCACTTCTTGCAACTGCTCTTCTTGTTTCAATAGCGCGAAGCTTAGCATAAGCCCAATGTTGTTTATGGCCTTGTGTTTCGTCCCACCAAGCGTCATTAGTCATAATACTTAAAACAGCCGCACCATTTTTCACATATCCCGTAACAAATTCTCCATAAACCGATTCGTAACAAATAATTGGTGCTAGTTTTACGCCTTCTGAAGTTGTAAATACACTGCGTTCATCTTGGGTGGTTTTCATAGCAACTGTGCCGCCTAAATCCAGCATCACATTTCCTAAAATTGGTTCTAAAACAGATTTAAAGGGGAAGTTTTCAACCCCGACTACCAATTTACTTTTTAAATAAAAGCTAGGCTGTCTTCCTTGTTCTTCAAAGAAAGCAGCATTGTAATCGTTGTACCAGAATCCATTGGGATGTAAATTAGTTTGACTGTGAATTTTTGTTTCGTCATTAATTAAATCATAAGCAGAAATCCCACCCAAAACAGCTAAATTTGGGTGTTTTGCTACTAGTTTTTGAGAAAATCGATGAGCCTCAGAAACTTGATACTGTGCTAATCTTGTTCCATTGGCAAAAACGGTTTCAGGAAGTAAAAGCAGTTGTGTAGTAGAGCTAAGTTGGTCTTCAATTAGTTTTTCAATAAGTTGACCAGTTCGCCCATCTTTAGTGTTGTATTTTTCAGCATAAGGATCAATATTAGGCTGAACTGCTAAAATTTCAATCTCATCTACAGGTTCATCTAAATTTTTCTTAATGAAGATTGAAATAAGAATAGGAAGGCCAATTAGAAACAAAAATCGGATTCCGGTTCGGGTTAGAATGTGCTTGTCTTGGTGTTGTAAGAAAAGAATCAAACCTTTAAATAGCATTAAATTCACAAGTAACACCCACAAACTCCCGCCAAAACTTCCGGTGTATTCATACCACTGAATCCAGCTTGTGTGATTGGCAAATACATTTCCTAAATTTAACCATGGCCAAGAAAAATCCCAATGCAAATGAAGCTCTTCAAAAGCTAACCAAATAGCAACAAAAAAACTAGCCGAAGCAGTAAATTGAACTCGTTTTGAAATTTGATGATACACCCAAAAAACCAAAGCCATAAGTAATGAATTGACTAAAATGGCAAAGGCCATTCCAAACACATCAGAGTAATATAGCCAATTAGTAGTCAAAGCATTCCAAATAAAAAAACTCAGGTAAGCAAAGCCAAAAATTTTTAGGCCTCTACGTTTATTAATTTCTAATTTAGAAAAGTATTCAACCAAAAAAAGAGGCACAAAAGCAATAAAAATAAAGCCTGCAAAACCATAAGTAGGCCATGCTAAAGCAAGTAAAAATCCGCTCAATAAAGCTAATAGTGTTTTTTTCAAAACTTTAATTTTTTTAAAATGGTAAATATACAATATCAGATGAATTAAAAGATTAGCTCAAGCACTTCATTTATTACTTAAATTAGCATAATTTATTTATCTTGCTCCAACTTTAAATTATTCTATCATGCAGTTATTGGCTAACCTCCGATTTACTTTTTTTCTAATAATAGCGCTAATACTTATTAGCTTACCTATGCAAGCTCAAGAATATTTCACTGGAAAAATCACTTATAAAGTTGATTATGCTTCACCAGAAGGCCATGAAAATGCTTCTCATTTAGCTCAAGAAAATGAAATAGATAGCATTGTGTACTACATTGCTGAAGGAAGTTATAAATCAGAGACTTTTTTTAATAATCAAATTACAGAAAGTTACGTTTACCCTAAAAATAGTGAATGGGTGCACTACCAATTTCCTGAGAAAGATTATTATTTGAGTATTGATGTAAGCACTGATCAAATGAATCAAGGTCTTCAATTTGATTGGACGGATGAGGAAGAAATGATTTTAGATTTTCAAAGTAAGAAAGCTAAATTAAAACAAGCTTATACAAATGAAGAGGTCTTTTATGCTGCTGAAATTAAAGTCAATCCTGCCCATTTCAAACAGCATATCTACGCCAATTGGTACACCACACTAAAGAACACTAACGGAGCTTTGCCCTTAAAAAGTATTCATTACGATTCAAATTTTGTTGAAATAAAAGAAGCTATACAAGTTGAAGTTATCGAATTTGCAGATGACTTTTTTCAACCCAATGAAAATTATCACCAAATTGTATATCGTGAAATTTTAGATGAAGAAGCACAATTGAAAGAATTTTCAGCATCTACTGAAAAATGCTATGATCAACTTGTAGAAGAAATTGATGGTGCAATTATAATTGGAAAAAACGATCACTACCTTGTTCAGGTTGTGATTGATGAAAAAGGAATGCCCATTTTAGCAAATGCCATAGATAAAAACGGAAAATTTGCGTCAACAGCCGAAGAAATAATACTAAGCTGTGGATTTGAATTTAAACCTGCAAAATATAAAAGCAAAAACGTAAAATCTGAATTGTACATTCCTATACAGTTATAATATAAATGGGCTCAATTCAAAATGCCTACTTATTTTCCTCATCCAAAACTTTAAGTCGGTCTTGAAGAATTAGTTGAATTTCAAAAATTTTCTCTCCCCGTTGAATTTTAAGCTTAACTAGCCCTTTATGTTTAGAGGATAGAATCTTTGTGAATTGTTCATTTCATAAAAATAGTCAAAAAACTAATTTTACTATTGCTGAAATGGCAATATCTAACATATATTTTGCATTTTTGCGCAAAAGAATATTTTATGCCAGCACTCTCTAAGAAGGGCATTTCTATGCCAGAATCTCCGATAAGAAAATTAGTTCCTTATGCTGATGAAGCTACCAAAAAAGGAAAAAAAATTTACTATTTAAATATTGGACAACCCGATATTGAAACACCACAAAAAGCACTTGATGCTGTAAAAAATAACGACTTAACGATCTTATCGTATAGTCCTTCTCAAGGATTTGAATCTTACCGTGAAAAATTAGCCCAATATTACGCTAAAAGTGGTTTATCTATTAATAAAGAAGAAATGATTGTGACTACAGGTGGTTCTGAGGCCTTACTCTTTGCTATGGGTTGTATTACCGACCCAGGTGACGAAGTCATTATTCCTGAGCCATTTTACGCTAATTACAACGGCTTTGCTACGGCATCTGGGGTAAAGGTAAAAGCAGTGCAAGGAAAAATTGAAGATAATTTTGCCCTACCTCCAATTAGCGAATTTGAAAAACTAATTACGCCTAAAACCAAGGCTATTTTAGTTTGTAATCCTGGAAATCCTACAGGTTATTTATACACCAAAGATGAAATTAATCAACTCGCCGATTTAGCTATTAAACACGATTTGTTTATTTTAGCTGATGAAGTATATAGAGAGTTTGCTTACGATGGCGCCGTTCATCATTCGATAATGAGTGTTGAAAAACTGAAAAATCACGCCATTATGATTGATTCTGTTTCTAAGCGTTACAGTATGTGTGGAGCGCGAATAGGTTGCCTGGCTTCCAAAAACAAGGAGTTTATGAATACAGCTATGAAATTTGCTCAAGCTAGATTGAGCCCCCCTACATTTGCACAAATTGCAGCAGAAGCAGCGACCGAAACTCCCGATGAATACTTTAATGAAGTAATTGACGAATATGTTTTACGAAGAAATACTTTAATTGAAGGCTTAAAAGAAATTGAAGGAACAAAAATTGCTGTTCCAAAAGGAGCTTTTTATTGTACCGTTGAATTACCGATTAATGATGCTGAAGACTTTGCTAAATGGTTACTTTCTGATTTTGATTTAAACGGCGAAACCATTATGGTTGCTCCAGCGGGAGGATTTTACTCTACTGAAGGCGCAGGAAAGAACCAAATTAGAATTGCCTACGTGCTCAATATTGAATCGCTTAAAAAAGCCATTGAAATTTTAAAGAAAGCCATTGAGGTATATCCAAATAAATAAATGGAAATTAAGAAAGACTATTCCTTAAAATTACACAATACATTTGGCTTAAATGTAAAAGCTAAACAATACCTAGCTGTTTCTTCTACCGAAGAAATTAAACATGTTCTGAAGCGTTTTTATGCTTCAGAACTTTTTATTTTAAGTGGTGGTAGCAATATGCTTCTTACCAAAGATTTAGACAAAACAGTGCTTCATATTCAGAATCTTGGTAAACAAATTATTGAAGAAGATGAAAATAAGGTAAGAGTTCGTGTGCAAGCCGGAGAAAATTGGCATCAATTTGTATTGTGGTGTATTGAGCAAAATTACGGAGGAATTGAAAATTTATCGCTTATTCCTGGGTGTGTAGGAACTTCTCCTATCCAAAATATTGGGGCTTATGGAGTCGAACTAAAGGATGTTTTTCATTCTTGTAAAGCCGTTCATATACAAAGTGTAAACGAAGAAGAATTTACCAAAGTTGATTGTCAATTTGGTTACCGAAATTCAATTTTCAAAAATAAAGCCAAAGGGCAGTATATAATTACTTCAGTCGATTTTATTTTAACTAAGCGCAAACACGAACTTAAAACTACTTATGGAGCCATTCAAGAAGAATTAAGCAAAGTAAAATACCGTGGGGAAGTGAGTATAAAAAGCATTTCTGATGCCGTTATTGCTATTCGGGAATCCAAATTACCTAACCCCAAAGAAATTGGTAATTCTGGTAGTTTTTTCAAAAACCCTGTAGTTGACAAAAGCTATTTAGACTACATCCAAAAATCCTATCCAGAGGTTCCTTTTTATAAAATAAATGATCAACAGGTAAAAATTCCAGCCGGTTGGTTAATTGAAAAAGCAGGCTTTAAAGGAATGCGAATAAATGACGCAGGCGTTCATAAAAAACAAGCTTTAGTCTTGGTGAATTACGGAAATGCCACAGGAGCAGAAATATTAGCCCTAGCGCAACAAATTCAAAAGGAAATTCAACAGCAGTTTAAAATTCAATTGGAAGCCGAAGTCAACATTATTTAAACTTTTTTTAAACATCAATCCTCAATCATTTCTAACCAAATAAGCTGCGTAATTTGATCGCCAAACGAATTAAAATTATTGTCGGAAATCAACAACAAACTTCGATTTCCATTGGTTAGTTTTGGTCCAAAACACATTCCTTCAATATTATCAATGATTTTTGAAGGCAATTGCTTTCTAATTTTCTTAAAATCCAAAACCAATTCTTTTTCAGCAAGTTGAAGCTTCTTATTTAAGACTTCCAAACCTAAACTTGAATCAGCTTCAGAAAGATCGGCTAAAAATAATTTCACACGACTAGATTTTTCACCTCTTCCCGCTGAAAATGCCCGCTCCAAAACTAAAAATCGATTATTTTGATAGGCTAAGATTTCGGTCACTCCATTTATTACAAAAGGCAACAACGGCCATTTAACCACTCGATCTAAGGAATAAGCAAATTCTTTTTCTATTTGTCCAGTTGTTATGTTAAACTGACTAAACCGAACGGGGGTAAATCGATTCCATAAAATCGGTGTTTTTCCGTCTTCTTTCAATGGAAGTTCAGTGGCAGTCCATATCAAATTTGAATCTTGAAGATCAACACTCAAAGCTTCAAATACGCCATTATTTCTAGGCTGGTTCTCCCCTCCTACTTGGAAATAACTCGGTAATTCAACTTCGCTTAAAAACTTTCCTTGGTCATCAATTTGAAAGATAGAAGGATTTTTTTCTCCTGTAATGTATCCTTCAGAAGTAAGCCAAAAATTTCCTTTTTTGTAACGTATAGATTCCAAGTCTAAAGCTATTGATTGAAAGCCTCTATCTGTTTTCTTCAAATTAAAACTTCGCATAAAAACAAGACTATCTATTTGCTGATTATTCACCTGCAAATCCGCTTCATAAATAATAGGTTTGGATGAGCGGTCATCCACTAAAAAGAGCTTTCCGTCAACATAATCAACGCCAGAAAGTCCGCCAATTTCTTCATCATTAAAATACGTTTCAGCAGGAATTACATATTCGTCTAAAAAATTAAATTTCAGACTGGGATTTTTACTTTTTTTAGTAACAGAGCAACTACTTAACAAAAAAAGAAAAGCAATGAGTAAAAAATACTTCGAATTAAATTTTATGCTTAAATAAGTCAATGGTCAAATAATTAATGATTTTCAAAAATACGTACATTCGTATTGCAGTAGATTAGCAAATCATTAAATTTTAATTGAAATAGGATAAAAAACAAGTTTTAAAGTCAGTTTACTAAGAAGTTTTCATAAATTTGCCGGACTTTAAATAAATTAACAATTTAATACAAAAACTATGACGTTTGATGTACTAATAGAAATTCCTAAGGGAAGTAGAAATAAATACGAATACGATTTTGAATTAAAGAAAATACGCTTTGATAGAATGTTGTTTTCTTCCATGATGTATCCAGCCGATTACGGTTTTATTCCAGAAACATTAGCTTTAGATAACGACCCGTTAGATGTATTAGTGTTGGTTACAGAACCTACGTTTCCAGGCTGTGTAATGGAAGTTAAGCCTATTGGAGTTTTTCACATGGCCGATGAAAAAGGACCAGACGAAAAAATTATTTGTGTTCCCGTAAGTGACCCTATTGCATCAAGATTAAACGATTTAAAAGACGTAAATAATCATTTGGTAGCTGAAATTGAACATTTCTTTAAAGTGTATAAAGACCTTGAAAAGAAAAAAGTAGAAATTGGCAACTGGGGAGACGCTAAAGAAGCAAGAGAAATTTACGAAACTTGTAAAAAAAGATTTGAAGATAGTGATACACCGCTTGCAGAAGTAAGCATTAGATAATTACTAAAATATACCTACGCTAACTGCCTTAAAACTACTAAGGCAGTTTTTTTTTACTAAAATTGTACTTGAGGTAAAGATTGATTTATTCAATTATTATTTGCAACAACAACATCAGCATATATGGCTAAACGGAAAAAAAATAACGATTTACCAAAAATAAAACTCAACAAATCCAATCTTAAAAAATCCTTGCGTATTTTTAATTACATACGCCCACACCAATGGAAATTATTTATTGGTCTCATTTTTCTTGCACTTACCGGAGCTACCGCATTAATTTTTCCAAAGTTAATGGGAGATTTAATTGAAACAGCCGAATTTTCTAGTGAAGAAATCAATAAAATGGGAATTGTTCTACTCATTCTTTTTACCGCTCAAGCTGTATTTTCCTTTTTTAGAGTCGTGCTTTTTGTAAATGTTACCGAAAATATGCTTCTTCAAATAAGAAGAGCGACTTACGAAACCTTGGTAAAAATGCCCATGCAGTTTTTTTCCTCAAGAAGAGTAAGCGAACTAAATTCTAGAATTGCTGCCGATATTAGTCAGATTCAAGATACGTTTACCACTGGTGTAGCCGAATTTCTTAGACAAATCATCATTCTTATTGGAGGAATCATAGCCTTATTTCTCACCTCTGTAGAACTCTCTTTATTAATGCTTGCCACCATACCCGTCTTTGCTATTGTAGCCGTGATTTTTGGAAAATTTATTAGAAGTCTTTCAAAAGAAGCCCAAGACGAAGTAGCCCAATCTAACATTATTGTGGGTGAAACCTTGCAAGCTATAGCCAGCGTAAAAGCTTTTACCAACGAAGCTTTTGAAATTTTACGCTATCAAAAATCGACTACTAGTATTAAAAAAATAGCCATGAAAGGCGGATTAGCCCGAGGAGCTTTTTCTTCCTTTATCATTTTTTGTGTTTTTGGAGCTATTGTTTTACTAGTTTGGTATGCGGTTAAATTACAAAGCGAAGGCGCATTAACTCAATCTGAATTAGTAACTTTCATTTTATACACTATTTTTGTTGGCGCCTCTATTGGCGGTTTACCTGTACAATACGCACAAATTCAAAAAGCGGTTGGAGCCACCGAGCGTGTTTTTGATTTAATTGACGAGCAACCTGAAAACATCACTCCCCGCCCTATCAAAAATCAGCTACAAGGAAAAGTTGAAATCAATAACCTGAGCTTTGCTTACCCAAGTCGCCCAGACATCCAAGTCATCAATCAGATTAACCTCCATGTTAATCCTGGCGAAACCATTGCTATAGTTGGTTCAAGCGGAGCAGGAAAATCAACCTTAGCCAGTTTATTAAATCGTTTTTATGAGCCTACTTTAGGAGAAATTCGCTTTGATAACCTACCTGCCACTTCCCTGTCTTTATACGAATTAAGGCGTCAAATGGCCATTGTACCCCAAGACGTACTTTTATTTGGCGGTAGCATTTATGAAAATATTGTATATGGCAAACCTGAAGCTTCCAAAAATGAAGTAATTGAAGCCGCAAAAAAAGCCAATGCCGATGAATTTATTAATCAGTTTCCAGAAGCTTATGAAACTATTGTAGGAGAACGTGGCGTTCAACTTTCGGGAGGTCAACGTCAACGCATTGCCATAGCTCGTGCGGTACTTAAAGACCCTAAAATACTCATTTTAGATGAAGCCACCAGTGCTTTAGATTCACAATCAGAAAAATTGGTGCAAGACGCGCTAGAAAAACTCATGAAAGGACGCACCTCTTTTGTTATTGCCCACCGACTTTCAACCATCAAAAACGCACATCAAATTCTGGTTATGGAGGAAGGAAAAATTGTAGAAAAAGGCACCCACAATCAACTGATTGAAAAGGACAAAGGAGTTTATAAAAAATTTATTGAATTACAAAAACTAAGTACATTAAGTTAAAATAACAACCAATTGAAGAAGCCAGGAACCTGCTTTCCGTTGCAAGTCCTCACTCCAAAAGCAAGTTTTCTAAAGCTTAGCCAAGAGCTTCCTCCCGGTCGCTTTGTCAAGCCAAGAAAACAAAGCTTTTAGGTCTGCGGGCTCATATCTTTGTATTTTTAAACAGTTAAATCATTAAAGCTAGGGTAGCAAATTGTTTGCGGGCTAGTTACAATCATTGATTGATAATGCTGATAAAGGCAAATCTATCCTAGTCTTTTTCTTAAAGATTCAATAGTACCTAAATACTATAATTTAGTTATAGATATTGTATTACATGAGCAAAGTCTTAGAGAAAAATTTTAATGATTATTACGCAAAAAATACTTTTATTATGAATTTAAAATTTTCAGTAGGTCTTGATGTGTCAAGTAAAAAAGTAGATGCTTGTATAAGCACGATAGACTGTAATCAAAGCGTGAAGGTTAAGTCTTCTTGTAGTGTTTCTAATTCAAAAGCAGGCTTTTTAAAGCTAGTAAAATGGATTGATAAATGGACAAAAAAAGAGTCTATTCCAATAGTTGTTAGCTTAGAAGCTACTGGTGTTTATCACGAAGAACTTGCTTATTATCTAGATGATGCAGGGTATAGAGTTTCTATTATTTTACCAAACAAAGCAAAAAAGTATTTACAATCTATTGGCTTAAAAAGTAAGAATGATAAAATAGACGCTAAAGGTTTGGCACAAATGGGGGCAGAACAAAATTTATCTCAATGGATTAGACCTAAAGATGTTTTTGTAAGCCTAAGGTCTTTAACACGACAGTATCAATCCATTCAGGAATCGATTACGGTAGAAAAGAATAAGCTACATGCAGAAGAACAATCAGCTTTATCAAACAAGCATGTGATTAAGCAAATGAAAAGCCATATACGTTTCTTAGAAAAGCAAAAAACAAAGACAGAAATTGCTATCGAAGAAGTCATAAAAAGTGATGAGGAGCTAAAATTAAAAGTAGAGAATATTTGCACAGTTAGAGGATTATCAATACTTTCTGTAGCTACTGTTATAGCAGAAACAAATGGATTTAATCTGTTTAAAAATTACAAGCAACTAGTGAGTTATTCTGGGTATGATGTTGTAGAAAATCAATCAGGTTCTCATAAAGGCAAGACAAAAATATCGAAAAAGGGAAACTCAAGGATTAGACGAATTTTACACATGCCATCGTTAATAGCAATAGGTTCAGAAGGGACAGTTTTTAAGAACCTTTACCTTAGAGTTTATGAAAGAACAGGCATCAAAATGAAAGGTATTGTCGCTGTTCAAAAAAAATTATTGTTAACAATTTATTACTTGTGGAAAAAAAACGAACCCTTTGATATTAATTATCAAAATAAAGGAAATAAAAATATCCAAGAGGAGGAGAAGGAGCTTTCCTCTCGGTACGCCTCTGAAAGAGGCGAAAAAAATAGCCAAACAAAAAGTTTGGCTATACAAGGTAAACATCCAGTGAGTGATCAAAGTATGCTTCCTCTCGGTAAAATCAAAGATAAAAAAATTATGGTTGAAAATTAAAAAAATGTTTGGATTTAAAGATAGTACCT
>NZ_JAANAS010000042.1 GCF_011089875.1 Psychroflexus maritimus | reverse complement strand
CCGCATCTCGCTATCTCTCGTGCGGAATGACAAAAGGAAGGGAAGTGCGGAATCTCACTGTACCGAAGACAAAGCAAACTTCCTACTAAAAAACATGTTCAGAATTCCAATTCATAAGATTCCGCATCTCGCTATCTCTCGTGCGGAATGACAAAAGGAAGGGAAGTGCGGAATTACAAGAATAAGAAGGGATTGTGTGGTTTAAAATTCAAATGAAATCTATACTGTAATCAAATCTTTCCATTCTGGATTCTCCTCTTCAATCAGAGCTATTTTCCAAGCTCTTTTCCATTTTTTAAGTTTTTTCTCTCGTGCAATTGCATCAATAATATACTGAAATTCTTCGTAATACACTAGATGAGTGACATTGTATTTTTTAGTGAACTTACTTCCTTCACCTAATTTATGACGCTCGAGTCGGCCATGGATTCCCGCTGTAACACCAATGTATAAAACTCCTTTAGGTTTGTTGCATAAAATATACACATAATAAGTATGATGGGTGCGTTTCATTATTAAAAGTTAGTCGGTCTAAATAAATTGTTATTTAAATAACTTACAAGTTTTTTCTTTTACTACCTCCCACCTTGACCTGTCATTCCGCAAATTTTTGAGAAAAAATTATGCGGAATCTCCCCGTAACGAAGACAAAAACATCCTTCCTAACAAAAAACACTTTCAAGTTTCCAATTCATAAGATTCCGCATCTCGCTATCTCTCGTGCGGAATGGCAAAAGGAAGGCGAACATGCGGTAATACTTATCAAGTCTGAATTTATAAAACGCTTAAAATAACCGGTTAAGACTTTAGTTCATCATCTATATCAGCTGTAAGTGTTTTCAGAAAGGCTATAATTAAGTCCACATCCTTTTCCGATATATCTTTATTACTTTGTAACTTACCCATAATTTTTACCGCTTGTGCTAAATCATCAACTGAACCATCGTGAAAATATGGATTTGTTTTTTCGATATTTCTTAAGCTAGGAACTTTAAAAATGTATTTATCCGAGTCCTTTCCTGTTACTTGGTGTAAGCCTGTATCTATTTTTTTACTGCCTGTCATTTCCCAATAATTACCAAATAAACCAAACTTTTGCTTTATATGTCCGCCTAAAGCAACTCCTGTATGACAGGTTATACATTGGTTATCTATAAAAGCCTGTAATCCCTTTTTCTCTTTTGTATTTAATGCCTTTTCATCTCCATCTAAATACTCATCAAACCTACTACTTGCATAAAGTTTTCTTTCAAAAGCTCCGATGGCGTTAGTTATATTTTCAAAAGTAATAGGTTGCTCTTCTTTGTAAATTTCAGCAAATAAATTTTGATATTCTTCAATTTTTCTAAGTTTATTAACTAAATATTCTTCATCAGGAATACCGTGTTCAATTGGGTTTAAGATGGGCATACCTGCTTGTTCTTCAACATCTTTAGCTCTTCCGTCCCAAAATTGAGAAGTATGAAAAGAAGCGTAAAAGGTTGAAGGTGAATTTCGATCTCCTAATTCTTTTGAATCTCCTGGCGAGGTAGGCAGATTATCAACGCCAAAATTGTTTAGTTGATGACAAGAATTACAGCTAATCGTATTGTTTTTAGATAAACGCTTGTCATTATATAATTGCTTTCCCAAAGCAACTTTTTCATCTGGAATAGCTTCATAGGTAATACTAGAAATAGGTTGAAAAAAAGTAGTTGCTTTTTTCATTAAGTCAGATTTCTCTTTTTTGTTTTCAGAGGATTTTAATCCATAACTAGGTTTGTTTTTCTCTTCATTAGAACATGCTAATGTGGTAATTACTAATAAAATTATGGGAATTATTCTTTTCATTTTTTACTTTTATTTAAGTTAAAATAGCAAAAAGCCCTAAAGAAATTAGCTTTTGCAATGCACCGAGTTTGATTATTTTTTCATCCTGATTTTAATTAATTAAAAGGGAAGTTTGTTGTTTTCAAAGCGTATTAAGCAACAAATAACAAACTTTTCCCTTTTCGAATTAATTAGTTAGAAAGCGTTTCAATTTTTACAACAAAGTTGTTGGACAAACATATGCTGTAACCTGCGCGTCTTTATGTTCTTTAATTTCATCAAATCCGCCTCTTACATCTACAAAATTATCCCAACCACGTTGTTTTAAAATAGAAGATGCAATCATACTTCTGTAGCCACCTGCACAATGAATAGCAAACTTTTTGTCTTTAGGAAATTCGGCTAGATATTCGTTGATTTGATTGAGCGGAGTGTTTTCTGCACCAATTAGATGCTGGCTATCAAATTCACTTTTCTTTCTAACATCAAAGACTTTAATTTCATCATTATTAAAGTTGGCTAAAAATTCATCTACGTCTAATCGATTTACTTGATCGGTTTCGCGATTGGCTTTTTTCCAAGTATCAAAACCTCCTTTTAAGTAGCCAATAGCATGGTCATAGCCTACTCTAGCCAATCGAATGATGCTTTCTTCCTCTTTTCCTGGTTCTGTTACCAAAAGAATTTGTTGTTTGATGTCAGGAATTAATTCGCCAACCCACATAGCAAAATTTGAATCTAAGCCGATATTTATGGAATTAGGAATAAAACCTTCCTTGAAGTTTTCTGCCTCTCTCGTATCAAGAATCAAAGCTCCTGTTTCATTTGCAGCTGCCTCAAATGCATCAGCTTCTAGAGGTTGTTCTCCTCGGTCTATTACATCATCAATACTTTCATACCCCTGAATGTTCATCAACACGTTTTTAGGAAAATAACCAGGAGGTGCTGTTAACCCATCTAAGAGTTTTTCAATAAACTCTTCTTTTGTCATGTCTTGCAAAGCATAGTTAGTAGCTTTCTGATTTCCTAAGGTATCTGTAGTTTCGTTACTCATCATTTTACCGCAGGCACTTCCCGCACCATGATTAGGATACACGATTAAATGATTGGGGAGCGGTAAGATTTTATTTCTTAACGAATCATATAAATGAGCGGCTAATTTTTCTTCTGTAAGGTCTTCAATAACATGTTGCGCTAAATCTGGACGACCAACATCTCCGATAAATAAAGTATCTCCCGTAATTATTCCATGCATTTCTTCATTTTCATCTACTAGTAAATAGGTAGTAGATTCCATCGTATGTCCAGGTGTATGTAATACCTTTACTTGGTAGTTTCCAATTTTAAAAATTTGATTATCTGCTGCAATTAAAGCTTCAAAACCTGGTTTTGCTGTAGGTCCAAAAACTATTTGAGCGCCAGTTTTGTTTGCCAAATCTAAATGACCTGAAACAAAATCGGCATGAAAATGTGTTTCAAATACATACTTTATTTCAGCTCCATCTTTAGTAGCTTTATCAATATAAGGCTGTACTTCTCTAAGGGGGTCAAAAATAGAAGCTTCGCCGTTACTTTCTATATAATAAGCAGCGTGGGCAATACATCCCGTATAAATTTGTTCGACTTTCATGATTTTTGTTTTTAAATTATGATTCAAAAATATAAACAAGGGAATCCTTGTTATGTTACTTTTGATACACAATGTTTTTTAAATCAACAAAATATGATAATAATCAGTTTTGAAAATACTTTAAGTTTGCTTCAACAAATTCATCAAAAAAATAAATTTTAAAGTACTACATCTGTGACTATTGTCATTTAATAGCTTCTGCTTCTACCCTATTTTTGTTTGATGAATTTGTAAAATTAAAATAATGAAAATTAACTGGGGAACATCTATAGTTATTGCAATGCTGTGTTTTATTGGCTTTATTATGTTTTTTGTGGTGCAAATGTTGTCCTCAAAAAACGATCAAGATTTAGTAGTAGAATCTTATTACCATAAAGAATTGCAAGTACAAGATGAAATTGATAAGGTAAATAATCTCAAAGGCTTAAATTCGACTTTCGAAATTGAAAAAACCTCTGAAGGTATTATTATTAACTTTCCAAGTGAATTTTCCGCAAAGCAGCTCACGGGAAAGTTAACGCTGTATAGACCTTCAGACAAAAAGCTTGATTTTACCCTCCCAATTCAACTTAAAGAAAGTAAACAACTTATTCCTCAATCGCTTTTAGCTAATGGCCGATGGAATATTGAATTAGACTTTGAGGTTGAGAATGTTCCTTACGCCTACAAAAAAGAATTAATCTGGTAACTATGATTTGGTCGGCTTTCATTCTCGGACTTTTAGGAAGTTTTCATTGCATAGGCATGTGTGGTCCAATTGCATTGATGTTGCCTTTGGGGAAAAGCACACCCGTTCAAAAGGGAATAAAAATAAGTCTTTACAACCTTGGTCGAATAAGTTCTTACGCCCTCATTGGCTTAGTTTTTGGTTTACTAGGCGAAGGTTTAATGACCTTTGGTGTTCAACAACAAATTTCTATACTTATTGGAATCCTAATGATTTTAGTCGTTTTAATTCCTGCTTCACAGTTAAATCGTTTTAAATTAACCCAACCTGTTTATAAACTTATTGGGCAGGTAAAAAAAGAAATGGGACTTGCCTTTAAAAAAGATGCTTTTTCAACATTCTATCAATTAGGTTTTTTAAATGGATTTTTACCTTGTGGTCTAGTTTATATGGCTGTTTTTGCATCTATTGCAACGCCGGGTTTATGGGAAAGTTCAGCTTATATGATTCTTTTTGGGTTAGGCACCGTACCTGTAATGGCTGGCATTATTTATTTTAAATCTTATATTGAAAAAATAAGCAGTTGGAATCCTAGAAAAATAATTCCTTATGCCGTTGTTATTTTAGGACTTTTATTTATACTTAGAGGCTTAGGTTTAGGCATTCCTTATCTATCGCCAAAACCTGTAAATACACCGGTTGATTCTAAAATTGAATGCCACAACTAAAAAATTAAACGAAGCATAAAGTTAGGCGTAAAACCTAAACCTAATTGATGAATATGTTTTACCGTTTCTTCTTCTTGGTTAGGTTCAAAAAACGAATTATACACATTTTTTTTATCGGTTAAATTCCAAAAAGCGAGTCCCGATTTTAATCTTAATTGGCTGCTGAGTTCAACGGTGTAATTTACCGAAGCATCTAACCTGAAATAGTTAGGTAATGTACGCTGATTAGGTGAATCAAAAACTAAAGGAAAATCATTTCCAGATTGCGCTAAACCTGTAAATGGAACTCCAGAGTGCCAGTTTAAGCCCGTAGAAAAATCAAAATCACCTAGTTTGTGCTGTACTCCAATATTAATAACATGTGATAGTTGATTATTACTAGGAAAAACTGAAGGCTCCAACTGATTAAATTCATAGTTATTATCCATCAGTGAATAACTAAACCAGGTAGAAGTTTTTTCAAATTGTTTATTAATTAAAAAATCTAAGCCATAAACATTGTATTCTCCAAACTCATTTGTAAATTGAAACTGATTAACAAATCCCTGACTTTGTGTGCTAATACCTTCAACTGTTTTTACATAACCTGCAATACTGAAAAGCCAGTTGTTTTTGAAATATTGAAGCGCTAATTCAAATTGTTGCGATTTTAAAATTGGTCTTTGCTTTGGATTTGCCACTACCCACCTCCTATTTTCTACACCTAAAAAATCAGTTTGTAAGTCAACCAACTGAGTAGTTGCCTGCGATTTTTGCTCTGCGGAAACTTCGAGGCTAAAATGATTAAAAAATTTTCTTCTAAAATATAATCGAGGTTCAAAAGTAAGCGAATTAAACTTGCTAAAATGATTTATTCTTCCTCCCAAGTAAAGCTTACTTAATTTATCTTTTGATGAATAATTTAATCCAGCATAAGCTCCACTTACTAAGATAGTATTTCGTTCTTCACTGAAAAAAAAGGGACTATCAAATTCTTCAATATTAGTTACTGCTGTTTCATTGAACTGAAACCCGTAAGATAAGTTAATTTGTTTGTTCCATTGTTGAATATGATGCCAATTGAAACTCCAATCTTGAACTTTATTTTGCTGAAATAGAGATTGATTTGTATTAAAAGATGCGTTAAATCCCTCTAAAGTATATTCGCTAATGCCCAATTGTATTTCTGATGTATTTGATGAATTCCATTTTCTTTTCCAGTTAAAACCACCACTCCAGTTAGATTGAGCCAATTCACTTCGCAAAGACGAATGAGTAGTTAAGCTACTTTGATTTTTAGATAAATTGAAGTCGTTTTGATGATACACAAAATTGACCCGAATAAAGTCGTCTGCTGTAATTTGGTTGAGGTACCTAACTGCGGTGTCAAAAAAATTAAAACTTTGTTCTTGAGCTGTATTATTGGTTAAGGCGTTATCAACTTCTGTATTTTGAAATATTTTGTCAAAAAAAGAATTATAAGTGGGTGTATTTAAAGCGAAATTTAACGAATGTCTGGCCGATATTTGAATGGATGATTTAGCATTAATTGGTTGATTGGTAAACACATCGGCGTTAATCAAATTAAAGCCTATTTCAGTAGTTGATTTTGTGCTTATTTGGTCTGCAGTATTCAACAAAACGCTGCCTGAAACACCGTCAAAATAACGAGCGTTTGTTGCATTTTTACTAACTTCAGTTGATTGAATCATGTAAGGACTAAAAGCTGATATCATTCCAAAAAAATGAGAAGTTTGGTACATTTTTATACCGTCCCACAGAAATAAATTTTGATCGTGAGTGCCTCCTCTTATACTCAAATAAGACAGGTCTTCTTTAGAGCTATTAACTCCTGGTAAAATTTGAATATTTTGTAACACATCTGCTTCTACAAGGCCTGGAAAGCTTTTAAATTTATTAACCTTTATTTCCTCGTTTCCTGAATTAAGTTTATTAATTCCAGAAGCAATATAATTCGAAATCAATATACTAGCCAATTCTTCGGCTTGCCTTTCTAAATAGAAAACAGAAACCTGATTTGGTTTTAAGTTTGCAACTGAAGAACGTTTAATTTTGTAGTTTTCAGCATCAATTAAAAGTGAGTTAGTAGAATAAGATTTGGGATAGTTAAGAATAAGTCTAGAGGAATCTTCAGATTTAAATATTAAATTTTTTAAAGAAATCGTAAAGGAGGAAATAGGATAATTATTAGACAAATCGATTAACTCAATTTCTGCCTTATTCAGTTCTTCTTTTAAAACTAGTGCATATACACGTTTAGATATTTGATTAATTTCAACATAAGTAAAATCTTGTATATGTTTTACGTTTTGATTTAAATTAGCAAAACTTCGATTAGGAATATAAAGACTTTCAATGGCATGATCTGCATACGAAAATAAAATTTCAAACTCAGTCTCAACAGAAGACAAGTATTCGGTTAATCGAATGACTTCGTCATTTTGCGCATTAGCATTGACAAAAAAAAATAAAAAGAGCCAGCACAATCGTTTCACAAGCTAAGCTATTTATTGTAGATAATTGCTTTGTTTTCTAAGATTTCAAATTCAAGCGATAGCGGTTGGCAAATAGATTTAAGGGCATTTTCTAAATTATCGTGCTCAAAACTACCAGAAAATTTGAGGTCTTTATTGATGCTAGAATAATTGATTTCTATAGCGTAGTAATTTTTTAATTCTCGAATTACCTGACCTACGGCAATAGTATTAAAGGTCGAAAAATTTTTACGCCAATCGGCTGATTTTACCGAAGTTTTAGATTTATTCACATTTCCGTCAAAGTTTTGAAGACGTTCTCCAGCTTCTAAAATAAAAGATTTTCCGCCTGTATCAACTTGAACTTTTCCTGAAAAACACTTGACTTCAAAGAGTTTTTCTCTATGTTTTACGTTAAACTCGGTACCTAAAACACTTACATTTCCCATACGTGTATTAACCACAAATACTTTTCCTTTTTTTACATTAAAACTTGCTTCCCCTATTAGCTTTAAAGAGCGATTATTTAACCATGTTTTGTTAGCTAATAATAAATTAGAATTAGGAGCTAAAAATACCTGAGATTGATCGGGTAAATCAAATTCAGATTTTTCTGCAATTCCTGTATGGAAGTTTTCGGTGTGAGTAAATAAATCAGCAAGTACAAAAACTCCTATTACTAACAACGCTGCAATAGCCCCAATAATTGATAAACTAACTAATTTACCACGTTTAATTTTTTTCTTATTAATTTCTTGTTGAAGATTTGTATAAGATGAATTGGTATTATAATCTAATGATTTAAAGGCTTTAGCATGAGTAATTAGAGCCTTGTATTCTTGATAAACATCCGATGCTAAAAACGAATCTAGTTCTGCGCCTTTAAGTTCGTTATTTAAATATTTATGTAGCATTTTCTCCTCTTCCATACCTTTGATATCTGCTAATTAAACAATAGTAAGTCTTTTTTTCCTACTTTAAAAATGTTAAATCTCTTTTATGTGTTTTCTTAATTCACTGATGGCTGAATATAATCTTTTTTCTACAGCTTTTCTAGAAACACCTAATAATTCAGCTACTTCTTGATGCTTTTTACCTTCAGCTTTACACATTAAAAAAGTAGCTCTTTTTTCTGGTGTTAGTAAAGATAGGGCTTGTTGATATTTTTTTAAATACTCAGCTTCTTCCATAAGAAAAGAGGGATCTTCATTATTTTGTTGTGATGAAAAGTACTCATTTTGGTATTTTAGAACAACTTGATGATGTTTAAAAGTATTAATTGCTAGGTTGTTAGTAACTGTAAATAAAAAACTTTTTGCTTTTTCAGGTAGTATATCTTTGCAGTTTTCCCATAATTTTAAAAAGGCATTTTGAACTTTATCTGCAGGGTCTATTTTTTCACCATATTTATAATACGTGAAATTATATAAATCTTGAGCATACTTTTTATGAACTTGCTCAAATATTTTTTCATCGCAAACATTAGAATTATTTTGGCTTGGCATTGGTTTTATCTTTCTAAACATAAAATTAAGATAACAATGGTAGGAATTTTTTATCTAAATTTGTTTTATTTATGAATAAATTAGTACGATGAAAAAAATTTTAAACCTGTTTTTTGTGGTTTTATGTTTCGGTTGTTATGATGATGATTTAACCATCATTGAAGACTCTGATGACGCTTTACATAATTCTTCAGAATTAACTGCCCTTCTAAGAGGAGTTAGTTCTCATAATACAATATTTGATCAATTTATTGATGGTTCAACTTGTTTTAGTATTGAGTTTCCTTATAAAGTTAAATTGGAAGATAATCATATTTTGGAACTAACTAATAAGGAAGAACTTGCTGAATTTGCTAGTCAAAATCATCAAAATTACGAGTTTCTATATCCATTACAAATTAAAACTGCCGATTATACAGCTCATCAAGTTGCGCATAAAAATCAGCATTTAGACTTATTAACTCAATGCAAGGAAGGACTGCTTTTTAAAAATCATATTGATTGTGCTGAATTAATTTATCCTATTCAATTGAAAGTAGCTTTTACCAAAAATAATAGATTTGAACAACGAGCCTTGAATGATGCTGAAGCGCTATACAACTTTCTTTCTAATCTTTCAGATGATGTACGTTTTGAGATCAAACAACCCATTGATTTATTCTTATACCAAAATGAACATTATAAAACTACAAGTAATGCAGAGTTATTGGCACTTATTTTAGAAGCTTCAAGTCAAAATTGTGACGTTATTGATTAATTTTAAATCTTATTCCCAAATTATTACTGCCTGATATTTTAAATAATTTAAGTGCCTACTTAAAATCTAAATGAATTTACAAAATTATGACTTGCATCAATAAATTCTTCATAAATAACAAATTTTAGTAATAGCTTGTTATGTATTATCTTTAATTTTTACTATTTTAGAGTTCTAAAATAAATAATTATGGATATCAATTTTAATTATGTACACGTTACAGCAAGCGAGCGTCTTGAGGAGTTTACTACTAAAAAGCTAAACAAGTTATTTGAGCGATACAATTGGATTGTTAGAGCAGAAGTCTTTTTTAAAAAAGAAAATACCAGCGAACAGGATAAGGGGATGATTTGTGATATTAAATTGAGTGCTCCTGGCCAAAATATGTTTGCTTCAAGTAGTGAAAAAAACTTTGAATCTGCTATATCTTCAAGCATTGAAGATGTAACAAGACAATTACGAAAAAAGAAAGAAAAAATGACAGCACATCATTAGTGCTTGAGAGAATTATTATTTAAAAAAAAGCCGTTTCAGATTTGAAACGGCTTTTTTATGCGCTTATAGTTTCTTCCGGTTATCTGAAGAATTTCTATCAATCAATTTGTTGTAAGGATCTATACCTACTTCCGTAGGCTCTAAATCAACCTCTATCGTGAATTCATTGAAAATGTCTTCAATTAAATGCTTCTCTAGGTAAAGAATAATTTCCTCTCCATCTTCGTCTTTACCAAAAACACCAACTTCAACATAATCTTTTAAAGGATAAGACACAAGCTCATCTTCGTCTAAATTATAACTCAATTTCTGATTAAATTGATCTTCGTAAGATTTATTTCCGGTATCATCAGATTTATATTTAGATACAATCCCAGAAAAATTCACTTGGAACTTCCCTCCTTCTTCTAATTTTTCAAATGAAGCATCTACAACTTTATTATCATATAAAGTAATGGTTTCCAACAAATCTACTACTAAGTATTGAAGCTCTTCTGGAACTATTTCACTTATATATTTAGTAAATTCTATAGACGTAGTATAAGGAGGCTCCTGAAAAGCAACGTCTTCAATATACTTGGAAAGCATTTTATTAAAAGCTGTATCGCCCACATAATCACTTATGGCGTATAAAACTAGTGATCCTTTGTTGTAATGAATATACTGTTGGTTTTCATTCAAAATTAATGGCAACTCTTTCTGACTTTCAAAAGTTCTTCCACTTAGGTATTTATCAAGCGCATCTTTTAAAAATTGACGCATTTGATTTTTTCCATAACGTTCTTCTAACACTTTTAACGAAGAATATTCTGATAAACTTTCAGACATTAGAGTTGCCCCTCTTACGTTAGCACCAATTACTTGATGTGCCCACCATTGATGCGCAACTTCGTGAGCCGTAACCGAATAAGGATAATCTACCCCACTTTCTTCATCTACATCGGCAATAAAACCAATGCCTTCAGAAAAAGGAACGGTATTAGCGAAGGCTTGGGCAAAAGTTCCTCCGGATGAAGGAAACTCTATAATTCGCAATTGCCTAAACTGGTAAGGACTAAAATTTTTTCCATAATAAGATAAAGCATCTTTAGCCCCGTTCATCATTCTGTCTAAATTATAAGTATGACCTGGATGGTAGAAAATTTGAACTGCAATACCTTCATGCTCTTCTTCCATAACTTCATATTCGGCCGACATGAAATTGTAGAAATTCAAAATCTTGTCATCCATTTTATAATGAAAATAACGTTGTCCATCTTCTACCCATTCCTTTTCCAAATAACCAGGAGCAATAGCAATTTGATCTTCACTTGTACTTACAATGGTTTCAAAATCTATCCAATCAGCTTGGTTAGAAATATAAGTATTTTGAAGTGCATCTTCATCAAAAGGAGATTTCATACGTTCTTTGAAAGGTAAATCGTATTTTTCTCTCAATTTAGCATTGTTTATTTCATAGGCTTCTTGGTATCCAAAACTAGGGAAAATATTGTTGTTTATAAACGTACCATTATACCTGACGGGCGAATTATTTCTCAACCAAGTATTAGGTTTATTTTTCATTTCAAAGCTGAAAATCAGCTCCTCACCTGGAGCTAGCGCTTCAGTTAAGTGAATGACCTTAAATTCGTAATCTTCATTTTCTAGAGATACTGAAAATTCTTTTGAGAAATCAAAATTCAAAATATCATCTTTGCTTAAATTCACCCAAAGAGAATCTATAGGTTGCTTAGTTTTATTAGTTAAGGTAAACTTTCCTTTGGCATGGTAATCTCTAGTTTTTGGGAACAAGTCTAATTCAATTTTAGTAGCTGTGATTCGCGGATGCTTCATTTGATTATAAGTACCAAAATCTCGTTCATAAGCAACCCGTTGAAGTTCTCTTTCTTTGCCAGAATAGCGCTCATTTTCTACATTATTTACGTAATAAATGTACGTTCCCAAACCTATAAAAAAGAATAAAGAACAAAACAAAATCAACTTTCGTTGAATTGAAAAACGCTCAATAAACACTTGAAGCCTTTCTTTTACGTCAACGGTTAATCCACGTTTGTAAAAAAGTGTAGCTAAAACAAGAAAAACAATACCTAGTAAAAACCAGTAAAGTTTATAAACAAAATAGCGTTTTTGGCCACTTCCAAAACCATCCATATCGGAATAGTAAACACCAGGGTCTTCTCCTAAAATAAAGATAGATTGCTCTATTCCAAAACTTGGAAAGAACCCTAATAAAATACTAAATGCCAATAAACTTACAAAGCCAACTACATAATTTTTAATCAAACTATGAAATAAAAAAGCTAGCATTACCCAAGTTATCCAATCTGAAAGTTTGATTATAAAGTAATGGTATAAATACAATCCTATTTCAAAATCATAAAAACCATTATAGGCCTGAAAACCTATTGAAATTAATATTGTTGATCCGTATAAAACTAAAATCATTAACAGAATAGCGACAAACTTAGAAATCACAAAAACCCAAGTTGGTTGCGCGCTTGCATCTAAAAGTTGATGCATTTTTGCTAAGCTACCTCGGTGAATTAACATTCCTGAAAACAAAAACACTAAAATCATTAAAAAAAAGCTGATATTTTGACTACCCAAATCAACCATAATTCTTGTTACAGGTAAAGTCTTTGTTCCTAAAATGCTAAAACCTTCACTAAGTATTAAAAACAAAACAAAAACAGACACAACATAAATACTTATGAAGGCCCAATTCTTTAAAATGTATTTTAAATCAAATAAGGCATGAGTCCATGTAGTTTTGATAAGTCGTAAGTTTGAAAAATCAAGATTTACTTTAGGTAATTCAGCAATTTTATACCCACCAAAATTTCTTTTTGTGAATCGCTTTTCATTCTTTCTTTTAAATAGTTTTAATTTTGGAGCAGCATGTTGAAAATTAAAACGATTATAGATGAAGGCAAAAACAATGAAGCTTATTCCCAGCCATAGCAAACGGTTATAGAGCAAGTAACCTTCAAATGGTATCAATTGACTATTTTGTTCTTCTACAGTCCAATATTCGGTAATAAAACTTATGGCGTTCGTTCCTAATGGGTCTAGAAGTGCGCCTATAGCTTTTGTATCTAATTCTGCCATATAGCTGCCTGCCAAACCTTGTAAAACCAGTAAAACTAAAACCACAATAAAGCCAACAAATATATTTCTTGAAAATGTAACCACACCAAAAACTATCGAGCCAAAAAAGATAAAGTTAGGTACAATAATTAATAAAAATGGCTGAAGATAATTGATTAGTTGAAACTCGTTTAATAAATCTTGATTTACTCCAGGTAAATAACAGGCAATTATAATACCTAGAAGTGCAACAATAACAATAAGTAAAGAAGCAAATAAGCTACTAAAAAACTTAGCTAGTAAATACTGGGCTTTGGTAAAGGGATAAGAAAATAAAACCTCGTGCATTTCTGATTTATAATCCTTATAAATAGAATTTCCTATTATAGAGGGAAGTAAAAAATAAATCAAGAAAGCAATTCCAGAAAGTAATCCAGCAATAGCTAGTGGCGAATTCATTTTTTTGATACCTACTACACTCATTGTAGAATTATCAAAAATTCCTAGCGCTATACCCATAACAAAGATAGAAAGCACAAATATTAATGCCATGTAGGTATAAAAGAGATAACTTTTAAACCAATAGCCGATTTCAAATTTAAAAATTTTCGCAAACATATAATTATGAATTTGGTTGAAGGCTTGGTTCATCTTGTTTTAGGTGAACAAAATACACATCATTTAAATCAGCTTGAACTGATTGAAAGTTTTGATTAGGTTTTTCTTCTGAATAAACACGAACGTTTAAACTATTATCTTGGTTAAAGCTTGAAGAAATTACATTAAGTTCCTTGCTAAGTTGTTCTTCTCCTTCTCTATTGGTAACGGTTGTCCAAATTTTGCCATTCAAATCTTCTACCGCATTAACTGGATTCATTTTACTTAAAATTTTACCGCCGTTAAGAATAGCCATATCATTACAAAGTTCTTTTACATCGTCAACAATATGTGTAGATAAAATAACAATATTATTGGTTCCAATTTCCCGTAGGACGTTTAAAAATCGGTGTCTTTCTGCTGGATCTAGCCCAGCTGTAGGTTCATCAACAATAATTAATTTGGGGTTATTGAGTAACAGTTGTGCAATACCAAAACGCTGTTTCATACCTCCTGAATAACCTGCTACGTGCTTGTCTTTTACATCTGTAAGGTTAGTAACTTCTAAAGCGTAGTCCACTATTTTTTTCTTTTCCATTTTGTTTCCAATTCCTTTTAAATCAGCAAAATAGTGTAAAAGTTTTTCGGCAGACATCTTAGGATACACCCCAAATTGTTGAGGCAAATAACCAAGCACTTTTCTTAATTCCATTTTCTGTTTTAAGATATTGATGTCTCCTAAATGAAGTTCTCCTTCGTCAGGTTTTTGAAGCGTGGCAATTGTTCTCATTAAAGTAGATTTGCCCGCTCCATTAGGTCCGAGTAGGCCAAACATACCCGGCTCAATCGTTAAATCGATATGGTCTAAAGCTTTTACTCCGTTTGGATAAGTTTTAGTAACATTTTTAAGTGCTAATTGAATCATTGATTTTAAAGTTTAAGTTACAATTGAATAAGTAGGAAGAGTATTGATTTTGTTACAAAAAAATTAAGCTTTATTCTCAGCCACAAAAAGTTCATCAATTTCATAAATCACAAGCATAAAAAATCCCGATTTCAATACTAGAAATCGAGATTTTTAAAATTTAAATTAAATAGGCCTAGTTGTTTCCAAGAATAATAGGCATTCCATCATCTCCAGAACCAATTACAACAACTTTTGAATTATTAGACTTGGATAATTCAACAGTAGCTTGAATACCTTTTTCTTTCAAAATTTTATCGGTAAGCGACTTACTAAGAATATCGTTAGCTCGAGCTTTACCTTCTGCATCAATTCGTTGTCTTTCGGCTTCTTGAACAGCTTTTGTTAAGCGGTATTCATATTCTAAAGCTTCTTGTTCTTGTCTTAACTTACGTTCAATAGCTTCCTTTATAGTTGAAGGCAAAGAAATATCTTTTACTAAAACACGTTTTACTTCAACGTATTGTCCAATTAACATTTCTTCAGTTTCTTCGTAGATTTCATTTTGTATGGCTTCTCTTTTACTGGCATATAATTGTTCAGGCGTATATCTACCAACAACCGTTCTTGTGGCTGAGCGAATTGCGGGTTGCAAAACACGTTGAATGTACTTTTCTCCACGCTCTTGATGTAACTTACCAATCTGTCCTTCTTCTGGTCGAAACCATATTGAAGCATCTAAACGAATATCTAGACCATTTGAAGATAGCACTTTCATACTCTCTTCCAAGGATTGTTGTCTTACTTCATAAATAAATACATCATTCCAAGGAGCTACAATGTGAAAACCTTCCCCCATGGCTGGTTCATCGGTAACTACACCTCCACCAAATCGCTCAAATAAAACCCCTGCTTGACCAGATGATATGTTTATTGCAGATTTTGAAATAATAATAATAACCACTACCGCTAAAATAATAAAGGGTAATGCAATCTTAGGTAATCTTTCCATAGTTTATACTTTAAATTAATCCGTTATATTTTCTAAAAAACCATTCTAATGACAAAGATACTATTAAAAAAATGAATAAAATCTTCCAATCAATTAAAGGTTTTAAATTTATACTTTCTTTTTGAATTAGTTGGTAAGTCTTGCTTTCTAAGAGGCTTCTCTTTAAAACTTCAAAGTCATTTAGGGTGAATAGCTTTGCGTTTTTTGATATGGATTTCAATACTTTTGAATTGGCATTGACAAATTGAGATTCTGCAGAATAAGGAATTAATTTAAACCTTCCTGTTCGACTCAATTTTTGTTCTGGTGAAAAAATTTCATAATTGTAATCGCCCGCCTCTAGCGCATCTAAATTAAATTCAAAACGAGAACCCGTAAAAAGCATAGGGAATTCTCTTGTTGTTCCTTCTTCATTTTCAAACTTAATATACAAGCTAGAATTTCTATCTATGGTATAATTTTGATCAAACAAAGTAGCTTTAATCTTTGCATTTCGCTGGGTCTTATAAAACGAATTAGCTTCAACTATAAGCCTAGATTTCTTTTGTTCTAAAGATAGATAACCTACCCATTTATTCATAAAGTTATCAAAAGATTGAAAGCTTTTGTTTTCTTGTAAAAAGGATTCTGCTCTCCAACGCCAAAATTGTTCACCTAAAAGATAAGCGCGTTTTGGTGCTGATTGTGAAACAAAAAACATCATAGGTTCTTCTGTTTCAACTCCTTGAATTTTTTGATGTAAAAGAACATTTGCAGCCTGTTTTAACTCAATGCTTCCAAACGTATCTTCTAGAGGAGGAAAATTGTTGAAATTTAAATCGTCTTGTTGGTAAAGCGAAAAGTTTGTGTTGAAAGAAGGAAAATATTCTTCCTTAGATTGATTGATTTGCTTAGTAAAATCATTCTGAATTCGATTTAAAAAAGAATAATTGGTCTTGGTGCCTGTAATAACAATATGAGGGATTTTAGCTTGATTAACTTGCTCAAAAGCTGAAGCAAAATCACTTTTAGGTTGATAAAAAATGACTAAGTTAACATCCTCTAGGTTACCTGAAAACTCTTCAATAGGTAAGATTTTAAGCTTTCGTTGTTGGTTAGATTCTATCGATTTTTTTAAAGCACTTAAATCTGGATGTAGAAAACTAGTTACTATGAGAATATTTGTAGATTCATCAATGATTTCGATTCCAATTTCTTGAATGTTGTTTTCTAATTGTTTTTCATTGGTTTGTGGCTTAAGGCGAACTTCAAAATTTTTCACACCAACTTCACTAGCTAAAACTTCAAACATAATTCGTTTAGTAGGTTGATTTTTTGAAAAACTTACCAATTGCTCTTCAATAATTCTACCTTTTTCTCTAAGCTGAATTTTTGTATCAAAATCAGATTCACCTTGGTAACTTACAAATATTTCTATGGGAAATTTATTGTTCAAAAAAGCATACGAATTAAGATTAATCTGATCAATTTTTGAATCGGCATAAGAGGTCGTATCACCCAATACCACAGGAAAGACATGAAACATAGCCTGCTTACTTTCAAAAACCGGGTTGCTTCCAAAGGTTGTATTACCATCAGAAAGTAAAACCATTGGAGCTTTTTTTGAACGAATTAGTTGTTTGCTTTCTAAAAATACATCTCCTAGATTCGTTTCTTGTTCTAAAAAGTCTAATTCTTGTAAAGTATTGATTTGATTACCAAACTGAAGGTTTACAAGATTAAATCTTTCATTGATTTTTTCATCTTCTATAAATGAATTTACCCATTCTTTCACTTGGGTTGTGTCGGCTAATTGAGCAATAGAATTTGAATTATCAACAGCTAGCACTAAATCTGTAAGTTGTTTTTCTGAAGTGCGTTGCTTGATACTCAATTGCAAAAGTAAAACGCCAATAATTGAATAACTTATTCCACGAAGAACAAAAAGCAATAAAGCTGTTTTATCTTTTTTGAAAACAGCTTTATGATATTGAAATAAAGACAGACCAAAGCCAAGTATTATAATCAAAAAAATAAATAATAAGCTTTGGTGAGTCATTTAGGACTATTTTTAAGTTAGCATTCCGCCATCTACATTTAGGGTTTGTCCAGTAACATAAGTACTTAAATCTGAAGCTAAATACAAACAAGCATTAGCTACATCTTCAGTAGTACCTCCACGTTTTAAAGGAATAGCTTGTCGCCAGCCATCTACTGTTTTTTCATCTAGTTTAGCCGTCATTTCGGTTTCTATGAATCCTGGAGCAACTACATTACATCTAATGTTTCTTGAGCCCAGTTCGAGAGCTGTTGATTTACTAAAGCCAATAACTCCTGCTTTAGAAGCCGCATAATTAGCTTGTCCCGCATTTCCTTTTACGCCAACAACCGAACTAATATTGATTATACTTCCAGCACGTTGCTTAAGCATAGGTCTTAAAACCGCTTTAGTCATGTTGAAAACAGAATTCAAATTAACTTGAATTACTTTGTTAAAGTCCTCTTCTGTCATCCTCATTAAAAGGTTGTCTTTTGTGATTCCTGCATTATTAATAACCACATCAATCGAACCGAAGTCTTTTATAACTTCAGATACAAAATCTTGAGCTTGATCAAAATTTGAAGCATCAGACTTATACGCTTTAGCTTTTACGCCAAGCTGAGTAAGTTCATCTTCTAAATCTTGTGCAGGTTGCACAGAAGAATTATAAGTAAAAGCAACGTTTGCACCGTGTTGTGCAAAAACTTGAGCAATTCCTTTTCCAATTCCTCTACTTGCTCCTGTAATGATGACATTTTTATTTTCTAACATTTTCATGATTACATTTTTTATCGCAATTAAATTTGCAGTAGTAAATTTCAATAAAAAGAAAACCTTTGAAGCTAATTTGATGCTTCAAAGGTTTTTTGATAGGTTTATAAATTTAGCCTAAAACTTCAGCTACTTTTTTTCCAATTTCGGCAGGAGAATCAACAACGTGAATCCCACAATCTCTCATAATAGTTTTTTTAGCTTGAGCAGTATCTTCGCTACCACCTACAATTGCACCTGCGTGACCCATTGTACGTCCGGCTGGAGCTGTTTCACCAGCAATAAAACCAACTACAGGCTTTTTACTTCCACTATTTTTATACCAATTGGCAGCATCAGCTTCTAACTGACCACCAATCTCACCAATCATTACAACGCACTCAGTTTCTGGGTCGTTAACCAACAATTCAACTGCTTCTTTGGTTGTTGTACCAATGATTGGGTCTCCACCTATTCCAATAGCTGTAGTAATTCCTAATCCTTCTTTTACTACTTGGTCTGCGGCTTCATAAGTAAGCGTTCCAGATTTAGATACAATTCCTACTTTTCCTTTTTTGAAAACAAAACCAGGCATAATACCAACTTTAGCTTCCTCAGGAGTTATTACTCCAGGACAGTTAGGGCCAATTAATCTACAATCTTTATTTTTGATATAATTAGAAGCTTTAATCATATCTTTTACAGGAATTCCTTCAGTAATTGCGATAATCACTTTAATACCAGCATCGGCAGCTTCCATGATAGCATCAGCTGCAAATGCAGGGGGCACAAAAATAATAGAAGTATCTGCACCAGCTTTTTCAACCGCTTCTGCAACGGTGTTAAATACGGGCTTTTCTAAATGGGTAGTACCTCCTTTTCCTGGGGTTACTCCACCAACAACATTGGTCCCATATTCAATCATCTGACCCGCATGAAAAGTACCTTCACTACCCGTAAAACCCTGAACTATTATCTTTGAATTTTTGTTTACTAAAACGCTCATAATATTGTCTAATTTTTGTTTAACAAATGTAATTTTTTTCCGCTGATTTTAAAAACAATTTGATTATTATTTTTCTTCGCGATTACTCCTATGGCTCATTATTTCTCCACCTACAATTAAATTGTCTTCAATTTCCCAAAAACAAGAAAACTCACCTAGCGGAAGAACATCTTCGGCTTCTAAAGTTTCCACATCATAAGAAAAGCTAATGGCTACTTTATTACCTTCTGCAATGCACTGATTAAGATTAAAATCTAAGCCATGAAAAGATTTTCCCATCTCTACAATTAATTCTGAAAACTCCTTCCCGGTTAAATGCCTAATACCTGTGGTACCATTCCACTCTATAGTAGCTGAAGGTTTTAAATACCTACCTAAAATTTGAGGATTATTATAGAAATCTGATGACAAAAAATCGATAATCAATTGTTTGTTCTTAGTTGTCATTTTTAAGCTTTTTTATTAGTTGAGGAAGCTGACTTAAACTGGCCACTTCTCTTGCTTTTTGTTTAAAAGGTCCAGCAGGTGAACCAAAATATGTTCCTTTATCTATTACTTCTTTTCCAACACCAGATTGTGCTAAGAAAACGCTTCCTTTGGCTATTCTAATTCCACTAATCACGCCAACTTGTCCCCAAAAAGTTACTTCATCTTCCACTATTACGCAACCCGCAATACCAACTTGAGAAGCAATTAAACAGCGTTCTCCAATTTGAGTATCATGACCAATTTGTACTTGATTATCTATTTTAGTTCCTTTTCCTATGCGTGTTGTTCCTGTAACACCACGATCAATTGAAGTTAAGGCTCCTATTTCTACATCATCTTCAATAGCAATATCTCCTGTAGAAATTAGTTTGTCAAAATGGTCTCCCCGGTTTTTGTAATAAAAGGCATCTCCTCCTAAAACACTTCCTGAGTGAATAATTACCTGATTGCCAATTTTGGTTCCACTTCCAATACTCACATTAGCGTGAATTAAACAATTTTGACCAATTTCAACATTCTCACCTATAAAAACATTAGGTTGTATAATGGTATCCTTGCCTATTTTAGCTGTTGGTGAAATTGTGCTTAAAGCGGGCTGAAACTTTTGAAAATGACTTGCTAACTTGTTGAAAGCTGAAAAAGGATCTTCTGCAATTAACAATGCTTTGCCTTCAGGACAATCTACTTTTTTATTAATGAGTATTACAGTTGCTGCCGAATTTAACGCTTTTTTGTAGTACTTTGGATGATCTACAAAAACTATATCGCCTGGTTCAACCATGTGTATTTCATTCATCCCCTGAACAGGAAAATCAGCTCTACCTATAAATTCACAGGATAAAATTTCGGCTATTTGAGAAAGATGATAAGTGATTGGAAACTTCATTCAGTTTTATTCTTTTATTCTTTCTTTGTAAGTTCCTTTTTCCGTTTCAACTTTAATCTTATCTCCTTCATTAATAAATAAAGGAACATTAACTGAAGCTCCTGTTTCTACAGTGGCTGGTTTAGTTGCATTGGTAGCTGTATTCCCTTTAACACCAGGTTCTGTATGAGTTACCTCTAAAATAACATTAGCAGGCATTTCTACAGAAAGTGGCAAATTGTCTTCAGTGTTGATTATTACTGTAACAACTTCACCTTCTTTTAATAAATCTGGGCGATCTAAAGCAGCTTCAACCAACCTAATTTGCGTATAGTCTTCGGTATTCATAAAATGGTAAAATTCACCCTCCTGATAAAGGAATTGAAACTTGTGTGTCTCTACCCGAATTTCTTCTATTTTATGACCTGCAGAAAAAGTATTTTCTACTACTTTACCAGTAGTAACGCTTTTTAATTTAGTTCTTACAAAAGCTGGTCCCTTGCCAGGTTTAACGTGTAAAAACTCTGTTATTTTATAAATGTCATGATTGTACTTAATACAAAGTCCGTTTCTAATATCACTTGTTGTTGCCATAATTGTTTTTTTAATTTGTGAAATATCCTTTCATTATACCACGTTGCGAATTCTTAATAAACTGAAGAATTTCATCACGCTCTGGAGTAGCTTCCATTTCAGCTTCAATGATGGAAACTGCTTGCGAATTATTGTAATTTTTTTGGTAGAGAATTCTGTAAATGTTTTGAACTTCTCTTATTTTTTCAGTATCAAATCCTCTTCGCCTTAAACCTACCGAGTTTATTCCAACATAAGATAAAGGTTCTCTTGCTGCTTTCACGTAAGGAGGTACATCTTTCCTTACCAAAGAACCTCCTGTAATAAATGCATGCTTTCCTATGCTACAAAACTGTTGCACAGCAGACATTCCAGCTAAAACAGCAAATTCTCCTACAGTGGTATGACCAGCTAAGGTAGAGTTATTTGAAAACACACAGTTATCACCAACAATACAATCGTGTGCAATATGACAATATGCCATAATCCAACAATTTTTTCCAACGCGAGTTGTGCCTCGATCTACTGTACCTCGATTAATGGTCACACATTCTCTAATCGTTGTTCCATCTCCAATTTCAGTAGTGGTCTCTTCATCATCAAACTTTTTATCCTGAGGAACTGCTGAGATGACAGCGCCAGGAAAAATACTTACGTTTTTTCCAATTCTAGCGCCTTCCATAATGGTTACATTAGAGCCGATCCAAGTACCTTCACCTATCACCACGTTATTGTGAATGGTTGTAAAAGGTTCAATGACTACATTTTTGGCAATTTTTGCGCCGGGGTGAACGTATGCTAAAGGTTGATTCATCTAGTCTTCTTTTTTCTGTTTTACTATTTGTGCCATCAATTCGGCTTCACAAGCTAGTTTTCCATTGGTATATGCATAAGCTTGCATGTGGCAAATACCTCTCCTTATTGGAGTAATCAATTCTAATTTAAAAATAAGGGTGTCTCCAGGAACCACTTGTTGCTTAAACTTAACATTATCTATTTTCATAAAAAACGTCAAATAATTTTCAGGGTCTGGAACAGTACTTAAGGCTAAAATACCGCCCGTTTGTGCCATGGCTTCAACCTGTAAAACTCCCGGCATAACAGGCTTACCAGGGAAATGTCCAACAAAAAAAGGTTCATTCATGGTAACATTTTTCACGCCAACCACGTAAGTATCGGTAAGCTCGTATATTTTATCAACCAACAAGAAAGGCGACCTGTGCGGAAGCATTTCCATAATTTGGTTAACGTCTTTCAACGGACAAGCATTTAAGTCGATTTTGGGCACTTTATTGCGTTTTTCCATTTTAATAATTTTGGAAAGTTTTTTAGCAAACAAAGTATTTATTGTGTGACCAGGTTTATTGGCAATAACTTTACCTCTTATTCGTGTTCCCACTAAAGCTAAATCGCCGATAACATCTAGCAATTTATGTCGAGCTGCTTCATTGGGATGATGTAGTTCTAGATTATCTAAAATACCATTCGATTTAACAGCAATGTCGTCTTTATCAAAAGCTACTTTTAGTTTTTCCATAATTTCAGGAGAAAGTGCCTTATCTACATAAACAATTGCATTGTTTAAATCACCTCCTTTAATTAAACCGTGTTCTAACAAGGCTTCTAATTCATGTAAAAAACTAAAAGTTCTTGAACATGCAATTTCATCTTTAAATTGAGAAATATTAGAAATTGACGCATTTTGTGTTCCAAGCACTTTTGTACCAAAATCTACCATTGTGGTTACTTGGTATTCATCTGAGGGCATCACAAGAATTTCAGAGCCTGTTTCTTCATCGGTGTAAGAAATCACATCTTGCACCACAAATTCATAGCGGTCTGCATTTAACACTCGTTTTCCTGCCTTTTCTAAGGCTTGAACAAAAGCTTTAGAAGAACCGTCCATAATTGGTGGTTCTGAAGCATTTAACTCAATAATTACATTATCTATATCTAAACCAACACAAGCAGCTAGTACATGTTCTGAGGTATTAATACTTACTCCATTTTTTTCTAAGCTTGTACCTCTTTGTGTGGAAGTTACTAGATTAGCATCTGCTGGAATTTGCGGATTTCCTTCTAAATCAGTTCTTACAAATACATAACCTTGGTTAGCTTCAGCAGGTTTGAAAGTAAGCTTTACTTGTTTGCCTGTATGAAGACCTACTCCATTTAATGAAACTTCATTATTAATAGTGGTCTGTTTGGCTTTATTCTTACCCATTTTCATTAAGTTGTTTGTCAATATTATTGATTTGTTTTACTATTTCAGGTAAATTCTTAAAATGTACATACGATTTATTGAAATCGCCGTAATTTATTGCTGGTGTTCCCTGCAAGACTTCATCGTCTTTAACATTTCTTCCTATTCCTGTCTGTGCTTGAATTTTCACTCGATCACCAATTTGTATATGCCCCACAATTCCAACCTGACCTCCAATTAAGCAATGCTTACCAATTTTGGTAGAACCAGCAATTCCGGTTTGAGCCGCTATGGCTGTATGCTCACCTATTTCAACATTATGGGCAATTTGTATTTGATTATCAAGCTTTACTCCTTTTCTAATAATGGTAGAGCCTAATGTGGCTCGATCAATAGTAGTTCCTGCGCCAACATCTACATGATCTTCAATAATCACATTACCAATTTGAGGTACTTTTTTGTATTCGCCTTCATCATTAGGAGAAAATCCAAAACCATCGGCTCCTATAACACATCCTCCATGAATAACACTGTAATCTCCTATAAGTGTTTCAGAATAAATTTTACTCCCTGCAAATACAATTACGTTATTTCCAATCTCAACATTATTTCCTATGTAGGCATGCGGATAAATCTTTACATTATCGCCTAATTTTACATTTTTACCAATATAGGCAAATGCTCCAATGTAAACAGATTCTCCGTAAACTGCACTATCATCAATGTAACTTGGTTGTTCTATGCCTGATTTGCTTAATTTTACTTGATTGTAATAATCAAGTAGTTTTGAAAAAGCTTCATAAGGTTGAGCTACTTTAATTAAAGTAGTAGAAAGCGCTTCTTGTGCTTCAAAATCTTGGCTTACAATACAAATACTCGCTTGGGTTGAATATATATAAGAAGTATATTTAGGATTAGCTAAAAAGGTTAAGGAACCTTTTGTTCCTTCCTCTATTTTAGAAAGATGATCTACTTCAACACTTCCATCACCAACAACTTGGCCTTCTAAAATTTCTGCTATTTGTTCTGCTTTAAATTTCATTTTGACAAAAATAGAAAAAAAACTTAATTATAAAATTTTGGATAGCATATATAATATTTAACTACGGGTTGTGATAGCGCTTTTAAGTTAAATTGATCACTTGCTTTAGCTACATCTTTTGTTTTTCCATTTTTGTAAAGAATATTAATTTGCTCTTCTTTAGCGCGATAAGCCGTATTTGAAGTCTTTCCTGTAAACACAAAGTAAGTTGCCTCTTCCTCGCTAATTTGATAAATTTCCCTTACCTTCTTTAACTTTTCAGCAATCTTATTTTTGCTCAATGCTTTACTTTTAAGCTTAATTTTTAATAAATTTCTGTCAATTAACATAGAACATAAGTTACTCAGCACAAAATCTTTATGGGTAGTCCATTTCTTAATTGCAGATATTACATCATAATCATCTAATTTAGAAAAAGTAGTCAAGATTTCACTATTTAGTTGACTTTCTGAAACATTTTTTTTCAAAAAGAAATCCAAATTTTCGGAACTTTCAACAGCTACCGAATTATTTTTTAAATATTTTGCACGCTTAAATATCTTAATTAGTAGTTGTTCTGCTACCAATCCTGTTTTATGCAAATAAACTTGCCAATACATTAATCGCCTGGCCACTAAAAACTTTTCAACCGAATAAATTCCTTTTTCTTCAATCACCAATTCATTATCGGCAACATTCATCATAGTAATAATTCGTTCAGAATTAATATTTCCTTCGGCTACTCCTGTAAAAAAACTATCGCGTTTTAAATAATCCAAACGATCTATATCTAACTGACTAGCTAAAAGTTGCTGTAAGTACTTTTTAGGGTGTTTTTTAGTAAAAATTTGAATAGCTAAATCTAAACGACCTCCAAAGATATCATTGAGAGATTGCATGAACTTTAATGAAATTGTTTCATGACTCACCCCTTCTATAATGCTGTGTTCCATAGCATGAGAAAAAGGTCCGTGACCAATATCGTGTAATAAAATAGCTACTAGCAAAGCTTCTTCTTCTTGTGAAGAAATTTCAGTTCCTTTAAAGCGTAAAATACTTACTGCTTTTCGCATTAAATGAACACAACCTAAAGCATGATGGAAACGTGTGTGATGAGCCCCTGGATAAACTAAATAAGACATGCCCATTTGCGAAATCCTGCGTAATCTTTGAAAATAAGGATGTTCAATTAGGTCGAAAATTAATTCAGAAGGAATGGTAATAAAACCATAAACAGGGTCGTTAATTATCTTAAGTTTGTTTCTTTTGTTCAACTGAATAAGATTTTAAGCAAATATATACAATTATGACTAAGATAAGCGTACTTTGGGTAGATGATGAAATAGATTTACTTAAACCTCACATATTATTCCTTGAAAAAAAAGATTATGAAGTTACCACTTGCCAAAGTGGTACTGAAGCTTTAGAAGAGGTGAAAATTAAAAATTTCGATATTATTTTCCTAGACGAAAACATGCCTGGCCTCACAGGGTTAGAAACCCTCCACGAACTGAAGTCTTATAATAGTCAAACGCCTGTGGTTATGGTTACTAAGAGCGAAGAAGAGAATATTATGGAAGAAGCTATTGGAGCTAAAATCGCCGATTACTTAATCAAGCCCGTAAATCCTAATCAGATTTTACTTTCCATAAAGAAAAACCTAGACCACAATCAATTAGTTAGTCAGAAGACTTCCTCTAATTATCAGCAAGAATTCAGGAAAATTGCTATGGATTTATCTATGATTAATTCGTATCAAGAATGGATTGACATTTACAAAAAACTGGTTTACTGGGAGTTGGAATTAGACCAAGTTAATGACGAAAGTATGTTAGAAATACTTCAATCTCAAAAAACAGAGGCTAATAATGAATTCTTTAAATTTATTGAAAAGAACTACGAATCTTGGTTTAAACAGGGCGAAGAAGCACCTGTTTTGTCGCATACTTTACTTAAGAAAAAAGTGTTTCCATTAGTAAATAAGAAACGACCAACCCTTTTGGTAGTCATTGATAATTTGCGCTACGATCAGTTTAAAGTATTTGAAGAGCAGATTAATAAATACTACAAAAAAACTGAAGAAGAAAGCTTCTTTAGTATTTTACCTACCGCCACTCAATATGCTAGAAATGCTATGTTTTCAGGTTTGATGCCCGCTGATATGGAAAAAATATACCCTGAATATTGGAAAAATGACACCGAAGAAGGGGGTAAAAATAATCATGAAAAAGAATTTTTGGAAACTCAAATTAATCGATTAGGTAAAGATATTGACTTCGATTATATCAAAATAACAAACTTTAGGAGCGGTAAAAAGCTAGTTGAAAATTTCGGTCGGCAGAAAAATAAAGATTTAACTGTTTTAGTGTATAATTTTGTTGATATGCTTTCGCATGCAAAAACTGAAATGGAAGTTATTAAAGAGTTGGCTGCAGATGACAAATCCTACCGTTCAATAACCGATAGTTGGTTTAAAAATTCGCCTTTGCTTGAAGTTATTCAGCAAGCCAAACATATGGGCTTTCAATTAATGATAACCACCGATCATGGAACCATCAATGTAAAAACGCCTTCTAAAGTAATTGGCGATAAAAACACGAGTTTAAACCTTCGTTATAAAACAGGAAAAAGCTTGACTTTTGAAGCTAAAGATGTATATGCGGTAAAAAAACCTAAAGATATTCACTTACCAAGTATAAACATGAGTAGTTCATTTATTTTTGCACGAGGTGATTATTTTTTAGCTTACCCCAATAATTTTAATTACTATGTTAATTATTATCGAAATACTTTTCAACATGGTGGCGTTTCTTTAGAAGAAATGATTATTCCATTTGGTGTATATTTGCCGAAGTAAATTTGAATTATGGATTTTTCAGCTGAATATTCTCTTAATAACCTCCATCAAATAGGGAAAGAAATCATATCAAAAGCGCAACACCAGAGCCTGTTGTTTTATGGCGAAATGGGGGTAGGTAAAACCACTCTAATCAAGTCTATTGTTCAACTTTTAGAGTCAAATGATGTGGTGAGTAGTCCTACTTTTTCTCTTGTGAACGAGTACCATATCCCCAAGGGAAGAATTTTTCATTTTGATTTGTACCGAATTAACAATGAAGAAGAAGTAGCCGATATTGGTTTTGAAGATTATTTTTATGAGGAAACTGATTGGCAATTGATTGAATGGCCTGAATTAATTCCTAATTTAATTCCTGAAAAACACACTGCTATTTATATTCAATTACTCAATTCGAATCAACGAAAGATCGATTTAAAAAATTTCTAAAAGAAGTTTGTGGTTTTCTTTTAATTTTTGTTAATTTAGGATGTTTTTAAAACCATAAAATGAGTCAACCCACTACCCCGTTTACCAAAAAAGAATTGCTTCCACAGGAAGAAATGTTAGAGTTAAAAAGAGATAAAGGCGAATTGTTTATTGGTATTCCTAAAGAATGTAATTTTCAAGAAAAAAGAGTCTGTTTAACTCCTGACGCAGTAGCTGGAATTACCGCTAACGGTCACCGAGTCTTAATGGAAAAAGGAGCAGGTTTACATGCTAATTTTACCGATCAAAATTACAGCGATGCAGGAGCTGAAGTAACAAGCGATTCTTCAAAGGTTTTTGGTTGCCCTATAGTTCTAAAAGTAACACCGCCAAGCCTTCAAGAGTTGGATTTAATGCACCCTCATTCTACATTAATTTCGGCACTGCAATTAAAAACAATAGAAAAATCTTATTTTAAAAAGTTAGCCGACAAACGAATTACCGCCTTAGCTTTCGATTTTATTAAAGATGAATACGGTAGTTATCCTGCGGTTGAAGCTTTAAGTGAAATAGCTGGAAATGCTTCAGTATTAATTGCCTCCGAATTACTCTCTAATACTTCAAACGGAAACGGATTAATGTTTGGTAATATTAGCGGTGTCCCGCCTACCGAAGTAGTTATTTTAGGAGCCGGTACGGTTGGGTTTTACGCTGCAAAATCTTCTTTAGGTTTGGGGGCTAATGTTAAGGTATTTGATAGTTCACTCACTAAGTTGAGAAAAATTCAAAAAGAATTAGGGCAAAACATTTACACCTCTACCTTACAACCTAAAAACTTAATCAAATCTCTAAAACGTGCAGATGTTGTTGTTGGAGCTGTGCGCGGTAAAAACAGAGCACCAATTATAGTTACTCAAGAAATGGTGGAAAAAATGAAGCAAGACTCGGTAATTATTGATGTAAGCATTGATATGGGTGGGTGTATTGAAACTTCAGAAATAACCACACATGATCACCCTGTGATTAATAAATTTGGCGTTATTCATTATGGTGTTCCCAATATACCTTCTAGATACGCACGCTCTGCCTCCGTTTCTATCAGCAATATCTTTACTCCTTATTTATTGCATATTGGTGAAGAAGGTGGTATTGAAAACGCACTTCGCTTTGATTTAGGACTTAGAAACGGATTGTATGCCTACCACGGAGTGATTACCAAAAAAGCCATAGCCCATTGGTTTGGTATTGAATATAGAGATATAAATTTACTGATTTTTTAAAGGTTATAAAACGGGCCTTAGCTTCATAAAATAAAAAGCAACATTTATGAAGTTGATAAGATTTTTTACCATGCTTTTTTTTAAATTCACTCAAAATTTAAGTGATGAAATTATCTAAAAAAGAAATACAAGAAAAAATTGCTAATTTGTCTGATTGGACTTACAATGAAAATGCAATTCACACTAAAATAGAGTTTGAAAACTTCAAGGAAGCCTTTAGCTTTATGACGCGAGTAGCTTTTGAAGCCGAAGCACAAGCTCATCACCCAGAGTGGACCAATGTGTATAACCAAGTGGAAGTTTCTTTAGCAACGCATGACGCAGGTGGTGTAACCCAAAAAGATTTTCAACTTGCCAAAACAATTGACCAACTTTTAGGCGAAGAATAATGAGCAGAAAAATTAAATTTATTTGGGACTTTAGAGGCCCAGATGCAAAAAAAATCGCAACCCATCACTGCATTCACTTAAACGAATACATTAAAAAAGAAAAACTGAGTCTGCAAGTAGTTGGTGATGAAAAAATTTCTGAAATTCACCATATAGCTTTCATGCTTGTTGATGAGGTTTCGATGAAAAAACATAGAGATGCACTACAGCCTCACCGCGGGCAAGTTTATACCGAAAAAGCTTAGCCTATTAATTTAATTTTTGAAATCCATCCTATTCGCTAAATTTCATTTACATAGCTTTGTGCCTTCATCATTTTATCAACACCTAAACAACTAAGTAGTGATTAGCTATTTAAAAAAGCATCGTTTTTTGATTGGATTTGGGTTTTTGCTAACTTTTCTTTCAAGTTTTGGGCAAACCTTTGTAATTTCATTATATCTACCGAATATTCAGGAATCCTTTGATTTATCGGATGGTGAATTTAGTTCGGTGTATTCAGGAGCCACTTTATTAAGCGCATTTACCATTACTTGGTTAGGTCGCTTTATTGATAAAGTTAGGTTAACCAGATTTACTAAAGCCGTGATGCTAAGTTTGATTGTGTTTTTATTACTCCTGGCCTTTTCTTACCATATTGCTGTTTTATTTATTGCCCTTTACGGAATGCGCTTGTTTGGACAAGGTATGCTTTCACACACTTCCATAACCAGTATGGCGAGATTTTTTGAAAAAGGAAGAGGCAAAGCTATTAGTTTTGCTTCCTTAGGTCATTCTTTTGGAGAAGCCTTTCTGCCAATTATACTAGTAGGCGCAATGTATTGGATAGGCTGGCGATTTACGTTAGTTGCTTCGGCTGGCTTTTTAGCTTTTTGTATTCCTTATGCCATTTACTTGCTAAGAAAAAACTCTAATTTTTCGCAATTAAGAAAATACATTCCTAAGCCTTTTTCTAAAGAAGAAGAAAAAAGTGCAAGGCCAATTACTATTTTAAAAACCCAAGCTTTTTGGATGATTATGCCAAGTAGTTTAGCCGCTGCTGCCATTGGAACAGGTTTTTTGCTTTTCAAATTAAAATTAGGCATCGCCAACGATTGGTCGCCTGCCTTTATTGCCGGTGGATTTACTGCTTATGCTGTAGGAAACGCAGTAAGTAATCTTGTTGCTGGCTTTTTAGCTGATCGATTTTCAGGCAAAAACCTCTTCCCTATTTATTTAATTCCTGGAATTATTGGTATTTCTATGCTCTTAGTTTCTTCAGAAATGTGGGTGTATATTGCCTTAATTGGTGGTATTGGTGTCACAAATGGATTTGGCTCAACACTAAAAAATGTTACTTTGGCCGAAGTTTACGGAGAACGAATTATTGGCTCTGTGCGAAGTCTTTTCACTACAGTAATGGTTTTTTCTACCGCTTTAGGCCCCCTTCTTTTTGGTTTTTTACTTGATTTTGGCTATAGTTTTGAATACATAGGTATCATTGCCATCATTATTTACCTAATCTGTAGCTTAAATGCACTTCGAATTATAAAATTGAAAATATAAATAAATTTTGACCTTGATGACAATTAAGTAAGGAATTAATTTTTTGTTCCACAGAAAAACCAAATTGTATCGAAGTACGATTACTGAGTGATTTGAATTTCAGTAAAAATCAAATTGTACCGAAGTATGGTTACTGAGTGATTTGAATTTCAGTAAAAATCAAATTGTACCGAAGTATGGTTGCTGAGTGATTTGATTTTCCAGTAAAAATCAAATTGTACCGAAGTATGGTTACTGAGTGATTTGAATTTCAGTAAAAATCAAATTGTATCGAAGTATGGTTACTGAGTAATTTGAATTTCAATAAAAATCAAATTGTATCGAAGTATGGTTACTGAGTGATTTGAATTTCAATAAAAATCAAATTGTATCGAAGTAATTCAATACATTTTTCTCAATACGCTGATTGATATTCGTTAAATCAGCTTTGATAAAACTTTTACCCGTAATTTTCTCGTACAATTCAATATATCGTTGGGTAATTTCATTGATGAATTGTTCTGGTAAGATTGGGATTTCTTGTCCTTCTTTACCTTGAAATCCTTGTTCTATCAACCATTCTCTCACAAATTCCTTAGAAAGTTGTCGTTGTTTTTCGCCTTTAGCTTGTAATTCTTCATAAGTATCGCCGTAGAAATAACGTGAAGAATCGGGAGTGTGAATTTCGTCAATGATTACAATTTTACCTTCAGCAGTTTTTCCAAATTCATATTTAGTATCTACTAAAATCAAACCACGTTCATTAGCCATTTGACTTCCTATTTCAAAAAGTTCATGGGTATATTTTTCAAGAATTTCGTAATCTTCTTTACTAACAATATTCTTGGCTAAAATAGCTTCTCTAGAGATATCTTCATCGTGGTCACCTACAGCAGCTTTAGTGGTGGGTGTAATGATAGGTTTTGGCAAACGATCGTTTTCTTTCAATCCGTCAGGTAAACTTACCCCACAAATTTCACGTTTTCCCGCTGCATATTCGCGGTAAGCATGTCCAGCTAAGTAACCACGAATCACCATTTCTACCTTAAAAGGTTTACAGGCAAGACCAATACTAACATTAGGATCTGGGTGAGCTATTAACCAATTAGGAACAATTTCTTGAGTAGCCTCCAACATATAACAAGAAAGTTGATTTAAGATCTGACCTTTATAAGGGATGCCTTGAGGCAAAATTACATCAAAAGCACTTAGACGGTCGGTGGCAACCATAATCATTTGATGATTTTCCAGAAAATAAACTTCTCTAACTTTTCCTTTATAAACAGATTTTTGATTTGGAAAATTGAAATTGCTTTCAGCTAATGTTGACATCTTAATTATTTTCTAATTCTTTGTAAGCATTGATAATTCGTTTTACTAATCGGTGACGGATAACGTCTTTATCATCTAGAAATAGAGTTCCCACACCTTTTACGTTTTTTAGTACCAAAAGGGCTTCTTTTAGTCCAGAATTTATTCGTCTTGGCAAATCAATCTGTCCTGGGTCTCCGGTAATCATGAACTTGGCATGTTTTCCCATTCGGGTTAAAAACATTTTCATTTGAGCTGTAGAAGTATTTTGAGCTTCGTCTAGAATTACAAAAGCATTATCTAAAGTTCTTCCACGCATAAAGGCCATTGGTGCAATTTGAATGACGCCTTTTTCTATATAAGCTTCTAATTTTTCATGTGGAATCATGTCTCGCAAAGCATCATAAAGCGGTTGCATGTAAGGGTCCAACTTTTCCTTTAAATCGCCTGGCAAAAACCCAAGATTTTCTCCAGCTTCAACTGCAGGGCGAGTTAGAATAATCCTCCTTACTTGTTTGTTTTTTAGAGCTTGAACCGCTAAGGCAACGCCTGTATAGGTTTTTCCTGTTCCAGCTGGACCAACGGCAAAAACCATATCGTTTTTACGCATTAATTCAACCAATTTCTTTTGATTGGGCGTTAGCGGTTTAATTTGTCTTCCCCCTACACCATGAACTAAAACTTCAGAAGCAAAATCAGCTTTGTTTTCTTCCGCATTAACATCTGAAGTAAGAATACGTTCAATGCTTACTTCGTCAAGTTTGTTGTATTTTGAAAAATGCTCGGCCAACAAGGTAATGCGAAGGTCAAATTCCTCAAGCAGTTCCTCATCACCAAAAGCTTTGATTTTATTTCCCCGAGCAACTATTTTGAGTTTGGGGTAATATTTCTTGATTAATTCAATGTTTGCATTGCGACTTCCAAAGAAATCACTAGGATTAATTTCAGAAAGTTCTATAATAAGTTCATTCAAAGGCGGAAGATTTATACATTATAATTAAATTCGCATTACAAAAATAAACAAAATAATTCAGCTTACAGCTAGTTTTAGTTTAAGAAAAAATGAAATGCCAATAATTACCTTAACTTCCGATTTTGGAACAAAAGATCACTCGGTGGCTGCCGTAAAGGGGGCTTTATATTCTGAGCTTTCTCAAGTAACTGTTGTTGATATTAGTCACGAAGTACCTCCATTTCATATTACTGAGGCTGCTTATATTATTAAAAATGCTTATCACAATTTCCCTAAAGGAAGCATACACATTATTGGTATTGATTCAGAATTAACTCCAGAAAATAAGCATTTAGCTTTGTTTTTAGATGGACATTATTTTATTTGTGCCAATAACGGAATTATGTCCTTAATTGCTAAGGAAATTAGGCCAGAAAAAATGGTAGAAATTAATATTCATAATTCAATTGATACTAATTTTACTGTTTTAGATGTTTTTGTTCGCGTTGCAGCTCATATTTTTAGAGGCGGTACACTTGAAGTAATAGGTAAGCCTATTCAGGCAATTAAGGAAATCAAAAATATTGAACCTGTTTTATTGGAACAAAAAAACCAACTTATTGGTCATGTTTTATACATTGATAACTTTGGCAACGTTGTTACCAATGTAACCAAAAAGTACTTATTACAAGTAGCTAAAGGAAGAAAAATTAAAATTAAAGTTAGAGGAATTGAGTTTAACCAAGTTTATGATAGTTATAGCGACGCCATTAACTTTAACGAACCCAAGGATAAACGCGTTGAAGAAGGGAAGAAAATAGCTCTTTATAATGCTTCAGGCTATTTAGAATTAGCCATTTACCGAAGTAATTTAAACACCGTTGGAAGTGCCTCAAGTCTATTTGGGTTAAAACTCATGAGCACCATCAACATAAATTTTAGCTAAATATGCTTATACGAATTGTAAAAATGACCTTTAAGAAAGAAGAGGTAGAGAATTTTCTCAATCTATTTCATACCAACAAAAATAAGATTAGAAACTTTGAAGGTTGTCAACACCTTGAACTTTATCAAGATCAAAAAAATCCATGTTTGTTCTTTACTTACTCTTTTTGGGAATCTGAAAAAAAACTGAATAATTATAGAAATTCAGATTTATTTGCCGATGTTTGGAAAAACACAAAAGTAAAATTTAGTCAGCGGCCAGAAGCTTGGTCAGTCAACCAACTTGTTGAATTAAAGTGATTTATGAAAGCTATATTTTATAAGGAATTACAAAGTTTTTTCACTAATCCGTTAGGGTACATTATTGTTGGTGTTTACTTAATGATGAACGCTTTGTTTTTGTGGTGGATTAATAACGATTTTAATATTTTTGAATCAGGTTACGCCCAACTAGTCAATTTTTTTGAACTCAGTTCCTGGTTATTTATCTTTATTGTTCCTGCTATGGCTATGAAAAGCTTTTCAGAAGAAATTAAACGAGGAACCATAGAAATTATCTTCACACAACCCATCACCACCTGGCAATTGGTTTTAGGTAAGTTTTTAGGGCATTTAGTCTTAGGTATTTTTGCTTTATTGCCAAGTTTATTTTATATCTTTAGCCTTTCGCAAATAGCTGAGAGCTCTAATTTAATAGATTATGGAGCTATTGGTTTAGGCTATTTAGGTTTAATTTTATTAATCAGCTGCTTTACAGCTATTTCATTGTTAACTTCAAGCTTCACCAGTAATCAAATTACTAGCTTTTTAGTGGGGGTTGTAACTTGTTTGATTTTATTCTATGCATTTCACGGCATTAGCACATTTCAACTATTTGGCTCAGAAATTTATAGTCTAGAATACCTTAGTTTGCATTACCATTTTGCTAGTTTAAGTCGCGGTGTGGCAGATACACGAAATGTTTTATTTATGCTTTCGGTTAGCTTTTTGTTTTTATTGATTACCTATCAACGCATAGAAAAATTAAAAAACTAATATGAAAAAGTCTATTCAACAATTAATAATAGTGGTTATTGGTTTGGTGTTGATTAACTTTTTAGCCGCCAATAAGTTTGCTCGATTTGATTTTACCATAGATCAACGGTACAGTATTTCTGAAGCATCAAAAAGTTTACTTTCCGAAGTAAATCAACCTTTAAAAATCAAAGTTTATTTAGCAGGAGATTTACCTTCTACATTCAAGCAACTTCAGTTAGAAACCCGCTACTTACTTGAAGAATACAAAGCACAAAATCCTAACATAAGTTTTCAATTTGTCAATCCTGTTGAAGACGGAGAAGATGCTACAGAAATAGCAAAAAAATTTTATGAGCAAGGAATGACTCCTGAGCGAGTAAATATTGCTGAAAATGGAAAAGTTACCGAACGAATAGTTTTTCCATGGGCTGAAGCTTCCTACCAAGGAGAAAAATTTCCCCTACCTTTACTAAAGAAAAAGATTGGTGCCGAAACTGAAGAAATGCTAACGGCTTCTATTCAGCATTTAGAGTATGCTTTTAGTGATGGACTTCGTAAACTTGTGAAAGAAAGAAGCAAGAAAATTGCTGTTCTTAAAGGAAAAGGGCAATTGGAAGACAAGTATATAGCCGATTTTTTTAGAAGTTTACGAGATTATTACCTTATTGCGCCATTTACCTTAAGAAGCATTGAAAATGAACCCAATAAAACACTTGAGCAATTAAATGAGTTTGATTTGATTATTGATGCAAAGCCCGAAAAAAAATATAGCGAAAAAGAAAAATATGCGTTAGACCAATACTTAATGCAAGGAGGAAAAGCTTTGTGGCTTGTAGAACAAGTCACTGCCGAACAAGACAGTTTAAAAAAATCTGGTAGCACTTTAGCTTTTCCAAAAGAATTAGATTTATACGACTTCTTTTTTAATTATGGCGTTAGAATTAATCCTCAGTTAGTAAATGATTTGTATTCTGCGCCTATAATTTTAGCACAAGGAAGCGGAAGTCAGGCTCAATTTAATCCTTTTCCATGGATGTATAAACCCTTGGCAGCGCCAGCAGGTAATCACCCTATAACTAGTGCTATTGAGCGCGTTCAATTTGATTTCGCTAACCCTATTGATTTATTAAAAACAGACATTAATCAAACTGTACTACTCCACTCTTCCGAACTCACTAAATTAGAAGGTGTTCCCCGAGAAATTAGTTTAAACCTTATTGAAAAAGAACCTAATTTTTCAACTTATACTAAGCCTAATCAAGCCTTAGCGGTTTTATTGGAAGGCGAATTTAAATCGCTTTATAAAAACAGAGTTCTGCCTTTTGAAAACCCCAACCACTTAGACAAAAGTTTACCTACCCAACAAGTGGTAATTAGCGATGGTGATGTGGTGAAAAATAAGTTACGAAGAAATCAACCCGAAGAATTAGGTTTTCAGCCGTTTACAGGAGAAACCTATGGAAACAAAACCTTCTTAATGAATACCGTTAATTTTTTATTGGATGATGATGCCTTATTGGCTTTGCGAAACAAACCTGTTATTTTAACTCCTATTAGTGATGAAGTTTTAGCGAAGTCTAATTACTTTTGGGCTCTATTTAATCTTATTGCTCCGCTAGCCTTTTTATTTGTTTTTGGAGGCTTATTAATAAGGCGAAGAAAGAAAAAATTCGCCTATTAATTCGTCAATTCTTTGAAGACCTAGTACGAATTTTTTGCTGGCATGAATCAGCAAAAAAAACAACTGAATTCTGATTGATATTGAATAAACTAAAATATTTTACTAAATTTGAGAATTATAAAACTTAATTTATGAGAAAAGTTACTTTACTATTTATGGCTTTTATTACGCTAATTGCTTGTGAAAGTGATAAAAAACAAACTGAGGCAACTAAGAAAAAACCAGCTGAGCAAGAAGAAATAGATGCTTACGAAAAAGAGCAATTAGTAGATTATTACGGAGAATACAGTGGCGAACTTCCATGTGATGATTGCGAGATGATTTATTTTAAAATCGCATTAGACAAAAAACAATATTACTTAAAATACGCTAAATCTTCTAGTTCTGGGGATACTTATTTTGAAGAGGGAAATTATGCCTTGAAAGAAAATGTTCTAATTTTTTATTCTGAAAAAAATAACTGGCGTTTTAAGCTAAAAGACCAAGGACTATTAATGCTTAATTTTGAAGGTAGAGAACTAAGGGAGGGAGAAATGAATCAATATTATTTAAATCGAATTAACTAATTTGAAAAAATCAACCTTTATTAAAGACTGGGAAAATACAAGGAAAAAAGGCCGTAGGTCTTATTCCTTGTATCACGGTTTTGGATTTGGGTTAATTATTTTTTTATTTTATTGCATTATTAACTATTACTTATCTGGCGAAATAAAAACCAGTTTCTTTAGTTCACAATGTTTAACCGCTTTTGTTTTTTTGAGCCTAGCAGGTGTATTATTTTACTTCTTCATCATCTGGCCTTTTAATGAATTTTTTTATAGAAAATCTCAAAAATAAAGGGTTTTGTGTAGCTTATTGATTAAATTTTTTCCAAGTTATTTTTAATCCTTCTCTTACTGAAAATTTAGGTTGATAATTTAATAATTCTCTTCCTTTAGAAATATCCGCTAAGGAATCTCGCACATCGCCTTGTCTTGGTGGACCATAATTAGCTTCTACTTCTACGCCAGATATTTCTTTTAAGTCGCTCCACAATTGGTTCAAGCTAATACGTTCTCCGTAGGCTACATTATAAACTTCATTAATAGCTTCTTTTGGAGCGAAAGCAGCTTTTATATTTGCTTGAATGGCATTTTCAACAAAGGTAAAATCCCGCGTTTGTTCGCCATCACCGTTAATAGTAGGTGCTTTTTCGTCTTTTAAAGCTTGCATGAATAATGGAATTACTGCCGCATAAGCGCCATTTGGACTTTGTTTAGGTCCGAAAACATTAAAGTAACGCAAGCCAATAATTTCAATTCCGTAAGTTTTCGCAAACACATCAGCATAAAGCTCATTAACGTATTTGGTGACCGCATAAGGCGAAAGTGGTTTGCCTATGTTTTTCTCTACTTTTGGCAGAGCCTTAGAATCACCATAAGTAGATGAAGAAGCTGCATACACCAATCGTTTTACGCTTTTCGATTCTTTTTGAGCTACAAGCATATTTAAAAAACCTGAAACATTTACTTCATTAGAAGAAATTGGATCATTAATAGAGCGTGGAACAGAGCCTAAAGCAGCTTGATGTAAAACAATATCAATTCCTTGCATAGCTTTTTTACAAATTGATAAATCACGGATATCTCCTTCTATAAACTCAAAATTCGGATGACTTTCAAACTCTTTAATATTCTTGTAATAACCGTTAGAAAGGTTATCTAAAACAACTACCCGTGGGCAATTATTACTGAGTAAGTGTTCAACAATATTACTTCCTATAAAGCCAGCTCCTCCGGTTATTAAAAAATTGTTGTATGCTATGTTGTTTTTCATAATTTTTAAAATTAATTAGAAACGAATATAAAATGTAAATCTACAGAAGCTTAAATAAAATATTGTTTTAGATTTTTTTAAAAGGGAATTACCAAGAATAATTCCCACTCTAAAAAAGCCTTATATAGAGCTCATTTAATTTAAATTAATATTGCTAAAATTTGTGCTTATAATGAGCACAAATATAGAATAAATCAGTGTTTAAAAAAAATATTAATGCTTAAATACTAATTTATCTTAGCTTCTAAATTCAATTTACTTGTTATATATTCTAACTCTTTAAAATCGTTTATTCTTGTCTAATTAAATCAAAATATTTCCACTTATTTTATACTCTTCTTTAATATAAAAATATTGTTTTCACCATTCTTCTTCTTTTCAGCTCTTCTGCTAACTTTTTGATAGTTAAATCATAACTCTTTAGTTCACGAAAATATAGTGTTCTTATTATGATTTATAAAATTTATCCTTTCCCCATTGCTTAGGATTTTTGATGATATAATTTGATATGTTTCGAAAAGCCCTTTCATTGCGAATGATATGCTCGTAATAATTCCGTTGCCATATTTTGAAATCTAAATTAATGATTTTTTTTGTCGCCGTTGGGGCGAATCCCTCTGTTGGGGCGAATTGCGCCGGTGGGGCGAATTGCGCCGGTGGGGCGAATTGCAATTCGCCCGTACTATAATTTTCCTTTTTATCTCCCTCTTTTAATTCGCCCGAATTAGAATTTTTAATTAAATCCTTAATCCTTTTTATCGTGGCTATTTTATAGCCGCGAATAATTGATCCGATGCTTTGCGAAGGGGATTTGAATGCGCCGATTTCTGGGGTGTTGCTCTTTTGAAAGGTGATTTCTAAGATGCCATGCATGTGGTTAGGCATGATGATGTGTTCATGAAGCGATACGTTATCTCTTATGTTTGGAGTGTTGAGCCATTCATGATCGGCTATTTTTCCGAAAGCGTTTAGCTGCATTTCGCCATTTTTGATTTCGCCAAAAATAGGTTCTCGGTCTTGTATGCAAAGCGTAATAAAGTACAATCCTTCTTGCGTATAATCGTATCCTTTTAAGCGGATAGATCTGCGGTGATGGTATTTAGGATTTTAATTGGACATAAATAATAGGTGTATAAGCTAGTTGTATTCAAAACTCGAATTTAATAAATTATTTTCATTCAATCTGAAAACCAAAGCGTTAATTCAATACGCATGACATTTTAAGATTTAAAAACCACAACTATCAACATCTCAAATCAACTCGCATTTCTCAAGTTGATTCGATAAACCAAAGAAAAAATTAGTCTAAAAATCACTTCCCAATACAAAAATTAGCAAAAATATTCCCTAAAATTTCATCGTTGGTCACTTCTCCAGTAATTTCACCAATATGGTAAAGGCATTGCCTGATATCAATGGCCAACAAATCTGAAGTCAATCCAGCGGTTAATCCTTCTTGTACGCGATTAATTTCTTCTAATGCACCTAATAAGGCTTGGTAATGACGCGAATTAGTGACAATTGCATCTTGATTTTGCAAGGCGCCTGTATCTACAAATTCCAATAACTTGTTTTGCAATTCCGCTACCCCCTCTTTTTCCTTAGCCGATAAAAATAAAAGCTTTTCAAAATGAATTGCTAACTCCACTTTTTGGTCAGGCGTTAATAAATCTGCTTTATTGGCAATCAAAAGATAAGGACGATTTGGAAATTTCTCATTTAAATCAGTTACCGCTTTTTTAATGCTAGTCAAATGTCCTTCATGAAGTTTTCCGTCTTCAAAAAGCAAAGTGGTATTAAGTAAGTGAACAACGACTTGCGATTGCTCTATTTTTTCGAAAGTACGCTGAATTCCTAAGCCTTCAATAGTGTCTTCAGTTTCTCTAATCCCCGCCGTATCAATAAATCGAAATCCAATTCCCTTAATCGAAATCTCATCTTCAATCGTATCTCGCGTAGTTCCTGCAATATCACTTACAATAGCTCGTTCTTCGTTCAAAAGCGCATTCAATAAAGTCGATTTCCCAACATTGGGTTCGCCTACAATGGCTACTGGAATGCCTTTTTTCAGGACATTCCCTACTGAAAATGAATCAATTAATCGCTGTAAAGTTTTCTGAATTTTCATCACTAAAGCCTGAAACTCATCGCGATTAGCAAATTCAACATCCTCTTCAGAAAAATCTAATTCCAATTCAATTAACGAAGCAAAATTGAGTAATTGTTTTCGCAACTGACTCAGTTCATTGGCAAAACCGCCCCGCATTTGTTGCATGGCCAATTGATGACTTGCCGCATTTTCAGATGCAATTAAATCGGCTACCGCTTCTGCCTGGCTCAAATCCATTTTGCCGTTGACAAAAGCACGTAGGGTAAATTCGCCAGGTTCAGCGGCTCGCCCCCCTTTCCGAATCAATAACTGTATCATTTCCTTCAAAATAAAAGCACTTCCGTGGCATGAAATTTCTACCACTGGCTCCCCCGTATAAGAGCGATTTCCACGAAAAACTGAAACCAAAACTTCATCTAAAATTCGTTCTCCATCTTTAATCACCCCCAGTTGTAAGCTATGCGATTTCTGTTCCAACAAAGAGGTCTTCCCCTTCGGGAAAAACACCGGATTCACTAACTCAATAGCCTCACTCCCACTCACTCTCACTACACCAATCGCCCCGCTTCCGTTGGGAGTTGCTAAAGCAATAATACAATCGTTTTTATTCATGCCACAAAATTACTAAAAACTAAGATTGTGCATTCAATTTATTCTATTTAATTAGGGCGTTTTAACGGGCTGTCCGCTACAAGTCCGCAGTGCGCTAATAAGTAGTATAAGCCTTTCCAAGAGCTTCCTTTGGGTCGCTTTTCCAAGGCAATACTACTAAATTAGCTCACTTTACGGGCTCATATCTTTGTATTTTTAAACAGTTAAATCATTAAAGCTAGGGTAGCAAATTGTTTGCGGGCTAGTTACAATCATTGATTGATAATGCTGATAAAGGCAAATCTATCCTAGTCTTTTTCTTAAAGATTCAATAGTACCTAAATACTATAATTTAGTTATAGATATTGTATTACATGAGCAAAGTCTTAGAGAAAAATTTTAATGATTATTACGCAAAAAATACTTTTATTATGAATTTAAAATTTTCAGTAGGTCTTGATGTGTCAAGTAAAAAAGTAGATGCTTGTATAAGCACGATAGACTGTAATCAAAGCGTGAAGGTTAAGTCTTCTTGTAGTGTTTCTAATTCAAAAGCAGGCTTTTTAAAGCTAGTAAAATGGATTGATAAATGGACAAAAAAAGAGTCTATTCCAATAGTTGTTAGCTTAGAAGCTACTGGTGTTTATCACGAAGAACTTGCTTATTATCTAGATGATGCAGGGTATAGAGTTTCTATTATTTTACCAAACAAAGCAAAAAAGTATTTACAATCTATTGGCTTAAAAAGTAAGAATGATAAAATAGACGCTAAAGGTTTGGCACAAATGGGGGCAGAACAAAATTTATCTCAATGGATTAGACCTAAAGATGTTTTTGTAAGCCTAAGGTCTTTAACACGACAGTATCAATCCATTCAGGAATCGATTACGGTAGAAAAGAATAAGCTACATGCAGAAGAACAATCAGCTTTATCAAACAAGCATGTGATTAAGCAAATGAAAAGCCATATACGTTTCTTAGAAAAGCAAAAAACAAAGACAGAAATTGCTATCGAAGAAGTCATAAAAAGTGATGAGGAGCTAAAATTAAAAGTAGAGAATATTTGCACAGTTAGAGGATTATCAATACTTTCTGTAGCTACTGTTATAGCAGAAACAAATGGATTTAATCTGTTTAAAAATTACAAGCAACTAGTGAGTTATTCTGGGTATGATGTTGTAGAAAATCAATCAGGTTCTCATAAAGGCAAGACAAAAATATCGAAAAAGGGAAACTCAAGGATTAGACGAATTTTACACATGCCATCGTTAATAGCAATAGGTTCAGAAGGGACAGTTTTTAAGAACCTTTACCTTAGAGTTTATGAAAGAACAGGCATCAAAATGAAAGGTATTGTCGCTGTTCAAAAAAAATTATTGTTAACAATTTATTACTTGTGGAAAAAAAACGAACCCTTTGATATTAATTATCAAAATAAAGGAAATAAAAATATCCAAGAGGAGGAGAAGGAGCTTTCCTCTCGGTACGCCTCTGAAAGAGGCGAAAAAAATAGCCAAACAAAAAGTTTGGCTATACAAGGTAAACATCCAGTGAGTGATCAAAGTATGCTTCCTCTCGGTAAAATCAAAGATAAAAAAATTATGGTTGAAAATTAAAAAAATGTTTGGATTTAAAGATAGTACCT
>NZ_JAANAS010000041.1 GCF_011089875.1 Psychroflexus maritimus | reverse complement strand
CGTAGCTATGGTTTCTTTTTATAATGAAACAGAAAGGGAAAAAGGGCGTTTTATTGCGGTAATTTCAATTGATAAATGGTATAACCAAAGACATGATCAGAATTCCAATCCATAAGATTCCGCATCTCGTTATCGCTCGTGCGGAATGACAAAAGGAAGGGGAAGTGCGGTATCTCCCTGTAACGAAGACTAAATCTACCTCATCATTTCTTGTGAAAATCTTAAAATAATTGCTTTTTTAAGTCGATTTAAAAAAGCTATCTTTGAAGCGAATTTAAAATAATTATAATTATGGGAAAAGGATTTTTTCACGTGCCACCGGCAGTTAATGAACCAATAAAGTCATACGCACCAGGAACTCCAGAAAGAGAGGAAGTGCTTAATACATATAAAGAAATGTGGAATTCAAAAGTAGAAGTTCCACTATTTATTAATGGTAAAGAAGTTAAATCTGGAAATATTAAAAGTATTCGTCCACCTCATGACCATCAACATGAAGTAGGTACGTATCACACCGCAGAAAAAAAACATGTTGATGAAGCCATTCAAACGGCTTTAGAAGCAAGACAAGCTTGGGCAGATTTACCATGGGAGCAACGTGCTGCAGTATTTTTAAAGGCAGCTGATTTAGTTGCTGGCCCATATCGCCAAAAGTTAAATGCGGCCACCATGATAGGTCAGTCTAAAAATATCTTTCAAGCAGAAATTGATTCGGCTTGTGAACTTGCAGATTTTTTACGTTTTAACGTAGAATACATGAGTCAGATTTTTGACGAACAACCCGAATCTGATGCGCAAGCTTGGAACCGCGTTGAACACCGACCATTAGAAGGATTTGTTTATGCAATAACGCCTTTCAATTTTACCGCTATTGCAGGTAATTTACCTTCAAGTGCAGCTTTAATGGGGAATGTTTGTGTTTGGAAACCAAGTGACCACCAAATGTATTCAGCAAAAGTTGTCATGGACGTTTTTAGAGAAGCAGGAGTCCCAGCAGGAGTAATCAACATGATTGTTGGAGATCCTGTTATGATAACCGATACCATTTTAGCACATCCTGATTTTGCAGGTGTACACTACACTGGAAGTACGGATGTCTTTAAAGGACTTTGGGCTAAAATTGGACAAAATATTAATACCTATAAATCTTATCCTAGAATTGTAGGAGAAACAGGAGGTAAAGACTTCATTGTTGCTCATCCTTCAGCAGATGCAAAAGTAGTTTCAACAGCTTTAGTTAGAGGTGCTTTTGAATTTCAAGGACAAAAATGTTCGGCCGCTTCAAGAGCTTACGTTCCAAAAAGTCTTTGGAATCAAGTAAAAGATTTTATGGTAAAAGACATTGAATCCTTCAAAATGGGTTCTCCAGAAGATATGCGTAATTTTATTACAGCAGTAATTCATGAAAATTCTTTTAATAAATTAGCTAAATATATTGACCAAGCAAAAGCCGCTTCTGATGCAGAAATTATTGCCGGTGGAAATTATGATAAATCAAAAGGTTGGTTTGTTGAGCCTACGGTAATAGTTACTACTAATCCAAAGTACGAAACAATGGAAACCGAACTTTTTGGCCCTGTTTTAACCATTTATGTATATGAAGATGAAAAGTATGAAGAGACGCTTCATTTAGTAAATGAAACTAGTATCTATGCGCTTACAGGTTCAATTATTTCGACCGATAGATACGCGGCTACTTTAGCGACTAAAATTCTAGAAAACGCAGCAGGAAACTTTTACATTAATGACAAATGTACTGGAGCTGTTGTTGGAAGACAACCATTTGGAGGAGCAAGAGCTAGTGGAACCAACGATAAAGCAGGTTCTAAATTAAACTTACTTAGATGGGTTTCCCCTCGATTAATCAAAGAAACCTTTGTTCCTGCAAAAGATTACAGATATCCATTTATGGGAGAGTAATTCATTATATCTTTTTAAATGATCTAAAAACCCTGAATTTATTCAGGGTTTTTTGTTTGTGCTATTGATAATTAAAAAGTTTGGCTAAAGCCTACATCCCCCCATATTTTGCAAACGGTATAAATTCTGTTTCTATTGAATGATTTTAATTTTCTGAATCATTTCCAGTACTTAGTGGAGGAATCCAAAAATGCTTTTCAAAATTAATAATTTGGTCATTTTCAACTTTAATTCCTTCATCTTCAAGTAATCTTTGCATAGCGTCTGAGGCAGAAAAATGATGTTTTCCAGTGAGTACACCATTTCTATTTACTACTCGGTGCGCGGGAACATCATCGTAGGTGTGTGAATGATTCATAGCATAGCCAACTACGCGACTGCTTTTGGGAGCGCCTAATGCCTTGGCAATTGCACCGTAGCTAGTTGCTTTTCCCTTAGGTATTTGTCTTACCAAATCATACACTTTTTCAAAAAAATCTTGCTTGTCCTTACCCATAGTAAATTCTTACACTTGTAACTAGAATTAAAATCAGCATCAAAATTGCCATCACAAAATTAGAATACTTTTTAAGCTTTGGAAGTTTTTCGTCTAACTTAGCAAAGGAAACAATGTATAAATAAAGCATGAGTAATGTTCCTAAGCAAGCTGCAAAACTAAACACAAAAATAGCGATTGGAGTGTATGAGGTTCCCGGTAATTTTTTCTGAAGTGTACTCAATACCATAAAAAATGGAATTGGGAAAAGGTTGATAGCTGAAACGCCCAACCCCTTAAAAAAACTCCATCCCGAGACGCTTTTAATTTGTTTTACATTTTTGTTCTTGTTTCCTTGAAATAAAAAAAAGACGAATAAAATGGCTAAAATAACCAATCCTGTTCGTAGAAGCATTCCTTCTGCATCAGGGTGTTTAAAAATATACCTAGCTAAGACAACTCCAAGTAAAGCTTGAAAAAAGACGGTTACTGAAGCACCAACCGCCATAAGTAACCCATCTTTTTGTGTACGTTCCAAACTCATTTTTACCACACTCATATTGACTAAGCCCGGCGGAAAAACCCCCGCAAAAGCGGCTGCAAAAGTGGTGATAAAAAGGAGCAGTGTTTCCAACGCTTAATAATTTAGCCTAAATTTAGTATAAGTAATGGGTTTTCCTTGTTCAAGGTATTGGGCTTCGTAGAAAGTTTGAATACTTACAATTTCTTCAGGAGCTTCAGTATTTTTATAAATGTCATGATGAGCGTATAGAATTTCATGTCCGCTGCCTTGAAGTAAACCTAAAGTATAACCATGCATGTATTCGCTATCTGTTTTTAGGTGAACAACACCTTCAGGTTTTAGAATTTGATGGTATTTTTTTAAAAAATCTGGATTTGTCATTCGGTGTTTGGAGCGTTGGTATTTAATCTGTGGGTCTGGAAATGTAATCCAAATTTCATGAACTTCACCAGGGGCAAAGATTTGATCAACCAATTCAATTTGCGTACGTAAAAACTTAGCGTTATTAATTCCTTCTTCAAGTGCTGTTTTTGCACCGCGCCAAAATCTTGCTCCTTTAATGTCTATCCCTAAAAAATTATACTCAGGATAACGTTTAGCTAGACCAACAGTATATTCGCCTTTGCCACAACCTAGTTCTAGGATTAAAGGTTTTCCATTTTTAAAAAACTCACTTGTCCATTTTCCTTTTAATGGATAAGTTTGATTGACAATCTCCTCTCTACTAGGTTGAACTACGTTTTCAAAAGTTTCGTTTTCCTTAAAACGTTTCAGTTTATTTTTGCTACCCACTTGAATGTATTTATATCTTTTGGCAAAATTACATATTTCAAATTAGATAAAGCAGCTTTGAAAAAACCTATTTTTGTGTAGATTGATGTTTAATTAATTAATGTAAATTTTCAATAAAGACTTATTTTGAATTAGGGTGTATTAGACATAAACATTGTTTGTAAATGAAGTTTTTATTGTTTTTTATGGTGAAGTTAACTTTAAAAGAATAGGCCTAATTTACTTGTTGTTTCTTTAGTTGTTGTTGGTTTTGTTTTTTGTAAAGTAAAGATAAACGTACTGCCTTCCCCAAAGCTTGAAGTTGCAGTAATTTGTTCTTCATGGGCTTCCAAAATGTGTTTTACAATGGCCAATCCAAGACCTGATCCTCCTTCTTTTCTTGAGCCTGACTTGTCAACTCTAAAAAATCGTTCAAAAAGTCGAGGTAAATTTTCTTCTTCAATGCCAATACCATTGTCTTGTACTTTGATCGAATACTTATCTTCATTAAATTCTTCAACAGAAACTTTAATATATCCATCTCTGTTTCCGTACTTAATAGAGTTAACAATTAAATTGGTTAAGACTTGTTGGATTCTTTCTTGGTCTGCCGAAACCATTACGGCGTCTTCTGGAGAGATTACTTCTACCTCTATATTTTTTTTAGTTGCCTTCATTTCAATAAGTTCAACTACATTTTCAATTACTTCATTAAGGTTAAAATCCTCTCTAAATAAAGTCATATCTCCCGTTTCCAACTTGGTAATCATATCCAAGTCTTTTACAATATAAAGTAATCGATCTACGCCTTTACTTGCCCGTTTAAGGTATTTTTTTCTTACTTTTTTGTCTTTAATGGCTCCGTCTAGGAGCGTCATAATGTAGCCTTGAACGGTAAATAGTGGGGTTTTTAATTCATGCGAAATATTTCCCATAAATTCTTTTCTAAAGTTTTCTCTAACTTTAAGGCTTTCAATTTCTAGTTTTTTGTCTTGAGCAAACTTTTCAACTTCAGCTTTTAGCGACGCCATATCTGTAGTAATACTATCTTTCCTTAAAGAAGCTGCATCAAGAAGGGAGACACTATTGTAAATAGATTTCACTCTTCGGTAGATAAAATGTTCAACCCTATATTGAATGATAAAGAAAGATGCTATAAAACAAACAAGTGCATAAATTAAAACTGAACTCCATATAACAGTGTGAAAAACCAGTTCATAAATTACGATTAACCCGCTTAACACTAAGGTAAGAAGCGATGATGTATAAAAAGCAAATTTGTAGGTTTTTTTTAGTTTAGTACCCATTAGTTTTTAAACTTATAGCCAACCCCTTTAACGGTTTGTACTTTTTCTGGTCCTATTTTTTCTCTTAATTTTCTAATGTGAACATCTATTGTTCTTCCTCCAACTACTACATCATTTCCCCAAACGGTATCTAAAATTTCATCGCGTTTAAAGACTTTATTTGGAGCTGAAGTTAAAAGTGCTAAAAGTTCAAATTCTTTTCTTGGAAGTGTCATTTCTTCACCTGATAAAACTACTTTGTACTCTAACCTGTTTATAGTTATGTTGCCTACCGAATAAATTTCACTTTTAGTTTGTTCTTCTTTAAATCTTCTAAGCAGTGATTTTACCTTACTTATAAGTAGCTTTGGTTTAATGGGTTTGTTGATGTAGTCGTCTGCTCCAGCTTCAAAACCAGCAATTTGAGAATAATCTTCGCTTCTTGCTGTCAAGAAAGTGATGATGGTATTTTTTAAGCTATCTATTTCTCTAATTTTACTACATGCTTCAATGCCATCCATTTCGGGCATCATAACATCTAAAATAATGAGATTAGGTTTTAATTCTTTTGCTTTTTCAATAGCTTCAAGGCCATCTTCGGCCAAAGCTACTTGGTAGCCTTCATTTTTCAGGTTATAACTTAAAATTTCTAAGATATCTGGTTCGTCGTCAACCACTAATATAAGCGTGTTTTTTTTCTTCATTAGTCTATTATTATTCACTGCAAATGTACAAGCTAATTTAAAGCTTAAAGTTAAGAAATAATTACTAAAACCAGCATGACATGTAAATTTAATGTAAACTTTAAAAAATAGGGCGATGGGTTATTAAATCGTTAATTCAAATTCAGTTCGAATACGTTCCTTTTTATTTTTGTATTTTTGTTCAAAATTATAAATAACAAATACAATGAAAAAAATTACTTTATTGCTAACTTTACTTATTAGTGCATTTGCATTAGGCCAAACTCCTGTTTTAACGATGATTTCTGATGGAGATTGTTCAGGAGGAAACCCTAAAGTGGTTGAGATTTATGCTCAGGGAACTGTTGATTTTGCTGATTATTCGTTAGAGATACAAACCAATGCTAATGATACTTGGGGAAACGCTTTAAATTTAGCTGATTTAGGTGTAATTACAGATGATTTTGTTTATATTCATAAAGAAGATGATTCTTTTGCTACAGAATATCCATCGGCTTCCAATGTGCTTTCAACAACTTCAAGTGCTGTAAATTTTAATGGAGACGATCGTATTCGTATTATTGAGGATGCTTCAACTACAGTAATTGATCAATATGGTGAAGAAGCTACTGATGGAACAGGTGAAGTTTGGGAATATAAAGACGGTTATGCAAAGCGTAACAATAGCACAGGTCCAGATGCAGGTTTTTTTGCGGGCAATTGGTCTTTTTCTAATGGTGCTTTGGATGGTGAAGGAACTTGTCAAGGTGGTTCAACTTTTGAATCTATTATAGGTATAGGAACTTATACTCCAGGTAGCGGAAATAACGACCCTAGTGTGTTTATTGATTCACCTGCTAACAATGCAGTTTTAAATCCAGGAACCACGAGTGTAGATATTTCTTTTAGTACTCAAAACGAACCTGATGGAGCTCAATTTGATATTACTGTAAATGGTTCAACTACTACAGGAGTAACTTCTCCTTTTAATTTAACTACTCAAAACGGAGAAACTTATGCTGTTGAAGTTGAATTACTAGAAGGACAAAGTGTAGTTGCTTCTGCAACTATCGAATTTAGTGTAGCTGACATTATTCAAGTTCAAAACATTACTGAATTAAGAGCTGATTTTGAAGCCAATGGTGAAGGAAGATTTTACGAAATTACTGGGGTTTCTACAATGTCTCACGCAGATGGTTTCAATAATAGAAAATGGTTTCAAGACGATAGTTTTTCTGGAATTATGATTTATGACCAATCTGAAGTAATTGCTGAGGATGCTTATGAAGCGGGTGACCAAGTTACTAACTTAGTAGGCGAAACTGCTGTTTTTAATGGAGTTTTACAGTTAGTGCCTTCATCAGATAATGGAGTAGTAGTTGGTAATCAAATGCCAGCCACTCAAATTATCACTTTGTCTCAATATCTTGCTGATTTTGAAACTTACGAATCTACTTTAGTAGGTTTTGAAAATGTTTCCTTTGTTGATGCCGATGGAACTATAGAATTTGGAACAGGTCAAAATTATGATTTTACCGATGGTCAAGATACTTCTGTAATTAGAACTGAATTCTTTTCTGCAGACTACATAGGCACAATTATTCCAACAGGAACATTAGACGGATTAAGAGGTGTTGGTTCTCAGTTTAATGGAACAGCACAGATTTTTCCTAGAGATTCTGAAGACATCAACGTTGTTTTAAGCATCAATGGATTTGAGAAAACACAATTTAGTTTGTATCCTAATCCAGCTTCAAACTTTGTTCATCTTGAAGTACCCTCAGGAGAATCTTTTGAAGTGAGTATTTACAATGTTACTGGTAAAAAGGTCTTTGCTACAAAAATTAACCGCACAACAAAACTTGATGTGAACTCTTTAAACGCGGGAGTTTATATGGTAAACTTTAAACAAGGAAATCAAAATACAACTAGAAAATTGATTATTAAATAATCATATTCTTTTTATAATTAATCTAACAACCGCTTCAACTTAGAGGCGGTTGTTTATTTTTGTATTTCATTTAAACATTCCAAGACTTTGGATTATTTTACTTGTATTGATTCAATTCATAAAAAAGGATTTGAGCTTACTGCACTCGAAGTGTTTAAGTTTCAATATAATCAGGTGCCTGTATATCAAGAGTTTTGTAACTTATTGAATAAGTCTCCTGAAAATGTAAGTCAATTAACCGAACTCCCTTTTTTGCCAATTTCTCTTTTTAAGCAATACGAAATTAAAAACACTAAATTTTCAAGCTTTTCTAAAGTTTTTACAAGTAGTGGTACCACAAGCTCAAGACCAAGTCAGCATTTTATTCCTAAAATTGAAGAATACGAGGCCAATTTTAAAATGAATTTTGAACACTTTTATGGACCAATGCAAGATTATGTTATTTTGGGTTTATTGCCTTCTTACTTAGAGCGCTCTGGGTCGTCTTTGATCTATATGGTCAATCATATGATTAATCAAAGTCAGTTTAATGAGAGTGGTTTTTTTCTAAATAATTACGATGAACTTTTAGCCACATTAATGGCTGTTTCAAAGCAAGGAAAAAAATGCCTACTAATTGGAGTTTCGTTTGCTCTTTTAGAATTTGCTGAAAATTATAGTCAAGAATTACATCAACTAGACTTGTCTAATCTTATACTTATGGAAACAGGAGGCATGAAAGGTAAACGAAAAGAAATTATACGAGAAGAACTTCACCAACAATTAAAGTTTGGTTTTGGGAAATCAGGCATAGCAAGTGAATATGGAATGACTGAAATGCTTTCTCAATCTTACGCAATAAAGAATGGCGTTTTTGAATGCCCACCTAGCTTACAGTTTATGTTAAGAGATACAGAAGATCCTTTGAGTTATGTAAAAGAAACTAAAGTAGGAGGGATTAATTTTATTGATTTAGCCAACGTAAGTAGCTTATCTTTTGTAGCTACCCAAGATTTAGGTAAACAAATTTCATCTAACACTTATGAAGTCCTAGGTAGGTTTGATCATAGTGATATTAGAGGTTGTAATTTGATGATGATGTAGTTTAAATTAATGTTTAAAAAAAGTTAATTTGTGTTTTTTGTAGGTTTTTTTCTGCTTTTTATTTTGTCACTTCTTACTTAGTACATATATTTGCAGTGGATGAAGTTTTTTCATAATAGATTGGTTAGTTAATTCAAAGCCTTGCTCGCCTGAGCGGGGCTTTGTTGTTAATGAAAATCAACCTGCTTGTAGGTTATTTAATTGAGGTTTGTTGAATAAATTTAGAAATAGCATATAGTTAAGATGGAACATTTTAGGTTAACCAATATAGAAAATGAGCCGGTACAGCTTTCAAAAATAGTTGATTCTAATCAGCTTAGCCTTTTTTTGGTTTACCACCAATTTTGTTTAGGATGTACGGGAAGGGCAATACCTATGGCTTGGGAAATAGCCCAAAAACATCAATGGATAAATGTCAATTTAATTCATTCTAATTTAGGCGGACAAAAATTCACAAAGCAAGAATTATTGTCGGTTTTTGTTCATCAAAAAAGTCCGCTACCCATTTATATAGACAACGAACATCTGATGTACGATTTTTATGAGGCCGAGGGAACGCCAACTTGGTTGTTTTTTGACCAGCAAGGAAAACTCATCAAACACATTTTTGGTTCTCAACATAATGCAAAGAACAGGATTTTGTATTTTTTGGATGAGTTTAAAAATAGTTAGTCATCTCAATTTTGAATTTAAATGAATAATAGTTACGCATCTTGACACAACTCTATCAAAACACCATGATTAGATTTTGGGTGTAAAAAGGCTATTATTTTTTGGTCGGCTCCCGGTTTAGCTTCTTTATTGATTAATTGAAACCCCTCCGTTTCTAGACGTTTAATCTCTTTATTAATATTATCAACAGCAAACGCAATGTGATGGATGCCTTCGCCTTTTTTTTCAAGGTACTTGGCAATTGGACTAGAAGAAGAGGTAGCTCCTAGAAGTTCAATTTTACTTTCTCCAGTTTCAAAAAAAACGGTTTTAACCCCCTCAGAAGCAACCTCTTCTTCTTTGTATGCCTTTTTATTGAAAAGAAGTTCGTAAGTTTTAGTAGCTTCTTCAATATTGTTTACGGCAATACCAATATGTTCAATTTTTCTCATTATTATTTTTTAAAATTAAAAGCCGAAATTTTTTATATTTCGGCTCAGGAATTTTTTGATGCTTAAGTTTACTTAATTTTAAATGTTACCACAGGTCGTTTAGCATGATTAACAAGATCTTCACTAAGGCTACCATTAATTAGGCGGCTCAATCCTTTTCTACCATGGGTACCAATACCTATAACATCGGCTTTTACTTTCCTTGCATAATTCAAAATGCCGTCTTCTGTGTTTTTGTCGCTTTGAACAGTTACGTGATAGTTTCCTTCGCCTACAGCACTTTTAAACGATTTAATGCGATCATCAATGTCTTTTGAAGTTTTAAATTTAGCAGGTGTATTGATGAAAACCACATCAATTTCAACGTTTAACTTTTCCGCAAAACTCAAGGCCTGTTGAAATGATTTCGCTGTTTCAATAGAGAGATTGGTGGCATAAACAAACTTTTTTGCATCAAATTCTTCTTGATTGTGTTTGACCACTAAAACAGGAATTTCAGAATACCTAACCACTTTTTCTGTGTTAGAACCAATAAAGACTTCCTTCGCTCCTTCGGCTCCGTGAGACCCCATAATAATCAAGTCGCAGTTATTGTTTTGACTTACCTCCATAATTCCTTCAAATGCAGCACTAAATTCAACTGTTTCATGAATCTTTAGGTCTTTTAAATAAGGTTTTTCCATAGCTTCTGTAAAGCGTTGGTGAGCTAACTTCATAAAAAATATAGATTCAGGGAGATTTTGGCTAGAACTTCCTTTATCTACTAAATCTAAGGGCAGGTCTAATAGGTGTAGAAGAAAAATTTCTCCATCATGTTTCTTTGCTATCTGCGCCGCAATCTTAAGAGCCGATTCGGCTAAAGGTGAAAAATCGGTAGGAACTAGTATTCTTTTCATTTTGTTATTATTTGTTATAAATGTACAATTTTGTTAAGTATTTAGCAAAAATAAGTAGAATGTTTTTTGTAAAAAACGATTTTTGTCATTTCAGCGATAAAATTTGATTGAATTGATTGATTAACTTAATTAAGATACTTGTGTTTACACGTGTATAATTTTAATTCTAGAAAAACTATTTGGTTTAAACTTTTGTATCTTAGTTAGTTTAATGATTTGTCTTTAATTTTTAATCTTATGAATATAAATCTCATAAAGTTTTTTAATTAGCATAAAATACCTATATTTGCACCGAATTAAAACGAGGATGGAGGGGACTAATTATGTTCCCTTTTTTTGGTACTTATGTCAAATTTAAAGGAAAAGTCAACTGTATTTTTAAACGAAGCGCTCGAGGAGAATTCTTCGCTGTTTCTGATTAAACATGAGGTCACTTCAGATCACCAGATACGTGTGATTATAGATAGTGACGACAATGTGTCTATTCAGGATTGTATAGCGGTAAGTAGAAAAATAGAACATCAATTAGACCGTGATGAGGTTGATTTTTCTGTAGAGGTGGCTTCACCTGGAGTTTCAGAACCTTTGGTCTTGCCGCGTCAATTTAAGAAAAATCTTGGCAGAAAACTTGAGGTTAAGCTTAAAGATGGCGTGCAAATTAAAGCCGATTTGGTAGGGGTAAATGATGACTTTATTTCTTTAGAATGGAAAGCTAGAGAGCCAAAACCTATTGGTAAAGGAAAGCATACCGTAAATATAACAAAAGACCTTCCTTACGATGAAATTGAAATAGCTAAAGTGATGGTAATATTTAATAAAAAATAGTATGGAAAATATTGATTTAATCAATTCGTTTTCAGATTTTAAAGATAACAAGCTAATTGATAGAGTAACCTTAATGGCTATTTTAGAAGAGGTTTTTAGAGGTGCTTTAAAAAGAAAATTTGGACAAGATGATAATTTTGATATAATCATAAATCCCGATAAAGGTGATTTAGAAATTTGGCGTAATAGAATTGTAGTAAATGACGGTGAAGTTGAAGATGATAACCAAGAAATTTCGTTATCTGCTGCTAGAAAAATTGAACCCGATTTTGAGGTTGGTGAGGATGTTTCTGAAGAAGTGAAATTGTCTGATTTAGGTAGAAGAGCTATTTTGTCACTTCGTCAAAACTTAATCTCTAAAATTCACGAGCATGATAATACCAACATATTTAAGTACTTTAAAGATTTAGAAGGTGAGATTTATACTGCTGAAATTCATCATGTTAGGCATAAAGTGGTTATTTTAGTGGATGACGATGGAAACGAATTAGTTCTCCCAAAAGAACACCAAATACCTAGCGATTTTTATCGAAAAGGAGATAGCGTTAGAGGGGTTATTCACAGTGTAGAGCTCAGAGGTAATAAACCTAATATTATACTTTCTAGGACTTCGCCTCAATTTTTAATTAAATTGTTTGAGCAAGAAATCCCGGAGGTTTTTGATGGTTTAATTACCGTTCAAAATGCTGTTCGAATTCCTGGTGAAAAAGCCAAAGTGGCTGTTGATACTTATGATGATCGTATTGATCCAGTTGGAGCCTGTGTGGGGATGAAAGGGTCTAGAATTCACGGAATTGTAAGGGAATTAGGCAATGAAAACATTGATGTAATTAATTATACAACCAATAATCATCTTTATATAACCAGAGCTTTAAGCCCTGCTAAAGTTTCTTCCTTAAAAATTAATGAAGAAAACAATACCGCTGAAGTTTCGCTCAAGCCCGATGAGGTTTCTAAAGCTATTGGAAGAGGAGGGCATAACATCAGACTTGCAGGAAAACTTACCGGGTTTGAAATTGAAGTCTTTAGAGAAGGCGTTGAAGATGACGTAGAATTATCTGAATTTAAAGATGAAATTGATGACTGGATTATCAAAGAGTTTACTAAGATTGGTTTAGATACAGCTAAAAGTATTTTGGAACAAGAGGTAGATGATTTAGTAAGAAGAACAGACCTAGAAGAAGAAACTATTTACGAAGTAGTACGAATTTTAAAAGAAGAATTTGAAGAATAGTATTACATAAACTATTCTTTGTGTATTTTTGACACGAAATTATATTGGCAATTTATGGCTGAAGAGAAAAAAATAAGATTAAATAAGGTTTTAAGAGAGTTTAATATTTCATTAGACCGAGCAGTAGAATATTTAACTGCTGAAGGTCATGAAATTGAAGCTAGACCTACTACAAAAATTTCTAACGAAGTTTACCAACTTTTATCTGATAAATTTGAAACAGATAAAAGTAAGAAGGTGGCTTCTAAAGAGGTTTCTGAAGAAAAAAAGAAAGAAAAGGAGGAGCTTAAAAAGCAACGTGAAAAAGAACTTCAGCTAATAAAAGAGAAAGAGGAAGCCGCTAGAAAAGAACGTGAGAAACAAGAAGAAATTCTCCGTGCTAAGAAAGAGTTGGCTAAACCTAAAACAGTGGGTAAAATTGATCTTGAAAAGAACAATAAGTTTGCTCAAAAGCCTTCTGGTGAATCCAATAAAAAACAAAAACCTCAGCCTAAAAAAGAAGATGCTAAATCGGATGCTAAAAGGACTGAAAATAAACCTCAAAAAAAGGAAGCTGAAAAAATAACTCAGATCGAAAAAACTAAAGTTCCTAATCAACCGGCTCAACGAAATGAAGCCGAACCTGGTGAAACCGATAACGGTCATGTAGAAACTAAGTATAAAAGACTGAAAGGACCAAATTTTACTGGTGATAAAATTGATTTAGGTAAGTTTAACGATAAAAAGAAAAAAGAAAAACCAAAAGACAATAACGCTAACAAAAAACGTAAGCGCAAACGTATTGTTAAAGATAAGCCTGGAACTTCAAACACAGGTAAACGACCTTTCGACAAAAACAAACCTACGGGTAAAGGAAGAAGAAATAATAAGCCTGCACCGCGTGTTGTAAAAGAAGAGCCTTCTGCAGAAGAAGTACAAAAACAAGTTAGAGAAACGCTTGAAAAACTTCAAGGTAAAGGAGGAAAAAATAAAGCTGCTCGATATAGAAAAGATAAAAGACAGCAACACAAAGAAAAAACACAACAAGAACTTGACCAACAAGAAAAAGAAAGCAAAACATTAAAAGTAACCGAGTTCGTTACAGTTAATGAAGTGGCTATTATGATGGATGTTTCTGTAACTAAAATCATTTCCGCTTGTATGTCGCTTGGTATGATGGTAACAATGAACCAACGTCTTGATGCAGACACACTGAGTGTAGTTGCAGAAGAGTTTGGTTACGATGTTGAATTTATAAGCGAAGACGCTGAAGAAGACATTGAAGTTGAAGAAGAAAATCCAGACGACTTAGAGCCGCGTGCACCAATTGTTACTGTTATGGGCCACGTTGACCACGGTAAAACTTCTTTACTTGATTTTATTAGAGAAGAAAACGTGATTGCTGGCGAAAGCGGAGGAATTACTCAGCATATTGGTGCTTATGGAGTGAAGTTAAAAGGAGGTCAGAAAATAGCTTTCTTAGATACACCTGGTCACGAAGCCTTTACAGCTATGCGTGCTAGAGGAGCAAAAGTAACAGATATTGCTATCATTGTAATTGCTGCAGATGACGATGTAATGCCGCAAACTAAAGAAGCCATTTCACATGCTCAAGCTGCAGGTGTTCCTATTGTATTTGCTATCAACAAAGTAGATTTACCAACAGCTAATCCAGAGAAAATTAAAGAAAAACTGGCTGCCATGAATTTACTTGTAGAGGATTGGGGAGGTAAAGTTCAATCACATGATATTTCTGCTAAAAAAGGAGATGGCGTTGAAGACCTCTTAGAAAAAGTATTACTAGAAGCTGAATTGCTAGACCTAAAAGCAAATCCTAACCGACTAGCCAAAGGTACAGTAGTTGAAGCTTTCTTAGATAAAGGTAGAGGTTATGTTTCTACCATTTTAGTTCAATCTGGAACTTTGAAAATTGGTGATTATATTTTAGCTGGTACTACAAGTGGTAAAATAAAAGCCATGCACGATGAGCGTGGAAAGAAAATCAAAGAGGCTGGGCCTTCTACTCCCGTTTCAATTCTTGGTTTAGATGGCGCCCCACAGGCAGGAGATACTTTCCAAGTAATGGAAGACGAAAGAGAAGCTAAAGATATTGCTTCTAAACGAACCCAACTTCAACGTGAGCAAAGCGTTAGAACAAAGAAACATATTACCCTTGATGAAATTGGAAGAAGAATTGCTATAGGTGATTTCAAAGAATTAAATGTAATTCTTAAAGCTGATGTTGATGGTTCTGTAGAAGCCTTAACAGACAGTCTTCAAAAACTTTCAACCGAAGAAATACAGGTAAATATTATCCATCGAGGGGTAGGTGCAATTACTGAATCTGACGTGTTATTAGCTTCGGCTTCAGATGCGGTAATTATTGGATTTAATGTAAGACCTGCTGGTGCAGCTAGACAATTAGCCGATAAAGAAGAGATTGATATTAGAGCTTACTCAATTATCTATGATGCTATAAACGACATCAAAGATGCCATGGAAGGTATGCTTTCTCCTGAATTGAAAGAAGAGATTACAGGAAATGCAGAAATTAGAGAAACTTTCAAAATTTCTAAAGTTGGAACCATTGCTGGTTGTATGGTAACTTCAGGTAAGATTTATAGAAATTCGAATATTCGCATTATCCGTGATGGAATTGTAGTACACACCGGAACTCTTACTGCGCTTAAACGTTTTAAAGATGATGTAAAAGAAGTTTCTAAAGGCTATGATTGTGGTATGCAAATAAAGAATTACAACGATATCAAAATTGGAGATATCATTGAAGCTTATCAAGAAGTAGAGGTTAAAAAGAAGCTTAAATAGTCAATATTTTAACTGAATTTATATTAAAAGTCGGCTTAGGAATAAGTCGGCTTTTTTAATTTTTATACCAATTTGATTATTAAACACCATTATTTTTTCCTAGATAAGACAATGATTAGTTTACATCTTGTACGAACAGAATGGTAATAATGAACAGGGAAATTTAGCAGGAAATGAATGAGCTAAATAGTTACATTTGATGGTTAAGTTGGTATTAAACTCCAGCCAAAAAAAAAGCCTGAAAATTAATTCAGGCTTTCTCACTAACACACTAAGATTATAGGTTTTATCTGAAACGGTCAACAGATTTTACGAGATCTTCGTCCTTTTTAATGGCTTTATTAGCCAATACTAAAAACACGATAGAAACAAGGGGCACAAACATCCCAATACCTTTCTCTGAAACTTGCGTTTCTCCAGATAAGTTTAGTGACCAGTAAACAAAAAATCCTATTATAAAAAAGTTGATAAGTATATTTATTCTTCCTAAAACAAACTGCAGCTTTCTGTTTTTAAAAAGAAATATACTTATTAATGCCAAAACTGCTGAAGCACTTACACCAATTAAACTAGGAGCGAAATTAAAGGCAAACTGAACCTCTAGACTTTCGTTTTTCCATAGCGGAAAAGTGCTAAGTAATAAAGAAGAAAGTATAACTACCACCAATAAATAAAGGCTTTGTTTTCTTTGTATCATATTACATCTAAATTTCGTACAAAAATAATTGATTTTTTAAATTAAGCTGTGTAAAATTAAAATAATGTTGTATAATTGCAGTATAATTCTTCGCATAAGGGTTTAAGTAACCAACAATCAAATACTTATTATACAAAATATTTAATGTATTCATGTTAGAAATAATCGAATTAAAATCAATGAAATTGACTGAGTTACAGGCAATGGCTAAAGAACTCAGAATCCCAAAATTTAGAAGCTTAAAAAAATTAGATCTCGTTTATCAAATTCTTGATTTTCAGGCAGCTAACCCTCATAAAGTTAAAGAGGTTCTCAATAAAGATAAAAATGAGACCAAATCAGAGGCAGTTCAAGCTGTTTCTTCTGCTGGTGCATTTAAAGAAACTCCTAAAAATTCTAATGACTTGGCTAAAGAAAATTTGGAAAAGCAGCAAAGACGAAAACGCATTAAGAAAAACGATCCTGTTGCAAAAAAACAGAAGCCTAAAGATCAACCCCAGAAGTCTCCTAGTCCTAAGCATTCTCCTAAAGTTAGTCACCCCAAAAAAGAAGTTACTTCTGAAAAACCTCAAGAAAAAAACGAGGCTAAATCACAAACTAAACCAGAAAAAAGGTTCGATAAAAAGCCTGAACAGAAAAATACTTCTTCAAAACCAGAAGTAAAACCTAAAAAACAACACACGAACAAATCTAGTAAAGACCAATCTAAACCTACTAAACCCGAATCTAGAAAACAAGATTCAACTTCAATTAATAAAAATAAATATACCAAACCCGATTACGAGTTTGACGCAATCATAGAAAGTGAAGGCGTTTTAGAATTAATGCCTGACGGATATGGTTTTTTAAGGTCTTCCGATTATAACTACTTATCTTCTCCAGATGACATTTACTTATCTCAGTCACAAATAAAATTATTTGGGTTAAAAACAGGTGATACAGTATTAGGTCAAGTTAGACCCCCAAAAGAAGGTGAAAAATATTTTCCTTTAATACGCATAAATAAAATTAATGGATTAGACCCTCAAGTGGTAAGGGATCGTGTTTCATTTGAACACTTAACCCCTCTTTTTCCTCAAGAAAAATTTAAGTTAGCTGAACGAAGAGCAAGTGTTTCTACTCGTATCATGGACTTGTTTTCGCCAATTGGTAAGGGGCAGCGAGGAATGATTGTTTCTCAACCTAAAACAGGTAAAACAATGCTATTAAAAGATATAGCTAATGCAATTGCTGCCAACCATCCTGAGGTTTATCAAATTGTATTGCTTATTGATGAGCGTCCCGAAGAGGTTACCGATATGCAGCGAAATGTAGATGGTGAAGTAATTGCTTCTACTTTTGATAAAGAGGCTCATGAACACGTAAAAGTAGCTAATATTGTCATTGAAAAAGCAAAGCGTTTGGTAGAAAGCGGTCATGATGTAGTCATTTTACTTGATTCTATTACCCGCTTGGCTAGAGCTTATAACACCGTACAACCGGCTTCTGGAAAGGTGTTGAGTGGAGGGGTAGATGCTAACGCACTGCACAAACCAAAACGCTTTTTTGGAGCAGCTAGAAATATTGAAAACGGTGGTTCTTTATCCATTATTGCTACAGCATTAACCGATACAGGTTCTAAAATGGACGAAGTCATTTTTGAAGAGTTTAAAGGAACAGGAAATATGGAACTTCAATTAGATCGAAGAATAGCTAATCGAAGAATATTCCCTGCAATCGATCTAAACTCATCAAGTACAAGACGTGATGATTTATTACTGCCTGAAAATGTAGTACAAAAAATGTGGATTATGAGACGTTACTTAGCCGATATGAACCCTATTGAAGCAATGGAATTCATTAATGATAGAATTAAACAATCAAAATCAAACGAAGAATTTTTGATTTCTATGAATGGTTAATCTTGTGTCTAGAAGAATATAACTTATTGATTTTTCGATCAAAACCCTTGCTTTTCTGTAAGGGTTTTTTGTTTTATGGTTTTCAATATAACTGTTGCTTAACCATCTATTTTTAGATTTTTAATTATTGAATGAAATTTAAAAAGTTCTGTTTTTTCCAGTAATTATAAATTAAAATCAGTTCACTCAGCATTCAAAAAATATTTACCTTTGTTACTCAGATTATTATAATTATTATCCTAAATCACGCTTGAGGTTATTATTTATAAAGAGCTTTAAGCAATAACAAGTTGTAGTTTACTATAAAACAAAAAGAATTATGCACATAGCTATTATAGGAAGTGGAACAATGGGTAGCGGAATTGCTCAAGTTGCAGCAACAGCCAATTGCAAAGTGAAGCTTTATGATACTAAAAAAGAAGCTTTAGAAAAAGCAAGCAATTCATTAGATAAAATTTTAAACCGCTTAATTGAAAAAGGTCGAATTGATGAAGTCGAGAAAAAAAGAATTCAAGGCAATATTTCTTATGTAGAAAGTTTACAAGATTTACACGACGCCGACTTAACCATAGAGGCTATTGTAGAAAACCTTCAGGTGAAACAAAATGTTTTTCAGGAGCTGGAAGGCATTCAAAAGAAAGATGCGATTATGGCAAGTAATACTTCCTCCTTGTCTATTGCTTCAATAGCCTCTTGTTTAAAAAATCCTGAACGTTGTATTGGAATTCACTTTTTCAATCCTGCGCCCTTAATGCCATTGGTAGAAATTATTCCAGCTGTTCAAACTTCTGTAAAAGTTTTTAATCAAGTTTTTTCTATTATTCAGTCTTGGGATAAAGTGGCGGTAAAAGCAAAAGATACACCTGGCTTTATTGTAAACCGTGTAGCGCGTCCGTTTTATGGAGAAGCATTGCGAATTTATGAAGAAGGCTTTGAGGGTTTACCCGAAGGCGAAAAAGGATTCGCCACCATTGATTGGGCCATGAAAAGCATCGGCAAATTTAGAATGGGGCCTTTTGAATTAATGGATTTTATTGGAAATGATGTGAATTATACCGTAACTGAAACAGTGTTTACTGCTTTTTATTTTGACCCACGATACAAACCCTCATTTACACAAAAACGATATGCTGAAGCAGGATATTTAGGAAGGAAATCGGGTAGGGGTTACTACAATTATGCAGAAGGAGCCGAAAAAGCAAACCCCATTCAAGATGAAGCTTTAGGAAATAAAATTTTTAATCGGATTTTGGTGATGCTTATTAACGAAGCAGCCGATGCTTTATTTTTAAAAATTGCCACCGCTAAAGATATTGATTTAGCCATGACCAAAGGAGTGAATTACCCTAAAGGTCTGCTGAAGTGGGCTAACGAAAAAGGCATTGATTGGTGTGTGGAAGAAATGGATAAATTATACGATACATACCGAGAAGATAGGTACCGATGTAGTCCGTTGTTGAGGAAGATGAGCGAGAAAAGAGAGGTTTTTGAGATTTAAATTTACAGCTTTGATTGTTTGTTTTTAAAATAACTAATCTGAAAATTACATTTACTTTTTGAATTTAAGAATTCACAAATTAAGAGAGATAAATAGATTAAAACTAGATGAGCTCAACAAAAATACCGCACAAAATGCTTTCTCTTGACCCATTTAGTTCGTGGTTGGGAATAGAAATTATTGAAGTAAAAATTGGTTATTGTAAATTAGGTCTTCGCATAAGAAAAGAAATGCTGAATTCCATGCAAAAAGCGCATGGAGGAATTACCTATTCATTGGCCGATACTGCTTTTGGGTTTGCTGCAAATACCCACGGTAAATTTGCAGTATCAATAGAAACTTCGATTAATCATATTGAAGCACTTCAGGAAGAAGATTATATTACCGCCGAAACTAAACTAGAGTTATCTAAGAACAAACTCGGTTTTCAGGTGGTTGAAATCAAACGAGGCGAAGAGCTTGTGGCTTTGTTTAAAGGTGTTGTTTATCGTACTTCTAAAGAGTGGGAGGTTGATTAGTACGAACCGCAATGCAACTTACTGTTGAAAAAGTCTTATGACGTAAGCTCAAATTGAGTTTATTGAATATGCGATAATTGGGAAATTTGAAAGTTTTTGATGTTGGTTTCTAATATAAAAACCCAAAATGCCACAACGGAATTACATTTCCAAAACCATTAATTATATCATCTTTCACGATATATGAATTAGGTATGTTTTCAATTTGTTTTTTCTTTTTGTTTTTACCTCCAATTTCAAATTGGAAGTCTTCCACTTGAAAATCAACTTTTGCAGACAGACTAATCGTATGTTTGACACTAACTTGATTGAGAAAAAATGTTTCTCTAAGTGTTCCAATATTCGTTTTATCTTCACTTAAAGCCATAGCTAAGTTGGTGTTTTCCAGATAGATTTTTTCGGTTTTACCAATACTTCTTATACCTATTTTAGGAAGTGAAATTTGTATGATAAGTCCTGCCTCTTCTAAGTAGTTTAAGTAATCAGCAATATTATTTCTACTTACTCCTACTATTTCAGCAATTTTACTAAAGTTCGGTTTAAAGGGAACGCTTGTGGCAATTATGCTTAGAAGATGCTTAATTTTTCTTGCGGTCGAAATATTCATCCCAGCAAAGAAAGGAATATCAACTTCCATGGTTTGATTAATTATTTGGCGAAGACGAATTTCAAAATCATCTTCTAAGGAAAATGGATAATATCCTGAATTCAAATAGGTGGTAAAATAAGGGAGAGGCGCTTCAAGAGAAGAAAAATCTGCTTTTAATTGAAGTATTTCCGTCAGGCTGTATGCGGGTAAATTAATTTGATGAAACAAACCTAGGTATTCCCTAAATGATAACCCCCTCATAAAGTAAATAATGGCTCTTCTGCTTAAATCTGCATTCCCTTTTTTAATGTCTAAAACAGATGAGCCTGTAAATATGACTTGTAAATTTGGATGTAAATCGTAGATTAACTTTAATTCTTTTGACCATTTTTCGTATTTGTGAATTTCATCTATAACAAGGTGTTTTCCTCCATAGTTGACAAATTCAGTGGCTAGCTCAATCAGTGTATGTGTACTAAAAAACAAGTCCTCAGCTGTTACATAAAGTGCCTTTTTCTCATCGAGTGATTGCTTGATATATTGAAGCACCAAGGTTGTTTTGCCAACACCTCTAGCCCCTATAATTCCAATTAACCTATTGTTCCAATTGATTTCGTTGTGTAAATATCTTACAAATTTAGTATCAACTTGTTTAAGTAGATTAGTCGAATATTCAATTAATTGATTCATTTCTAATAGTTTGGCGCAAAAATACAAAAAACGCACTATAATAGTGCATAAAACCACAAAAAACGCACTATTATAGTGCATTTTTTTTACTCAACTATCCTTAAGTTGACGATTTGCGTTAGGGATTGAACGAAAAGCCCGTAAAATGGATTGCCTTATATTTTTTTGTTTTGAAAAGCGACCGGCAGGAAGCTCTTGCAAAACATTTAAAAATAGAGGCAAAACATTGCGGACTTGAAGTGAAAGCGCGTAATACGCCATAAAAAAAGGCAATCTTATTTAGAATACGATTACCTTTTCTAACCTTATTAAATTTATTTTTATACGTCTTGCCCTTTCATCATTTTGTTCCAATAGAGGTAGGGAAGTCCGTATTTTTTAAGCATCCATAGTCTCCAATGTTCTTTTGCAGAATTGAAAACCAACATTTTTTTCAAATTAGGGTCTGGAGTAAAATTACCTTCATAATCAAATTCTGCCAATGCCATTTTGCCAAAACCAGTAACAAGCGGACAAGAAGAATAACCTTTGTAAGACTCGTTTTGTGCTTGTTGATTGTTCATTAATTGCACGAGGTTATCAACTACAACGGGCACTTGCTTTCTAATTGCGGCGCCTGTTTTAGCCGTTGGTAACCCAGCAACATCACCTAATCCAAAAATATTTTTATGGGTATTATGTTGTAATGAATTGATGTTCACATCTAACCAGCCTGCATCATTTACTAAACTTGATTCTCTCACAAATTTAGGTGCTGCTTGTGGTGGAGCTAAGTGAAGCATATCAAAAGGAACTTCAATATTGGTAACTCCTGAAATTTTTTCACCAATTTCTTTAGATTCGTTAGTGACACACTGATTTTCATCATCGCCTACATATTGAAAAGTAATAATTTTTTTCTTCGTATCAATCAGTTTTGGCGCGTAAAATGGTTTGAAGACCATTCCGTAACGTTCTACTACTCGGGTAAGTGTATCTCTAATTTGCTTTACACCAAATAAAACAGAGCCTGGTGTAGCATAAACTACTCTTGCATCAATATTGTTTTGCTTGAAATAGTCGGCTGCCAAATAAGCTATTTTCTGCGGTGCACCACCACATTTTATTGGGGTTGTAGGTTGAGTAAATATGGCATTTCCTCCTTTAAAATTTTTAAGCACTTCCCACGTATGCTTAGGGTCTGTGTAATTACTACATACAACGCCTTTATCTAAGGCATCTTCTAATCCATCTAACATACTTGGTTCCATGACTAATCCTGGAGCAACTACTAAATAATTGTAAGTAATTAATCCATTTTCTTTCGTGGCTACAGCATTATTTTCTGGCTGAAACTCGGTTGCGTAATCTTTAATCCAAGTCACTCCTTCTGGAATTAACTCTTTCATTGGCTTGGCAGTGTCTTCATAATCGTAAGTCCCAGCTCCAACAAGTGTCCATGCAGGTTGGTAATAATGTTTGTTGGCAGGATCAATTATAGCTATGCTTAATTGCTTGTTTTTCTTCTGTAATTGAGCGGCGGTCATGATTCCTGCTGTTCCTCCTCCAATGATTAAAACTTCAAATTTTGATTTCATCTTTTATTATTTAATTGTTAGTTAAATGCAATGCCTCTTGGTGCATAGCGCTACTTTCATTAAGTCTATTATAGAATTAATAGGTGTAGATGTTTTGCTAAACTAACTTTTTATCAAATATAAGTGGTGAAATTTGAATTTAATGTAACTTATGTTACATTAAAATGTTAAATCCTTAGTTTTCAATTGTCTATTAATCTGAGTTGAATTATAATTATAAAGTCAAAATCAATAAGTATATACAGTTATAAGGTAATTTTTTGAAGGATAGCCTTAGCTATCGTGATTAAAATTAACGCAATAAATAGGTGTTCTTATTTGAATGAAATCGAGTAATCCAACTCAGGTTATAATAAAACTCACAGCTAAATTGATGTGTAAATTTGTTGTAGCAATTGCTTGTAAAGATAGTTTTTCATTATTTAGTAAGAGAGGCAGTTCCGTGCATCCCAGAATTACTCCATCAGCTTGTTTGTGGTAGTTTTCAATAAGTTGCTTATAATATGTTTTTGCTGCTTGAGTAAAGACTCCTTGCGTTAGCTCTTTAGAAACATAATGATGTGATTGTTCAATATTTGTTTGGTCTGGAATAATTACTTCAATAGCATATTTTTCTCTTAAGTATTCTTTTAAAAAAGCCTTCGTCATTGTTGGTTTATTGCCTAGGAGTAATAGCTTTTTAAGTTTTAATTTCTGAGCTTCTTTAGCAACGGCATCTCCAATATGCAAAAACGGAATAGTGATTTTTGGTTGGACATAATTAACCGCCATGTGTGGGGTGTTAGCGGCTATGATTATAGCTTTTGCCCCAGCTTGTTCTAACTTTTTAGCCACCTCTAAGTATTTGGCGTTTATCTCATCTATGTTCTGTCTTCTCATAACATCAATATTGATGCTGTAGATAATAAGCTCAGGGTTTTGATCACTTCCTATTTGTTCACTAACAAGTCGGTTGATTTCTTTATAATATTCTACGGTCGAGTGGTATGAGGTACCTCCAATAATTCCTAAAGTTTTCATTTATTTGATTTTAAAATTAATAGCTAACTTATACTTCATAAGAAGAATTGAAATTATTTTTACATTAGGCTTAACTCTTTTAAAAACTTGACTGTTCAATTTTTCTTCCATGAACAGGTTGCTCTTCTCTGTAATTTTTGATGGGCATTAAATATTTGAGCATTTCTACTTGTTCTAGAGATACTAAGATAGGTTTTTCGAAAATAATCCATCTTACTCCTTCACGGCAGGGTGGGGTGGTAAGTGAGCCAACATAAGTAAAGTAATTTTTGTTGGAAGGTAAATTTAAATTCATATCAAAAGAACGATTAATTAATTTTTCTTCTCCTTTTTGAATAGGCAGAAAACTTTCTAAAAAATCGAAAGGTTCGCTGTTATGGCCTTCTTTAGCTAGTATTTCAATAACTAAAAGTTCACCATTTTTTGCTTGATGGACTAAGTGAATTGCCAAAGGATAACGAACTCCATCTATTAAATGTTCTGCTGGTTCGTGAAAATGAAATTGAGTTAAGTTATAGTTTTTTCCCTCCCAACTTATATAATCGCCAGGTTCAAAATTATACTTTATAGTATGCCCATTATTTTCTACGCTGTGTAAGACTGTTTTTTCATCGTATCTAAAATCAATAGGCTTTAAGTTCTTATTTTTTGTGTACTTAACAAGATTGATAGGCGATTGAAAATTTCCGCCACACTCCGAATTATTTGTTAATTCTTTCCAATGTTCAGGACCTGCCTCGCCTTCGTAACTCCATTCTTGATGATTGCTTAGTTTGTCTTTTTCTATTGATTTGTTTTCATCTTCTTTACAGCCTAATACAAGCAAAAAGATAGTTAAGTATAAATAAGTGATTTTCATTTTAATTTTTATTGTTAAATTCAATAGACCAAATTCCTCTTACTTGATTTACATCGTAGCCAATAGCTTTATCTTCAGGATAAAATTTTAAAATTTTATCATAAGTTTCTTCTTGAATTTGCTTACCAATATCACCATGGCATTTTAGGCACATATCATTGGTAACAATTGGGTAATAGAAGTTTGCTTTATTCCCATTTTCTTCCACAATAGGTTGGGGGGCTTTACCAGCTTGAATCTGTTGACTAAACTTTTGTATGTACTCTATTTCTTTTTCTGAAGCCTTATTGGCTGGATTTCTATTTTTATCTGAAACTCGTTTAATAGTTGCGTTATGAACAGTTGCCATGGAATCGGTTAATGGCATAGCTCTCACATTACAAAATTCTAAAGCGTGAATTACCCCTTCTTTTTGAATAGCTCCCATAAGGTTTTTTCCTAGTTGAGCTTTAGTAGATTTAGCGTAATTAAGACCTATACTAGCTAAATCTTTTTCTTGTTCACCTTCATTCCATTTTTTACCTGTTTGCTCATAATTGTCGCCATGATTCTCTTGCCAGTGTTTTTTGAACCAATCAGGCTCTTCTATTTTATATTCGTACATAAAATGAGCAATGGCCTCAATTTCTTCTTGGCTATACTTTTGATAAGGCATTATTCCAAAACGTTTTATAGCTCCCTTTAGTTTAGCTTTTTCTTTTGAAGGCTTTTCAACAAAATGCCCTATACTTTGCATGAACTCTTCTTTGGTAGAAGCATCTTTTAAGTATCTAGCTTTAATTGCTGGCATTGGTGGACCAATTCTGTTTTTTTCTGAAGAAGTAGGGTTGTGGCATAAATAGCATTTATTTTCCATTGCTTTTTTGCCTTTTTTTGCTAATTCATCTGAAGCCAATCCGTGCTCTTCTGAATTTTTTTCGTAAGTAGTTTCTTTATTTTTTTTACAAGCTGTAAAAAATAACAAAATGCCACTTATTAATACGATTGCTTTTTTCATCACTTCTTTTATTGTTAGGTTGAGCCACCAAAAATAAAGTTAATGAAATTATTAACATGTAACATAAGTTACAAGTAAAAAAAAACCGCTCATTATTTGAGCGATTTCTTTTAAAAGTCAATTTCAATAACGAAATTTTTATTTTACATCTTTCTTAGCTAAGTACCAAGTGGTTTTATCAAGACTGTCATCAGCCATACGTTCTTCGTACTCTTTCAGGTTTTTAGGCGGTGGTACGATAGCTTTATCTCCTTTTTTCCAATCGAGGGGACAAGCTACACCATTTTCATCAGAAAATTGCAATGCTTCAAGCGCTCTTAAAATTTCGTCCATGTTTCTACCAATATTTAAAGGGTAGTACATAATTAACCTAATTTTCTTTTTGGGGTCAATAAAAAATACTGCTCTAACAGCAGCGGTTTCACTTTCATTAGGTTGCAACATTCCATAAAGCTTAGAAACTTTCATATCGATGTCTGCAATGATTGGAAAATCTAAATAAACTCCTGTGTTTTGCTTAACGCTATCTACCCAACCAATATGTGAGTGAATAGAATCAATACTTAGTCCTAGAAGCTCTGTATTTAATGCAGTGAATTCATCTTTTCTTTCTGCAAATCCACTCATTTCAGTAGTACAAACAGGTGTAAAATCTGCTGGATGAGAAAACATGACAATCCACTTGTCTTTAGCAAAACCATCTAATTCAATGTTTCCTTTTGTTGTTACTGCCTTGAAATTAGGTGCATCATCACCGATTTTTGGCATGGTGAAAATTTCTTTTTCTTCGTTCATTATTTCATTTTTTTCCATAGTTAAAAACTTTTAAGTTACACTGCAAAAATAAATAAAACTTATAGTTGTAAGTGTTACATTTGTTACACTAAAAGTTAAATAAAACACAAAAGTCGTTTGATTATCAAACGACTTTCAATTCTGCATTAGTTAAGGTAGTTACAATCTTCCTTCCACAAGTTTTTTGGGTAGGAATGATTTTACGTCAAAAACGACAGCTTTCTCTGTTTTAATTTCATCAAATTTAATTTCAAGAAATTCATTATGTGAAACAGCTAAAATAATGGCATCGTATTTTTTATTTAGTTGATTGCATTTTTCAATAAGCTGAATTCCGAATAATTGTTTTACTTCTTCGGGGTTAGCCCATGGGTCAAGTACATCAACATTCATGTTGTAAGATTTTAGTTCATTGATTACATCAATAGCTTTGGTGTTTCTTGTGTCAGGACAATTTTCTTTAAAAGTGATACCTAAAACTAAGGCATTTCCATTTTTAACTTTAGCTTCTTTATTAAGCATAAGTTTGATTACTTCATTAGCTACATATTTCCCCATCCCATCATTCATTCTTCTTCCAGAAAGAATAATTTCTGGATTATAGCCTACTTCAAGTGCTTTTTGTGCCAAGTAATAAGGGTCAACACCAATACAATGTCCACCTACTAGTCCAGGTGTATATTTAATGAAGTTCCATTTAGTTGCGGCAGCTTCTAGCACTGCATCAGTATCAATATCAAGGAGTCTAAAAATTTTAGCAAGTTCGTTTACAAAAGCAATATTGATATCACGTTGTGAGTTTTCAATAACTTTAGCGGCTTCGGCTACCTTAATGCTTGGCGCAAGGTGTGTGCCAGCAGTAATTACAGAGGCATAGACTTCATCAATAAGCTTAGCTGCTTCTGGTGTACTACCCGAGGTAACCTTTAAAATTTTAGTAACGGTATGCTTTTTATCGCCTGGATTAATACGTTCTGGAGAGTATCCTACATAAAAATCGCTGTTCATTTGGAGGCCTGACTTATGTTCTAAGACGGGTACACATTCATCTTCGGTAACGCCAGGATATACCGTAGATTCGTAAACCACGATATCCTCTTTTTTTAAGACTTTACCAATGGTTTCACTAGCTTTGATTAGCGGGGTTAAAACAGGTTGTCTGTTTTTGTCGGTTGGAGTAGGAACAGTAACCACAAAGAAATTATAATCATCTAAGTCATCAACTTGGTCTGTTAGGTGTAATCCATATCCATTTTCGTTTATTTTTAGCACTTTTTGAAGCTCGTAATCATCTACCTCTAAAGTATGGTCATGTCCATTTTGAAGTTCTTTTACTCGTTCTGAGTTAATATCAAATCCAATTACTTTGTATTTTTCTGCAAAAGCTACTGCCAATGGTAAACCTACATAACCTAATCCTATGATAGCGATTTTTTGTTCTTTGTTCATTTGTAAAAATTTATATTTTATAGAATTTGATGATTTTAATTAAATTTTCAAAAGTTTTCTTGATTAGTTTTTTTAAATTGGTTGTTTTTGTTACTAATTATTTACAAATATAAGTTTTATGTTTGTATTGTAAAACAAATAATTAGGTTTGCCTTTTATTTATTTGAATTTAAAGTAAATTTAATTTTCATTAATCTTTTTATTTACAAAGAATGGCTAATTTTTATTCTTTTGTTATTCCAGTTTTTAACCGGCCGGATGAAGTTGATGCTTTGCTTGAAAGTATTTCCAAATTATACATAAAAGATCTCTTTTTTGAAGTTTTAATTATTGAAGATGGCTCTACTCTTCAGGCGAATCATATTTGTTCAAAATGGCAAGCTAAAATTCCTGTGAGTTATTATATGAAATCGAATACAGGACCTGGCGATTCCCGTAATTTTGGCATGCATAAAGCAAAAGGTAATTACTTTATTATTTTAGATTCTGACGTAAGTTTACCTCCACATTACTTGAAAACTGTTGATGATTTTTTGCAAGCTCACCCAAAAATTGATTTTTGGGGTGGCGCAGACCGAAGTAAAAAAGATTTCTCTGCTATTCAAAAAGCTATTGATTTTAGTATGACTTCCTTCCTTACTACTGGTGGGATAAGAGGGAGTAAAAATAAGATTACATCTTTTGAGCCTAGAAGCTTTAATATGGGAATTTCAAAACAGGCCTTTGAGGCTTCTGGTGGTTTTGGTAAAATTCACCCTGGCGAAGATCCCGATCTTTCTTTAAGACTTAAAGACTTAGGCTTTAAATCGGCTTTTATAGCTAAGGCTTATGTGTTTCATAAAAGGCGAATTAATTTAAAGAAATTTCAGCAGCAAATAAGAAAATTTGGCTTAGTAAGACCAATTTTAATGAAATGGCATCCAAGATCAAAAAAAGCAACGTTCTTTTTGCCAAGTCTTTTTGTAATTAGCCTTTTAACTAGCCTTGTTTTATTTATTCTACAACTTAAGCTTTTGTTCTATAGCTTTGTTATTTACTTTATGTTACTGATGCTTCACTCTTTGTTGATTCACAAGTCTTTTAAAATTTCCTTACTTGCAGTGGTTACTTCGTTTATTCAATTATATGTTTATGGTACCGCTTTTTTGGAGAGTTATTATTTTATTCATACCTTACAAAAAGATGAAACAAAACAATATCCTGATTTATTTTTTGATTAAATGATAAAGAAAGACTTTACTAAACATTATAGAAAAACCGATTGGAAAATTATTTCCTATTTTGTGTCATTCACTTTTTTTATTTGGCTTTTATTGCAATTAAGTAAAACTACTACGCATACTTTTGAGGTACAATTAATTATTGAAAATCTGCCTGTTGAAATAGAACTTGAACACAAAAACTTAGAAGTAGCAGTAGAAATGTCTGGTTTTCAGCGGATAAAAAAAATGATGAGGACGCCTCAATTAATTCTTTCGGCTGATGATGAACTTCAACTGAAGAAAAATAAAATACGCTTAAATTCTAGGCAAGTAAAAGCAGTAATTAAAAATAAATTTGATGTTAGAGACACTTCTAAAATAGATTTTCGCCCAAAAGAAATTGCCTTTATAGAAAAGGAAAAAAAGCTTATTTCAATACGTTTTAAAGAAAAAATTAGTTTTGAAAAAGGCTATAATAGTTTAAGTGGAATAAATTATTCTTCTAAACAAGTAGAAGTAGTTGCACCAGATTTTATCTTAGACACCTTATCAACTATTGAAGCTGAATCTCTTATTTTACCAAATTTATCAAACAATCAAGAAGGAAAAATTGAATTAATTAATCCAGCACCTAAATTTATTGAATTGTCTCAAACTAATTTAAATTATCAGTTACAAGTAGAGGCAACAACTGAAAAAGAATTTCAAATTCCTGTAGAAGTTGAAAATTTACCAACAAACTTTAGCATAAAGACTTTCCCCGAGCTAATCAAAATTAAATTTGAGGTTCCTATTTCGGCTTACGAAGAGATTCAACCGGAAGATTTTAAGATTAAGATTGACTTTAATGCTAGACTGGAAGGTCAAAGTGTGCTTTTTCCTAAATTAACTCGTTGTCCTAAAAATGTACTGAATCCTAAAGTTTTTCCTGTTACAATTGATTATCTACTAAAAGCCAAGAAAGATGAATAAACCAAAAATTATTGGATTAACAGGTGGTATTGGTAGTGGAAAAACAACCGTAGCCAAAATGTTTAAAAAATTAGGGGTGCCTATTTTTATTGCTGATATTGAAGCCAAACGATTAATGAATGAATGTGCTGAATTAAAACAAAAAATAATTTCAATTTTTGGAGAACAAGCTTATCAAAATCAGCAATTGAACCGAAAGTATATTGGAAAACAGGTTTTTAAAGATGAAGAATTGCTGAATAAGCTCAATGAAGTAGTTCATCCTGCTGTACAAGATGCCTTCGAATTATGGCATAAAAATCAAAATGCTTCCTACGTTTTATACGAAGCGGCCATTTTGTTAGAAAAAGGCAGAGCTAGCTATTTTGATAAAATTATATTAGTGATTGCTTCAGAAAGAGAAAGAATTAGACGAATAAAAACAAGAGACGGAGCTTCTGAGGCACACATAAAAGAACGAATGAACAATCAATGGAATGATGATAAGAAGAGAAAATTTGCAGATTTTGTAATAAAAAACGATATTTTAGATAAAACTAAAGAAAAAGTTTTTAAAATTCATAAATTATTAGAAATAAATTAATTTTTTTATAAAAAAAGCAAGTTAATCTTTTCTTAAACACGCAAATGTTAAAATGCTCAAACATATATTTGAGCCATGAATTCAAGACTGTTTAAAATCTTAGTTGTTTTAATGAGTATTTCCTTGATTGGTATTATTACCGTTCAAGGTTTGTGGATAAAAGATGCGGTAGATAGCTCCGAAGAACAATTTTCTATGTCTGCAAAACAGGTCTTAATCAATGTTACTCAACAATTAGAAAAGACAGAATTAGAACACTATTATTTTGAATTTGCTGCTATTGCAGACGAAACACAACCTTTATCAACCCAACTTTCTGAGCTTTTTCAATTTAAGAAAGAGGAAGAAAATAGTGATTACTTCATTTATACCAATACTTTATTGCAAGAAGATTATAAATTGGCTTCACCATTTATTTTAGATGGTGCAGATAGTTTGGAATTCAAAAAATTAGTCAATAAAAAAGTAACACGCATTGTTCGCAGTGATGGAAAAGATGGCAACAATTTGTCGGCTACACAACGTTTCGAGAAAATTCAAAACCTAGCAGAGGATGAGCGTTTTTTAATGATGGATGTGATTCGAGAAAAAGCAAGTTCAATTCCTATTCATCAACGCATTGACCAAGCAGAATTAGCAAATTTTATCAAAGAAGAAATGGAACAGCGTAATTTGAGCTCTAACTTTGAATTTGCTGTTTATAGCAATAACTTAGCCACTAAAGTGCAAACCAGAAATTTTGAATTGAACTCGCCAACTACCTATGGGGTGCCTCTTTTTAGGAATCCTTCTAATCATTCAGAATATCAGCTTTTTATCAACTTTACCGATAAAAACAAACACATTATTGCAGATATTTCCAAACTTGGCTTTTTGTCTGTTATATTTACATTTATAATAATTCTTGCCTTTTCATCGGCAGTAAGTCAGATTTTTAAACAACGTCAAATTGCAGAAATTAAATCAGATTTCATCAATAATATGACGCATGAATTTAAAACTCCAATTGCTACTATAAACTTGGCTTTAGATTCGCTTACAAAATTTGATAAACCCGATGAAGATCGTTTGAATCGTTATTTGGGAATGATAAGGAGCGAAAATAAACGAATGCACGCACAAGTTGAAAACGTACTTCGTATTTCTAAATTAGAACGGAATGAATTAGATATAGATAAAGAACGTGTAAAGCTTCATGATCTTGTAAACCAAGCTATCTCGCATGTTGATTTGATTACCAAAAATAGAAATGGTTATGTGAATACTCATTTTGAGGCTAAAAAATGTTCCATATTAGCCAACACATCACATTTTACAAACGTTTTAGTAAATATACTAGACAATGCTATAAAGTACTCTCCAGACCAACCTAAGATAGATGTTTACACAGAAAATGTTAGAAATTATATTGTATGCACCATTAGAGACCAAGGCGCAGGGATGAATAAACAGGTTCAAAAACGCATCTTTGAAAAATTTTACCGTGAACATACAGGCGATGTGCATAATGTAAAGGGGCACGGACTTGGCCTAGCTTACGTTAAAAAAATTGTAGAAAATCACCACGGAGAAATTTCTGTGGAAAGCGAAAAAGGAGTAGGAAGCTCTTTTATAATTAAATTACCTTTAATATCATAAAAACTATGGAAACTGAAGAAAAAAAGATTTTGTTAGTTGAAGATGACCCTAACTTTGGCGTTGTCTTAAAAGATTATTTAAGCATGAATAACTATGATGTTACTCATGCTAAAAACGGAATGGAAGGCTATGAAAAATTCAAAAAAGGCGACTACGACCTTTGTATTTTGGATGTGATGATGCCTTATAAAGATGGCTTTACCTTAGCTAAAGAAATTAGAGAAAAGAATGAGGATGTTCCTATCATTTTTCTAACCGCTAAAGCTATGAAAGAAGATGTTTTAAAAGGCTATAAAGTAGGTGCAGACGATTACCTCAATAAACCTTTTGACAGCGAAGTCTTACTGATGAAAATTAAGGCAATCATGCAAAGAAAATCGTCTGATGGTTTAGCCGATAGCAAACAATTTGAATTTAACATAGGAAATTTCCACTTAAATTCTAAATTGAGATTTTTAACTTTTAAAGAGGATGAGCCTATCAAACTATCACCAAAAGAAAACGAGCTTTTACGTCTTTTGGCTTTGCATGAAAATGATTTAATGCCTAGAGAGTTGGCGTTGACAAAAATATGGAGAGATGACAATTACTTTACTTCTAGAAGTATGGATGTTTATATCGCTAAACTGAGAAAATACTTAAAAGTAGATGATTCTGTAGAAATCTTAAACATTCACGGAGAAGGCTTCCGTTTAGTAGTCAAAGATTCAGAGAAAAATAATGCTTAATTTAAGCCATTTTTTCAGTTCCTAAGTGATTTATCACAAGCTAAGTTTAAGCTTGGCTTGTGATATTACTTAGAGCTTTTCATCAATTGTTCTATTTCTTTTATAATTTGCTCTTTGGGTAAGTTGTATGCAAACCATTCAATGGCTTCTTGGTTTCTAAACCAAGTTAATTGCCGTTTAGCAAATCTGCGTGTATTTTTTTTGATTTCTGAAATCGCAAATTCCTTTGTCCATTCACCAGAAAAATACTTAAACAACTCTTTGTAGCCTACCGTATTTAGTGCGTTGAGGTTTTGTTGGTTAATTAAGGCTCTTGCTTCTTCTATAAGCCCCTCTTCAATCATCAAATCCACACGTTGTTCAATACGTTGATAAATCACTTCTCTAGGTGCAGTTAGTCCTACTTTAAGGCTTTTAAATTTACGTTTTGATTGGGCTTGACCCAAAAAGCTTGAAAATTTTTTACCTGAAGCTCGATAAACTTCTAGTGCTCTAATAATTCGATGTGGATTTTCTAAGTTTATTTTTTGCGCGTAGGTTGCATCTACTTTTTTTAATTCCTCTTGCAATGGACTTATCCCTTTTTGTTTATAAACTTCATTGAGTGCTAGCCTTATTTCTTCAGGTACTTCTGGAAATTGGTCTAAACCATCAACTAAAGCTTTTACATACAAGCCACTACCACCAACCGCAATAACAACATCATGTTTTTGGAATAGTTCTTCCAATTTATTTAATGCATCTTTTTCAAATTTGCCAACACTGTAAGGAGTTTTAATGCTCATCTGTTGAATAAAATGATGCGGCACTTCTTGAAGCTCTTCCGCAGAAGGAACAGCAGTACCTATTTTCATTTCCTTAAAAAACTGCCTTGAATCAGCAGAAATAATTTCAGTATCGAAATGTTTTGCTAAAGCAATACCTAGGCTAGTTTTTCCAATAGCCGTAGGCCCTAAAACACAAATTAGTTTTTTTTGACGCATTACTTTTCTAGAAAACTTTCTAAATCTTTATTACTGGAATACAAGACTAACACATCATCTTGGGCTATAACGGTATCGGCACTAGCTACGCCTTGTACAATGTTTTCTAACTTAGAATTTCCTAAAAGACTTTTTGATTCTGTTTTTTTGATGGTAGTTAAAATTAAAATGTTGTGTTTTCTTTTTAAATCGATTTCTCTTACGGTTTTACCGATGTATTTCTCTGGAGTTTTTACTTCAATAATACTGTGTTCATCGTCAAGTTCAAAAGAATCAATTACATTTTTGATGCATAATTTTTTAGCCCAACGTTCAGCGGTTTCTTCTTCTGGATGAACTATTTCATCAACGCCAATGGCTTTCAATACTTTTTCGTGTAGCGGGTTAATGGCTCGGCTAATTAAACGTTCTACTTTTAAGTTTTTAAAAAGCGCTGTAGTCATTACATTAGAACCTTGATCTTCACCAATAGCTACAATAACCATATCGGTTTCCTTTAATGGAAGTCCTGAAACCGCCACTTCATCGGTAGAATCCATACAAATCGTATGCGATATTTTTTCTTTGAACAGCTCTACTTTATTCATGCTGTTGTCAATACCAATCACTTCATTTCCTTTCTGAGTAAGCTTCTCACCCAAAGAAGAACCAAAATTTCCTAATCCTATAATAATTACTTTCATCTGCTTATATTTATTGTTTTTCAGTGGTCAAATGCAATCCGTTTAAATACTCTCCTGTGTGAAGAAAATTTGTGCATTTGTGTTTCATTTGTTTATTTATATCATATTTTACAGTAAGCCTTTATTCGAAAATTTTCAACTGAAATCGCTAATGCGTCAAGTATGAAAAATCTAGTTCAATTCATCATTCAAAATTTATATTTAGGTATTCGTACATCACTATACTCTATTGACTAATTCATTGTAATTTCTTCGGTAGGGTAGCGGTAGTTTATTTCTTTTACTTTCTTGAAAAAAGCAATAATTACGGTAAGTAAAGTAACCCTTCCAACAAACATAAGAACAGTAACAATTAATTTACCTAATTCACTCAATTCACCTGTAATACCAAGGCTTAAGCCAACGGTACTGTAGGCTGAAAAACATTCAAAAGCAATACTCAATAAATCTTTTTCGCTGTCTGTTATGGAAAGCAAAATTACGCTAAATCCTATTGCAATAAGCGATAAAGATATTATTGCAAAAGCTCTTCTCACCGAAATATCTGCAATTTCTCTTCTGAAGATTTCGATTTTATTTTTCCCTCTAGCTATACTGAAAATATTCAAAGTAGCAATAGCAAATGTACTGGTTTTAATTCCTCCTCCGGTGGAAGCTGGTGAGGCACCAATCCACATGAGTAAAAAAATGAGCATGATGCTCGAAAAATTAAGACTACTAAAGTCAACCGAATTAAATCCCGCTGTTCTAGGGGTTGTAGCATTAAAAAATGAAACTACAATTTTTCCAAATTCATTGTGTTCCGCAAGCGTATTATTAGCTTCCATTAAATAAAATAAGACAAAACCAAGGCTAGATATAGCAAAGGTAGTAATGAGTGTAATTCTACTGTTTAGGTTTAGCACCCAAGGTTTATAGTATTCTTTCGATTTAAATTTTGAAAATACCCTTATTCCCATGTATTTTGAATACGCATAAATATTAGCAACAATTGGAAAACCTAATCCACCAATAATAAAGGTAAAGGCCACAATGAGTTGAAACCCATAATTATACCTAAACTCTACCTCATATAGGCTATTTGATAAGGTTGAAAATCCTGCGTTACAAAAGGCTGATATAGCATGAAAAATAGAAAAGAAAAGTTGTTCTGAAATTGAGTTAAAATCTGAAGGATTAATACTAAAAAAAATAAGGATTGCAGAAATTCCTTCAATAATAAAGGTAATGAGCAAAATATTTTTTAAGGTAGAAAACACTTCACCAATCTTGTTTGAAGAGGTAACATCGGTAAGTACCATTTGATTTTGGTAAGTGTCATTTCCTTTAAAGAAGTAACTAAAATAACTGGCAAAAGTTAAAATACCTAAACCACCAAGTTGAATTAAAACCATGATTATTGATTGCCCTATTTCCGTGAAATAAGTAGCTGTATCAACCACAATTAAGCCTGTTACACAAACCGCCGAAGTAGCGGTAAAAAGTGCATCAATAAAACTGATGCCCTCATGGGTAGCAGTAGGTAACATAAGTAAGACCGAACCTACAAGTATAATTAATATAAAACTAGATATAAATAGTTGTGCAGGATTTAAAAAAGAAGTTTTGTAGTTGAAACGCAATTCAGAAAAATCTCTTATAAAACTTAAAACAACGGCTACTCTTAACCAAATATCATCATAAAAAACAGCAAAAAAATTATACTTTTCAACTTGGTCAAAATGATGGTAGATTACCCAAATTGAAAAAATAAGAGCTAAGGTATCAAAAACTATGGCTTTTTTTCGCTGGCGTTTTTCTGGGATAAAATACCTGCCAATAGTAGCAAAGACATTGACAATAAGAACACTTACATAGAACAATGCTAAAAGCGAAATAATTCGTGGTGATTGTTCAAAACCAAAATCTGAAATAATGCCTAACAAGCCGAAAAGACTCATTAAAAAAGCAAATCGCTCTAAAAATTGAATAAATTCTTCTTTAGATTTCATTCTTTATTTATAAATTTAAAATACCATTATTAGGATTCATTTACTTAGGTAATTCTTGAATTTTGTAGTGATTATTTTTCTTTCTTAAATACGAAGATACAATATGTCTTGCATTTGGATTATCCTCCATAGGAGTAATTAAAGACTTAATGCGCTTTAGTTCTTTTAATTGGTGGTTGAGGGCTACATAACCAAAGCCTTTAAATTTTCCATTTTCAATAAGTATGATTGATTTTTCTCCAAGCTTTCTTCCTTGGTCAACCACCAAAAAACTCTTATTTTGAAAGCTCAAGCGATCAATTAAAAGTCGCGCTCTTTGGTTGTATTCTTCTGGACTTTCATCTTGAACACAAGCGCCTTTACAAGCTTTTATGGTATAATTAAAACAAGCGCCTTTTGTTTTATGTAAGCCACACAATTTTTGGCACAACTCAAAGTCTTCAACATATTTATTCATCAAGCTTTTTGCTTGTTGTAAATTGGTAAAAGTAGTTAGGGGTACTCCTTTTTGTTTGGCAGAACCTATTTTAAATTCAATATAAGCCTCATTAGTAACATTTTCAAAAAGCACATGCGTATAATTTTTTGCTTTTAAAGCGCGGTTGTACTTTGGTTGTATATCTTTTATTTCTTGATTTTCTTTAAGTAAAGCTAAAACTTCATTGCCGGTAATGTCATAGCTTACGGAGGCTACTTCTCTTTGAATTTCTTTAGCTTTTGGTCGGTCGCTTGTAAAATGTTGATTAGCTCTTTTTTTCATGTTTTTACTTTTGCCAACATAAATAACTTTTCCTGTTTCATCAAAAAAGTAATACACTCCTGTTTTAGCGGGAATTTCTTCAATTAGTCGAATTAATTTTTTGTCTTTTGATTTTACAGGATGTAAACGTTGGCTTTCAGCAACTATATTTTTACGAGAATCTTTTTGAAGTAAAAGTTTAAACAATTCTACGGTAGCTTTAGCATCTCCAGAAGCTCGGTGTCTTTTGCTTACGGGAATTCCTAAACTTTTGCTGAGCTTACCCAATGAATATGAGTTTTCATCAGGAAGGAGCTTCTTAGCTAATTCAACTGTACAGATTGATTTTCGCTTGTAGTCATAGCCTAAACGTTTGAATTCAGTACGCAAAATTCGGTAGTCAAATTTGGCATTATGGGCAATTAATATGCAATCTTCCGTAATTTCTATAATGCGTTTAGCTACTTGATAAAATTTAGGGGCTGTCCTAAGCATCTCTTGGTTGATTCCTGTTAAGCCAACGACAAAAGATTGAATTTTTCGCTCAGGATTAATCAAACTACTAAACTGATCTACAATGTCACTGCCATCAAACTTATAGATAGCAATTTCTGTAATTCCTTCTTCGTTAAATTTACCTCCCGTAGATTCTATGTCTAAAACTGCAAACAATAAGTTATCTTTTATAATTACAAAAGTACATATATATTTTAAGTTTTATCTAATAGACCTTATTTATAAACGTTTTAGTTAGCAAGTTTGTAGGCTCATCAAACTTACTTTACAAATTCATTAATTGATTGAAAAAAAAATTTTTTTTGTTATTCATATAATTTCTAAAATACAAGAAAATCTCGCTACATTTGCAACTTCATTTTTTTGATTTATGCAGGCGTATTTTAAAGAATTTCCGAAAAATTTATCTATAGCTTTTCCTGTAATGCTGGGGCAGTTAGGACATGTTTTAGTAGGTTTTGTAGATAATGTAATGATTGGAAAGCTCGGTCCGGCGCCTTTAGCAGCCGTTTCCTTGGGAAATTCTGTTGTGTTCTTTGCTTTGTTTTTAGGCATTGGCTTTTCTTTTGCCATTACTCCTTTAGTAGCTGAAGCAGATGGGGAAGAGGATTATGTAAAAGGTCGCCAAGTTTTTCAACACGGCTTGTTGATGTGTGGTCTGTTAGGCATACTTCTTTTTGGATTATTACTTGCTGTTAAGCCTATTTTATACCATATAGATCAACCTACGGAAGTAGTTAATTTAGCAATTCCTTACCTTAATATTATAGCGCTTTCTATGATTCCTATGATGTTTTTTCAAGGATTTAAACAATTTGCTGATGGACTTTCGCTTACTAAATACGCAATGTATGCTACTATTATAGCCAATTTAATCAACGTTTTATTTAATTATCTACTCATTTATGGAATATGGATTTTTCCAAGACTTGAGCTTGAAGGGGCGGCTATTGGAACTTTAATTTCCAGAGTTTTTATGTTGATTTTCCTATTTTATATCTTAAAACGAAGACCTAAACTCAAGCCATTCTTCGTCTTAATGAAAAAGTCCTTACAGAAAAATATCTTTAAACGTCTATTTGGTTTAGGTTTTCCTACCGCTTTACAAATGCTATTTGAAGGAGGAATATTTACTGCCACGGTATTACTAGCAGGAACCCTAGGAACCAATGCACAAGCGGCTAATCAAATAGGATTAAATTTGGTTTCTATGACTTTTATGATTGCTGTTGGATTAGGTGTAACGGCAACTATTCGCGTTGGAAATCAAAAAGGAAAAAGAGATTTTGTTAATTTGAGAAGGCTTGCACAATCTATATTTGTTCAAGTCTTCCTGATTATGTCAGTTTTTGCTGTGGGGTATATTATGCTTAAATCTTTTTTACCAACTTTATATATTGATGATGTAGAAGTTGTTCAAATCGCTAGTCAGTTGCTTATCATAGCCGCTATATTTCAATTAAGCGATGGCTTACAAGTTGCTATTTTAGGAGCGCTTAGAGGTATGCAAGATGTAAAAATACCTACCTTGATTTGTTTCGTTGCTTATTGGTTAATTGGCTTCCCTATTTCTTACTTTTTAGGGAAAGAAGAGCATTTTTCAAGTATGGGAATTTGGTTTGGCTTACTTGCTGGTTTAACCACTTCTGCAATCCTCTTGTTTTTTAGATTTGAATATTTATCTAAGAAAAATATTACACAAGTTGTTTAAAAGCTTTAATTTTGAAAATTAATAAGTAGTTAAACATTTCATTATTTTAAATAGAAACACCTAGTTTGAGATAATAGATTATTAAAATTTTTAAGTAAATGTAATAACCACTGAAAAAAATATTTAGAAGTGAGTCGTTGTTCTTTATTTTTTAGGACATGATTAAATAATAATAGTTAGCAAAAAAGCTCAAGGATAAAAAGATATACAATGAAATTACCGCGATTTTTATTAGGTGATAATACCGATTTTCCAGAATCTATTTTTGTGATTCATACGGAATACCCAAGATTTATAATTGATTTAAGTACAGATGATCTCCAGTTTTGGGAAGCTATTCATCAAAGTGAAGAAGACGATCTAAAAGAAGAAACCGAAAACTTGATTAAAGAAGCTTCAGCTTTTTATGACCAAGAAGTTGAACGCTATACCCAAGAAGATTAAAATTGAATAATGAAAAACTTAGATAAAGAACTACTTCTTTGGTTGAATAATTGGGGTTCTGAAAGTATCGACTTTTTTTGGGTTTTTCTTACCGATAAATTTATAGCCATTCCTTTTTTTGGAATCTTAATCCTACTTATATGGTATAAATCAAATTTTAAAACAGCTTTTGTTGTTGGAGTTTTTCTACTAGCTTTAGTTGGATTTACCGACTTATTTGCAACGCTTATTAAAAATTGGGTAGAGCGGCCAAGACCTTGTAGTGTCCATTCCAATTTAACCGATCAGGTAAGAGTTGTAAGAGATGGGCTTTTTAGTAGCTTAACTAAATCAAATGCTGAAAAATGTGAAAAATTTAGTTTCTTTTCTTCGCATGCAGCTGTTTCATTTGCTTTAGCTGTGTTTCTAGGGCGCTTGCTTCAGAAGCTAAGAAAAGCGGCTTTACTTTGGATGTTACTTTGGGCATTTTTAGTTAGTGTTAGTCGTATTTATTTAGGATTTCATTATCCTTCTGATATTTTTGTAGGTGGTGTTGTAGGAATGGTTTTTGGCTTTATTGCCTTCGAAATTTATCAACTTGTCATAAAAAATTACTTATCCAAATTTGCTTTTAAACCCAATAAATAATTAGCAGCTTCAAATGGAGTAGTGGAGTTGTTGTCTATTTTTTCTAACTGTTCTTCTAAGGCTTTTTTTATTACTTCCGATTTATAAAAGTTTCTTTTAAGTTGATCATCAATGCTCTGAAGTAACCAAAACTTGTTTTGTTCTTTTCTGTTAAGGTAGAAAAATTCGTTTTCTTTTGTGGCGGCAAAGTAGGTTGACAGCATTTTCCAAACTTCTTCAATTCCTTCATTATGCAAAGCACTACAAAGCTTTACTTTAGGTTTCCACTGACTTTTTTTCTCAGGATAAAGATGTAAAGCTCTGTTGAATTCAACTTTAGCTTTCTGAGCTGCTTTTTTATTATTACCGTCTGCTTTATTGATGATTATAGCATCGGCCATTTCAATAATTCCTCGTTTAATTCCCTGAAGTTCGTCACCTGCTCCAGCTAATTTTAAAAGTAAGAAAAAGTCGGTCATAGAATGAACAATGGTTTCGCTTTGTCCTACTCCTACGGTTTCAATTAAAATGACATCATAACCAGCCGCTTCACATAAGATAACACTTTCTCTTGTTTTTCTGGCTACTCCTCCTAAAGAACTCCCAGATGCTGTTGGACGAATAAAGGCATTTGGGTTTTTCACCAATTCTTCCATTCGGGTTTTGTCGCCCAAAATACTTCCCTTAGAAATTGAGCTTGTGGGATCTACGGCAAGTACGGCAACTTTTTTACCTAATTGTGTTAAGTACATGCCAAAGGCTTCTATAAAGGTAGATTTGCCAACACCAGGCACTCCGGTAATTCCAATTCTAATAGATTTGTTGGCTTTAGGAAGGCAGGCTTCAATAATTTTTTGAACCAATTGATCGTGTTTTGAAGCATTACTTTCAATGTAGGTAATGGCTTTACTTAAGTCTGTTTTATTTCCATTTATAATGCCCTCGATTAACTTTTGCTCATCTATTTTTTGCTTTCTTATACGCTGAATACGCGCTACCGATGCTTTGCCAATATGACCTGATTTTTCCTTAGCAGGCGTATGACCTAAAGCAGATTTAAAGCTTTCTTCTTTTTTATTTACCAAAATAAATAGTTTATACGTTTAGTAAACGTGCATTAATGGGAATTAACAAATATAGGATAAAGTTTTCTTTTGGAAAATGAAGGCCGAGGTCAATTTGACGTGATAGGTAAATTGGTATAAGTTGATTACTTCATCTAATTTTAATATAACATTTAAAGAATAGGAAAAACAAATAAGTAAATTGTAAAAAATTTAAATGTAAAATTATGAAGACCTTATACACAGCAAAAGTAACTTCCGAAAGGGGAAGAGCTGGACATGCAAAATCAGATGATGGTATAATTGATTTGCCTTTAAGCGTTCCTGAAGATATGGGAGGTGATGGTGGTAATGGCACTAACCCAGAGCAATTTTTTGGCGCGGCTTATTCGGCTTGTTTTGGAGGAGCGGTAAAAGCCGTAGCCGACCAGCATAACGTTGATATTGGAGAGGATTTTTCGGTTACTGCGCATATTAGCCTAGGTAAAACAGAAGAAGGCGATTTTCAGTTGGCCGCCGAATTAGACACCTACTTACCTAAAGTTACTTCAATTGAAGTGGGGGAGAAAATTATTAATGAAGCCCATATAATGTGTCCATTTTCAAGGGCAACGCGAGATAATATTGATGTGACTTTAAATTTGTTGTTAGACGAATAAGAAAAAACTCTACTAAAACCGAAGTTGTTTTTCTTCGGTTTTAGTAGTCAGTTTATGGCTTATGGGCTTGTCTTTGTTTTTTTTTGATTAATTTGTTGTAATTACCCCCATTCTATAAGTGTTTTGACAATGATGTATAGCACAATTAGTTTAGCTGTAAATAAGCTAAACATTATTAGCTTATATCTGTTTAATTTTATCATATTTAAAGGTTTTGGGATATTCATATTAAGTAAGTATTTTTCTTGGTTTTGTGTTTAAAGCACTTAAAAGTTGTTTGAGTAAGTTTGGATTTTTTGATAAATCTTTTACATGAATTTCTAAATCTGATTGATTTGAATTTTCAACTTCTTCTAATAAATCATCTATAACTACTTTAAAGTAATAGTTTCCAGCAATATTCAATGCGAACTTATCTTTGCTTGAAGGATTGTGATTAATAGAAAAAATAAATTTTGATTTAATTAGAGCATTTAAAAAACAGAAATAATTATATCTTTTAATCTGAATTGATTTAATCTGATTTCTTTTTATGTTTTGAATGAAATTAACTGGTGTACTTGGGTGAAGAAACAAAATTACATCTGTGCAAGCTGAAACCTCCTGAGTAAATTTCAAGACTTGATTATTTAAATCGTCAAACGTTTGATAATGACGACCAATTACTATAACAGATTTCATTTTACCTTGTTTCAAAAATACAAGGCAAGCTTTATGCCATAGCTTATAGTTTTGATAAACAGCAAATTAAAAATAAGAAAAATTGTTTTTTTTGGAATTTATTCTATAATTCAGAATAAATAAACGAGTGGAGTCTTTTTTTTAATCTTTCAAGCGAAAGTTTCATGCTTTTGCAAAGCAAACTGAGTTTTTCAAGCTGATTAGTGTTCATTATTTCATTACTTAACTCAACCATTTCAATTAAGCTAAAATCAATTAAGCTAGGTTTAATCTTATGACATAAACGTTTTGCTTTTTCATAATTCTCTTCGGAAAGCAAGCTTTCAAATTCATTGTCAGTTTGTGAAATGATGTCTAGGAAAGTGGTTATTAATTCTTCTTCAAAATGCTTATTTCCTTCTGTTAATTCTTTTATTTGGTCTAGATTAAATTCAGTATTTATTTCTTCTTCTTTCTTATTAGGCCTTCTTTGTAAATAGCTAGTGCATTTTTCTATAAGTACCTTTTCTTTAAAGGGTTTAGTAAGAAAGTCATTCATGCCGTGTTTAAGAAAGATTTCTAAATCTCCTTTAAATACATTTGCTGTAAGGGCAATGATTGGGGTGTTTAGTTTTAACTTATCTCTAATAATTTTTGTACATTCAATACCATCCATTACTGGCATTTGAATGTCCATAAGTATTAAATCTATTTCATTAGATTGTACAATAGATAAAGCTTCTTCCCCATTAGAAGCTTCAAGCGTTTCAAAATTATTTCTTTCAAGTATTTTTTTAACAATAAGGGTGTTCATTTTATTGTCTTCAACAATTAAAACTTTAGGAGTAGTTTTAAATTTACTGCTGGTCTCTGGTTTTTTTATACTTGTATTTTGGAGGAATGACGATTTATGAAAAGCTAGTTGAAATGAAACTTTTGTTCCTTTGTTTTTTATAGAATCAATATTAATTTCACTGTTCATAAGGTTGATAATTCGCTTAGAAATCGTCATTCCTAGTCCTGTACTCTGATGTTCATGTTGTTCTGTTGTGTATTCATTAAATAGCAAGTTTAAAAATTCAGCGCTCATGCCAATCCCGGTATCAGCTATCTCAAACTCAATTACAACTTGACTTTTATTTTCTTTTATTTTAGTAATCTTAAAAACTACGTCCCCTTTTTCTGTGTATTTTACAGCATTGTTTAGTAGGTTAATGATAACTTGTGAGAGTTTAGTTGCGTCACCAACAAGGTGTTGTTCTAGGTGTAAAGCGAAGTTAATTTGGTAATTTAGACCTTTTTCCTTAGCTAAATTTGCTAAAATAGAGAAGGAATTGTGACATATTTTTTCCAAATCAAATGCTTCTTCTTTTAGGGTCATTTCATTGGCGTTTATTTTTGCCATATCTAAAACATTATTTACTAGGCTTAGCAGGTGTTCGCTGGCATTTTTAGTTTGTTCTAGCAGAAAGTCCTTTTCTTTTTCAACTTTTGTTTTTGAAATCTCAGCTATAGCACCATTAATAATATTTAGAGGTGTTCGTATTTCATGGCTCATGTTCGCTAAAAAACGGTCTTTTTCTTTTGAAGCAGCTTCTGCCTTCTCCTTAGCCACTTTTAAATCGGCTTCCAATTGTTTTTTTTGTGTAATATCTAAAAATGCTCCTATATAACCAATGATATTATTTCTTTCATCAAGCTTTAAGCCAATACTTATGTAAATGATTTTCTGTTTTTTATGTTTGGTATAAGTAGTTAATTCAATATTTAAGGTTTGATTTAAATTCATTTGGGTAAGCTGTTCATAAAGTACAGCTTTATCTTGATCATTTAAAAAGAGTGTTAAGGCGTTTTTGCCTATGAGTTCAGAATTTGTATATGCGTATAAATTCACAAAGTTTTCGTTCACATAAACAATTTTAAAATCTCGATCTAGTTCGATTAAATTTAAGTCAACGCTCTTAATTAAAGATTGAAACCTTTCTTCTTGTTCTTTAATTCTGAAAGCATATTTTTTTCTTTTCTCTATATTTACCAATAAGTCGGCATAAAGTTCCAGTAATTTTTTTTCACGATTTGAATAATGTTTGTAATGATTCACCGAGTCAAAACCAACAAAGCCGATTAGCTTTTTGTTGTCAATCATAGGAATAGTAATGAGGCTTTTTATGCCCTGTGCAGACAAGATTTCTTTAACGCTCATCTCACCTTCATCGGGTAAATCTTCTATTTTATCTACAAAAAAAGGCTTACCTCTTTCGTGTTTATTTAGCCAATCTTGCAGATTTTCTGTCCCTACGTTTTGAAGGTTTTCAATCTCTGGACTAACCCCTTCAGCACACCATTCATAGGTGTTGGATGAGGTTTTTAATTGGAGGTCATACTCAAAAATATAACTTCTATCAGCTTTTACAAATTCACCGATTTCTTTCAATGATTGCTGAATAATTTCTTCCACAGAATGGAGTTCGGTATTAATATAAGTTGAAGAAATTTTTAAAAGTAAGTTTTGAAACTTTAATTCTTCTTCAATAATTTTTTCATTTTTTATTTTTTCAGATATATCTCTACCAATAGAAACAATGAGTTTAACACCAGCTTTTTCAATCAGTTTACTTTTTATTTCTAACGGGGTTCTTTCCTTAGTTTTTAGGTTTATAAAGTTAGTCTTATAGTTATAGGTATCCTGTTTCAATAAATTTTGAAGTTGCTCTTGCCACTTCTTAGCAGATTTATTTTTAAAGTCTTCATCGATATCTTGGTAGTAATATTGATTGATTTCGTCTTTTTTGATTCCTGTAATTTGATAAGCAAAAGTGTTGCAGTAGTAAATGGAACCATTTTCGTAAGTAAGAAATATAGCATCTGAGGATTGATTTATAATGGATTGGAAAAAATTTAAATCTTTTTCCTTTTTCTTATTATTTGAAATATCAAGGACTAGCGAAATAATGCCTTCAACTTCATTATCATTAATGATAAAAGGTAACTTTGAAATTAAAGAATGCCTATTGTTACGGTCTATTATTTCTTTATTAAGAATGGCTTGTTTCTTATGAAGGATATATTGGTCTTTAAGCTTGATTCGTTCTTGAGTTTCTTCACTATAAAATTGATCTTCATTTTTTCCAATTAATTCAGTCTCAGTGTTGAGCTTGTGAAAAGCTAATTCTTCTTTATTGGCCAGCTTAATTTTTCCTTTATTGTTTTTTAAATTTATACGAATAGGTATATGGTCAAGAATGGTTTTCACTAATAGTCTTTCTTCTAGAAGTTGCTGTTCTATTCGGGTTCTATATTCTCTTTTATGGGTGTTGAGCAGTGTGTCTCCATAAAATTGAAACACTGGAATTAGCTCATTTTCAAAATTCTCAGGAAAAGCAGAGGTTTTAACTAATACAATATTTCCGTAGTTAGAAAGAGTATAAATATAAATAAAGAAGGAGTCAATTTTAAAAAATGAAGGGCTCATTTTTTGTTTGCTTCTAACTTCCTTGTCTTTAGCTAATTTTTGCTTTATTTCTTCGAAGCATCTATTTTCTCGAAATGCCTTTGGATAGATATATGTTGATTGGCTTAATTCAATTTCTTTAGTAGGAAGTATAAAAGCACATTGGCAGTTTAACTTCTTCACATAAAAAATTAATGTTTCATGTAGGAGGTATTGTTCACTTAGATTACTTCTAACTGAGAAAGTTAATTCTAAAAGAAGCGTTGAATTATTCGTCATCATTAAAATTTAGTTGTAACAACAATCTTTTTCTACATCTCTAACACACCCCATCCTTTGTTGCTAATTTCACCGATTGAAAAGGCTCCAGAAATTCGGTGTTCATTGCTTTACAGCGTTGAACTAGTTGTTTAAAGTTGTCAAAGCTAGAAATAAGAGCTTTAGGATTAGTGATGTATTTTGTATTCATGGCTTGATCCTAATTTGGTTTTTCTTAGCTAAATTATAAATTGTAGATATACCTATGTCTAATAATTCAGCTACTTTTTTAATATTGTAACTGTTTTTTTCTAAACAGTCTTGAATAATTATATTCGTATATTCTTTCAGCGATTTATTCTGTGTTAAATCAAATTTTGTTTTTTTCTTTGGAAAGCTAATGTCTTCTTCTTTTATTTCCGAACCTTCGGCTAATACACATGCTAACTCTACAACCGATTTAAGCTCCCTTATGTTTCCTGGGTAATTGTATTCTATCAATTTTTCTTTAGCTTCTCTACTAAATGTAAGCTGGGGTAGTTTATTTTCTCTGGTGAAAGATTTTCCAAATTCTTGTGCCAAAAGAAATATGTCACTACCGCGTTCTCTAAGAGGTGGTAAATGTATTGGAAAGCCATAAATCCTGTAATATAAGTCTTCTCTAAAATTCCCTTTCTCAATCTCATCCTTTAAATCTCTATGCGTGGCGCAAATAAGTCTAGTTTGTATAGGAATTGTTTTAGTTCCTCCAATCCTTCTGATTTCTCTCTCCTGAAGAGCCCTTAGTAGTTTGGCCTGAAACCTTATGTTTAATTCAGCTATTTCATCTAAAAACAAGGTGCCGTTTTCAGCTTCTTCAAAAAGCCCTTTTTTTTGTTTATCAGCTCCTGTAAAGGCTCCTTTTTCATATCCAAAAAGTTCACTTTCAATTAAATTCTCAGGTATTGCAGACATATTCACCGCTATAAAGTCGCCCTCATATTTATTTTGATAATTATGAATAGCTTTAGCTACTAACTCTTTACCTGTTCCTGTTTCTCCCGAGATAAGCACTGTGATATTGGCTGTTGTTGCCTTGTGAATTAGACTTTTAATATGCTTTATTTCTTTGCTATTACCCGACAACTCAGGAATGTCTAAATTTTTGATTTTAGACTCTAGTGTGTTTATTTTCTCTTTTAATTGTTTTTTTTCTTTTATACTTTCAACCGCTTTCCATAAGTATTCCTTCAAATTTTGGTCTTTTGGAATATAATCTTTAACTCCTTTCTTCATCAATTCTACGGCCACCGAAATATTTTCTTGACTACTCACCACTAATATATCCTGTTCAGGATTAGTCGCTAAGATTTTTGTTATCAAGTCTTTACCATTCATTGTTGGTAACATGAGATCAACACATATTAAATCTGGTTGCTCTTTCAGCTTAGCCAACAAATCCTCGGGTTCTTTTAATAGCTCTACGCAATGTTCTGAGTTTATAGACAACAAATGCTTTAATTTTTTTTGCATCCATACATCGTCATCTATAACAAAAATTTTATAAGTCATAATATTCGTTTCATTAAACAAATTTACATTATTTGACTAAGTTTTGCTTTTTTTATATGATAATAAATAACTTTGATTTTCCCTTATCCAAAATAACCTATACCAGAAATGGGATTATTTCACTTACTAGATACTATACATTCAAAGGGTTTTAGCCAAAATCTTTTTTAATCTAACAAAAAAACCACCTTTAATTAAAGGTGGTTTTTGAATCAACTGCAAAATGATTTTGCTATTTTCTTAGTTTATTTATTCCTAAATATCCGCCAATGGCTAAACCAAGATACACCAGCATGTGTATGGGC
>NZ_JAANAS010000040.1 GCF_011089875.1 Psychroflexus maritimus | reverse complement strand
AGGTACTATCTTTAAATCCAAACATTTTTTTAATTTTCAACCATAATTTTTTTATCTTTGATTTTACCGAGAGGAAGCATACTTTGATCACTCACTGGATGTTTACCTTGTATAGCCAAACTTTTTGTTTGGCTATTTTTTTCGCCTCTTTCAGAGGCGTACCGAGAGGAAAGCTCCTTCTCCTCCTCTTGGATATTTTTATTTCCTTTATTTTGATAATTAATATCAAAGGGTTCGTTTTTTTTCCACAAGTAATAAATTGTTAACAATAATTTTTTTTGAACAGCGACAATACCTTTCATTTTGATGCCTGTTCTTTCATAAACTCTAAGGTAAAGGTTCTTAAAAACTGTCCCTTCTGAACCTATTGCTATTAACGATGGCATGTGTAAAATTCGTCTAATCCTTGAGTTTCCCTTTTTCGATATTTTTGTCTTGCCTTTATGAGAACCTGATTGATTTTCTACAACATCATACCCAGAATAACTCACTAGTTGCTTGTAATTTTTAAACAGATTAAATCCATTTGTTTCTGCTATAACAGTAGCTACAGAAAGTATTGATAATCCTCTAACTGTGCAAATATTCTCTACTTTTAATTTTAGCTCCTCATCACTTTTTATGACTTCTTCGATAGCAATTTCTGTCTTTGTTTTTTGCTTTTCTAAGAAACGTATATGGCTTTTCATTTGCTTAATCACATGCTTGTTTGATAAAGCTGATTGTTCTTCTGCATGTAGCTTATTCTTTTCTACCGTAATCGATTCCTGAATGGATTGATACTGTCGTGTTAAAGACCTTAGGCTTACAAAAACATCTTTAGGTCTAATCCATTGAGATAAATTTTGTTCTGCCCCCATTTGTGCCAAACCTTTAGCGTCTATTTTATCATTCTTACTTTTTAAGCCAATAGATTGTAAATACTTTTTTGCTTTGTTTGGTAAAATAATAGAAACTCTATACCCTGCATCATCTAGATAATAAGCAAGTTCTTCGTGATAAACACCAGTAGCTTCTAAGCTAACAACTATTGGAATAGACTCTTTTTTTGTCCATTTATCAATCCATTTTACTAGCTTTAAAAAGCCTGCTTTTGAATTAGAAACACTACAAGAAGACTTAACCTTCACGCTTTGATTACAGTCTATCGTGCTTATACAAGCATCTACTTTTTTACTTGACACATCAAGACCTACTGAAAATTTTAAATTCATAATAAAAGTATTTTTTGCGTAATAATCATTAAAATTTTTCTCTAAGACTTTGCTCATGTAATACAATATCTATAACTAAATTATAGTATTTAGGTACTATTGAATCTTTAAGAAAAAGACTAGGATAGATTTGCCTTTATCAGCATTATCAATCAATGATTGTAACTAGCCCGCAAACAATTTGCTACCCTAGCTTTAATGATTTAACTGTTTAAAAATACAAAGATATGAGCCCGTAAAATAGAAAGCTTTTGGTTTTTTGCTTTTGAAAAGCGACCGACAGGAAGCTCTTGAAAATGCCTAAAAAACTTAGCTTACAATTGCGGACTTGAAACGAAAAGCAGGTTCTTGGCTTCCTATTAAAATAGGCTTTCTGAAATAAAAAATGGACATCTATTTCAATCTTGTTGATGCTTTGATAAAATCGGGTTAACAAAGTGCATTTGCCTCTTTAATTTATTTAAATTCGCCTCTTTTAATTCAGCTATGGAAGACCAAATTGAAATTTTAGGTGCTAGGGCGCATAATCTTAAGAATATTGATATCAACATTCCTAGAGAAAAACTAGTTGTAATTACTGGTTTGTCTGGTTCAGGAAAGTCTTCGTTGGCGTTTGATACGATTTACGCGGAAGGTCAACGCCGCTATATTGAAACTTTTTCGGCCTATGCACGCCAATTTTTAGGGGGAATGGAGCGCCCTGATGTAGATAAAATTGAAGGCCTTTCGCCGGTGATTGCCATTGAGCAAAAAACTACGAGTAGAAGTCCAAGAAGTACAGTGGGAACCATTACCGAAATCTACGATTTTATGCGTCTTTTGTTTGCCAGAGCAGGGACGGCTTATTCGTTTGAAACGGGCGAAAAAATGGTAAGCTATACCGATCAACAAATCAAGCTACAAATTATTGAGGAGTTTGAAGGAAAGAAAATAAATATTCTAGCGCCTTTAATTCGCTCTAGAAAAGGACATTACCGCGAATTGTTTGAGCAGATTGCTAAAAAGGGATTTGTAAAAGTTAGAGTGGATGGCGAAGTGAGAGACATTGAAAAAGGGATGAAGCTGGACCGCTATAAAATTCACGATATTGAGGTGGTGGTTGACCGAATTAAAGTGGATGAAAAATCTAAAAAACGCTTGGATGAAAGTATTAAGACAGCCATGAAACAAGGGAAAGATACTCTACTTATTTTGGAACATGGCGCAAAAAAACCTCGCTTTTTTAGTCGGAATTTGATGTGTCCAACCACAGGGATTTCTTATCCTGTACCTGAACCCAATAATTTTTCGTTTAATAGTCCAAAAGGAGCATGTCCTACTTGCAACGGAATTGGCGAAGTTTGGAAAGTGAATATAGATAAAATTATTCCTGATAATGAAATTTCGATACATGCGGGAGGGATTGAACCTCTGGGAAAAAAGAAAAGCAATTGGGCGTTTAGACAAATTGAAAATATTGCTTTAAAATTTGATTTCGACTTAAAAACACCCATCAAAGATATTCCGAATGAAGCCTTGGAAGTGATTTTAAGAGGAGGAAAAGAAAACTTTAAAGTCTTTAAGAAAAATGCCAAAGTTTCAGAAAGTAAATCTTATAATTACGAAGGCGTTTCAAACTTCATTGAAAACACCTTTCATCAAAGAGAAAGTTCGGCTTCGTTGAAGCGTTGGGCAAAGAAATACATGGATAAACTTCCGTGCGGAACCTGCGAGGGCACACGCTTAAAGAAAGAATCGCTTTACTACAAAATCAACGAAAAGAACATAGCCGATTTAATTGAAATGGACATTGAAGAGTTGGCTGAATTCTTCAAGTCGCTTCCCGATCAATTAAGTGATAATGAGAACAAAATTGCCAGCGAAATTATTAAGGAAATTAGTACGCGAATTCAATTTTTGATTGATGTTGGTTTAACTTATTTAAATCTAAATCGCGGTGCTAATACTTTATCGGGTGGTGAAGCACAGCGGATACGTTTGGCTACACAAATTGGTTCTCAGTTGGTTGGTGTGTTGTACATTTTGGATGAACCCAGTATTGGACTTCATCAAAGAGATAATCAGAAGTTAATTGATTCACTAATATCATTACGAGATGTAGGGAATTCTATTATTGTGGTTGAACATGACCAAGATATGATTGAAAGCGCCGATCACGTGATTGATATAGGGCCTTTTGCAGGAAAAAACGGAGGTGAAATTATTAGTCAGGGAACCCCTTCAGAAATTAAGAAAACCTCTACGCTTACTGCAGATTATTTGAGTGGAAAACGAAGAATTGAAGTTCCGAAGAAGCGAAGAAAAGGCAACGGAAAACACCTTCATTTAACGGGAGCGAGTGGTAATAATTTGAAAAATGTATCCATTAAAATTCCACTGGGAAAAATGATTGGAGTTACCGGAGTTTCAGGAAGCGGAAAATCGACTTTAATCAACGAAACCCTCTACCCTATTCTGAATAATTATTACTTCAATGGAGTTAAAGAACCTCAACCTTATAAAAGTATTCGGGGACTGAAACACTTAGATAAGGTGATTGACATCAATCAAAGTCCTATTGGAAGAACCCCACGGTCTAATCCAGCGACATATACGGGCGTTTTTGACGAAATTAGAAAGTTGTTTACCAAAACCCCAGAAGCTTTAATTCGTGGTTACAAACCAGGAAGGTTTAGTTTTAATGTAAAAGGCGGAAGATGTGAAACCTGTAGAGGCTCGGGACTTCGAGTGATTGAAATGAACTTCCTGCCCGATGTGTATGTAGAGTGCGAAACATGCCAAGGGAAACGCTTCAACAGAGAAACGCTTGAAATAAGATACAAAGGAAAATCGATAAGCGATATTTTAGAAATGACCATTAATGAAGCTGCCGATTTCTTTGAGCCTATTCCGAAGATTTACAGAAAACTAAAAACAATAAAGGAAGTTGGTTTAGGTTATATTTCGCTAGGTCAACAAAGTACCACCCTCTCTGGAGGTGAAGCTCAGCGAATTAAATTGGCTACCGAATTAGCTAAAAGAGATACAGGAAATACCTTTTATATTTTAGATGAACCTACTACAGGCCTACATTTTGAAGACATAAGAATTTTAATGGAAGTCTTAAATAAATTAGTAGATAAAGGAAATACAATTTTGATTATTGAACACAACTTAGATGTGATTAAAATGACTGATTATATTTTTGACATTGGTTATGAAGGGGGTAAAAATGGGGGTGAATTGGTAGCTAAGGGGACTCCTGAAAAAGTTGCTAAAGATAAAAAAAGTCATACTGCCAAATTCTTAAAAAAAGAATTAAATTTGTAAGTCGCAATTTTGTTTATAGAAAATCGGTTTTACCTCTCTCTATCCCGTAGAAATTTATTTTGTTTTCACTGGATAAGAAGGAATAAGATTTTATTTATTTTATAAAATTGAACGACTACTAACTTTAAAAACGAAATCAAATGAATAAACACAATAAAAATTGGAATGAAATAAAGACCAATGACTCATGGGCTTTATTTAAAATAATGAGTGAATTTGTTCAAGGTTACGAACGCATGAGTCAGATTGGGCCGTGTGTTTCTGTTTTTGGTTCGGCAAGATTAAAACCGGGCGATAAATACTATGAATTAGCAGTGAAAGTAGCTAACAAAATTGTTGAACAAGGTTATGGTGTAATTACAGGCGGTGGTCCTGGTATCATGGAAGCGGGCAACAAAGGAGCTCATTTAGGAGGTGGAACTTCGGTAGGTTTAAACATAGATTTACCTTTTGAGCAGCATTTCAACCCCTACATAGATTCAGACAAAAATTTGAATTTCGATTACTTTTTTGTGCGTAAAGTAATGTTTGTAAAATACTCGCAAGGTTTTGTTGTCATGCCAGGAGGTTTTGGCACTTTAGATGAATTATTTGAAGCCATCACTTTAATTCAAACGCATAAAATTGATAAATTCCCTATTATATTAGTGGGTAAAGAGTTTTGGTCTGGATTAATAAATTGGATTAAATCTACCTTATCAGAGCAATTTAAAACTGTAAGTCCAGGAGATTTAGATTTAATTGCTGTAGTAGATACCGAAGATGAAGTGATTGAATTACTTGATCAATTCTACAACCAATACGACTTAAGTCCCAACTTTTAAGCAGCATTTAAGTAAGCTAACAACATCTATTTAATCAGATTTAGGGTTTCATCATTAATCAAAATTTGTTATGAAAAAGCAAGCTTTATTACTTTAAACTTACTTTTGTTTACGCTAACAATCAGTTAAATTTAACACAGTAATAACAATCAATCATGTAACTTTAGATAAAAACTGAAGTCTAACAAATAAACATCATCAGAATGATTGAAATTAAAGATTTACACAAATCCTACAAAGTTGGTAAAAACTCACTTCATGTCTTAAAAGGAATCAACTTTTCAGTAAAAGAAGGAGAATTAGTTTCAATCATGGGTTCGTCTGGTTCTGGAAAATCTACCTTGTTAAACATTTTAGGAATGCTGGATGAAGCCGACCAAGGAAGTTATAACCTAGACGGAGTACCCATCAAAAATTTAAATGAAAAACTAGCCGCACAATATAGAAATAAGTTTTTAGGATTTATATTTCAATCATTTAACTTAATTAATTACAAAACTGCTTTAGACAATGTTGCCTTGCCCCTTTATTACCAAGGCTTACCAAGAGGTGAACGCATGGATAGAGCTATGAGTTATCTAGAAAAAGTTGGTTTAGCAGATTGGGCAACCCACTTACCCAATGAACTATCTGGTGGTCAAAAACAACGTGTTGCTATTGCTAGAGCTTTAGCTAGTCATCCTAAAGTATTATTAGCCGATGAATTAACAGGTGCATTAGACACTAAGACTTCGTATGAAATTATGGATTTAGTGCAGCAAATTAACGACGAAGGAAAAACCATCTTGGTTGTTACTCACGAAGAAGATATTGCCCAAATGACCAAACGTATTGTGAATTTAAAAGACGGTGTAATCATAGACGATAAAAAAGTTGAACCAATAAGAGCTTCAGCCCATGTTTAGTCTAGAACGCTGGCAGGAAATATTTGAAACCATAAGTAAAAACAAGTTAAGAACTTTCTTAACTGGAGTATCTGTGGCCTCAGGGATTTTTATTTTAGTTGTTCTTCTAGGAATTGGTGAAGGAATGCAAAACGGAGTTGAAATTCAATTTCAACGTGATGCAGAAAATAAAGTAAGTGTTACTGGCGGAGTTACTTCTTTGGGGTATGGTGGTCTCAACCCTGGAAGAGATATTCAATTGGTACTTGATGATTTTTACACGGCAGTACAAACTTCAGATTTTGATATCGAATTTCAATCACCTCTGTACCGCGTATGGTCAGGCTTAGCTTCTAACGGAAGTGAAAGTGGCTCCTACCGTTTAGAGGGCGTACATGCCGATTATCAGTTTTTAGAAAAAGCAAGTATTATTAATGGTAGGTTTATTAATCCTTTAGACCAAGATTTAGGTACCAAGAACGTGGTGATAGGAAACCGTGTTAAGAAAGACTTATTTAAAGAAAAAGACCCCATTGGTGAGTTTATTACAGTTTCTGGAGTTAAATTTAAAGTTGTTGGCGTATATACAGACCCCGGTGGAGAACGTTCTGAAGCACGAATTTTTATGCCTTTAAAAACAGCTCAACGCATTTTTGGTAATGGTGAAGATATTAGAACAATTAGCTTTACCCTACCCAAAGTAAGCGATTATGATTTGGCTTTGTACCAATCACAAGCCTTTCTTAAAAAAATTGAACGTCAGTTACGCTCTAAATACAATATTTCTCCCGTTGATACAAGTGCCTTATATTTGAGCAACAACATAGAAAGCACCAAAGAAATTTATACCATTTTAAGTACCATGAAGTTGTTTTTTTGGGGAGTTGGGATAGCTACATTGTTTGCAGGAATAATAGGAGTGAGTAATATTATGCTTATTATTGTTAAGGAACGAACCAAAGAAATAGGAATTAGGAAAGCCTTAGGAGCCGTGCCCATGTCTATTGTAGGTATGGTATTACACGAATCTATTTTTGTAACGGCTTTATCTGGAATGTTTGGTTTAATTTTAGGTTTACTTTTATTAGAATCGGTTGGACCTTTTATTGATACAGAATTTATTGTAAACCCTGAAGTAAATTTTAACGTAGCTGTTTCTACAGTTATAATACTTATCATTGCAGGAGCAATAGCTGGATTTTTTCCCGCTTGGCGTGGAGCAAGAATCAAACCCATTGACGCATTAAGAGACGAATAGTATGTTTAGTAGAGATAAATGGAGTGAAATATTAGAATCCTTAACATCCAATATGTTCAGGACTATACTCACGGCTTTTGGCGTGTTTTGGGGTATCTTTATACTTGTCATTCTGTTAGCCTCTGGAACAGGGCTTGAAAACGGAGTAAAAAAAGGCTTTTCTGGTGTTGCTACTAACTCTATGTTTATGTGGGCGCAAACTGCTTCACAAGCCTACAAAGGCTTACCAAAGGGAAGAAGATATAATTTTAAATTAGACGACATAGAAGCTATTAAAGATGAAGTAAATGGCTTAAAGTATGTTTCGCCAAGAAATCAACTAGGAGGTTTTGGAGGAGCAAATAACGTAACTCGAGGATTAAAATCTGGCGCATTTAATGTATATGGTGATTACCCAGACATCATTAATCAAGAACCCACTACTATTTTACAAGGTAGGTTTATCAATCAAAATGACATTAATGAACGGAGAAAAGTAGCTGTGATTGGTGAAGGAGTACTTCAGGAATTATATGATTTTGATGAAGATCCACTTGGTACTTACATAAAAATACAAGGCGTTAACTTTATGGTGATTGGAATCTTTAAGAAAAAAGGTTTTGGCCCGGGCGATAATGAAGAGGCTTCCAAACAAATTTATACGCCTTTTACCGCCTACTCTCAAGCTTTCAATCAAGGAGAAAACGTAGGTTGGATGGCCGTTACTGCAAAAGATGGTGAATCTATCTCTGAATTGAAGAAAGAGGTATTTGAAGTGGTTAAACAAAGGCATACAATTGCACCAAAAGATGACCGAGCCATCGGTCACTTTGATTTATTTGAACAATACAATAAAATAACAGGTTTATTCTTGGCCTTAAATGCTGTAGCCTATTTTGTTGGTATTATGGTTTTAATTTCTGGTGTAATTGGAATTTCAAATATCATGCTAATTGTAGTAAAAGAACGAACAAACGAAATTGGAGTAAGAAGAGCTCTGGGAGCAACTCCATGGCAAATAAAAGGGCAAATTTTAATGGAATCTATTACCTTGACCATAATTGCCGGCATGACAGGAATTGTGTTTGCTACTGGAGTTTTAATTTTAGTCAATAAATTTTTACCCCAAAATGCAGACCTTATGTTTGTTAACCCAAGTGTAGATTTAAATTCAATTGTAATTGCATTAATCATATTAATAATCTCAGGCTTACTAGCAGGTTTAATTCCTGCGCAAAATGCTATTAAAATTAGACCTGTAGATGCTTTAAGAACAGAATAAACAAAAATCAAAATGAAAAAAGGAGTTACCATTTTTATTCTTCTGCTAATTGTTGCCTTATTTGGCGGCTCACTGTATTATTTATATCAAAAAAATAATGAAAGTCCAGAAGTATTTACAACCGAAGAACCTACCGAAGAAACTATTATTAGAAAAACAGTGGCTACGGGAACTATTATACCTAGAGAAGAGGTAGAAGTTAAACCTAATATTTCTGGAATTATTGACAAAATGTTTGTTAAACCAGGAGACAGTATTAAAGCTGGTGATATGGTGGCAGAATTAAAGGTTGTACCCAATATTACTAATTTAAATTCAGCTAAAAACCAAGTAAGACAAGCTAAAATTAATTTGGATAACGAACGAAGGGTTTTTGAACGTCAAAAGGAGCTTTTTGATAAAAAAGTTATTTCTGCTAATGACTACGACTTAGCGAAAAATCAGTTTGATAATGCCAAGCAGAATTTAGTTGCTGCCGAAGAGAACTACGAGATTATTCAAACGGGAACAACAGATGATGTAGGCAATGCAGCTACGACTCAAATTAAAGCGACTATTTCTGGAATGGTATTAAGCGTTCCTGTAAAAATAGGCACGCAAGTAATTGAGGCTAACAATTTTAATGAAGGTACTACCTTAGCCACCATTGCTAAAGTAGATGATTTAATATTTGATGGAAAAATAGACGAATCTGAAGTAGGTAAAATTTCTGAAGGTCTTCCGTTAGAAATTACTATTGGTGCCTTACAAGGTCAGAAATTTGAAGCTATCCTAGACTATATTTCTCCACAAGGAGTTGAAGAAAATAGTGCCGTTCAATTTGAAATTGAAGGAACTTTAATCAATCACGAAAGTGTTTTTATACGCGCTGGATTAAGCGCAAATGCCTCCATTATTTTAGAAAAAGCAGAAAATGTTCTGGCTATTAAAGAAGGTTTACTTCAGTTTGATAAAGAAACCAAAAAACCTTATGTTGAAGTTGAAGTTGAAGACCAGAAATTTGAGCGTAGGGAGGTAGAATTAGGCCTAAGCAATGGCGTTCATGTAGAAATTAAAAAAGGAATCGCTAAAGACGATAAAATTAAAGTCTGGAACAAAGTAGAACAGAATGAGAAACCTAAAAGAGGTAGAAGAGGTTAAAATATCATCTTATGAAAAATAACAAATATTACATAATTGCTTTAGTTCAACTATTTTTTTCTTTTAATTTGATAGCTCAAGAATTAGAGAAACCTATTACTAACACTGAACAAAAAAAATGGACTTTAGAGGAATGTATTTCTTATGCTTTAGAAAATAACATTACGGTGAAGCTTTCAGAACTCGATCTAGATTTAGCTGATATTAGCAAGAAAGACGCTTATGGAAATTATTTGCCAAGCCTTAACTTTAATACGAACAACCAATGGGTACGCGGTTTAACGCAGAACGTAACTTCAGGGATTCTTGAACAACAAATAACCCGAAACTTTTCGTTCAATGGAACTTCAGGTGTAACAATTTTTCAAGGTTTAGCTAATTTGAGAGAATTTCAAAGGGCTAAAATTGAAAAACTAGCCGCACAATATAATGTAAATCAGATTAAAGACAACATCTCCTTAAATGTAGCTAATTCTTACCTTCAAATTTTGGTTTCTAAGCAGACACTAGAGTTATTGAAAGAACAAAACGAAGTAACTGAAGAACAGATAGATTTAACTCAAGAGCTAGTTGATTCGGGAGTTGTTCCTGAAGGAGACCTGCTTGAAATAAAAGCACAGAGTGCAGATGAACAGCAACAAATTACTGTTGCTGAAAATGATGTTCAAGTTGCTTTAATTGCGTTGGCACAACTACTCTTAATTAAAGACTATGAGGAATTTGACATTGCTGATGAAGACTACGATATTCCTATTACAGACATTATTGAACGTGACCCCAAAGAAATTCTTCAGCGAGCAAAAGAAGAACGGTATGAAGTATTGGTGGCCGAACAAGATGTAGAACTTGCAAAAAAAGATTTACAACTTTCTAAAAGCCAATATTATCCGAGCATAAGCGGATTTTTCAATTATAATACAAGAGAATCTGATAGAGAAAGAATAACACAAACCAACACCTTAGACCCTGACAATCCTTTTGTTGAATCAGGTCTAATCGTAGCCAATTCTGGCGAGTCAGTACTTTCACCTAACTTCTTGTTAGAAACCATTAGTGCCGATCCATTTTTTGATCAATTGAGAAACAATGATGGTTATACTATAGGTATTCAAATGAACATTCCTGTTTTTAACGGTTTTTCTGTTAGAAATCAAGTACAACGTTCTAAAGTAAATATAATGCGGGCTGAATATCAATTGGAACAAACCGAATTGGAATTAGAATCTAGTGTATATCAAGCTTATTTAGATGCAAGAGGAGCTGCACGAACTTATGAAGCCGCACTTAAGTCGGTTGAAGCTCAACAATTAGCTTACAACTATGCAGAAAGTAGATTTGACGTAGGAATGAGCAATTCAGTTGATTTAACTCAATCAAAATTTAGATTGGTAAATGCAGAAAACAATTTAATTCAAGCTAAGTATAATTATATATTCAGAATAAAAGTATTAGAATTATTCTTTGGAATACGACCTGTAGAATACTAAACGATGAGAGCAATTAAAATTCTAGGCCTAGAAACCTCAACCACTAACTGTTCTGTAGCGCTTTCAATTAATGGAAGGACTGAAGTTATAAAAGAAGAAAATTCAAAAAATTACAGTCACGCAGAAAAACTTAACGTATTTATTGATGAGGTATTAAAACAATCTAAGCTTAAGGTAAATGATTTAGATGCTGTTGCGGTAAGCAAAGGACCTGGCTCTTACACGGGTTTAAGAATTGGTGTATCAAGTGCAAAGGGATTGTGTTTTGCTTGTAATCTCCCTTTGATTAGCATACCAACATTAGAAAGCTTAGCACATCAAATTCCCACAGAGAGGCTTAGTCAAGGAGATTTAATTTTACCCATGTTAGATGCAAGAAGAATGGAAGTTTATACACAAACTTATAAGTCTAATTTAACGGCTATTAGTAAAACTGAAGCCAAAGTGTTAGAAGAAGATAGTTTTGAAGATTTAGAAGCTACTCATTTACACTTCATAGGTAATGGAGTTGAAAAATTTAAGAAGATATCGAACTTAAAGAATGTACATTTTTATACACAAGAAATTCCTTCGGCTAATGAAATGGGAAAGATTGCTTTTAAAAAATTTCAAAATAATGAATTTGAAGATGTAGCTTACTTTGAGCCTTTTTACTTAAAAGATTTTATAGCTGGAAAACCAAAAAAAAGATTTCAATAAAAAAACCCAGATTTTTGTCTGGGCTTTTTTTATGAGGCATCTTAACAATTAAACTATTCCGTTTTATACAAATGTACATCTCGCTGTGGAAAAGGAATTGAACAACCAGCTTGTTCAAGTTGTAACTTAGCCTGTTCTAGAACGAAGAAATGAGTTGGCCAAAAATCATCTGTTTTTGTCCAAAAACGCAAGGATAAATTAACCGAGCTATCTGCTAATTCATTAACGAATACTTCAGGAGCTGGTTCGGATAAAATTTTATCATGTTCGTTAACAATTTTCAACAAAGTTTCTCTAGCAACACCAATGTTGCTATCGTAAGAAATACCAATAATCATGTTGTTTCTTCTAGTATCTTCAGAAGAAAAATTGATTACTTTGTTATTGGATAGTTGTCCATTTGGAATTACAATTCTTTGGTTGTTTATTGTGATTAAATGGGTGTAAAAAATACTTATTTCCTTAATTGTTCCTGAGACACCTTGGGCTTCAATAAAATCATCAACCCTAAATGGTTTCATTAACAAAATTAAAACACCTCCCGCAAAGTTAGATAAAGAACCTTGTAGAGACAGCCCGATTGCCAAACCTGCAGCTCCAATTAAAGCGGCTAAAGAAGTAGTTTCAACCCCTAATTCGGTAATCACAATCACAAAAACAAGAACTTTTAATACAACACTAATTAAGTTAATTACAAAACCTCTAATGGTTGGATCAACTTTTCTCCTTTCTAATATAACTCTTACTCGTTTAGTTAAAACATTAGCTAACCACAAACCAACAATTAAGGTAACTATAGCTGCCACTACACCTGGTAAAAAGGTGATAATTTGACGACCAAAATGTTCTATGGTCTCGGTAATGTAATTGATATTAATTTCTTCCATAATGAATTTTTAATTTAAATTATTTATTGCTTCTAATCTTTATTTACTATCTATACTACTGGCGTTCCATTATATGTATCGGATGAATCAGGTGTTGCGAAAATTAATTTTCCAGACACATCTTTAGTCATTAAAACCATACCTTCACTTAACACACCTCGAAGTTTAGAAGGCTTTAAGTTAACAACTATAATTACTTTTCTACCAACTACCTCTTCAGGTTTATAATCTTCAGCTATACCAGAAACTACAGTTCTTACGTCAATACCTGTATCAACTTTTAAAACAAGTAGCTTTTTGGCTTTCGGCATTTTTTCGGCTTCTAAAATAGTTCCTGTTCTTAGGTCTAATTTTGTAAAATCTTCAAAAGCAATCAACTCCTTTTGAGGGTCTAAGGCCTGATTTTCTTTTTCGTTAGCCGTTTTAGTTGCTTCTAGTTGCTTTAATTGATGCTCAATTGCCTCATCTTCAATTTTAGAAAAAAGTAATTGGGCCTGATTAATTTGATGCCCACTTGGCATAAGTTCTTCAACATTGGCCAGGTCATTCCATAAAATTTTAGAAACGAGTTGATCCTCATTGATTATTTTTCTCAATTTAGCAGCGGTGAAAGGTAAAAAAGGTTCAGCAACAATAGCAAGTGCAGCAACTACTTGAATAGCTACATACATAATTGTTTCAGTGCGTTTTTCATCTATTTTTACTTTTTTCCAAGGCTCTTCATCAGCTAAGTACTTATTGCCCCATCTTGCTAAATTCATCATTTCAGCTTGAGCTTCTCTAAATCTGTATTTCTCTAGTGAATTTGAGATGGTGACTGTTATTTTTTTAACTTCCTGAAGAATATTTACATCAACAGCTTCGATATTATTTTTATTAGGAACGATTCCTTTATAATACTTATTGGTAAGCACAACTACACGATTCACAAAATTTCCAAAGATTCCTACCAATTCGGAATTATTACGGGTCTGAAAATCTTTCCATGTAAAATCGTTATCCTTAGTTTCAGGTGCATTGGCGGTTAATACATAGCGCAAAACATCTTGCTGATTTGGAAAATCTTTCAAATAGTCGGGTAGCCAAACGGCCCAGTTTTTTGAAGTGGATAGTTTTTTTCCTTCCAAGTTTAAAAACTCGTTAGCTGGAATATTATCGGGCAAAATGTAGCTCCCTTCAGCCTTCAGCATAGCAGGAAAAATGATGCAATGAAAAACGATATTATCTTTGCCTATAAAGTGAACCAATTTTGTGTTTTCGCCTTTCCAGTAGGGTTCCCAATCCTTATTATTTTGTGCAGCCCATTCTTTAGTTGCAGAAATGTAACCAATAGGCGCATCAAACCAAACATAGAGCACTTTGCCTTCTGCTCCTTCAACAGGAACCGGAATCCCCCAATCTAAATCACGGGTTACAGCTCTAGCCCTTAATCCTTCATCTATCCAGGATTTACATTGTCCATATACGTTGGGTTTCCAGTCCTTTTTATGTCCTTTAACAATCCATTCTTTCAACCAAGAATCATATTCATTTAGGGGCAAATACCAGTGTTTAGTTTCCTTTTTTTCAGGTTTATTGCCTGTAATTGCAGAAACTGGGTTAATTAAATCATTAGCACTTAAAGAAGTTCCACATTTTTCACATTGGTCTCCATAGGCTTCTTCGTGGCCACATTTAGGACAAGTTCCTGTAACAAAACGATCGGCTAAAAACTGATTGGCTTGTACATCATAGAGTTGCTCACTCACTTCTTCAATAAACTTAGCTTTTTTATGCATGGATTTAAAAAAACTAGAAGCTGTTTCATGATGAACCTGAGCAGATGTCCTTGAGTAATTATCAAATTGAACACCAAATTCTTCAAATGAATCTTTGATAATTTTGTGATATTTGTCAACCACATCTTGAGGACTAACCCCTTCTTTTTTTGCTTTGATGGTAATTGGTACGCCATGCTCATCACTTCCACATACAAAAAGCACATCTTCTCCTTTCAGTTTAAGGTAGCGCGTATAAATATCGGCAGGAATATAAACCCCAGCTAAATGACCTATATGAATGGGACCATTAGTATAAGGCAAGGCAGCTGTAATTGTATATCTTTTGGGTTGATTCATTAAAACTAATATTTAAGTGAACAAAAGTAATTAAAGTTATTGAAACTATAAACTTATTATTTGTTTGGAATTGAACAAAGTCTTTAACAGAGAGTTTATACCAATTTAACCATAAAATGACGCTAGTTAGCTCATTCATTTTCCCATATATTTCCTTGTTCACAATTTCCATCCCATACGTACGGGATGCAAATTATTCACAGCCTTATATATGAAAAAAGCAATTTCGCTCTCTTAACGACATTTAATCGTAAAATTGGTATTACTCCAAAAGTAATTCAACTAAAAGTATAATTTTCTAGACATCAAGCTAATAATAAATACAAAAAAGGCTGTTTTGATTTCAAAAACAGCCTTTATATGTGTATGATTATAAGAAATTTATCCTTTTAAACTTGCCGCTAAATACTCTCTATTTAAACGAGCAATATTTTCTAAGGAAATACCTTTTGGACATTCTATTTCACAAGCGCCCGTATTTGTACAATTTCCAAAACCTTCCTTGTCCATTTGGTCAACCATGTTTAATACACGTTCTGTAGCTTCTACTTTACCTTGTGGAAGTAATGCATATTGAGATACTTTAGCCGAAGTAAACAACATAGCTGAAGCGTTCTTACAAGCAGCAACACAAGCTCCACAACCTATACAAGTGGCGGCATTAAAGGCCATGTCTGCACTTTCCTTTTCAATAGGTAAACTATTGGCATCTTGCGTATTTCCTGAAGTGTTTACTGAAATATACCCACCAGCTTGTTGAATTCTATCAAATGCTGAGCGGTCAACTGTTAAGTCTTTAACTACAGGAAATGCGTTGGCTCTGAAGGGTTCTATTGTAATAGTATCACCATTTTTAAATTTACGCATGTGAAGTTGGCAAGTGGTAATTCTTCGGTCTGGACCATGAGGTTCACCATTGATTTGCATTGAACACATTCCACATATTCCTTCTCTACAATCGTGGTCAAATTCAACAGGTTCAATACCTTTTTCAACTAATTCATTATTGAGCACATCCATCATTTCCAGAAAAGACATGTCTCCATGAATTTCATCTATGGTATAATTCTCAAATTTTCCTTTTGCGTCTTTATTTTCTTGACGCCAAACTTTTAAATTAAGCTTCATAATTCAGTCTTATTTATAGCTTCTAGTCTTCAGTTCAATATTTTCATACTCTAATTGTTCTTTGTGCAGAACAGCATCTTTAGGTTCGCCCTTGTATTCCCAAGCAGCTACATACCTAAAGTTCTCATCATCTCTTAAAGCTTCCCCTTCTTCTGTTTGATATTCCTCTCTAAAGTGACCACCACAAGATTCATTTCTTTGTAAAGCATCTTTGGCAAACAATTCTCCGAGTTCTAAAAAATCTGCAACACGCATGGCTTTTTCAAGTTCTTGATTTTTGCTATCAGGTTTTCCTGTAACGCGTACATTTTTATAGAAGTCTTCTCTAAGCGTTCTAATTTCTTCAATGGCTTCTTTAAGTTCTTTTTCGTTTCTTGACATTCCGCATTTGTTCCACATAATTAAGCCTAATTTTCTATGGAAGTGATCAACGGGCTGATCTCCTTTAGCGTTCATCAATTTTTCAATTTGACGATTTACAGCGTTTTCTGCTTCTTCAAACTCTTTTGAATCGGTTGAAATTGGCCCTGTTCTAATATCATCAGCTAAATAATCTCCAATAGTGTAAGGTAATACAAAATAACCATCTGCTAAGCCTTGCATTAAGGCGGAAGCACCTAATCGGTTAGCGCCGTGGTCTGAAAAATTAGCTTCACCAGCAGCGTAACAACCAGGAATAGTAGTCATTAAATTGTAATCTACCCAAAGTCCGCCCATGGTGTAGTGTACAGCAGGGAAAATCATCATTGGAGTTTCGTAAGGGTTTTGATCGGTAATTTTTTCATACATATCAAATAAGTTCCCATACTTTGCCTCTACTACTTCTTTACCAAGTTTAATTATTTCTTCGTGTGTAGCATCTTTTTTGCCTGAGCTAAATGCCTTTTCCTTTCCATAACGTTCAATTGCGCTAGCAAAATCAAGGTAAACAGCTTGTCCGGTTTTATTTACACCATAACCTGCATCACAACGTTCTTTAGCAGCTCTAGAAGCTACATCACGCGGAACTAGGTTACCGAATGCTGGATATCTTCTTTCTAAGTAATAATCTCTATCTTCTTCTTTTAAATCAGTTGGCTTCAATTTACCTGTACGAATAGCTTCTGCATCTTCTTTTTTAGCTGGCACCCAAATCCTACCGTCGTTTCTTAAAGATTCAGACATCAAGGTTAATTTAGCTTGTAAGTCTCCAGAAACAGGAATACAAGTAGGGTGAATTTGCGTAAAGCAAGGGTTAGCAAAATAGGCTCCTTTGCGGTGAGCACGCCAAGCTGCGGTCACATTACTTCCCATCGCATTTGTAGAAAGGAAAAAGACATTTCCGTAGCCACCAGAGGCAAGTACAACAGCATGAGCTGCGTGTCTTTCAATTTCACCTGTAACTAAGTTTCTAGCAATAATACCTCTTGCTTTTCCATCAACAAGAACTAAATCCATCATTTCGTGCCTTGTATGCGATTGGATTTTACCACGATTAATTTGTCTATTCATTGCTGAATAGGCACCTAATAAAAGTTGTTGCCCTGTTTGTCCTTTAGCGTAGAAAGTTCTTGAAACCAATACACCTCCAAACGATCGGTTATCTAGTAACCCACCATATTCACGCGCAAAAGGAACTCCTTGAGCAACGCATTGGTCTATAATATTGCTTGACACTTCAGCTAAGCGATATACATTAGCTTCACGAGAGCGGTAATCACCTCCTTTTACGGTATCGTAAAACAAGCGGTAATCAGAATCACCATCACCTTGGTAATTTTTAGCTGCGTTGATTCCTCCCTGCGCTGCAATAGAATGTGCACGTCTAGGCGAATCCTGAAAACAAAAAGTTTTTACGTTGTACCCTAATTCAGCTAAAGTTGCAGAAGCACTAGCCCCTGCAAGTCCTGTACCAACAACAATAATATCAATATTACGCTTATTGGCAGGATTAACTAAATTAATTTCGTTTTTATGTTTAGTCCACTTATCGGCAAGTGGTCCATTTGGTATTTTTGATTCTAATACAGACATATTCTATTCGTATTAATTATTAATGAAGTGAAATATAGCAATAAACACGAAACCTAAGGGTATTACAATTGCAAAAGCTTTTGTAAACTTTTTGATTGCTGGGCTATATTTATTGTTAACTCCCATAGTTTGGAAGGAAGAAGCAAATCCGTGAAGTAAGTGCATCATTAAAAAAACAAAGGCTAACACATATAAACCTACGCGAATAGGTTGTCCAGCAAACTTAGCTACAGTTTCTTCGTAGTAACGAAACTCGCCAGCTTGGTTCAATCCAGACAAATCACCTTCAAGGTACTTTACTTGCATTTCGTGTACCCAAAAATCGTAAAAATGCAATCCTAAAAAAGCCAAAACAACTGCACCAGAAATCAGCATATTTCTAGACAACCAGCTAGAATTTGCATTACCTTTAAAAACACCATACTTTACACTTCTAGCGCTTCTGTTTTTGGCTTCAAGAATAAAACCCATAACAAAGTGAAAAATTACACCGAAAATCAATATGGGCTGCAATATAGCTTGCACTAAAAAGTTAGTCCCCATAAAATGAGAAATCTCGTTAAATGTATCTGGGCTAACCACTGAAGTAAAGTTGATGGTAAAATGTTGTAGTAAAAAAAGAACTAAAAAAAGTCCTGAAAGAGCCATGGCTACTTTTCTCGCTATAGAAGTCTTTATTCCTCCCATTGATTTATTTTTTTAAAAATTTTGTCAAAAATACCACAGAATAAACTTAAATACAAACAATCATTCACTATAAAATATTATTTAGAATAGATTTAAGTGATGTTGTGCAATAGTCAAATTAGAAGATTCTTAATTTAGAAGAAATATAGTAGCTGAAGAATTAAAGATTCCTTACTTTTGAATTCAAAAATTTGATTTTATGCGATACGAACCCATTTCGAGAGATTTATTTATTCATCATAGAAAAAATTTTGTAGCTCAAATGAAACCTAATTCATTAGCTGTTTTTAATTCTAATGACATTTACCCCATTGGAGCCGATAGCACAATTCCTTTTCAGCAAGATAGAAATATCTATTATTTAAGTGGTGTTGATCAAGAAGAAAGCATATTGGTCATATTTCCTGATGCTCCAAAAAAAGAACACAGAGAGATTTTATTTCTTAAAGAAACCAACGCTCATATTGCGGTTTGGGAAGGAGAAAAAATAGATGAAGAAAAAGCTTTGGCATTAACTGGCATAAAGACTGTTTACTGGCTAAAGGATTTTCAAAAAATCTTTCATGAATTAATGGCGCAATGCGAAACCGTTTACATTAACACCAACGAGCATTACCGCGCTAACGCTGAAACAGAAACCCGTGAAATGCGTTTTAATAAATGGCTAAGAGAAAAATATCCTGCCCACCAAGTAGCAAAATCCAACCCTATTTTACAAAAATTACGTTCAATTAAGCATGAACTAGAATTAGAAGTCATGCAAAAAGCATGTAATATCACAAACAAAGCTTTTAGAAGAGTTTTGGAATTCATGAAACCTGGCGTCTGGGAATATGAAATTGAAGCAGAAGTGATGCACGAATTTTTGATTAATCGTTCTCGTGGTTTTGCTTATACACCAATTATTGCTTCGGGAATTAATGCTACGGTACTTCACTATATTGAAAACAAACATCAATGTAAGGAAGGTGATTTAATTTTGTTTGATTTCGGAGCTGAATACGCTAATTATTGTAGCGATATGTCCAGGACTATTCCTGTAAACGGAAAGTTTTCAGAGCGACAAAAACAGATTTACAATTCAGTAAATAAAGTAAAAAAAGAAGCCACCAAGCTTCTTGTTCCTGGAACAGATTGGACTGAATATCACAAAGAAGTAGGGAAAATGATGACTTCTGAATTACTAGATTTAAAATTACTAGATAAAGCTGATGTTCAAAATGAAGATCCTAAATGGCCAGCTTATAAAAAGTATTTCATGCACGGAACTTCTCATCACATTGGCTTAGACACGCATGATTACGGCTTACTTCATGAGCCAATGCAGGCTAACCAAGTATTTACAGTTGAACCAGGAATTTATATACCTGAAGAAAATTTAGGAATTCGGTTAGAAGATGATGTAGTGATTCAAGAAAAAGGCGAACCAGTGAACTTAATGGGAGACATTCCTATTGAAATTGAAGAAATTGAAGAATTAATGAATAAATAATTCCTTAATTTCTAAAATAAAAAAACCTCGGATTTAAAATTTAAATCCGAGGTTTTTTTATGATTTCAAACTAAATTAGTTTGAAGATTGAGTTTTACTTGAAGTCTTCATCAGAAAGCTTTTGATTCAGCTTGATTTCTTCAAATTCAATTGTAAATTCTTGCCCAATATTGTTAACAATCACAAAAGGAAACTTAACTCCATCTACGGCTGTATAATCTTCATACTTTTCAGTAGTTGTAAACTCTTGACCATTTTGATCAACCTTTGTTTCTTTAAACAGTTTCAAGCCACTTTCTACCGAATAGAATTCACGAACCTCATCGGTTAATTGAACCACATAAGCATCTTCTCCTTCAAAGTCTTGAATATTTTTCAATACGGCATCTTCAGGCACATTTAATTCAGAGAAAAGACCAGCCGATTTTTTTGCAGCTTCAATTTCCTCTTCAGAATAATCCATTTTTTGACCCTGCGCCATATTGTATCCTTTTTCGCCATCAAAAACCATTTTCTGAAGAACATTACCGCCCATTTTAACTTCTTGAACAGATTTTCCTTCTTTGGTCATTTTCATATTCATACTTAAAGCCATTCCTTGAATTGAAGCACTTCCGGTCATAACTACATTTTTCACATTTTCAAGAGTTTCTTTTCCTCCAATAGCTTCAATATAATTATTATACACAGTTTCTAAAGTAACTCCTTCTGGAATTGGTTTACTAAACTCAGGCTTTTCTACTTGGTTAGCATCTTTATCAAAATACTTTACAGGAATACCTGTAGCTTCTAAGGCATTGGCAACTTCGCTTCCTTTTGCAGCTATTACTATTCTTGCTTGGTCGGTTAGAAAGTATTTATTAGCTACTCTATAGACGTCATCAATACTAACTTTTTCTATATTTTCAAGGTATTTCTCGTAAAAGTTTTCAGGGAGGTCTTGCGTTTGAATTCGCAAAGCAAAGTTAGATATATTTCTAGGCTTAGAGGCCTCTCTAATAAAATTTCCTGCATAAGTAGCTTTGGCATTAGCTAGTAATGCTTCATCAACTTTTTCATTTCTAATTCTATTAATTTGCTTAATCATTTCTAAAGCAATACTATCAGTAACTACCATTTTTCCAGAGGTACTAGCTCTAAAAGAGGTTACTTCTTTTCTAGCAGGAAGACTCGTTCTAGCGCCATAAGTCCAGGCTTTATCTTCTCTAAGGGTTTTATTTAAGTAGCTCTCAAAACTACCACCTACAATTTGATTAGCCATTAAAACAGGGAAGTAATCTTCGTCGGTCATTTTTAAATTGGTTGTATTCACCAATTGAACTTCAGCCTGAACGGCATTGGGGACATCAACAAAATTAATTTCAGTTTGAGCTACATTATCAGCAACAGGATAAGTTTCAGAAGGTGCTTGCCCTCCTTCCCATTTTTTGAAAAGTTTTTTAATTTTCCTTCTCACTTTCTTGAATTTTACATCACCCGAAACAATTAAATAGGCGTTGCCAGGGACAAAAAATGTTTCGTAGTGTTTTTGAATATCTTCAAGATTTACATTTTCAAAATCTTCAATGGTTTCAAACTCACCAAACGGATGGTCTTTGCCATAAGCTAGTGCATTTCTAACTTTATTGGCAATACTTGAAGCACTTTTTTCATTCGCTTTTAAACCTTCAATATTTTGATCTCTAAACTTATCAAGCTGTTCTTGGTCAAATTTAGGTTTTATAACAGCTTCTGCCATCAATTCAATAAGACGGTCGCTATATTTTGATAAGCCAGAAGCATAGGCACCAGAACCATAAACTTCTAATGTAGCTCCCATAAATTCAACTTCGTTTTCAAAATCTTCTTTAGAAGTTTTTTCTGTTCCGGTTCCCATCATGTCTGAGAACAAAGCAGAAGTTCCTAGTTTATCACCTTCAGCATAAGGGTCATTATCAATTGTTAAATTGAATAATACACGAGGTAATTTCTTATCTTCAACCACCAAAACTTGAAGTCCATTTTTCAACTTAAACGTTTGTGGTTTACCTAAGTTTACTGCTGGTGCAGGACCTGACTTGGGCATTTGATCAATGTCAATTTGCGCATAAGTCAACCCAGATATAAACAGTAAAGCAATTACAATATAATTAATTTTTTTCTTCATTTTTTACTTTTTTATTGTTCGTCTTCAGCTTTTACTTTTTTATTGTTCGTCTTCAGCTGGCAGATAATCTAAGACAAGACGTTGATTAGGATTTAAATATTTTTTAGCTGCATTTCTAATATCTTCACGAGAAACTGCTCTATACTCTTCAAGTTGCTTGTTAATTAAACTAGCATCCCCAAATTTAGTTTGAAATTCGGCTAAACTACTTCCTATACCTTCTACACTTGCATTTGCATTAACAAAACGAGTTTCTAATTGATTAATTAATTTTTGGTACTCGTTTTCAGAAATTAATTCATTTTGCATACGAACAATCTCTTCGTCGATTTCTGTTTTCAGGTCTTCAAGTGAATAATCATCCATTGGTAAGGCAAAAACAAAGTACATTCCTCCATTACGCAAAGCAAAATTACCGGCTTGAACAGCTAGCGCCATTTTTTTATCTTCAACAAGTTTTCTAGTTAATCGTGAGCTTTTACCAGAACTCAAAACTTGAGAAATCATATCTAAAGCCTTGGCTTCTTTTGTTCCGTCTGGAACAGTTCTGTAGGCCATAGCTAGTGCAGGAATCTGAATGTTAGAATCATGAAAAGTTGCATAGATTGTTTCTTCAATAGGAGCTTCTTCAAAAGGTTTTCTTTCAATTTTTTCACCCATTGGAATAGAGCTAAAGTAAGCATCAATCCATTCTTTAGTCTGCTCAACATCAATATCTCCTGCTACTACAAGAACGGCATTATTAGGAGCGTAGAACTTATTAAAAAACGCATTAAAATCTTCAAGCTCAGGATTATTTAAATCTTCAAGGGTTCCTATGATTGCATGACGATACCCTGTTGTAGGAAAAATATTTTGAGTGATTTGAGAAATCAAGTTTCCGTAAGGTTGATTGTCTTGCGTTTGCTTTCGTTCTTCTTTAATAACACCACGTTGGGTGTTTACTCCTACCGTATCAATTTTAGGATGACGCATTCTTTCAGATTCCATCCATAAGCCAATTTGAAGATTGTTGGAAGGTAAAATCTCAAAATAAGTGGTTCTATCCCAACTAGTGTTGGCGTTATTAGCTCCTCCATGATCGGTTACCATTTTAAACCACTCACCACGGTCAATGTTTTTTGTACCTTCAAACAAAAGGTGCTCAAAAAAGTGAGCCATACCTGTTTTCCCTTCTGGATCATCCTTAGATCCTACATTGTACATTACCTCAACTTTTACAAGTGGTGCACTTTTATCTTGATGCAAAACTACATCTAAGCCATTGTCTAGTGTGTATTGCTCAAAATCTACTTGTTGAGCAAAACCAACAAAAGCCATCAACAAAGCACAAATTGTAAGGTTTAATTTCTTTGTCATTTTTATTGTGTTTAAATTATTACTTGATTAGTATTAAATAAATAAATTTGTTACAAAAATGAGCATATTTATTTTACTACGAAATTTTATTTTGATGTTGTTAAGACAAAATTTTGCGTTTATTATTTTTTTGAACTCAGAATTATTGAATATTCTTCCGTGAGAAGTTGTAGGGCAAAAAAATGACATTAAACTTGATACAAAATTTTAAAAAATGTACTTTTATCAACTTATAAAATATTTTTCCATTATGAATTACTTAAAGTTGTTTTGTTTAGCCTTTCTACTGGTTTTATTTGGCTGTATTGACAATGAAAACCTAGGGCTTAAAAATCAAAAGCAAGCTATTGAAACACATAAAGAAACTAAGCCAGATAAATCACCTTCCTTTGGTATAGCTTTACATGGGGGTGCCGGTTTTATTAAAGCTGAAATGCTGAATGATTCCATTACCAAGGTATATGAAAATCAACTTTCTGAAGCGATTGAAGTTGGGTATCAACTCCTTGCTGCTGGTGAAGGTGCCGAAAAAGCTGTGGTAGAAGTAATTCAACTACTTGAAGCCTCTCCTCTATTTAACGCTGGAGTAGGCGCAGTTTTAAATGCTGATGGAGTTCATGAACTTGACGCCTCAATCATGCATGGAAAGAATCTTGAAGCTGGTGCTGTAGCCGGAATCAGAACAATTAAAAGCCCTATTTTGTTGGCTCAAAAAGTAATGAATGAGTCTAATCATGTATTACTTTCTGGAAATGGTGCAGAAGATTTTGCTGTTCTTTATGATTTAAAAAAAGTTGAAAATTCTTATTTCTCTACTGATAAAGCTAAAAAATCTCTACAAAATGCACAAAACAAGAGCAGTTATCACCAACAAAATTACGAAGAACTCATTCAAAATCATAAATATGGAACGGTTGGTTGCGTAGCTTTAGACCAAGAGGGAAACTTGGTAGCCGGCACCTCTACAGGCGGAATGACTAATAAAAAATACGGCAGAATTGGTGATTCACCTATTATTGGAGCGGGGAATTATGCCAATAATTCTACTTGTGCTATCTCAGCTACTGGTCATGGCGAATATTTTATAAGAAATGTAGTTGCTCATGATATTTCAGCAATGATGGAGTACGGCGACTTTAGTCTTGAACAAGCAACACACATTGTAATTCATGAAAAGCTAAAAAACCAAGGGGGTGATGGTGGTGTTATTGCTATTGATTCTGATGGGAATATCTCTATTGAATTTAACACTGAAGGAATGTTTAGAGCTCAAATGGATGCTGAAGGAAATAAGCAAGTTAATTTATTTAAAAAATAAAATGGGTATTAAAAAGTTTGATTATTTAATTGATGTCTCTTTAATTCAGTCTGGATTAAAAAAATCCATTTTTAACCACTATTTTGCTTCTGTATATCGAAAGCCTAATAGTAGTTGTGCGGCATACAGCAAGTGCTTTCAACTATTATAAAGTTTGTGTGTTGGAAGGTCTTTGTTATTAATTAGATAGATGATGTTTTATTTTTAAAGGTGTGCTTGAGATTGAAAAACTCTGGAGTTTTATTTATTTTTTACAGGCATAAAATCAAGTAAAAATTAATGTAAACGAGAGCTTTATTTTTTTCCTTATAATTCATCATTAATCTATATATTTGCACAACCAAAAAATTAAGCTATGCACTATAAACGAATTCTTCTAAAATTATCTGGAGAAGCATTGATGGGGGAACGCAGTTACGGAATAGACCCTGAACGCTTAGCCGAATATGCCTCAGAAATCAAAAATGTAACAGACAAAGGTGTTGAAGTAGCCATTGTAATTGGAGGTGGAAATATTTTTAGAGGTATTGCAGGAGCTAGTAAAGGAATGGATCGGGTACAAGGTGACCACATGGGAATGTTAGCTACCGTAATTAATGGCCTGGCACTTCAAAGCGCACTTGAAGATGCAGGTATTGAAACTCGTTTACAATCGGCTATAAAAATCAACGAAGTAGCCGAACCTTTTATAAGAAGAAAAGCGATGCGTCATCTGGAAAAAGGCAGGGTCGTTATTTTTGGAGGTGGTACAGGTAATCCTTACTTTACAACAGATTCGGCTGCGGTTTTAAGAGCTATTGAAATTGAGGCTGATGTAATCCTAAAAGGAACGCGCGTGGACGGTATTTATACCGCCGACCCTGAGAGTAATTCAGAGGCTACAAAGTTTGATTTTATCTCCTTTGATGACGTCTTAAGAAAAGGACTTAAAGTAATGGATACAACCGCATTTACCTTAAGTCAAGAAAACGAATTACCAATCATAGTTTTTGACATGAACACAACTGGAAACCTTGAAAAAGTAGTTTCTGGTGAAAAAATAGGAACTAAAGTAAATTTATAAACAAAATACATCACAAATCATGAGTGAAGAAGTTGATTTAATTATTGAAGCTACAGAAGATGATATGAAAGGGGCTATTAGTCACCTAAAAAAACAGCTATTAAACATTAGAGCAGGAAAAGCTAGCCCTAATATGTTAACTAATGTTCAGGTAGAATATTACGGTAGCATGACTCCGCTTAGCCAAGTAAGTAATATTAACATACCAGACGCCAGAACAATCTCTATTCAGCCTTACGAAAAGCAAATGATTGTTGAAATAGAAAAGGCCATCATGAACGCTAACCTAGGTTTTAACCCAACCAACAACGGAGAAAGCGTTATTATTAATGTACCGCCGTTAACGGAAGAACGAAGAAAAGAACTTAGTAAACAAGCTAAAGCTGAAGCTGAAGAAGCAAAAATTGGCGTAAGAAACGATCGTAGAAATGCTAATTCTGAACTAAAAAACTTAGATATTTCTGAAGATTTATTAAAGTCTGCTGAAGAAGAAGTACAAGAATTAACAAACAAATACATTAGCCAAATTGATAAAATATACGAGGCTAAAGATGTTGAAATTATGAGCGTCTAACTATATATACTAATACAATAGCTTAACTAAAAACGCTTCAATCAGAAGCGTTTTTAGTTTTATAAATGAGCTTGCTTATAATAAGCAAAGTTGGAATTTAATTTATGAACAAATTATTGAGTTTAGGTTTTTGGAACGCCTTAGCAGGGTGGATTTTAAGAAATAGAATTAGTGTTATTTCTTTGGTTATTTTGGCTACTATCTTTTTTGCTTCACAATGGAAATACATGCGTTTTTCTTATACTGAAGCTAACCTGCTTCCAGACGACCACTTCATCAATGTGCAATACAGAAACTTCTTAGATAAATTTGGCGATGAAGGAAACTTAATTGTTATTGCTACTACAGACCAAGAAATCTTTACTCCACAAAAATTTAAGCATTGGGTACAACTTACAGACACCTTACAAACTTTTGATGAAGTTGAATACAGCATTGGATTGCCCAACCTTAAAATTCTTGAAAAAAATGCTGAAGAAAAACGCTTCGAAATTGTTAACGCTTTTGACTTATCGCAAAAAAATAATGCAAAAGCACTTCAAGAATATCAACAACTTCTTTTTGAAGAACTACCCTTCTACCAAGGTATTGCCTTTAGCAAAAAAAATTATACCATTCAAACTGCTGTTTACATAAAGAAAGAAATTGTTAATGAAAAAGAAAGAAAAAACTTTGTACTAAACAATCTTAGGCCATTAATGAATGAATTTCAAAAAGAAACTGGCATTGAAGTTAAAGTTTCTGGTATGCCTTACATTAGGACACTCAATTCACAAAACATTGTAGATGAAATTCAGTGGTTTGTCTTAGCCGCTTTAGGAGTAACTTCTTTAATTTTCTTTTTCTTCTTTAGAAGCTTTCGAGCTACGCTAATTGCAATGGTTACCGTTGTAATTGGCGTAATGTGGGCCTTTGGAACACTTGGTGCATTGGGCTATGAAATTACTGTATTAACAGCAATTATTCCACCATTAATTATTGTCATTGGTATTCCTAATTGTGTTTTCTTAATCAATAAATACCAACAAGAAATAAAAAAACATGGCAACCAAGCTAAATCGCTTCAACGAGTTATTACAAAAATTGGTAATGCCACTCTTATGACCAATTTAACCACAGCGTCTGGTTTTGCTACTTTTATTTTTACGCAAAGCGAATTACTTTCTGAGTTTGGAATTGTAGCTTCTCTAAATATTGTGGCTATATTTTTACTTAGTTTACTTATTATTCCTGTTATTTACAGCTACATGCCTCCCCCAAAAGAAAAACACTTAAAACATCTAGGAAATAGATGGATAGAAAGTTTTGTGAATTGGATGGTAACTACCGTTAAGCAAAGAAGAGTTAGTATTTATATAGTTTCTGTAACTGTTTTAGCTGTAAGTATAATTGGCATCTACAACATAAAAATCTCTGGAAGTCTCTTAGAAGATATGCCTAAAAAAGCCGATTTCTTCAAAGATATACAATTTTTTGAAGAAGAATTTGAAGGCATTATGCCTTTAGAGTTCATGATTAATACCCAACGAAAAAACGGAGTAACTAAGTTAACTAACCTCAAAAAAATTGAACAATTAGCACTTCAAATTGAAGAAATACCTGAACTTTCTAGTCCGCTTTCTGTAGTTGATTTAGCAAAATATGCAAAGCAAACCTATTACAACAGCAACCCTAAATACTTTGATTTACCAACTAGGCAAGAAACAAATTTTATCATGCCTTACATCAAAAGTTTAGATGAGTTACAAGAAGGTACGGGAACTTTTGTTGATTCTACGGGGCAATATGCTAGACTTACTACTTTTATGAAGGATGTAGGAACTGAAGAAATGGAACGTATTGAAGCCAAATTAAAACCTGAAATTGAAAAAATATTTCCTCCTGAGCAATTTGAGGTAATTATGACCGGTAAGGCCTTAATTTTTCAAAAAGGAACTAGGTATTTAGTAAAAAACTTGATTCTATCCTTAGGCTTAGCTATTTTGCTGATAGCACTTTTTATGGCCTGGATGTTTCGCTCGTTTAGAATGATTGTTATCTCCTTGGTCCCTAATTTATTACCCTTGCTCATGACAGCAGGCATGATGGGTTTTTTAGGCATTCCTATAAAACCCTCTACCATTTTAGTCTTTAGTATAGCCTTTGGAATAAGCGTTGATGATACCATTCACTTTTTAGCTAAGTATAGACAAGAACTCAAAGAAAATCATTGGAAAATAAAACGCTCTGTATATCTTTCTTTACGCGAAACTGCAGTGAGTATGTTTTATACTTCTATCGTGCTGTTTTTCGGTTTTTCCGTATTTATGATTTCAAGTTTTGGTGGAACAGTGGCTTTAGGAGGCTTAGTTTCTGCTACGCTTCTATTTGCAATGCTGGCTAATTTATTACTTCTTCCCTCGCTCTTGCTTTCTTTAGAGCGAAGTATTGCGAATAAAAATACGTTAAAAGAGCCTCAAATGAAGTTAATTACTTCAGACCAGGACTTAAAAGAAGAGCAAGAAAAAAACGAAAACTAATTAATGTTTTTTTCTTCCACTTCAAAAAGTGCTTCTTTAAGCCAATCTGTAGCTTGTATTTCTTGACTAAATTGATTTAAAAAAAGAAGCATAAACTGATGTCTTTTTTGAGCTTCAACTTGGGCTGCCTGAGTATTCATCAAATCTTTAAGCTTGAGTAACTTTTCAAAAAAATGCTGCAAGGTAGCCGATTCAGATTTTTTATACTCAGATTTTGATTGATGGTTTTTAGGTGGAAGATTTGAATACAATTTTCTGTTTTTATAGCCCCCATATTGAAAAGCCCTAGCAATTCCAATCGCTCCCATAGCATCTAATCGATCTGCATCTTGAACCAATTGAAAGTTTAAGTTTTTCTCTACTTGTTGAAATGAAGAGCGAAATGACATGTATTTCACAATAAAAACTACTTCGTCAATTATTGATTTTGAAATGGGGTAATTCGATAATAAATTGAAGGTTTTTTGAGGACCAATTTCCTCATTGCCGTCATGGAATTTAGCATCGGCTATATCATGCAAATAAACGCCTAACAAAACAATAAACGTATTTGCTTGCGGAGTTTGCTGAAGTAAATCTAGAGCGTTTTTTTCTACACGCAAAACATGTTGCCAGTTATGAGAGGATTCAGCTAAAAGAAATTCTTTACGTAGCTGTTCTTTAACTGATTGAATAATTTGTGTTTCGGAAGCTGTTAAAGTATTCATTGTATATTGATATAAAAAAGCCTTCAGCAAAGTAACTGAAGGCTTTTCAAACTAACAAACTAAAACAAACAAAATCTAAGAATTAACCACAGCGGGATTCACCCAAGAAAAGGTTGTTTGCTCCTGCGGAATTCTTATACGTTGATTAATACGTTGCATTCTATCGGGCAACTTCATTAAGTAGTCTCTTGCTTTCTCTCCTTGGTCATTTAAGCCATTTACATTGGCAATATCCCATTGAGTAATTAACTTTTTCATGATATCTATATAGTCTTGACCTGTATAAACCCCAATACGTTGAGCAGAATTTGAAAAATCTTCAAAAGCGCTTCCTATTTGTTTACCAGACTCTCTTAAAAAATGAGCTGGCATAACTATTTTATTCACCATCATTTCTTTAAAAGCAATCATCATTTCTGAAGGGTCTAACTTAAAAATTTCATCTACAAAAGTGCTGTATGCTTTGTGGTGTCGCATTTCATCACCCGAAATAATCTTACACATTTTAGCTAAGGATTTGTTACCGTAATCTTTGGCTAATTTGGCTACCCTATTGTGCGAAATATAGGTAGCTAATTCCTGAAAACTTGTATAAACAAAGTTTTTGTAAGGATCTCTGTCTGTGCCTATTTCAAAACCGTCATTAATTAAATGTTGAGTGGTGATTTCAATTTCTCTCATATCTACACGCCCGGAGAGATAGAGGTATTTATTAAGCACATCACCGTGTCTATTTTCTTCGCCAGTCCACTGCCTAACCCATTTACTCCAAGAAGAAGCCTTGCCGTCTTTTTTATGCTGATTAACCCCTTCCACATCCATTAACCAAGATTCATAGGTAGGTAATGCCTCCTCTGTTATGGTGTCTCCAACCAAAACAACCCAAAAATCGTAAGGTAATTCCTTGGCTAATTCTCGCAATTCGTGAACTTCATCAAAAAAAGTTTCATTTTGTGAATTAGGTAAAAAATCGGTGGGTTGCCATATTTTTTCAACAGGAATTAAAAACTGATCAATAAGCGAATCTACTTTACTTTCCAGTTGATTCATTACTTCTAATCGAATATTAAATGCTGACATAAATTATTTATTTTTTGCTATTACTTTGATATCTTTAATGATACTATTTTCTACTTTTTCAACCAGTTCTTGGGGGGTAAAATCCTTAACCAAGATAGGTTTTTGCACCTTCATTTTAATATGAACTCCTACTCCTAAGGGAAAGCTGCCTTTTTTTTGAAGTTTCCATGAATTATTTATACTTACAGGTATAATTTTAGCCTCAGGGCAGTTTTTAAAAAGCATTAATAAGCCGTTGGCTGAAAAACGCTTTGGTTGTCCTGTTCTACTCCGTGTTCCTTCAGGAAAAATTACTGCTGCATTATTCGTTTCATTCAAATAATGTGTAAACTTTTTGATGGCTGGAAGTGATTGCCTTGGGTTTTTACGATCAATCAAAACCGAACCTCCGTGTCTTAAGTTATAAGAGATGGAAGGAATACCTTTTCCTAATTCTATCTTACTTATAAACTTGGGATGCAACTCTCTAAAATTCCAAATTAGAGGCGGGATGTCGTACATACTTTGGTGGTTGGCAACAATAATATGAGGCTGATTTTTTGTTAGTTCACTTTTATACTCATTTTCAAAACTAACGCGCCCTCCTAAAAAATGCAGACATCTTAAAAGAAACAAATTAAGTACATCAACACTTTTTTTATGCGCTTGATAACCAAAAACTCTATGACAGATCCATTGAATACCATGAAAAACGACTAAAACTAAACCAAAGAACAAGTAATAAAAGGCACTTAAAATATACGATAATACTAACTTCATATTTAAAATTATGTAAAAATACTATATCCATAGAATAATATATCATAAATCCTAAAGATTAAGTATGCGTGCATAATAAAAAAACCACTTCAATTGAAGTGGTTCAGTCACTAAAAGTGTGTTTTCTCTCTTTCCTAGCAATGTTCGTTATAAGCACCTTTCAAGTTTTCTGAAATCATCTCTGCTGGTCTCCCCTCAATGTGATGTCGCTCTAACATGTGTACAAGTTCTCCGTCCTTGAACAAAGCCATTGATGGTGAGCTTGGAGGAAAAGGAAGCATTTCTGCACGTGCTTTGTCGGTTGCCTCACGATCAACTCCTGCAAATACTGTTACTAAGTGAGTTGGTTTTTTTTCGTTAGCCAAAGACATCTTTGCACCTGGTCTTGCATTAGCTGCTGCACAACCACAAACCGAATTTACAAGAACTAAAGTTGTTCCTTCTCTTTTTAAAGCACCTTCTACTTCAGATGCAGAAGTTAATTCTTCAAAACCAACGCTGGTTAACTCATCTTTCATGGGTTGAACTAATTCTGGTGGATACATATCTATATATATTTTTATTTAAACTTAATTTAGATTACAAAGATACAATTTAATAAGTCACTTGTAAATTCGAAATCTTAATTTAGGTATAAGGTTTTTCAATTTATCAAGAAAACAAAGCTTTAATCTATTACTTAAGTCTTGTTTTTATTTTTTTCTTCAATCCAAAGCGACATATATTTGGTAGATTTTAGGTGCTGATGATTTAAAATCAGACCTAAAAAGTTTTGATTTCTAACTAGCTCTAAATTTTCAAGCAAATGGTTAATGGTAAAAATTAGGTTGCCTTCAAACTCACTTCTATTAAATCGCTTAGCCAAAATTTGAAAACCATTTTTCTGTGCTTTTTCCCAAGGTTTTTGCCGATTGTAATAATGCACTGCTTTTAAAGCTATTGTTGTTGCATTGTTTGCTATTTCACCAGACCAAGGATATTTTCCGCCAATAGCTTCAGCTCCAACACTAGTAGTTACACTAGGTAAACCAAAGCGCATAGCATCAACTAGCTTTCCTTTTAAACCTGCGCCAAAACGCAGGGGAGCTAAAAGTACTCGTTTTCTACTCATTACCTCCTTTAGGTTTTTTGCTCTTCCTTGTACTATAAATCCTGTTTTAGGCTGATGCAGTTGATTGACTTTTTCTGAGGTATAGGCACCATAAATTTCAATAGTGGCTTCAGGTAATTGCTCTCTAATTAATGGCCAAATTTCTTCTTTTAGATAAAGCGCTTGGTCCCAATTTGGGGCATGTAAAAAATTACCTATACTCATAAACCCTTCTCGTTCATTAAAACCTGGAAGGTCTTGTGCTTCTTCTAAAGGATTGGAAAACAAAAAAGGAAGATAAAACAACGCAGATTCTTTAATGCCAAACTTACGCTGTAGGAGTTGCATTTCAACTTCAGAAATGATAAGCGATAAATCACACCTCAAAATAGCCGCTAACTCTCGCTTGGTTTCATCGGTATAAAGATTCAAATCTCGAGAGGCATTAGATTGCTTAAAGGCTTTTTCTCTTGCTTTTCTTAAAAAATGCAAATCCTCTGTATCTAAAATGGTTAATGCATGGGGGCATTGTTCTCTAATACGCCAGCCCAGTTGTTCTTCCATCATAAATCGATCAAACAAAACAACACTAGGCGAAAGCATTTCCAAAAAAACATCTACTGAAGAATCATTGATTGCTATTTTTTTTTCTTGAATGCCTAAAGCTTCTAAATTTGAGGAATACTCAGTCTTTTGAGCAGGGCTAGCAAAACAAACTTGGTAACCATGGTCTAAAAAAAGCGCTAATAATTGAAGCATTCGCCAGCCGGCAGCAGAAGATTGTGGCTCTGGCCAAACATAACCAATGACTAATAGTTGTTTTTGCATGTATTTTTTATTTGAATTGAATAAAAAACTGTTTCTCTCTTCAATTTATTCAATGAATAAATACGTTTTCTTTTGAATAAATTGAGGCCAGAAAAGCACCTTGGTGCATTATAAGAATAAATTCCAAACTACACCAAATCTAAAGGTAAAATCTCTAAAGGGATACCCAGGCGCTGAAAAGTTTTTGTTTCCTGTAAAGATTTCAGTAACATTTTCAAGATTGAAAAAAACCCTTGCTGTTCTAATTTTGGCATTAAAAAATACATCAAAAGTATAAAACCCATCAAGTGCAACTGCATTCTGAACAACAAATTCGTTTAGAATTGGGTTGAAGGATTGGGCATTAAAATCTGTAAAGTACTTAAAAGTAAAACCTGTTTGAACAAACGTGGCTTTTTGAAACCAATAATCTTGATAAAAGAAAGAATTTCTAGTAATAAGTTCTGGAACAGGCAAAACATCTGCTCCACTTAACACATTTTGATACTGTAGGGTGTGAGCCATTCCAAACCAACCTAGGTTATAATCGCCTCCCGCACGTAATTTAAAATAACTCACATCACTATCAGCCTGCTGCGGACTCACATTGGTATATAAATCATCAATGCTTGTAAACTCTTCAATTTCAGCACCAAAAAAAGTGTAATTCTGAATTTGTGTAAACGAACCTTCTACATAGCCCCATTTTTGATGATTCAATTTTCCACCTAAAAACTGGGTTTGAATGTTAGAAAAATCATTATTCCAATTGTAATTGATGTAACTACTTTGAAAAAGTTGATAATTAAAATCGGGAGCCACACTGCTAATATTTAGTTTAGCATCTAGTCTTAGGTCTTTGTTAAATTGAGCACCAGCTAGACCTTTGATGTAGCTGCCATTAAAATCACCTATAATGTTGTGCATCGTTTCCCCTTCAAGGTCAACTAAGCCTATTTTGTTTTTATAACTTGCTCCAACAGCAACAAGGTCTCCATTAATCAAGTTAGGAATTACTTGATCTTCTGTAATTACTATTGAATTATATCCATAATTAAAACCCGTATGACTTGCTTTAAAGGCAAGCTTACCTATATCGTTTCTAAAGTAAGAAACCGAAGCTTGATTGGTTAATTCCTCTAAATTAACCCGATCATTAATGTTGGAAGTTTCGTAAGCAGGGCCAAAAATACTCGAGTTTTCAGACTGATTGTAAAAGTAGTTTTTATACTCATACTTCAAAGAATGAGATAATCTTACCTGATTATTTGCTGTTGAATCTTTGCCAGTTAGTAAAATATAATCTTGGTCCAAATAAAGGCGCCTTCCTAAAAGTCTAGTATTAGCGTCTCTAAACTGAGGTTCTATTGTAACCCGATTATCAAACTCAGGAATTTGATTAACAAAACCTTCAATAGCATCATCAGTAAAACCACCGTTTTGTTGATTTTCAAAATCTTGTTTGGTCACGTGTAAGCGCAAAAAATAACGATCATTGGTTGTTCTGTAATTTAGCGTACCAAAAAAATTGGCAGCATCACTTCTTGATTGTACGTAATGTCCTAACGATCGAAGTCCTTCATAACCAACTGAAAAATTTAATCTTGGAGTGATATTATTAGCAAATAAAGTTTTTAAATTTTGCCCTTGCTCTAACACTGTCCTTAACCACATTTCTGTGAGTGGCGTGGGTGTTTCATAATAGTTAATTTGCTCAGCATCTAAATAATTAAAATGTTTTGCTGAAGCTCCTAAACTAGGATTTAAGGTAGAATTACTAAAGTCATATCCTAATTTATTGAAGGGCATAGCCACATTATGAAATTTAAGAAGTTCAAAATTATCTTGCCGTAAATAATTCATCTTATACTGCTTGTGGATGGAAAGCGAAGTATCTACAAAGGTAGTGTCTCGTTCTATACCAATTAATTTATAATCGGTTGCCGGTGGCATATCATCCTTGGCTTTAGTGGTTTGTGTATCTGGTCTCTGGTCTTGACCTTGACCTTGCCCACTTTTACGTAAAGAGCCAGTATCTAGGTCTCTTTGGGCAAAACCTATGAAACTTATTAAAACAAACACTAATGTAACTACCGATTTATTCATGCGCATAAAATCAGGGCAAAAGTATGATTTTTTGTTGAATGAAAACCCCTTGGAACTAAAGTTTAATACCAGTTATCTCAATGCTATTTTATAGAAAATGCCAATTGACTAACACGTTTGGTTTCCTGCTTTCCTATACTTTCCGTTTGTATCATTAATTGTGCCTGTTTATTTTCAAAAACTTCGCTCAAATTTTTAATTTTTGCGCAAGGAACTTGAAGCTCCTCCATAGCTAACAAAACTTCTTTAGCCTGAAGCTGTTCAATTTTTTCTTGTATATATGTGGCTAAATCGGCTCTGTTTTCAACACGTAACTGACTAGTTGAAAACCGATGGTCTGAGGCTAATTGCATTAAACCTAAATAATTTGTTAGCTTTTTAAAGTGCAGGTTTGTGCCTATGGCAAAAGTGATTAACTTTTGGTCTTGGGTTTTAAAAATTTCTCCATAAGGTGCTATATTTGGATGTAAAGAACCTATTCTTTTTGGAACATGAGAAGCCATTAAAAAATTAGACGCTTGGTTAGCTAAAGCTGAAATAGCTGATTGATAAAGTGAAATTTCTACCAATTTCCCTTTCTTTAGAGGCTGGTGAGCTTGTTGAAGCAAGGCCAACAAAATCCCTTCTTTTAATTGATGAGCTGCCAACACATCTATTAAAGCTACTGGCATTTTAACAGGACCACTTTCTGGTGTTCCGTTCATCGACATAAATCCAGTTTCTGCTTGCAAAATTAAATCATAAGCTACGCGATTAGAGTCTGTGCCAAAACCGCTTATTTTACCTATAATTAAATTTGGATTTATGCGCCATAAATCATCTTCGGTGACTTTCAGTTTCTTCTGACTTTCAGTTTTAAAATTCATCAAAACCACTTGTGCTTCTTTTACTTGAGCAGTAAACTTCTGATAATCGGAAGAGGCTTTTAAATCGAGAAAAGTATATTTTTTTTGGTAATTAACACTTGAAAAATAAGCACTAATAGCATTGTCTTGATTTTCTGAAGCAAGTTTCCAGGAACGAGTTACATCTTGATGATTAGGATGCTCTATTTTAATTACCTCAGCACCTAATTCAGCAAAAAATGTACCTACTGAAGGCCCCGCCAAAACAGTTGACAAATCGATTATTTTAAGTGGTAAATCTGAATTAAAAATTGACATGTTATTATTTGCTTTTTGCATGGCCTGATACATTAAGATTTATGTGCTAATTTATTAGCTAAGTAAATAAGCGTTTGCCTTTTGTTCTGTCTGTAATTTCGACACTTCGATTATACTCAGCGTAAACGCTTCGATTATACTCAGTGTAAAAGCTTTGGCTAAGCTTAAAAGATAAGGCAAAGGTAGGATAAAGTTTAGGTTTCTAAAAATAGATAAAACTTTTCGTTTTGCATGCATGCCTACCTGCCTGTGGTAGTAAGGCAGGTCCAGCACCAAATCTAGCTAACAGCCTGATGGAAAAGTTAGTTGCGTATGGCTTTTAGCATCCGCATATTATTTACTTATTTTTTTCATTAATTCTGTCAAGTTGGTTGTGAAAGGAAAAGCAGAAGCTCTGCCAGAAGAATAATTTTCTAATTCTTTAAAATCCCAATATATATTCTCAAATTCAGGGTCTGTAACCTTTTCTAACTCAATAACTAAATAGTTTTTTTTATAATCCTTTGATTTTTTTGCCTCTGGATATCCTTTTTGTTCTAAATTTTGTCTAGAAAAAACTTTCGGTCCTTTACTAATAATTCGCCACAAATCACCAGACTTTGATTCACCCAATGTATGAAGTAAAAGGTATTTTGAACTTACCGTTTCTTTATCAAGAATTAATGAACCATTACCTGAACCCATTCTAAAGTTATAAAGTTTGGTTCGTTTAATCCATTCATATTGTTCAATAGAGTTATAATAACCTACCAATACATAAGTGTCGTCAGGAATTAAATCTCTATTCATGTTATATGGCTCTGGAAGTGATTCATTTACAGAGTTATTTGAATCAGGAGGATTTTTATAAACATCAAACGTTCTGAAAGCGATTTTCTCACGTTGAGAGGCTCTGTTTACAAAGTGTTCGATTATTTCCAAAATAAACGCTTTAAGCTCCCCAATTCCACTGTCAGTTTTAGAGGGTTTTACAGGAAATGCTCCAAGTCCTGGAATAATTTCATGAAACCCTTTCTGATTAATGGATTTATCTCCAGGATATAAAACATAAGCACCACCTGTTCTTCTAATAGCATCTTTATAAGCGTGCATCTTTAGGAGATCTGCATTTTTGTAGATACCGTTTCTATTTTCTGTCTTCTCTATATCTAAATTACTCTCAGCATTTTGTTTAAAAAAATCATTCAAATTGGCAATTTTATACTTTGCATCAAAATGAACATGCACTATGAGTTCTTGTTTTTCTGCTTCTTGTTCTGAAACACCAAAAGGCCAAAAGGACAATGTATAATCTGGTCTCAAAGTAGTTGTCCAACTTCCTGAATCGGGATAAGCTTTTTTACCACTAAAAGAGCGATTGTAATTAAATCGGATATTCAATTTTCGGCTTCCAGAATTGAATGTACCTTTTAATGCAGTAAACTTTCCTTGCTTAATTTGAAGGTTTAATCCATCTTTCGTTTCCTTAATTAATTCTGAAATGTCTTTAGGCTCAATTTCAAAAATGGACTTAAATAAGTCTAACAATTTGAAAAATAGCCAATATTCATAGAGTGTAGCAATATCTTTTTTCCCACCACTGTATATATCATTGCCACCTTCCCATATAAGTTTAGCGGCAAGATCAAACATAAGCCAAACTCTAAGTATTTCGCGATAGCCTTCTTTTCTCTGTAAAACAGGGCTGTTTAATTTTAAGGTTGTAGGCCGTGAAATTTCTTTAAAAATGCCATGTTGTAGTTGACTTTCCAAGTCTTGAAACAATAAAATGGATTCCGTTTCCATTTTCTGATGACTAAAATCTTTTGCCTTTCTATGGATATCGGTGCAGAATTTTAAAAAGTTTTCTAAAGCATGTTTAATGAAACGATTTTCCGGTGTGTCTACCGAATCTATTTTGCGAATTGTGGTAATACGTTCTGGTAATGTTTCAATGCCATAATTCCTTAAGTAATGAGACTTCGGTATTTTTGTTCTATTACCAGCTTTAAGAATTTCTTTGATATTTCTATTAGAAAATCGTTTAGCATTTCTAATATCTTTTTCCTCAGAAGTTTCTGCCCATTTAGTTACGGGAGCGGTTATAATTCTATGAATTGCCTCTGTAAATTCATTGGTTCCAATTACCGATTTGATAAATGAAAACTTCTGATATAAGGTTTGGCTATCTTTGGTATAATCAATTTCAAAATGTTGAGAAACTGGTGAATTCGCCTGTAGCAGTAAGTCTGTACACTTTTCTGTGATTAGTTCCAGCATGTCTCGGTAATCATCACGATATCCAGATTTAATAGACTGTACCTCTAAATCAATGTTTTTACAAACCTCTGAATTTGATTTTTTGAGTATTGGTATAGAAAGCGTTCCAACAAAAATATTAGGTGCTATTGTGCCAAGATTTGTTGTTCTTTTATGTTGTTGAATGATATTCTCCCCAATGTCACTTAGTATATAATCAGAGTCACTCAATTGATAATCATAATAACACCCTTCTACAAGTTGAAACCTTGCTTCATTATGTTCTATCGCGTTTTCTTCTGCATCAAATAGCGAATCAGGTCTTCGGGCATCAATCCAAAGCCGTAAACCTTCTTGAATGGAATCAAGGCTGATTTCTATGTTTGATACTGCTTTCATTTTTTAAGCTTCTGCATAGCTTGCAAATCCATTATCTATTGCACCTTTGTACATGCGTGTTATTTTTTCAAGTGAAAGGGGATATAATACTTCTGCCGTTTTAAAATCAAAGTCTTGTTTTTCAAAAACGTCTTTTACAATTTTCAAATCTTTTGAAACACAAAAAGACCCCAATGTTTCAAGAATTGGAGTTAACTTTCTTCTCGAGCCGTGTAGTTTTGGTAATAGTTTTTGCATAATACCAATATCTATTTTCTCATTGGTTGTTAATCCAGTGTCTATTTCTGAAAGTTGATGAATGAGTCTTAATATCTCAGTTGCACTTCTGTAACCAAATTCAGCCCCAGTTTTGGTTAATTCTCCAAAAAACTTAATGAGTGTTTGGTTAATTTCTTCAATATCTACAGTAGCAAAAGATTTTTTTGCAGCCATGTCCAAAAAGGCTTTAGACATAGTTGCTCCTTTACTCATTAAAGCATCCATGTTGATGTCTTTAATATTTTCTAGAAAGAATTTCATTTCATTTTTCGATACTCTAAATTCAATGGTGTTAGCCCTATCTAATACTTTTGGACTAAACATATTGGTGGTTTCATCAATGTTAACTGTACCTATGATAAACAAATTTGAAGGCACTTTTAATTTTGCAGGCACACCATTTTCAACCGTTCCTTCGGCATATAAGGGTATTTCTTCATTTGATTCGATTACGCTCAAAAAGTCTGCGAAATAGCGTTCCACATGGCTTAGGTTCATTTCGTCTAAAATCAAAAAGTGAGGTAAGTCAGGATTAGCGAGCGCTTGTAAAATCAAGTCTATCACACCACTATCTGGCTTTACATACTCTTCAGGTTTTAATGCATTTGGATAACCGAGTAATGGTTCTCGATTGGTCCAATCTGCGCCAACTGGAATAATGCGGTATTGGCTTACTTCTTGACAGACCCATTCTACAAAGGCTTGAGCAAGTTTGGTTTTGCCAGAGCCTGAAAGCCCAGTTAATATAACAAAGGGTTTAGTTAAAAGGGAACTTACAAAACGAGTAATGAGTTTGTCAGTGTAGACTAGACCTACATTTTTACAAGAATCTTGAAATTTTTTGATGTCAAACTCGGATTGTTCTGTTAAGTCAGTAATGACATTTATTTCTCTAACATCTGGCTTATAATATTCTTCAAGAATATTTATACTTTTTTCATTCAAATAATACCGCTTGGATTTATCTCTTAGTTCTAAAAAATCAAGAAAGCCAAAATTCCAAAGGAATAGTAAATACTCTTTTACCATTCGAAAATCGTTGTCACCTGGTGTACAGTTTGGCCATGATTCGTATGGTTTCGTGTTTCTTCTATAGCCAATTATTTGTTTGGTATATTCAGCCATGGGTAGCATTGTATATGCCGAAAGAGGTACAACTATATCTTTGAGTTCTTCTGGCGTTATATACCAGTCAGACGGAGATTTGGATTGCCTTTTAAGCTGAAATAGAATATTAAAAATTAATTTTATGGGTAAAATTTCAATATTTTTATCACGCCATTCTTGAGTAATATCGTTCGACTCAATATGAATATTCGGTAATTTGAAGTTTAAATATAAATGCTTAATAAATTCATCATAATTAGTTCGGCCCTCAGCTATTGAATTTCCTAAAGGAGTAAGATTGATTATTCCTCCTGTTGAATTTTCAAGAAGTCCAAGTGCTTTCCAATATTGACCAGAATTTTCAATTATATTTTTATTTAGCCCTCTATCAACTTTTGCTAAATCAATTCTAGTGTTAAGTTTGGTTTGCAGTGCTAAAAGGTCATCTTGAAATTCTTGTGTAGCGTGCTTTTGACCATTATGCTTTAAGAGCACTTGTAATACACCGATTAATATTTCAGGCGTATTTATTCCTTCACTAGGAGTAGTTACTGCCCATCTCCATTTGAAATTTTCAAATGGTTTAATTGGTGGTATGTTGAATTGGGCTGTTTCTTCTTTTTCTTCCATAAATTTTTTATAATTTGAAAGGGTAGCTGTTAAAATATTATTACCTGAACTATTAAGATTACTGAAATTTTCAAGCGATTTGATATTATCCAAAGCACTTTCAAAATTTGAAAGAGTCCAGGTATTAATAGATGGTAATTTGTTATCGCTTAGAATTTTTTCAATAGTATTATAACCAGATGTATAATGTCTAATGCTTTTAGGTTTCTCCCTTTCAAGCCAGGAAATAAATTGTTCTTTCATTATTTAGTTTTTTCTATTAACGAGTAATGAACTAATCCACTTAAATTCTCCTTCCTCCAGTCATTGACAATAGCTTTTTTGATAGCATTAGCAAAAACTTCAGCTGCCATAGGAGGAAATGCATTACCAACTTGTTTGCATTGCTGGCCATGATTGCCTAAAAATTCAATTGAATCAGGAAATGTTTGAATTCTTGCAGCTTCTCTGACAGTAAGTTGTCTGTCAAGCCAAGGATGTATTGGAAAAGCACTATGTCCAGGTACAAGGGTGTGACTAGGATGATTGCGGTCTAATCTAAATAAAACTTTGCTAAAACTCTTTATAAGCTTACCTGTTCTACTGTACTTTAAATGTTCAGGCAAATCATCCGGGTTTATTTTATGACCTTCTTTTATATAAGAAAATCGCTCAACAACTTCTGGAGAATGATTCATTGGGATGTGATTTTTATATTTGGTTTGCGACTTGTCAGTTTCTAGCCCAGTTATCACTTGATTTATATTCCTATAAGGTTTTTCCCAATCTTCAGGATCAGAATAAAACTTAGGTTTAGGCCATGGAATAATATTTCCAGTTCTGTTCGCTAGAAAAATAAAACGTTTTCTTTTTTGTGGCACTCCATAATCAGCTGTATTAATGATTTTGTAATCATAGTTGTTGTAACCTAATTCCTTTACTCTTTCTATGAAATTCTCCAGAAAATATCCATCTGCTAAGTTGACTAAACCAGCAACATTTTCCATCATAAACCATTTTGGATTAAACTCTTCAACGTATTTTAAGTAGGTAAATATTAAGTCATTTCTTATGTCATCATGCGGGTTGTGAGATTGCGATTTAACAAATCTTCTTTTGCCAAACATTGAAAAGCCTTGACATGGTGGTCCACCTACTATAACATCAATTTCTTTATTACCTACTACATGTTTTACACTTTCAAAAATTGATTCATCAGATAAATCACCTTCGATAAAAGGGACGTTCTTGTGATTATGTCTGAAAGTTTTTGCTACACCAGGATCAAAGTCCGCACTAAGTACGTGTTGATATCCAGCTTGTTCGTATCCTATCCCAATACCCCCTGCTCCAGAGAATAAATCAATGAAGCTAAGTTTACTTTCGACTTTATTAATTACATCTTTTTCAATCAAACTATTTCTTTTTAACAGCAAATTCTCCTCTGAGCCTATATAATCTTTATCGAGGATATGTTTTTTAAGTTCTCTTGCAATATGAGCACCCATTAGAGGTGGAACTGCATTACCAACTAGGATACATTGTTCTTTTCTCGCTCCAGTAAAAATGTGTGTATCAGGGAAAGTTTGGATTCTAGCTGCTTCTCTAGGTGTTAAACTTCTATCCAAAGTAGGATGTACTGGAAAGGCATTATTACCAGGAACCATAGTGGGAGCTAATTCCTTTCTATGAAGTCTGACATATGTATTTCCGAAATTTTTCCGTCTAATTTCAATCGGTAATTCCTCTGGTGGTGGAAGCTTGCCTCCCTCAGGGATAAGTTTATATCGCTTAAGAACTATTTCACCATGTGTAAGTGCCAAGTGATTGGGGAACTTTTCATCTTTTTTAACTAAATCACCAATAGCTTCTTGTACATTCTTTTTCGCTTTTAAGATACCAATAGAATCATTGCTAGGTGGTGGGTAATTAAAAAGCCTATTTACCTTAGTGCCCACTATTATCACTCGCTCTCTTTTTTGCGGAACACCATAATCTTTAGAATTCAATACTTTTAGATATATATCATATCCAATTTTTGAAAAACTGTTGGCTACCATATTTAAATATCTCCCTTTGAACATGGATTTAATTCCTTTCACATTTTCAAAAACAAAACATTTAGGCTCCAAATCATCAACAATTCTAGCGTATGCTTCAAACAATACATTTCTTGGGTCAGCGGAATTTTTATCGCCCATTACAGAAAAACCTTGACAAGGAGGACCGCCAATTATTACATCTGGCTTAACTCCGTTTGTGCTTTCTAATATATCATGTGAAGTGAGAGTTGTAATGTCTTTGCAGATAAATGGAATATCTGGATAGTTCAAATTCATTGTGTTTTCACTTTCCTTCCAAATATCAGAAGCCCCTATGATTTCAAATCCCGCTTCTTTGAAACCAATATCTAAACCTCCCCCACCTGTAAACAGACCATATACTTTTAATTTTTCACTCATTTTCAACTAATAATTCTTTTACACTGATATTTAATATACCAGCAATTTTATAAAGGCATTCAATACTTGGTTGTCTTACGTTTCGTGCATACTCGTTTATGCTGTTGTAACTTTTGCCTGTTTTTTCGGCAAGCCAAGTCTGCGAAATTCCTTTGTCTTTTAAAACTTCTTTTATTCGGTTTATTTTTGAATTGTTTAATTCATTGGACTAAAATAATAAAGTTTTTCGATTACCTCAATAAATTAGTGTAAATATCATCATTAGGATTTTGCGTATGATGTGATAGGGTTATTTTTTCGGTTTTTCACCGTTGGGGCTTAGCCTTGACAAAAACCAAATGTGCTTTTGTGCGGCTGGATTCAGCTTGCAGAGAACATCTCTCACATGTGCTTTTAGACGAGCAAAAATGGATGGTTTTCTCAATTAAATTGTTTATTTATAAACTACACTAAACTCTAGTTTCAACCGCAAATCTCGCTATTTTTGTTATGCGCTTTTATGCATCGTTCTTAATTCAACTGATTAATTCAAAAATCAATTCTTTCAATATTTTAACATCACTATTTACCGTTCCTTGCATATATCTTTCATAAACATTTTTATCGTCAGGTGGGTTTAAGTTCAAAGATATCCCTTTCTCAAGTTTAAAACCTTCGGGCGTACCTACGACATCTACCTTGTTTAAGTTCAAAGATATCCCTTTCTCAAGAGCCAACATTCTTAAGAATTCTCTCTGAGCTCTTCCATTACCATCTCTGAATGGATGTAAATAATTAACGTTGTCTAATATTTCAGCTAGTTTTTCGGCAATTTCATTTCTATCATCTCTTTTAGTTTTCTTGAAACTTTCTATCAAAGTATCTATAAAATTAAAAGCATTTTCGAAATGAGATGTTAGGAAAAATTATTTTCCATCTTTACTTATTTCAACAAGTCTTTTCTTGCCTGCCCAACCGTAAATATCTTGAAATAAATGTTGATGAATCGAAAATAAGCTTTCAATTCCATTTATTTTGATTGGATTGTTATGTAATTCATTAATTCGTTTTGTTACTTTAACACTCTCAAAAAAAAGTAAATCTTCTGAGTCAGTAATAGCAGCTAAGTTTTTTAGCACTCCTGATTTTGGGTCGATATAAGTATAATCAGGATCAACATATCTGTAAGAATTAGACATAGGTCTTTTTCTTCGTATAAATTATTAAATCATCTAGAGATATTTTACCTATTATATAATCTCTTATGATTTCAATACTTCTTTGCGTTGGTCTAAAGCCTTCAAACATATTGCTTCCAATAGCACTTGCAGTGTTTTCCAATGTCTTTAAATCTGAAAACTTGACGCCCATTATCGTAAGTTTTTTTCGGTCAATTTCTATTGAGTTATACATATTTTTTGCTTTTTGAAACCTTACAAATATAAGGATATTTTATCAGTTCTAATTTGTTTGTAGTTTCAATTTGAATGATGCATAACTGACTTATTTCGTTCGCTTTATCTTTTCAGGTTGTTGATGAGTCTCAAATACATCTATTATTTCAATTCAGTTTTAGCAAATTCTAAAAATAGGCTCTTAACTGAACATTACCAGTGTGAACGGTACTTGTATTTTCGCTTTTTCTTCCGAAGTAAGTTAGGTTTAGGTCTAAGAAATCGGTGATTTTTTTCTGTAAAAAAACCGACCAAGTAAAATTATTATCGGGTTGCAAGCCTTCCATCATTTGGTAAGCTACTGGGGTAAATGCACTTCCTGAAAAGTCGTTTTTAATGTAGTTAAATTCGCCTGTAATAGCGTATTTCTGTCCTTGATTTAAAGTAAATGAAGCGCCTAAAATTTGCTGTTCTAAGAGTTCTTGTTCAGCTATCTGATTTTCCTTTTTTCCAAATTCTGCAAAGGCATCAAACCGAGCATTGTTTCCTAATAAGTAGGAAATTTTAGGATTTATACTAAAGCCATCTAATTGAAAGTTTCGGTTTTCAAAATTTTCTGAAATACTCTCGGAGTTGGTTAATTCATTTTGAAAAGTAAGCAACCATGTGTCGTATAATTTATGCACAAAATTTAGCTGATGCGCTTGGGTATTATTGTCTTGCAAACCAATGGTTGACAAATTCCTGGACTGGGTTTGGATGAAATTATAAGAGGTGGTATAACGCTGTTTTCCTCGATTAAAAAACAAGGCATTTCTAATGTTGGTATTGCGTCCTAACTCTTCTTGCCCGTTAGCACTAAAGGGATTGAGGTTAATTAAATTACCATCCCGCCTCAGCTTTCTGTCAACAACAAAAGAAACTTGATTACTAAATTTTGAGAGTAACTTTTTAAATCCCTCTTCGTTACTCCATGCCTTAAAATTAAGGTTCATCTGCTGACTAAACCTAGTTTGATTCGTTCGTATAAAAATTTGATTGGGTAATAAAATTCGAATAAAATCAGCTTCAGCTGGAAACTGAGCCAATTCAAATTCATCCAGCTCCTGTACACCATTTTCATTATAATCAATCCAAACATATTGACCTTCGCCAGGGTTGACTTCAACATAGGTAAATTCTTGCTGTGCAATACTTCCGCTATTGGTTTCATAAGCGGTATTTAAGCTAAGCATTCGATCAAGCAAAGTTTGACTAAAGGTAATTCTTGAATTAATTACATTCTCATCTTCTAAATTAGGGTCGCTATTTTGTAAATTCCTGTAACTTGCAAAAACATCTAACCTTGTGCTTTGCGTGTTGATAGTAGTAGATTTCAGGTAAATATTGTTAGAACGATTTACCCGTTCAAGTTGATTACTACGTAAACTATCATTTTCTCTAAATCGGTAGCCTACTTCAACAAAAACATCGGTACTATCTCCTACTCCGGTAAAAACCTCGTAACTTTTAAAACGTTGAGTGTTAATCGTAAGCTGATTTTCAGCTAAATTTAATTCCTCGTTGTCTTCATAATTAAATTTTGCTCCTACCCAAGGTTTTCCTAAATCATAAACGCTAAAAAAATTAGCTCTAGAAAATTCGGAATCCAACACACTTCCATCCGTTTTTAAATAACTGGCATTAGCAACAAGAGTGAGCTTTTCAAAATTGAAATTAGCATTGAATACTTGTCGGTTTCCAGTAAAACTTTCAGAAAAATCTAAATGCTGAAATTGGTATTGAAGATTTCCTTTTTCAAGATGATTAACGTTTGTTCCTAGATCTATCAATCGTTGATTTCCATCAGGGTTAAATAAATTCCAGTCCCGCTGAAACTCTACATTATACAGACGTTCTATGGAGGTATAATTGCGGTGAATATAATCTAGGTTTCCAAAGACATCTACATTCCAATTGTTTTGGTTATTCACCACACGTTGTCGAGTTTCTACTTTGTACGCCAATCCCTGATTATCATCGTTATCTAAATTTGAAAACAAATTTTTATCCTGATCACTTACCGCTAATTCTGAACTTACATAAGAATGTTCTCCATTTTTATAGGTTGATTGCACTACCCCAACTTGCAGTCTTTCGGGAGCAAACAACTGAATTACAGGTTCAAATTCGCCTTGTGGAACTCCGTTTTGTGGAGGTACATATTCAAAAATTCGTGAAATAGCATTATCTGTACTTACCACATAATTTCCTTGATTGGCTCCAACATTAGTAAAACGAACACTAAAAAGTTCATCTTCAGGATCATTTGAAAACACAAAAATCTCCTCTCCATTAAGAATCTCTTTTCGATAGAGAATCCTGTTTTCAGAAAAATCAGTAGGAACAGCACTTGGGGCAATCATCTGGCTTTGGTCGTTCCCTGCTTCACGAAGCACACCTACTTGTTCATCGCTTAAAGCTTGTTGTATAGGTTGATTTCTTAAATCGGTTTCTGTGTAAACAAAACTACTAATCTGAAATTTTTCAGTTTGGTAGCTACCACCGGCAGTACCTAAAACCCGCGAATAATTTTGATCGGCGTATTGGTATTCAATCACAATTCGCATTTCAGAAGTAATGGGGAAATTGGCATTGAAAATAATTTCGCCTGCATTGTAATCGATCAAGTAATCTTCATTTTCCCCACGTTTTAGTCGCCTTCCATTCACAAAAACCGATTCACTTCCAGAAATAATCAAAACTAGTAATTCGCCATTTGGTCCTGTTAATTTGTAAGGTCCTTGATTTCCCTCCTGCCCAACGAGTTCACTTCTTGTCCACACACCACGGACTAAAGCACCAGCGGCATAAGCTTCAATAGGATTGGTGTCTTGCTGAAGCTGAGTAGAAACTAAAAGTCCCTGAATTTTTTTGTTATACGAAGCAAAAAAATACTTATCCTCAACTAAGTCGATATCTCCAGCTCTTATGCCCCAATTTTTCCCTTGTAATTCAATAAAAACCTGATCAAATTCATTTAAACGTTGCGAATAACCACCTTGTTGAAGCGGTGTATTAGCATCTTGAATAGAAGCTCTAAGTGTAACATCTTCAGAGAGTTTTCCAGAAATTTGGAGGTCTAATTCAGAATCAACAACCGCATTTTGGTTGTTTCCAACACGCACTCCCCTAGAAATACTTCCGCTGGTGTTTAGTCCGTCAAAAGGTACAAAATCCTGACTTTGGTCTTGACGTTTAACTTCATAAAGAGGCGTGTTGCCTGATGTTTCATCAACAATAATAGCTTCATCTAAAGCTTGGTAGGTCTTGGTTAGAAAACCAGGAAAATTTCGATAAGTAACTTGCAAAGAATCATTTTCTTGCTGAATTTTTTGATTCATCACAAGCAAAGCTTTGCCATAATTAATTGTGAATGAAGAAGTATCAACTGTTTGATTTTGCAATGTTTGAAGCTTAAAATCTGCCGAGCTAATACTAACGTCTTCTAAAAAAATACTGTCTTGTGTAGCAATGGTTTTAGTGAGCATGAGGTCTTCTTGCGCGTGCGCAAAACCAGAAGCAATCAATAAAAACAAGCAGCAGAATATAGACTTCATAAGGTTAAAACTAAAGCTAAGCTAAAATATTTTATACGGTGCTAAATTAGCGTATTTATCAGGTTTTTCACTTTTGAAATCAGAAAACACTTGAATCGATTCTATTTTCGCATTTTAAATTTTAATAAAAATAGATTCACCAAATTCGGTTTTCATAGAATTACTCTGTTTTTTTATAATTTGGTAAGGAGCTGTTTTTTTAATCTTACGAGATAATAGCATTACTCTTGTTAAATAATAATTAATTAAACAACATATACTTCATTTCAATAATAATTTTCTTTTGTTTGATAAAAAAATGATGAGTACTAAAATTCAATTACCCCAAAAATTTAAATTAAATCAACCTATTGAATCCAATCGGTATTTAATTAATGGTGAATTACTTTCGTGGAAAGGAAAAATGGCTAAGGTTTATTCTAGCATATCAAGCACAGACTCCTATCAACCTACCTATTTAGGGAGTGTTCCTGAACTTGAAGAACAACAAGCCAATGATTCGCTTGAAGCAGCACTTGAGGCCTATGACCAAGGGAAAGGAAAATGGCCAACAATGCGAGTAAAGGAACGCATAGCCTGCATGCAAAAGTTTGTGAAATTAATGGAAGCCAAACGCGAATTAACCGTCAAGCTAATTATGTGGGAAATTGGCAAAAACTTACCCGACGCAGAAAAAGAATTTGACAGAACAGTACAGTACATTTATGACACCATAGAAGATTACAAAAATTTAGATAGAGATGCTGCTAAATTTGAAAAAAATGAAGGAGTAGTTGCGCATATTAGAAGAGGTCCTTTAGGAGTCGTACTTTGCTTAGGCCCTTATAATTATCCGCTTAATGAAACTTTTGCACTGCTAATTCCCGCTTTAATTATGGGAAATACAGCGGTGTTTAAGCCCGCAAAATTTGGCGTATTGTTAATTACTCCACTATTAGAAGCTTTTCAAGAGAGTTTTCCTAAGGGAGTGGTAAATATAGTTTTTGGAAGAGGACGAGTTTTGGCTTCTCCTATGATGAAAACCGGAAAAGTTGACGTACTTGCCCTAATTGGAAATAGCAAATCGGCCAATGCACTTATTGACCAACATCCAAAAAGTAATAGGCTGCGATTAATTTTAGGCTTAGAAGCTAAAAATCCTGCAATTATTCTTCCTCATGCCGATTTAGACTTAGCCGTTAAAGAGTGTATTGCTGGAAGTTTATCCTTTAATGGTCAGCGATGCACTGCTCTTAAAATTATTTATGTACACGAAGCTATACGAACAGCTTTTTTAGAAAAATTTACAGCTGCTGTAGATGCACTGAAATTTGGTAATCCTTGGGACGAAGGAGCTTTTTTAACTCCACTTCCAGAACCTAACAAGCCGCAATACATTCAAGAATTAATAGATGATGCCTTAGCAAAAGGAGGGAAAATTATTAATAAAAAAGGAGGAAGGCTTATGGACAATTATATCTGGCCACCGGTACTCTACCCTGTTACAAAGGATATGCGGATTTATGAAGAAGAACAATTTGGACCAGCAATTCCTATACGTTCTTTTACCGATATAAACACCCCGCTAAACGATATGGCAGATTCTAATTATGGACAACAAGTAAGTTTATTTGGAAAGGATATAAAGGAATTATCTCCTTTAATTGATGCCCTTGCAAATTTGGTTTGCCGCGTAAACCTGAATAGTTCATGCCAACGTGGACCGGATGTATATCCATTTACTGGACGAAAAGATTCTGCTAAAGCAACATTAAGCGTTCACGATGCCCTTCGTTCGTTTTCCATAAGAACATTTGTAGCTTTAAAAGATAATGAAGAAAATTTAAGTATTTTGGAGGAAATTTTAAAAGCTAATAACTCAAGTTTTATAAGTACCGATTACATCTTGTAAGCTAAGTTAATCCTGAAAATCATTCATAAGTTTCTTTTGTTTGCATTTAAAAACAAGCACTAAAACATAGTAATGAGTATGAACTCTACTTAAAGTAAAGCTGATTTAATAAACAATCATTGATAAAGATAAATGAGAAATAAAGTCAAATCCTTTAGGCATAAATTTATCAACAAAAAACTCTTTTGTTAATCAGTTTAAAGGCAATTTAATTATCAAAGTTACTTGATATTATTAGCTTATTTATCAATTTTTTTTAAGGATATGATTAGAAAAGCACGAATGGTGTTCGTGTTTTAAAACATTTCAATAGAAGTAATTCACAGGGCAATGATTAAATAAAAAAAACAACCCTTATTTACTATTTGTGCTTCCCGTTGGTATTTTCTACGGTCATTTTATTCCCTTAAAATCTATCACGGGATAAACTTTTCGCCCAATTACCTTCAAAACAAAAAACCCAACTACTTAAAAATCAAGTAATTGGGTTTAAATTTGTGGTCCCACCTGGGCTCCCTTCGACTGCTGCGCGCTCAGGGTAAACTTCTCGCCCAATTACCTTCAAAACAAAAAACCCAACTACTTAA
>NZ_JAANAS010000001.1 GCF_011089875.1 Psychroflexus maritimus | reverse complement strand
AGTTTAGCGCATGATGAAACATACGTTCCATGTTTGTAACATTACTTACATTCCAATTACTAATAGATTGATTAAAAGCCGAGGCCTCAAACATTCTGGACATGTTATTAACATTACTCACATCCCAGTTTCCGATCGCTTGATTAAAAGCTGAGCTGTCAAACATTCTGGACATGTTATTAACATTACTTACATTCCAATTAGATATAGATTGATTAAAGTTTGATGCGGCAAACAAACCGTGCATATTAGTTACATTACTCACATCCCAGTTTCCGATCGCTTGATTAAAAGCTGAGCTGTCAAACATTCTGGACATGTTATTAACATTACTTACATTCCAATTTCCTATAGGTTGATTGAAGTTTGTGCCGTAAAATACGCCCTCCATATTGGTTACATTACCCACATCCCAAATTCCAATAGCTTGGTTGAAATTAGCGCCGTGAAACATCCATTGCATATTAGTTACATTACTAACATCCCAAGAAATTATAGATTGATTTAGCGTTACGTCCCAAAACAAATAACTCAAATCCGTAATCCCACTGGTACAAGTAGTGGCGGCGTTTTGAGGAGTTATTTGTTCGCTGGTTCTTTTTGTATATGTTACACCGTTAACCACGCCGGTTTCACCAATGGCGGCATCTGGACACATACAGGTTACTCCGTTTTCGTGTAAATAAAAGTTGGGGTTTTGCGCATTCATCACTGAGGTTAAAGTCAAAATGAAAACTAATAATAGTGTGTTGTATATGTATTTCATATCAAGTTATTTTATTGTTTTTTAATTAGGTCAAATGGTTCTAAATCAGAAGATTTACAAAGATATCAAATAAAATTTAAAGTTTTAAGGATACTGTCCCAAAAAGTGTGTAAAGTCCAAAAATTGATATTTTTAAATCGAGAAATTTAAATAACAAATATCATGAACTTTACACAACCGCAAATTACAGAAATTATCGAGAGTATCATTAATGAAGAAGATGGATTAAACAAGATTTTACAAACTAGCTTAGAAGCTATAATGAAGTCAGAGCGCGAAGTTTTTAATGAGTTAAATCAAGATTATAGCAATGGTTATCGTACTCGTAAGGCCTTTGGTCATCAAAAAGCAATTGAATTAAGCGTACCCCGTACTCGTAATGGGTTTTATCCAACCATTTTAGCATTACTTAAGAACCAGGAATCAGAAGCTCATGCCATTGCCTTTGATCTCTACAAAAAAGGGTTAACTACTGAACAGGTTGGCGAGACCTTTGACATTATTTACGGCAAAAAATATTCGACCTCTCAAGTGAGCAGAATGTTCAATAGCGCTAGAGAGGATATTAAAACTTGGCTTAAACGTCCTTTATTTGACTATTATCCAATTGTATATATAGATTGTGTATTCTTACCTACAAGGCGAGTAGATAGTGTATCTAAAGAAGCTTATTATGTGTTATTAGCTGTAAGACCAGACAGAACTAGAGAAGTGCTAGGTATTTATAATGCACCTACAGAAGGGGCAGAGCAATGGAAAATTATTTTCGAAGATATCAAGTCCAGAGGGGTAGAAAAGGCAGATTTATTTGTAAGCGATGCATTAGCTGGGATAGAAAATAGTATCGCTTTCCACTTCTCAAAAGCTTCAATTCAACTTTGTGTTGTTCACTTACAGCGACATATGTCAAGTTATGTAAAGCAAAAGCATAAAAAAGAGTTTGCAGAAGATTTTAAGGAAGTGTTTTATACCAACAACAAGAAAGATAATAAAGTCAATGCAATAGAGCGGTTCAACTCAATGTGTGATAAATGGAGTAAATACTACACAAGCTTTACCAAGAAAAAACAAGATTTAAGGACACAGTATTACTTTACATTCTACGAATATGACTACCGTATGCGTAACATGATCTATACCACCAATTGGATAGAGAGACTCAATAGAGATTTTAGACGAACTACAAGAATGAGAGGAGCTCTCCCTAATGTAGATGCCGCATTGCTATTATTAGGTGGAGTGGCAATGGATAAATCTTGTTATAGCAGAAAAGTACCTAAATTAGACTATGAAAAAGATAAATTCAAATGGGAAGATTAGGCAAAGCCTTATTCCGGCTACGCCTCCATAAGGCTTTGCCTAATTTAAAAAAATAAAGTAAATTTGAAAAAAAAGAGAAATATCAATTACACACTTTTTGGGATACTACCTAGAAAGACTAAAAGTTCAAGTAAATAAAGTTTTGATAAATTAAGGATATTAGCTCCTATGCTTATTTGTGAAAAAAATTTTAAGTTTGAATAAGGATTAGTTTCTATAAAAATTCATTTCATCAATGTAGTTCCACGCTTCTGCAGGAAGTAATGGAACTACATTTTTTTCATCCTTAATGGCTTTTCTAATCATACTGGCTGAAATATCAATAATTGGGGTATTTGTAAAATGAATTTTATTATGATTTTGAAACTGTTTTGGAATCTCTTTTTTAGTCATTCTAGGACAAACGTACAACTCATGTCGTTCTAAAATAGTTTCATAATTCTTCCACTTATGAAAACTTACCAAATTATCTTCCCCCATAATTAAATTAAATAAATAATCGGGGTGTTTTTCTTCTAAAACTGCTAAGGTTTTTGCAGTATAATTTGGGGTTGGCATTTTAAATTCAATATCAGATGCTTTTAAATGCTCATATTTTTCTAGACTTCTATACACTAATTCAAATCGGTGGTGGTTGTCTAACAAAGAAGCTTTCTTTTTGAATGGACTTTGTGGAGTAATCACTAACCAAACTTCGTCTAAGTTGGTGAATTCAACTAGATGATTGGCTAAAATAAGATGTCCAATATGAATAGGATTAAAACTTCCAAAATAAAGACCTACACGCTTTTGCATTTTTAAAATTCAAATTTTGATTTTTGTTCTTAGTAATTCTGATGATTAATTAATTACTTTTCAATAAATTCTTTGACCAAATCATAAGCTTCTTCTAAGGCTACATTAAGCTCGTTATTAACAATAATATGATCAAATTGGGGTGCAGTGGCTAATTCAATAGAAGCTTTAGCTACCCGCATATTAATTTTGTCGTCAGATTCTGTCTTACGCTTTTTTAATCTAATCTTTAACTCTTCAATACTTGGTGGTTGAACAAAAACAGCTAAGGTACGTTCTGGATATATTTTTTTAATGTCTAATCCACCTACCACATCAATATCAAAGACCACGTGTTTTCCTTGTGCCCAAATGCGTTCAACTTCCTTTTTTAAAGTACCGTAGAAATTATCTCTATACACTTCTTCCCATTCTAGAAAATCATCATTTTTAATATGATTTTTAAATGTAGTTAAAGACATGAAGTAGTAGTCTGTACCTTCTTTTTCATGATTACGAGGAGCGCGAGAAGTTGCAGAAATTGAAAAGTCTAAATTGAGTTCTTCTTTGCCTAATAAATATCGAACAATAGTCGTTTTTCCTGAACCAGAAGGTGCTGAAAAAACTATTAACTTCCCTTGATTTTCCATTTATAAAACATTGAGCATTTGTTCCTTAATTTTTTCTAATTCATCCTTCATCTCAACCACTAATTTCTGCATAGGAGCAAAATTAGACTTACTTCCAATAGTATTGATTTCTCTTCCAATTTCTTGACCAATAAAGTTGAGTTTTTTTCCGTTAGAATCTTTTGAAGAAAGACTTTCTAAAAAGTAATTCAAATGATTGTCTAATCTAATTTTTTCTTCAGTAATATCATATTTTTCAATATAAAAAACCAACTCTTGTTCAAACCTGTTTTCATCTACTTCAGTTTTGAGTTCTTTTACTGAATTTTGAAGTCGCTCTCTCACATTTTTAATTCGTTCAGGATCAATTTCAATCACTTGTTCAAGTAATTCTTGCAAGCGCTTTATTCTTAATCTGAAGTCTTTTTCTAAGGCTTTTCCTTCATCTAATCGGTACTCATTGATTTTCTCTAAAGCCTCTGAAATACTGCTTTTTATAGCTTCAAATTCAGTGGCTTCTACTTCCGATTTATCATTTGAAACTGAATCGGGTAGCGATAAAGCAAGCTCAAGCATTTTTGCATTTTGAGTCTCATCAACTAGCTTAATTTGCTGAAGTTCGTTGAGGTAAGCTTTTACAACCTGGTGGTTGATTTTAGCCGAAGTTTCTTCGCCAGTGAGTTCAAGTTGCATAGAAAAATCAACCTTTCCACGTTGTAATGAAGCAGCTATTTGTTGCCTCATTTCAAGTTCTTTTTCTCGATATTGCGAGGGCATTCTAGCATTAAGGTCTAAATTTTTACTGTTTAGCGACTTAATTTCTATGCTAATATTTTTAGTAGGAAGTTGGCAAAGGCTCTTCCCGTAACCTGTCATTGACTTAATCATATTCAGCTTTTGTAAAGTTGTGCAAAGGTAAGAAGTTCTTTTTAACCTGAGTTAGATTATAATCACAAAGTCATAATCTGTGGTTTGGGTTATTAGAAACTCACCTACATCTTCAAATAAAAATCTTTTGTAAGGTTGATGTATTCTTGGGTGTAATTGTGTCGGCTGAGTTCAATAGTTAACTCTTCTTCTTGAACTTCTTCGGGCTTATGTTTTTTAAACTCCATTAAACTGCGTTTAAATTCAGAGGAAGGCTGGCCTCTTACTTTGCAAATTCGATGTAAAAAAAGATTGTTTTCTTTAGCCAGTTTGATGAATTTTGATTGCTCTTGAAAAGGAATTACACAAGCAAAAACACCTGCTTCATCAAGAAGCTGATTGACGCCAAAAAGCAAATCTTGAAAGCTTAAATGCTGTGTAAACCTGGCCTCATTTCTCGCATTTATAGCCTTTGCTGTTTGCTCGTAAAAAGGAGGATTTGAAACAATTAGATTGTAGGTAGCATCCATTTCATCTACAAATTCTTGTAAACTTGCATGGTAACAAAATAAGCGGTCATTCCAAGGGGAATTTTCAAAGTTTTCTACGCACTGCTCGTAGGCTTGGTCATTAACTTCAAGAGCATCGATTTCTTGTGCATTACTTCTTTGTGCGACTTGTAGCGCGATAATGCCAGTTCCTGCGCCAATATCTAAGCTGTTGTACAAATGCGTATTTAAATTTATCCAAGCTCCCAGAAGTACGGCATCTGTGCCAATTTTCATGGCGCATTGGTCTTGGTTAACCTCAAATTCTTTAAACCTGAAAATTGCTGCCATAAATTTATAGGTGCTCTATTTCTTCATAGACTTCCTTAGAAATTTCTAAGAAACCTTCGTTGGCAAGTTGTAAAAATAACTTTTGCCAATTTACATTTCCCTTGATGACTTTTTTAAGTGATTTAACCCCTCTTTTTTCATCACCTGAACTAATAATTGCTATCGATTTCCAAAATTGCAACTCGATATTAGTCGGCATTAAATCTTCGGCTTTGTTATAAAGTTCTAGCGCTGTTGGATAATCTTTATGTTCTAAAGCTACATCAGCTTGATTCATAAACTCATAACCTCTATGTACATTCAATAAGCGTTCTAATTGATTTATAGGACGGTTGGCGTCCTCAACTCTTAAATCAATTTCTGGTTCTTTTTCTTCTTCTCCTTTGTTGGGAGAAATTTGAACTACAATCAATGCAGCAGATTGTTGACCTCTAATATCTCCACCGGCCTCTTGAGCTGCTTTTAATGCTTCTAAAACTCGCTCTGGAAGCGGTAAATTTTTATTTTCTTCAAAAGCTAAACTCATGCTAGGCACTACTTGATCGTTAACCATCATATTAGCTTGCACCGAGTAGTTTTCACCTATGTAGTGTGTAGCATTCTGAATACACTTTTCGCCAGTAAAGCTCGAAATTCTTCCTTGTGCATCTAAAATTGCAAATTGCCTGTAATCTACACCCTCGTCTTCGGTTAAAAGTTTACTGAGGACTTCTTCAGGATGCATGTTTTTGGTAAGTAATTTCAAGCCTTCATAACCAAGTTTTGTATTTGCAAACGACTGCGTGGCAATAACACCAACGCCAGCTTTTGCCCAAGGAACAATACGCCCAACATTAAACCAATGACTTTGCACACCAACAGCCATCAAGCCTTCTTCTTGGTCAATTGCTATAATTGAGTAGGTATGAGCAAATTCATCTGAAATAGGCATTTTAGATTCTTGACCTATAACGGATTGAAAACAGACTAACAGGACAAGCCTTAATCGATTTAATAATGACATAGCTACATTTTCATTTCAGTTACATTTTCAGGGATAAGTAAATCACCTTCTGTCGCTTTTTTAATTTCTTCAATGTTAATTCCTGGCGCGCGTTCCAAAAGTTTGAATTTTCCATCAACAATTTCTAAAACTGCTAAATTGGTAACAATTTTAGTTACACATTTAACGCCTGTTAGCGGGAGAGAGCACTCTTTTAAAAGTTTAGATTGTCCTGCTCTATTAGTGTGCATCATAGCCACAATAATATTTTTTGCTGAACCAACTAAATCCATTGCGCCTCCCATACCTTTTACCATTTTTCCGGGGATTTTCCAGTTGGCAATATTTCCATTCTGGGCTACTTCCATAGCGCCTAAAATAGTTAAATCTACGTGCTGTCCTCTAATCATACCAAAACTCATGGCAGAATCAAAAAAACTAGCTCCTTTTCGTGCGGTGATGGTTTGTTTGCCCGCATTAATTAAATCGGCATCTACATTTGCTTCAGTAGGGAAAGGGCCCATTCCTAAAATACCGTTTTCGCTTTGAAATTCCACTTGTATGTCATCACGCACGTAATTTGCTACTAAGGTAGGAATACCAATTCCTAAGTTCACATAATAACCGTCCTTTACTTCTTGAGCTATGCGTTTTGCAATTCCATTTTTATCTAACATTTTTCTTTCTTTAAGGGGTTAATTTAGGCTTCTTTAGTGGTTCGCTGTTCAATTCTTTTTTCGTAATTTTTACCTTCAAAAATTCGTTGAACAAAAACACCGGGCACATGTACAAAGTTAGGGTCTAATTCACCTGGCTTCACCAATTCTTCAACTTCAACTACTGTAATTTTTGCTGCTCCACACATTACGGGATTGAAATTTCTGGCGGTACCTTTAAAGATTAGATTTCCTGCCTCATCGCCTTTCCAGGCTTTAATAAAAGCAAAATCGGCATGAAAGGCAGTTTCCATAATATGGGGTTTGCCGTTAAAGTCACGTACCTCTTTTCCTTCGGCAACTTCGGTGCCGTAACCTGCTGGTGTGAAAAACGCTGGAATTCCGTGTTGTGCTGCTCTACAACGTTCTGCTAAAGTTCCTTGCGGTACTAAATCTACCTCCAATTCGCCACTTAACATTTGCCGTTCAAATTCAGCGTTTTCTCCTACATAAGAAGAAATCATTTTTTTTATTTGCTTTTTCTTCAGCAAAAGTCCTAACCCAAAATCATCTACCCCAGCATTGTTGGAAATACAGGTAATGTCTTTTACATTTAAATTCACTAATTCATTGATGCTGTTTTCTGGAATACCGCATAAACCAAAACCACCTAACATAAAGGTCATACTATCTTTTACACCTGTTAAGGCTTCTTGTACATTATTTACTTTTTTGATAATCATCTTACAACTAGTTTAAGATTATTGTATGTTTAAGTGGTTTGTTTTAAAACCGACTGTTCTTGCAATTATAAGGAATTTTACGGACTTATTTTGAATTTTGTGAACTGGATTAAGACCTTGCTATTTTCTTTCTAGTTTCAATTTTCAAGTAAATTTTATCCTAAAAAAAAGCTGCTTCAAAGGGTTGAAACAGCTGATAGTTGAACTAATTAAATTTTAATTAAGTACTTAATATTGATTTACTAAGTATTTAATGATATCTGTAGTAGTTACAATTCCAACCAATTTATTGTTTTGAACAACAGGTAAAGCGTGAAATTCTGCATTAGTAAAAATTTCTGCTACATCTTTAACATTGTCATCTGCTTGAACGGTTTTTACATGACTTGTCATTACTTGTTCTAACGTAAACATGTCGTAAACCGTTGTTTCTACACTATCTCCGCCATCATCAGTAGCATCGGCAAAAGAAATTCTTAGCAAGTCGGTATAGCTTAACATTCCTACTATTTCATCTCCTGAAACCACAGGTAAATGTCTAATTTTGTTTTTTTTGAAAAGCGATTCGGCTTTTGTTAAGCTATCGTTTAAGTTCAGTTTCACTAAATTATCGGTCATTATTTTTGATACGGCTACTCTCTGTTTCATAATCCTGTTTTTTAATTTATAGAACAAAGGTGAAACATATACTCACTTTTTAAAATGATATCTATCAGCTTACCAAAATTTAAGCCTTATTTTTTTGAATATTACAGAAAAAATGAATAAAACCGAATTATCTGTAAAAATGAACAACAACTTAAATAAAAAACCTATTAAATTGGGATTCCTGCTAATAATTATTAAAATTTGCTTTAAAAAAAACTTATGAAAATAGGAATTTCCAGTATTCATTTTGACGTACCTAAAATTTATCTTCCCATTGAAGACTTAGCTAAAGAAAGAGCTATTGAAGCAGCCAAGTTAGAAAAAGGCTTAGGTTTACAGCGTATGTCTTTTCCAGATGTTCATCAAGATGTTGTTTGCTTTGCGGCTAATGCCGTGATTAAATTAATGGAGACAGAGAACTTAAAACCTAGTCAAATAGATCGAATTTATGTAGGAACTGAGAGTGCTCTAGATAGTTCAAAACCTCTAGCCAGTTTTCTTTTGCCTATTTTAGCAGAAAAGTTTGATGATGAAAACCCACATTGCGATGTAGTTGACCTCACCTTTGCTTGTATTGGTGGAGTAGATGCCTTGCAGAATTGCTTAGATTACGTTCGTTTAAGACCTGAGAAAAAATGCCTTGTAGTTTGTTCAGATTTTGCTAAATACGATTTGAGTTCAACTGGCGAATACACCCAAGGTGCTGGTGCTGTGGCAATGCTTATTGAAGCTCATCCAAAATTGCTAAGCTTTCCGCTTGAATCCGGGGTTTCTAGTAGAGGCGTCTTTGATTTTTTCAAACCCAAACGAAGCTTTCAGAAAAGGCAAATTTTAAATTCAAATGTAGCTGCCGACCATTTTTCTCATTATGAAGAAGAATTATTAGTGGCTAGAGAACAACCCGTTTTTGATGGTCAATATTCTAATCAGTCTTACCTAGAACGCGTTAAAGAAGCTTATTATGATTTAAAAAAACAGAAAGCATCCAACACACCTTGTTACAAAAATTGGTCATTGATTTTAATGCATTTACCTTATTGTTTTCAAGCTAGGAGAATGTTTTGGCAACTCATTGCCGAGGAACAACCTGAGCTAAATTCTTCTTTTCAAGGGGCCACTGAAGCCGATAAATGGAAAGCTTTTAGTAAGTCTGAGGCTTACAAGAAAATTGTTCAGGAAAAAATTTATCCAGCAGAAATTGCTTCTGGAAAAGTAGGTAATATTTACACAGGTTCATTGTTTTTAGGTTTGCTTTCCGCCTTATATTTTTCAGCTAAGGAAAATCAAAATCTAAGCAAGCATACACTTGGATTTATGGCTTATGGAAGCGGAGCAAAAGCTAAAGTTTTTGAAGCTGAAGTTGAAGCTGAATGGAAGGAACAAATAAAGAAAACCAACCTCTTTGAAACTTTAGAAAAAGCCCAAGCTATATCCTTTGAAACCTATAAAGACTTGTATTTAAAGCGAACAAATAAATCTGTCTTACCTGTGAAAAATGAAGTTTATTTAAAGCGTGTTGAAAAAGAAAATTCAACTACTTATGGAGCTCGTTTTTACGCCATAGCTAACTGATACCAATTTAACCATCAAATGACGCTATTTAGCTCATTCATTTTCCCATATATTTCCTTGTTTACAATTTCCTTAACCCTGCTATGCAAATTATTCACAGCGTTATATATGAAAAAAGCAATTTCGCTCTCTTAACGACATTTAATAGTAAAATTGGTATGATACCAATCTTTAATTAATTAGATAAAATTTTAGTTTAGTTATTGAACTGCCTATATATTCGTTGTTTTATTTTTCAAAATCATGAGGTAACTTATATTTTTCTCCTAAAATATAAGTCGCTGTAATATTTTCTTTATAACCTAATATTTGAAGTACAAAAAGTTGTTCTTCGATGGTGTTGGCCGATTTCATTCTAAGTTTTTGAAGCGAATTTACCGCAGGATGAATGATATTGAAATCGGCTTCCATTCCTGGATTTAATTGGCCTATTTTGTTATCTAAACTCAGTGCTTTTGCTCCGCCTAAAGTAGCTAAATAGAAAGCCTTTAAAGGCGAAAGTGATTTTTTACTTTCATTAGAAAACATGCCTTTTCTTAGCTGAGTTACTTTGTAGGCTTCATTTAATGTGTTAAACATATTAAAGCTGGTTCCTGCACCTACATCTGTTCCCATTCCAACATCAATACCCATTTTTTCTGCCTTTTCTAAGTTGAAAAGACCACTTCCAAGAAATAAATTTGAAGTCGGACAAAAAGCAATATTACATTGTTTATGAGCTAATTCATTCCATTCTTCGTCTTTCAAATGAATGCAGTGTGCAAAAACCGACTTTTTTGTAAGCAGATTAGCCTGTTTATAAACATCTAAGTAATTTTTTGCTTTAGGAAAAAGTTGCTGAGTAAATTCAATTTCATTTTTATTTTCAGAAAGATGTGTATGCAAATAGATACCTGGAAATTCCTTTAATAGTCTCCCTGCTTTTTGAAGTTGTTCGGGGCTTGAAGTGATAGCAAAACGAGGAGTTACCGCATAGCTTAATCGTTTTTTGCCATGCCATTTTTCAATTAATTCTTTGCTTTCTTTATAGCTAGATTCGGGCGTGTCTTGCAAAGCTTCAGGCGCATTTCTGTCCATCATTACTTTGCCGCAAATCATTCTCAGGTTTCGCTTTTCAGCTTCTTCAAAAAAAGCATCCACCGAGTTTTTATGAACACTCCCAAAGACCAAGGCTGTGGTTGTTCCGTTACTGAGTAATTCATTCAGAAAGAAAGAAGAAATTTCTTTTGCGTAATTGGGATCGTCAAACTTCATCTCGGTAGGGAAGGTATATTTTTCTAACCATTCTAATAAAGCTTCGCCGTAGGCTGCAATCATTTCAGTTTGCGGATAATGAATATGCGTATCTATAAACCCCGGAACAATCCATTGGTTTTGGTAATCGTGCCATTCTAATTCAAATTTTTCAGCAGTAGTGACTTCAGCAAAATGCTTCACCGCTTCAATGATTCCATTTTTTGTCATTAAAACATGATTGGGCAAATGCACTAAAGCATCACTATCCAAGTTTGGGTCTGCTTTAAAATAAAGTAGGTTTCCGTGAAAAGCTTTCCGCATATTATATTTATTTTTGACCTACAAAGGTAGAATTTTATTGTTTAGCTGCATTGTTTCAATTGAAATCGGAATTATATGCAACACCCCTCTAATCTTCAATTTTTTTAATTTAAAATGTTTTTAAAGAAATTAGGCTAAAGTTTCAATGACTAGTTAAATCACTATTTACATTACTCGGGGTTAATTAATTCTCAAGATTAGGAAGTTGGCTTCTTATTTACTTTTAGTTTATGTAAATTTGTATAAAATTAGTACAAGTGAAAAAGAGAATCCCTATTGAAAAAGGCGATTACTACTTAACTCCTGAAGGCTACAAATGCTTTACCCAACAGTACCACCTTAAGCGTGGATATTGCTGTAAAAGCGGTTGCCGGCATTGTCCTTACGGGTACAATAAAAAACAAGAATAAATGGAAACAACATTAACTTTTGCATCGGCAATTAAACAAGGTATTCCTGCTGAATTGCCAGCGCCAAAACCTTACGAAGAAAGTGTTAATCATGCACCTATTAGAAAGCAAATTCTTACTGCTGAAGAGAAAAAACTAGCCTTAAGAAATGCTTTACGTTATTTTGAATCTAAGCATCACGCTATTTTAATTCCAGAGTTTAAAGAAGAGTTAGAAACTTATGGTAGAATTTATATGCATCGGTTTAGACCGGATTATAAAATCTATGCGCGTCCAATTCATGAATATCCAGGAAATAGCTTAGAAGCAAAAGCCCTTATGTTGATGATTCAAAATAACTTGGATCACGCTGTGGCACAACATCCTCATGAATTAATTACCTACGGAGGAAATGGCGGTGTTTTTCAAAATTGGGCACAGTATTTAATCACTATGCAGTATTTGTCTGAAATGACCGACGAACAAACTTTAGTGATGTATTCTGGGCATCCGATGGGGCTTTTTCCTTCGCATAAAAATGCACCGCGAGTTGTGGTAACCAACGGAATGGTAATACCTAACTATTCCAAGTCAGACGATTGGGAGAAATTTAATGCGCTGGGCGTTTCACAGTATGGGCAAATGACCGCAGGAAGTTATATGTATATTGGTCCACAGGGAATTGTGCATGGAACGACAATTACCGTATTAAACGGATTTAGAAAAATAAATAAATCGCCTGAAGGTGGTCTGTTTGTAACCGCTGGTCTTGGCGGAATGAGTGGAGCTCAACCCAAAGCGGGGAATATTGCTGGTTGTGTAACGGTTTGTGCGGAAGTGAATCTAAAAGCTACTCAAACACGACATAGTCAGGGATGGGTGGATGAAGTGATCAGCGATTTAGACCAACTTACTCATCGCGTTAAGGAAGCTATGGCTAACAAAGAAGTGGTTTCTATTGCTTATGATGGAAATGTAGTTGAGGTATGGGAAAAGTTTGATGAAGAAAATATTCATATTGATTTAGGAAGTGATCAAACCTCTTTGCATAATCCTTGGGCTGGTGGTTATTATCCAGTGGGTTATTCTTACGAAGAAGCAAACCAAATGATAGCCGAGCAACCGGAGGATTTCAAAAAAATAGTGAAAGAAAGTCTGATAAGACATGCAGAAGCAGTTAATGCACATACCAAAAAAGGAACCTATTTCTTTGATTATGGAAATGCTTTTTTACTAGAAGCTTCAAGAGCTGGTGCTAAAGTTTTTAAAGATAGCAATGGTAATTTGGTAAATCAAGAAACCCTTGGCGATCCCAATGCACCTTTTGCTTACCCTAGTTACGTACAAGATATTGTGGGGCCAATGTGTTTTGACTACGGATTTGGTCCATTTAGGTGGGTTTGTGCCTCTGGAAATCCAGAAGATTTAGCCAAAACTGATGAAATTGCTACCGAAGTTTTAGAACATTTAAAGCAAGATGCGCCCGAAGAAATTCAGCAACAAATGGAGGATAACATCAAATGGATTAAGGGAGCGCAAGAAAATCAAATGGTGGTAGGTTCTCAAGCAAGGATTTTGTATGCTGATGCTTTGGGAAGAATGAAAATAGCCGAAGCTTTTAATAAAGCCATTGAAGCCGGAATAATTGGCCCCGTAATTTTAGGAAGAGATCATCACGATGTATCTGGAACAGATTCGCCTTACCGTGAAACTTCCAATATTTATGACGGAAGTAAATTTACGGCTGATATGGCCATTCACAATGTAATTGGCGATAGCTTTAGAGGCGCTACCTGGGTAAGTATTCACAACGGTGGTGGCGTTGGCTGGGGCGAAGTAATTAACGGTGGATTTGGTATGCTTCTTGATGGTAGTTCTAATGCAAACAACAAGTTGCATTCAATGCTTCATTGGGATGTGAACAACGGAATTGCAAGACGTTCTTGGGCGAGAAATGACGAAGCTATTTTTGCTATTAAACGCGCCATGGAAATGGAACCAAAACTAAAAGTAAGTATTCCCAATAAAGTTGATGATGCGCTTCTAGAAAATATGTAAACATGAGAGCGGCGATTATTTTTGTAGGATTTTTGATTGGTTTGAGCACGCTAAGTTCGTGTTCAAGCATAAGTGTAACTTCAGATTACGATAGGGAGATTGATTTTTCTCAATACAAAACCTTTGCTTTTTACAAGCCAGGTATTGATGCAGTTGAAATTTCTGATTTAGATAAACGCCGAATTTTGCGCGCCATAGACAGAGAACTAAGCCAAAAAGGAATGATGAAGTCTTCCAACCCCGATTTGTTAATCAACATTTTTACAGAAGAACAAGATTATGTAAATGTGTGGAATAACTGGGGCTGGGGAATGGGCTGGGGTTGGGGAATGGGAATGCCCATGAACAGTGTTCACCGAACCACCGAAGGTATTTTATACATTGATTTCATTGATAAACAAAGCAATCGGTTAGTTTGGCAAGGCATGGGGGAAGGTATTTTGTCGCAAAGCATGGATAAAAAAGAAGCTTTTATCAATGAAATTGTAGCTAAAATATTGAATAGGTATCCGCCTGAAAGGTAATTGAGTTTCATTAAAAAAATGCTTTATGATTAAGTCAATTTTATAACTTCTTGAATTCAAAGATGTTTACTTTTTTAAGTCAAAACTTATTACAAAAGTAAAACATCGTTTGTTTTTTTAATAAAATTACTCAGGCAGAACAAATCAGAAGCTTTTCTTCATATTCTAAGTCATGTTTAATTTACCTTTGAATTCTAAAGACAATCACTCCATGCAAGAAATAGAACGCAAGTTTTTAGTAACTAATACCGATTTTAAACAGGAAGCTTTTCAACAAACCCATTTGGTGCAAGGGTATTTAAACTCTACGCCAGAAAGAACAGTGAGAATTCGCGTAAGTAATGAACAAGCCTGGATTACTGTTAAAGGAAAATCTTCTGCTGATGGAACTTCACGTTTTGAATGGGAAAAAGAAATTCCGCTTCAGGAAGCCAAACAATTACTTGCTTTATGCGAAGAATTTCTGATTGAAAAAACCCGCTATTTAGTAAAAGCAGGAAAGCATACTTTTGAAGTAGATGAATTTCATGGCAAGCATAATGGTTTGTTGATAGCTGAAGTTGAACTTCAAGACGCCAAGGAAACTTTTGAAAAACCAGTATGGTTAGGTCAGGAAGTAACAGGACAAAAAGAATACTACAATGCCTATTTAAAATCGCATCCAATTACTTAATTTTTATGCATAATTTTGATTGGTGAGAAAATAGTAAGCTATGAAATTGACATTAGAAGTTCCTTTAAAAAAAGCTAAACAACCTTTGAATTATTCGCATAAAACCGCTTTTATAGGTTCTTGTTTTAGTGATCATATTTTTAATCGACTTGCTTATTTTGAATTTGATTGCATAACTAATCCTTTAGGTACTTTTTTTCATCCTTACAGTATAGAGAACTTTCTAAAGCTGGTGTATAAAAAACACAGGTTTACCTCAGCAGCTGTTTTTAAGCATCAAGGAATCTTTAGGTGTTTTGATGCGCATTCAAAATTATCGGCTACCTCTTCAGAAAAATTAGTCAATCAGCTCAATGAAGTTATTAGTCATACGCATGCTTACCTGCAGCAGACAAATTTTGTTTGGATAAGTTTAGGAAGTGCTTTTGTGTATTTTCATAAGAAGGAGAATCGTTATGTGGCTAATTGTCATCAGCTTCCAAGTAAAGAGTTTAACAAAGAACTTACTAGTGTGAGTGATTTGTTTAAAAGCTTATATACATCAGTGAATCTATTAAAAAGCTTAAACCCTTCTATTCAAGTAGGTTTTACAATTTCTCCGGTGAGGCATGTGAAAGATGGAATTATTGAAAACAACAGAAGCAAGTCGCATCTTCAGGTGGCTTTACATGATTTATTAGCGAAAGACCCAAGCCTAAATTATTTTCCTGCCTTTGAAATTTTTCAGGACGAATTGAGGGATTACAGGTTTTACGCTTCAGATTTAGTACACCCCAATCGCTTAGGAATTGATTATGTATGGGAAAAATTTAAAGCTACTCATATTGAAAGTTCTGTATTTGAATTAATGAATAAAATAGAGCAATACAACAGAGGCGTTAATCACAAAAGCAGGCATCCTGAGAGCGAAAAACACCAACAGTTTTTGCTTTTCCAGCAACGCTTAAAAAAAGAAATAGACCTTGAAAAAGCAAAATGGAAACCTGCTTAAGCTTGGTTTTTCTTGATTTATTAAATAGTTGACCTTTTTCCTTAAAAAGAAGTACATTTGATTTTTAATTTCGACTATTTTTTAGCTTAGATGAAACCAAAAATTGAACAAGGTGTAATTGTGAAAAAAGCAGCAAAACTCATACGTGAACGTGGTTTTGCATCGATGAGTATGCGCGATCTAGCAGAAGATTTAGGGATAAAAGCTGCTTCAATTTACAATCATGTTAATTCAAAAAATCAAATTCTTGAACTAATTATAATGCAGTTAGCTAAAGAATTTATGCAACACATTAATTGTTTAGAGAAAAACGAAAAAGCTGCGGTACAACTTAGGAAAATTATAGCGCATCACATCGATTTAAGTATAGCACGGCCAAATTCTATTGCTGTATTAAATAACGATTGGATTCATCTAGATGAAACAAGTTTGCACGAATTTAAATTTATGCGAAATTCCTACGAAGAGGCACTGCGGTTAATTATTGAAAATGGAATTCAGCAGCAGGAATTCAAACCAATTCATTCAGAAATAGTCTTATTTAGTTTGCTTTCTACCCTTCGAAATTTACATTTATGGATTAAAAAAAGAGGAGGGATTGACAAGCAAACTTTAATTGATGATGTAACATTAATTTTCTTAAACGGAATTTTAGTTGATTAAGCTTTGATTGATGTTGTCAATGTAGTTTAAAACATCTTCTTTACCTTGACCTGTTTGTGAAGAGGTTACAAAGTAAGGAGGTAATTCTTCCCAATGGGTTAACAACTGCTCTTGGTAAGTAGCTAAATTTTTTTCTGCTGCTTTCGGTTTTAGTTTGTCTGCTTTAGTAAAAATAATAGAAAATGGAATAGCGTTAACTCCAAGCCATTGCATAAATTCGAGGTCTAGTGGTTGAGGTTCGTGCCTCAAATCTACCAACACAAACGCATTGACTAGTTGATGTCTTTTTTCAAAGTAACTTTCAATAAAACGCTGAAACTTCTTTTTTTCTGTTTTACTAACTTTAGCGTAACCATACCCAGGTAAATCTACTAAATGCCAGTTTTTATTGATTAGAAAATGATTAATAAGCCTAGTTTTTCCTGGTTTTCCAGAAACCATGGCTAGTTTTTTCTTCCCCGTTAGGTTGTTGATTAATGAAGATTTCCCCACATTACTTCTTCCAATAAAAGCGTATTCTGGAAGTTTTGAATTGGGACACTTTAAAACATCGGTGTTGCTAATTACAAATTCTGCTGAAGTAATTTTCATTTACAGCTGGTTTTTGATAAGCCACTTTTCTAAGATTGCATTAAATTCTGCAGGATGCTCCATCATAGCTGCGTGTCCACATTGGTCAATCCAATGTAGTTCTGAGTTGGGGAGTAGTTGGTCAAATTCAACGGCAACTTTAGGAGGCGTAACCTCATCTTGTTTCCCCCAAATAACACAAGTGGGTTGGTGCATGTTTGGTAAATCCTTGGCCATATTGTGTCTAATAGCGCTTTTAGCAATGGCTAGAATACGTATAAGTTTATTTCTATCTTTAATGGTTTCGTAAACGTCTTCAATGATTTCTGGTGTAGCTACTTCGGGGTCATAAAAAACATCTTGCGCTTTCTTTTTGATGTATTCATAATCTCCTTTTTTAGGATAAGAGTCACCCATAGCACTTTCATAAAGTCCAGAACTTCCTGTAATAACAAGGCCTTTAATTAGCTCAGGATAAAGTTTGGTGGTTAGCAGACCTATGTGCCCGCCTAATGAATTTCCAAGAAGAATAACCTGTTCATAACCTCTAGCAGTAATGAATTCTTTAATAAAACTTGTAATGTTTTTGATGTTGGTTTTAAGTAGTGGAAGAGAATATATTGGCAATTCTGGAATAACAACTTTATAGCCCTTCGCAGGAAAATAAGAAGCAACGCCATCAAAATTACTAAGACCACCCATTAATCCATGTAGAATTAATAACGGGGTTCCTTCACCTTCTTCATAAAACTTAAACTTACCTTCTGTCTGTATTTTCTTGTCCATTCGGTTGAAAAAATTTCAAATTTCAAATATAGTATAATTATACAAGTATAGATAAAAATATTGTATTTACACTAATGCCCACTATTATTTTATTCTTACGAGAAGGTTTTGAAGTGGTTCAACTAGCACAGAATCATTTTGTTATCTTTAGTTATGCAAGCATAATATTTTTGATGACTTTTAATATGATTAGGTTTGTTTGATTTTTTTATTTTTTCCCACTTTCTCCTATTTCGACTCTAATTAATTGATAAAGCTTTGCTCTTTTACTCGTTTTGTAGGATTTTAATTCAGTTGTTCACAAGTCTATCTTTTTGTAAATCAACTATAGTAGGCAATTTCGTTGATAATTAAAAACTTATCAACAATTGTGGGTAAAAGTGGTATAATGTGGTAAAAAAATTAATATTTTTGAACTATAAATAATTGTTTTGACACATTTAATAGGAACATACGAATGTAAAGTTGATGCTAAGTCCCGATTGTCAATGCCTTCTGGGATTAAGAAGCAGCTTTTGCCAAAGCTTGAAGAAGGCTTTGTGTTGAAGCGTTCGGTGTTTCAAAATTGTTTGGAGTTATATCCTATGAACGAATGGGAGGGGCTTATGCAAAAATTGAATAAACTTAATCGTTTCAAGAAAAAAAACAATGATTTTATTAGAAAGTTTACCGCAGGAGTAAAGCTGGTAGATGTAGATGCTAATGGGCGTCTGCTAATTCCAAAAGACTTAGTAGCTTTTGCAGGGATAAAAAAAGAAGTTGTAGTAGCCTCGGCTATTAATATAATTGAAATTTGGGATAAATCTACCTACGAATCTAGCATTGATGATGTAAGTGATTTTGCAGATTTAGCCGAAGAAGTAATGGGAGAAGATGACAGCAACTAATTATCACATACCGGTATTATTAAAGGAGAGCGTTGATGGTTTGTCTATTCGCCCAGAAGGAACTTATGTAGATGTAACTTTTGGAGGGGGTGGTCATTCTCAAGAAATTCTTTCTCGACTGTCTGGAAATGGAAAGCTTTACGCCTTTGACCAAGACCCCGATGCACAGCAAAACAGAATTGATGACCCTCGCTTTACTTTGATTCCTGAAAATTTCAAGTATATGAAGCGCTTCCTTCGGTTTAATGGGGTGAAAGAAGTAGATGGTGTTTTAGGTGATTTTGGCGTTTCTTCACATCAATTTAACGTTGCGGAACGCGGTTTTTCACTGCGCTTTGATGCGCGTTTAGATATGCGAATGAATCCTAATGACAAATTGGATGCCTATCATATCATTAATACTTATTCAGAAGAACAGTTAACTCAATTAATTAGAGATTATGCAGAAATTAGAATTGCCCCTAAAATAGCATCAGCAATAGTAACTCAACGGCAAATTTCACCCATTGAAACAACCCTGCAATTAAATGAATTGGTAGGTGGTTTTTTTTCTGAACGCAAACTGAACAAAATGTTGGCTATGTTTTATCAAGCGCTTCGGATTGAAGTTAATCAAGAGATTGAAGCTTTAAAGAGTTTTTTGGAGCAAACTGAAGCTGTGGTAAAGCCAGGAGGAAGAATAAGTTTGATTTCTTATCATTCTTTAGAAGACCGTTTGGTAAAACGATTTATAAGAAACGCTAAGTTTCAAGGAGAAACGGAGAAAGATTTTTACGGAAATCCTTTGGTGCCCTTTAAAAAAGTAGGCAAGTTAATTGTACCAGGTGATTCTGAAATAAAAGGAAATTCGAGAGCAAGAAGTGCTAAACTGAGGATAGCAGAAAGAATACTAAAACCAAAGGCTTCATGAAAACCAATTTTCAAGACATAATACGAGGTAAGTTTTTGGTTAGTGACGGCTCATTGAATAATTGGGTATTCATTTTTTATTGTACTTTTTTAGCTATTTTAATGATTGGAAGCTCCCACAAAGCAGACCAAAAAGTAATGGAAATTGCCTCTATTAATTATGAAGTAAAAAAATTAAGAAGCGAATTTGTAGATACACGAAAGCGACTCATGCAAAAGCGTATGGAATCTACCATAGCCCGGCAAATGAGATGGAGAGGGATTTATACATCTGAAGAGCCACCACAAAAAATAATAGTTAAATCAGAAAATGACCAACAATAAAAACATATTAAGTAGATTTTATCTCTTGTTAGGGCTCCTTGTTGTCTTAGCTGGGCTTGTTGGTTTTAAGCTTTTTCAGATTCAGTTTTTGGAAGCAGAGAAATACAAAGATTTAGCAGAAAAAACGGTGTATAGGAATTTTACTATACCGCCCAACCGAGGGAATATTTACGATTCAGAAATGAATTTGCTAGCCACTTCAGTACCTAAATATGAAATTAGATTTGATGCGGTGACTGTTTCAGAAAAGAATTTTAAAGCAAATTTGATTCCTTTAAGTAAGGCACTAGCAGCAATGTTTGGTGAATCGCCTGCGCATTATCAACACAAATTTAAAAAAGCACGAGCTACCAATAATCGTTATTTGTTTTTAGCAAAAAATGTAGATTATTCAGACTACATGAAGATTAGAGAATTTCCCTTATTTGAACTAGGGGCTTACAAAGGTGGCCTAATTGCTGAACAAGAAGTAATGAGAGAAAACCCACTGGGTAAAATTGCAGAACGAAGTATTGGTCGTGGTAATGTTGGTTTTGAAGGAGCTTTTAATCATTATTTAAAAGGCGATAAAGGTCAGCGAATGAAACAAAAAATTGCTCAAGGACAGTGGAAGCCAATAAATGATATTAATGAAATTGAACCCATTGATGGTTATGATGTGGTTACTACTCTAGATGTTAATATTCAAGATATAGCCCATCACGCGCTTTTGGAGCAATTAGAAATTTACGAAGCAGACCATGGATCTGTGGTAGTGATGGAAACAAAGACAGGAGAGGTGAAAGCTATTTCTAACTTAGGAAGAAGCGCCACCTCTGGCAAGTACTATGAAAAATTAAATTATGCTATTTATGAAGCACATGAACCTGGTTCTACATTTAAGTTGATGGCTCTTGCTGCTGCTTTAGAAGATCAAGTTGTTGATACAAGCGATTTAGTTGATACTAAAAATGGAAAAATAAAATATTACGACCGAATAGTTCGCGATTCAAGAATAGGTGGATATGGAGAAATTAGCTTGGCAGAGGCTTTTCAAGTTTCCTCTAATACTGCATTTGCTCAAATGGTGGTGAACAATTACAGCAACCAACCCGAAAAATTTGTAAATCGACTTTACAATATGGGTTTAAACGAAAAAATTGGTTTTTCAATTAAAGGGGAAGGTACACCTAAAATTCCACATCCTGAAGATGCTAATTGGTACGGAACTACATTGCCATGGCTTTCTTTTGGTTATGGAGTTTCCTTAACTTCTATGCAGATTCTCAATTTTTACAATGCCATAGCTAATGATGGGGTTGCCGTTAAGCCTAGGTTTGTTAAGGAAATAAGAGACAAAAATAACCTGATAAAAGATTATACACAAGAGGTAGAGTCAAAATCTATCTGTTCTAAAAAAACCGCACAAATTCTTCAAAAGTTGATGGAAAAAACAGTGGAGAAAGGAACAGCTAAAAGTATTTATAATCCTAATTTTTCAATGGCTGGAAAAACAGGTACTTGTCAAACTGAATACTGGATAGAATCAGGAAGATACATTTCTTCGTTTGTGGGTTATTTTCCTTCAGCTAATCCTAAATATACCGTTTCTGTTGTTATTCATAAACCTAATCCGCAAAAAGGCTATTACGGAAGTACAGTTGCCGCTCCTGTTTTTCAGAAAATTGCACACAAAATCTACAAAGACACCCCTATTCAAGATGAGGTGTTTTTAACCGATATAGAAGTTGCTTCAAGCAGCTTTTTAAATTACTTTGAAATGGCTCAGAAATACAAAACTATAATGCCTAATGTAAAAGGAATGCCGGTTATGGATGCGATTACCCTACTTGAAAATATGGGGCTTCAAGTAAGTTTGACTGGAAATGGACAAATTGTTCATCAGCAATCCATTCCTAATGGAAATAAAATTAATCAAGTTCAACCTGTAAATTTAGTAGTTCATTGAATACCTTAAAAGACATATTGTATAGAGTTCCTATTGAAGCCGTTGAAGGAAACACCTCTCAACAGGTAAGAGAAATTCATATTGACTCTAGAAAAGTAGGTTTAAACGACTTGTTTATTGCCATTAAAGGAAATGCTTCAGATGGGCACGACTTCATAGAAATTGCAATTCAACAAGGTGCTTTAGCAATAGTTTGTGAGGAGATTCCTGTTTCCAGTTTTAAGGGAGTAACTTTTATTAAAGTAACCGATTCAAGACTTGCGGCGGCCTACATTGCTTCTAATTTCTACAATAATCCTTCAAAAAAAATAAAATTAGTTGGAATAACAGGAACTAATGGAAAAACTACTATTTCAAGTTTGCTTTTTCAGCATTTTAAAAGCTTAGGAAAAAAAGTAGGTCTTATATCTACAGTTAATATTAAGGTGAATGAATTGATTTACCCTACAAAACTTACTACACCAGATTCACTTAGCATTAATTATTACCTTAATGAAATGTGTGATGAAGGCGTAGAATATGCTTTTATGGAAGTAAGCTCTCACGGTATTGACCAACAGCGAACTGCTGGATTGGATTTTGCAGGGGCTGTTTTTACTAATTTAAGTCATGACCATCTTGATTATCATCCTAGCTTTTCAGCTTATAGAGATGTAAAAAAGAAACTTTTTGACGATTTGCCTAAGAATGCTTTTGCATTAACTAACGAAGACGATAAAAATGGAATTTTTATGCTTCAAAATTCGAAAGCAAAAAAATACACCTATGCTTTAAAATCTCATGCTGATTTTAGAGCGAAAATACTTGAAAATAATTTTGACGGATTGCTTTTGAAAATCAATGATCAAGAAGTGTTTTCTAGCTTAATAGGTAGTTTTAATGCCTCTAATTTATTGGCTGTCTATGCGGTAGCAAAACTTTTAGGAGTAGATGAATTAGAAAATCTCAAAACTATTAGCGGCTTAAAAGCAGTAGCTGGACGTTTTCAGTATTTTGTTTCAAAAAAGGATAAAATAACGGGTATTATTGATTATGCACATACTCCAGATGCATTGAAAAATGTACTTGAAACAATTACTGATATTAGAACAAAAAATGAACAACTTATTACAGTTGTAGGCTGTGGTGGAGATAGAGACCCTAGTAAGCGTCCGTTAATGGCAACTATAGCTGCTAATTTAAGTAACCAGGTAATTTTAACCAGCGATAATCCAAGAACAGAAGATCCTGAGGCTATTATTAAAGCTATGGAGGCTGGGGTTAATCCAGTAGATGCTTCTAAGTTACTTTCTATAACCTCGAGAAAACAGGCCATAAAAACCGCTTGTAAAATGGCTCAACCTGGCGATATTATATTAGTAGCTGGTAAAGGACATGAAACTTATCAAGAAGTGAATGGAGTTCGCTCTCCTTTTAACGACCTGGAAATACTAACTGAAACACTCATAAATTTAAACAAATAAGCCAATGCTGTATTATTTATTTGAATATTTAGATACTAATTATACGATACCAGGAGCAGGTTTGTTTCAGTACATTTCCTTTAGAGCGGCTATGTCAATTATCTTAGCCTTGTTAATTTCTACTATTTTCGGTAAAAAAATAATTCGCTTTTTGTTGGCTAAACAAGTTGGTGAGAGTGTAAGGGATTTAGGTTTAAAAGGACAAAAAGAAAAAGCAGGAACACCAACCATGGGCGGATTAATCATTATTTTATCTACCTTAATTCCGGTGCTTTTATTTGCCAACTTAACCAATATTTATATTCTATTGTTAATTGTTACCACCCTTTGGATGGGAGCTATTGGCTTTTTAGACGATTACATAAAAACCTTTAAAAAAAATAAAGAAGGGCTTCAAGGAAAATTTAAAGTAATTGGTCAAGTAGGCCTTGGTATTATTGTTGGAACTACGATGTATTTTCATGAAGATATTACCATTAGAGATACCCAAGAAGCAATTGTTAATGAAGCAACTCAAGAGGTTGAATTAACAAGAAGTGAAGAAATAAAATCTACCAAAACAAATATTCCATTTCTTAAAGGAAATGAATTGGATTATTCAGATTTAATAACTTGGATCAATCCAGCGCTAAAGAAATATGCTTGGATTATCTTTATTCCCATTGTTATTTTTATTGTTACAGCCGTTTCTAATGGTGCTAATTTAACTGACGGGATAGATGGTTTAGCAGCTGGAAGCTCCGCAATTATTGTTCTTACTTTAGGCATTTTTGCATGGATATCTGGTAATTATATTTTTTCTAATTACCTCAATGTAATGAACATTCCGAGGGTGGGAGAAACCACAATTTTTATTGCTGCATTTGCTGGAGCTTTAGTTGGATTTTTATGGTACAATACTTTTCCAGCCCAAGTTTTTATGGGAGATACAGGAAGCTTAACTATTGGAGGAATAATTGCCGTAATTGCTATAGCCACTAGAAAGGAATTGCTTATTCCTTTGTTGTGTGGTATCTTTTTTATTGAAAACCTTTCAGTAATTATGCAAGTTAGTTGGTTTAAATATACCAAAAAGAAATTTGGCGAAGGGAGAAGAGTTTTCTTAATGTCTCCACTTCATCATCATTACCAAAAGAAAGGTTTGCACGAAAGTAAAATTGTAGTTCGGTTTTGGATTATAGGAATTTTGTTAGCTGTCATCACTATTGTAACCCTTAAAATAAGATAAGGATGAAAAAATTGGCGGTACTTGGCGGCGGAGAGAGTGGAGTAGGAGCAGCGGTTTTAGCCATTAAACAAGGGTATGAGGTTTTTCTTTCAGATCAAGGAAAGCTTCAAGAAAAATATAAAAATGTTCTTTTAAATAATAAAATAAAATGGGAAGAAGGTAAACATTCTGAAGAGTTGATTTTAGCGGCTCAAATCTTGGTTAAAAGTCCAGGCATTCCAGACCATGCTCCGCTTGTTGTAAAAGCTAAGTCAGAAGGCATTCAGGTAATCTCTGAAATAGAATTTGCTTCTTGGTTTACTTCAGCAAAACTAATAGGAATTACAGGTTCTAATGGAAAGACAACGGTTACTAATATGATTTTTCATATTCTCAAAAATGCTGGACTAGATGTTTCAGTTGGGGGAAATATAGGTCAAAGTTTTGCTCTCCAAGTAGCTGTTAATCCTAGTAAAAATTACGTTCTAGAATTGAGTAGTTTTCAACTAGATGGCATAGCGAAATTTAAACCACACATTGCTATAATTACCAGCATTACTCCAGACCACCTAGACCGGTATGAAATGGATTTTGATAAGTATATAGCTTCTAAAATGAGAATAGCTATGAATCAAGATGAAAACGATTACCTTATTTATAATGCTGACGAAGAATCAGTTTTGAAAGCCTTAGAAAAACATCCTGTAAAAAGTCAATTGATTCCTATGTCAATTAAAAAGATCGAGGGTGAAAATGGACTTTATTTAGAAGACGAAAAAATGATAATTAAAATTAAAAACAATATACTTGATATGAATGTATCAGATTTGAATGTAAAAGGAAATCACAATGCCAAAAATGCAATGGCAAGTAATGCAGTGGCTAGATTGTTGAAAATTAGAAAAGAAACTATAAGAGAAAGTATGGAAACTTTTCAAGGTGTAGAGCATCGTTTAGAAAAAGTAGTAAAACTTAACTCAATAAGTTATATCAATGACTCTAAAGCAACCAACATCAACGCTACTTACTATGCGTTAGATAGCGTTAAGCAATCAACCATTTGGATTGTTGGAGGAGTTGATAAAGGAAACAACTATGCTGAATTAATGGAATTAGTGAATGAAAAAGTGAAGGCCATTATTTGTTTAGGGGTAGATAACCAAAAAATTATTCAGGCATTTAATAACGTAATTGACGATATTTATGAAACTACTTCTATGGAAGAAGCAGTTGTAATGGCTAGTAAATTAGCAGAAGTTAACGAAACTGTTTTGTTGTCTCCAGCTTGTGCAAGTTTTGATTTATTTGAAAATTACGAAGACCGTGGCAGACAATTTAAAGAAGCAATAATGAAATTATAACCAAAAGAATGTCTAATTCATTAAAAACATATTTATCACACTTAAAAGGAGACAAGACCATTTGGGCTTTAGTTACTTTATTAGCTTTGTTTTCTTTTATTCCTGTTTATACGGCTAGTAGTAACTTGGCTTATTTAAATGGGGGAAGTGGTAATACCTTCTCTTATTTATTAAAGCATTTAGCACATTTAAGTGTGGGCTTTGTGTTTATGTTTTTGGTGCATAAAATACCTTATCGTTATTTTAAAGGTTTATCAATGATTTTAATTCCCTTTGTTATTATTCTTCTAGCTTACACATTGCTTCAAGGAAATACCATTGGTGGCGCAAATGCAAGTAGATGGATTCAGGTACCAATTGTAAATATGTCTTTTCAAACTTCAGCATTAGCTTCTTTGGTTTTAATGGTTTATGTGGCCAGGTATTTAGCCAAACCAAAAGAAGAACCTATCACTTTTAAGTCAAGCTTGTTACCATTGTGGTTGCCTGTGTTTTTAGTATTGGGTTTAATTTTACCGGCTAATTTATCTACCACATTTTTAATTGCTTTTGGAGTTCTTATTTTGGTTTTTATAGGCGGTTACCCTAAACGCTATTTACTTGCTGTAATTGGCGCAGGAGTTGTAGCCATAGGAATATTTATACTGTTGGCCTTTGCTTTTCCAGATTTGTTTCCAAATCGTGTTGATACCTGGAAAAACAGAATAGAAAACTTTTCCTCTGGAGAATCAAGCCAAGAACAATATCAAATTGAAAAAGCAAAAATAGCCATAGCTAGCGGAGGCATTACAGGTAATGGAATAGGTAAAAGTGTACAGCGAAACTTTTTGCCGCAATCGTCTTCCGATTTTATCTACGCAATTATAGTAGAAGAAATGGGCTTAATTGGAGGGCTTGGTGTTATTTTAGCCTACTTAATTTTACTTTACCGAATAGCTATCATTACAACTAAAACAGAAGATACCTTTGGAAAACTGTTGACTATTGCAGTTGGAATACCAGTTATTTTACAGGCCTTTATCAATATGGGAGTAGCAGTAGAACTTTTTCCCGTTACGGGGCAAACTTTACCATTAATTAGTAGTGGGGGCACTTCTATTTGGATGACTTGCTTGAGTATTGGTATTTTACAATCTGTGAAGGCAGGCTGGGAGACAAAGGAAGAAGAAAACAAGGAATTAAACGAAGGAGCTACGGAAATAGAAAATCCTTTAGATATTTTAAGTGAAACATTATGAGTATGCCAAGGGTAATTATATCAGGAGGAGGAACAGGAGGTCATATATTTCCTGCCATTTCCATTGCTCAAGAAATTAAGCAAAGATACCCTAATGCAGAAATTCTTTTTGTTGGTGCAAAAGATAAAATGGAAATGGAAAAAGTTCCGCAGGCAGGTTTTCCAATAGAAGGTTTATGGATTGCAGGAATACAACGAAAAATCAATTTTCAAAATTTACTTTTTCCAATAAAGTTGGTAGCAAGTTTACTAAAGGCTAAACAAATAATTAAAAAGTTTAAACCTAACATAGCCATAGGTACAGGAGGATTTGCTAGTGGCCCTTTACTAAAAATGGCTAACTCAATGAATTTACCAACACTTTTACAGGAACAAAATTCTTTTGCTGGAGTTACTAATAAATGGTTAGCTAAAGACGCTAATTCAATTTGTGTTGCTTACAAGGGGATGGAGAAATTTTTTCCAGACCAAAAAATAAGAATTACAGGAAACCCCATAAGAAGCAAAATTTTAGCTGTTCAAGATTACACTGAAAAAAATGCGCAGCAAGAGGCTAAAAAGCAATTTGATTTAGATTCAGAATCCCCTGTTTTATTAGTTGTTGGGGGAAGCTTAGGAGCAAGAAGAATTAATCAACTATTGGCTAGTAAACTTGATTTCATCAAAGAAAATAATGTTCAAATCCTTTGGCAAACAGGTAAGTTTTACATAGATGAATATAAAAACCTGGAGACAAAACAAGTTAAAGTAAGCGCTTTTATTATGAATATGGAAAAGGCATATCAAGCGGCTGATTTCATTATTTCACGTTCTGGCGCTGGAGCGGTAAGTGAATTGTGTGTAGTAGGAAAACCCGTTATTTTTATCCCTTCACCCAATGTTGCTGAAGATCACCAAACAAAAAATGCACATTCAATAGTAAATGAAAATGGAGCAATTTGTATTACAGAAAATGATTTAGAAGATGCCTTTAAAACTGAATTTAAAGCGTTAATAAATGATTTAGAAAAGCAAAAAAAATTAAGTAGTAACATAAAAAAAATGGCTAAACCTAAGGCTACATCGCATATTGTTGATGAAGTTGAAAAACATTGGAATTTCAAACTATGATAGTAAACAACCACATATCAAACTATTTTTTTATAGGTATAGGCGGCATAGGAATGAGCGCTTTGGCGCGTTATTTTAATTCGCTAGGTAAAACTGTAATGGGTTATGATAGAACGGATTCAGAATTAACTGCTAAACTTTCAGAAGAAGGAATTCATGTTGTTTATATTGAAGAAGAAGCTGAAGAATTAATGTATGCCTTAGATCAAAAAAGCACATTATTGGTTTATACACCAGCGGTTCAAATCAAAAGCAGACTCATACAACTTGCTCAAAAAGAAAAATTTCAACTGATTAAAAGAGCGGCGTTATTAGGTGAAATCACTGCTTCTAAAAAGACCTTGGCCGTAGCAGGGACGCATGGCAAAACAACCACCTCTGCACTATTAACCCACCTATTAAAAGTGGCAGATGAAAAAGTAACAGCTTTTTTAGGTGGAATTTTACTCAGCGAAAACTCTAATTTCATTCATCAAGGAGATGAAGTTGTAGTGGTAGAAGCAGATGAATTTGATCGTTCTTTTCTTCATCTTCATCCCAATTTGGCTGTAATTACTTCTACTGATGCAGATCATCTAGATATCTACAAAACAGAACAAGCTTTAGAAGAGAGCTTTGAACTTTTTTCTACACAAGTTAGCGAAACGCTTTTTGTAGCTGAAGAATTAAAATTAAAAGGCATTAAGTATGGTTTTTCTGAATTAGCTGAAGTGCAGGCTTTTAATATTCAAGTGAAAAAGGGGAGTTATTATTTTGATATAGTTTATCAAGATATGCTTTTAAAAGGACTTCAATTGAAGCTACCTGGAAAGCATAATTTAGCCAATGCCATAGCAGCATTAGCTTTAGCAATCAATTTTAACAAAGATAAAGCTCATTTATACGCAAAGGCTTTAGCTAGTTTTTCTGGCGTAAAAAGAAGGTTTAATTACCTCTATCAATCTGCAAAATTGACTTTAATAGATGATTATGCCCATCATCCTACTGAAATTTCAGCAGCTCATCAAGCAGCTAGAGAGATGCATCCAGGCGAAGATGTGATGGTTATATTTCAACCTCATTTATATTCAAGAACAGAAAATTTTGCGACCAATTTTGCTCGTAGTTTGCAACAATTTGATGAAATTTGCATCCTTGAAATTTATCCCGCAAGAGAAGACCCAATCCTTGGAGTCAATGCACAATTTTTAATAGATAAAATAGAACATAAGAACAAAAAGATAATTGAAAAATCAGATTTATTAAAATCAATTAAAGAAACCAACTGCGCTATTGTATTGTTTTTAGGAGCAGGAGATATAGGAGAAGAAGCAATTAAAATAAAGGAAGCACTTTGTGTATGAAGAAGTATTGGAAACATATAAGATTGGTTTTGTTAGTCATCTTACTTATTGGTTTGATGAGTTTTGCTAACTACCGCCATAGCCATAAACATTTGGCTCAGGTAGATGTAGAAGTGTTTCCTTTTGAATCGCTCTTTATCACTGAAGGCGAAGTTCAAAAACAAATTCTTCTAGATGAATTCAATAAGCTTAAGTTGAACGAGATTACCCTAAATAACTTTGAACATCAGTTGGTTACTCATGACATGATTAAACAAGCGCAGGTTTATTATAGTATTGACGGAATCCTTGGAATTGAAGTTATTCAGCGAAGACCAATATTGAGATTTATAGATGGAGGGAGCCATTATTTAGATGAAGATGGAGAAATTATGCCTTTATCTAAAAATTATGCTGCACGCGTGCCTGTTGCTTTCGGATTTACTTCAGCTAATATAAAGGATGTTTTTCCTTTACTAAAAGCTATTGAGAAAGACCAGTTTTTAAGTCAGCATGTAATTGGTTTGACCAATCAAAACAATGGTCTATATCTAAGTTTAAGAGAAGCCAAATTTGAGGTGGTTTTTGGCGAAATAAATGAAATAGAACTAAAATTAAAGAACCTTAAAGCATTTTATGCAAAGGCTAAAAAAGAAGATAAATTAGCTGCTTATAAACAAGTTGATTTGCGGTTTGGCAATCAAGTGGTTTGTACTAAAATATGATAATATAGTGATGATGGAACAAGAGAATATTGCAGTTGGATTAGACATAGGTACTACAAAAATAGTAGCTATGATTGGCCGTAAAAATGAATACGGAAAAGTGGAAATTCTAGGCATTGGAAAAGCCAAAAGCTTAGGCGTACATAGAGGAGTAGTGAATAATATAACGCAAACTATTCAATCTATACAACAAGCAGTAAGAGATGCTGAAGCTAACGCAGGTTTAAAAGTTGACCAGGTAACTGTAGGAATTGCTGGACAACACATTAGAAGCTTGCAGCACAGTGATTATATTACTAGAGCTAATTATGATGATGTTATTGAAGAACAAGATATTGAGGAGCTTTGCAATCAAGTACACAAGCTTGTCATGCTTCCTGGCGAAGAGATTATACACGTACTTCCACAGGAATACAAAGTAGATGGTCAGGCTGAAATTACTCAACCTATTGGTATGCACGGCGCAAGATTAGAAGCCAACTTTCATGTGGTTGTTGGGCAAATTTCTTCCATCAGAAACATTGTAAGGTGCGTTAAAAATTCAGGTTTAGAATTGGGAGGAGTTAATCTTGAACCTCTTGCTTCAGCCAATGCCGTTTTAAGTCAGGAAGAAAAAGAAGCTGGCGTAGCTCTAATAGATATTGGAGGGGGAACAACCGATTTAGCAATTTTTAAAGACGGAATTATTAGGCATACTGCGGTTATTCCATTTGGAGGCAATGTAATTACAGAAGACATTAAAGATGGCTGTTCCATTATTGAAAAACAAGCTGAATTACTTAAAGTAAAGTTTGGTTCGGCTTGGCCTGGCGAAAATAAAGACAACGAAATTGTTTCCATTCCTGGATTAAGAGGAAGAGAACCTAAAGAAATTTCTTTAAAAAACTTGTCTAAAATTATTCATTATAGAGCTGTTGAAATTATTGAACAAGTTTTTCAAGAAATAAAAAATTACGGCCACGAAGAACAACGAAAAAAACTCATTGCTGGAATTGTAATTACCGGAGGTGGTGCTCAGCTAAAACACCTCAAACAATTAGTAGAATACATTACTGGAATGGATACCCGAATAGGTTTACCTAACGAGCATTTAGCTGGAGATACAGAAAAAGATACCGCTAGTCCAATTTTTGCAACAGCTGTAGGTCTAGTGATGAAAGCTATTTACGAACATGAACACCAAGTTCAAGAAGAAAAAGAAGAAGAACAAGCAAAGCTGGAAGAAGACCAGCCTATACAAACGGTTTCTGAGGAAGAACAGACTAGCTCTGAAGATACCGAAGAACTTGCTCAGGAGAATCCCGAAAAGCAAGATAGAGCCACAGGACCACGAAGAAATATTTTTGAAAAATTCTTTGATGGATTAAAAGATTTTTTAGATAAAGCAGAATAAATGACCAATAAAAATTTAAGTTATGAGCCAACAAGATAATAATGATTTCGATAAAATCTCTTTCGATTTGCCTAAGAATCAGTCTAATGTAATTAAGGTAATTGGCGTTGGAGGCGGAGGTTCAAATGCCATTAACCATATGTTTAGGCAAGGAATTAGAGGGGTAGATTTTGTAGTTTGCAATACCGATTCTCAAGCCTTAGAAAATAGCCCTGTCCCTACTAAAATTCAATTAGGGGTAAACCTTACCGAAGGTTTAGGTGCAGGTGCTAATCCAGACGTTGGAGAACAGGCTGCTTTAGAGAGTTTTGATGATATCAAAAACCTATTAAGCACCAATACTAAAATGGTTTTCATTACCGCCGGTATGGGCGGTGGAACGGGTACAGGAGCGGCACCAATTATTGCTAAGCAAGCCAGAGAAATGGATATCCTTACTGTTGGAATTATTACCATTCCGTTTATGTTTGAAGGAAAAACAAGAAACGAACAAGCACAGCTTGGTGTAGAAAAACTAAGAGATGAAGTTGATTCATTAATTGTGATTAACAATAATAAGCTAAGGGAGGTGTATGGCAACCTTGGGTTTAAAGCTGGTTTTTCTAAAGCAGATGAGGTTTTAGCCACTGCTTCTAGAGGTATTGCAGAAGTAATTACGCATCATTATACCCAAAATATTGACCTGAAAGACGCCAAGACAGTATTGAGCAATAGTGGTACAGCTATTATGGGGTCTTCCGTAGCTTCTGGATCCAACCGAGCTATGGATGCTATTGAAAAAGCATTAGATTCTCCACTCCTAAATGATAACAAAATTAAAGGAGCTCAAAACGTTCTTTTATTAATCGTTTCGGGTACTGATGAAATTACCATTGATGAAATAGGAGAAATTAATGACCATATTCAAGCGGAAGCTGGAAATTCTGCCAACATTATTATGGGGGTAGGAGAAGATGAAAGCCTTGAAGATTCTATCTCAATAACCGTAATAGCCACGGGTTTTAATACGGAGCAGCAAGATGTGATTGTTAATACTGAAACAAAAAAAATTGTTCATACCCTTGAAGATGAACAGAAGGCTGAGTTGAAATTGGATCCTAAAAAGACTTCGGTTTCTTCTAATTTTAACAAGACTGCCAGACCTGCTCCAGAAAACAACTACCCCAAAAAGAAAATTGTTCATTCCTTAGAAGAAGATAATTTTGAAAATGATAATCCACTTCAAAATCAAGAGAATAAGTCGGTAACATCAGAGGCAGAAACAAATCAGAATAATGAAATATCATCACTAAATGAGGACGATTTATTAGCTACTACTTCTGCTATGCGAGAAATTGAAGTTGATGCAGAAGAGGTACATCTTGAACTAAATGATTTTGAGATAGAAGATGTAAATCCAAATAATCAAGAGGCAAAAAACCAAGCTAATGAGAATAATGATTTTGCGGATGAGTTGCCTTTAACCTTCGATTTTCCCATACAACAATCAGTGAATAAGCAGACTGAAAAAACTGCAAATAACGAATTGGAAGACACCTCTCAAAAAGATAATAGTAAAACGGATGAAACTAATAATTCAACCATCCAACACCTGAGCTTAGATGACAGTCTTGAGGATTCAACTATTAATGATATTGAGGTAAAAGACGAAATAGTGGTAACTTCAGAAGCCAACAATCTATCGCTGTCTAATAACGAAGCAAAGCTTTATAATTTAGACGATTATGAGGACTTAGAAAATCACCTGAATCAAGCCCAGCCTCAACAAGCTTCAGAGCCTAAGCAAGAAGCTGAAGAAACTTCTGAAGAAGAGTTTAGCTTTGAGGTGAAAAAGGAGCTTAAAAAAGAAGTTAAAAAGGAGGATACCAATGCTACGGAAGAGGTTTCAAATGAAATCGACCCTTTCAGTAGCTCTATTCAAGATTTAAAAGCTTCAGCAGCACAGCGAAGAGCAAAACTAAAACGCTTTAATTATCAATTCAAAAATAATCAGCAAAATATTGATGAAATTGAAAAACAACCAGCATATAAACGTGCAGGAGTAGAAATAGACCACTCAAGAAAAACTGAAAACAAACGCTCAAGGACTAGTTTGCAACAAGATGAAAATGGAAATGTAAATTTTAGATCAAATAATTCCTATTTACATGACAATGTAGATTAATAGCTTTATAAATTGGTTGATTTTAGAAAACAAAACTCTTCTTTTAGAGGGGTTTTGTTTTTTAAATTGCTACAAGCTAATTAAAGCTTTGAGCTATTTGTTTTAAATACATTACTTTTGCGCTATTGCAATAAGTTTTAAATTTAAAAGTTATACAACTAAGAGGCTGCAAATTATAATGTATAGTAAAGAAAAGTATAAATTAGGAATTATTATTTTTGTGCTAGTTTCTATTTCGGCTTGTTCTACGCAAGAAGACAAGTTTATGAATAGAAACTTCCATGCCATGACTACTTACTACAATGTTTTATATCATGGTAATATTGAAATGGAACTTGGTGTTGAGGAAGTTAAACGCTCACATTCAGATCATTTTTTTGATATTCTTCCTATTGAACGCATGGCCGAAGTACCACCAGAGAGAAATGATACCGTGCCATTGCTTGAGTCGTTTGCTAAAGCTGAAGCTAAAGCAGCAAAAGGAGTGCGTAAACATTCTATGTTTTTAGGGGGTAGAGAATACAATTTTCAAATTGATGAAACTTATTTATTACTTGGTCAGGCAAGGTATTATGATCAGCGTTTTATTCCCGCAAAGGATGCTTTTTCTTATATTAAAAATCACTACCCCAATTCCGAAATTTTAGTTCGCTCAGAAATATGGCTTCAGAAGACAAACTTCAGAATGGGTTTTCCGGAGCTAGCTTTAAAAAACTTACATCAGATTTTAGCAGAAAACAATGAGCTTGAGCCTGAAGATTTAGCCGAAATACAGGCTACATTAGCTAGTATTTATTTAGCTTTAGTTGATGAAGAAGATGAAGAAGCAGAAGCGCTAAATCAGCAATACTATGCTTCAGCTATTGATGCCTTAGCTATGGCTGTTGAGCATGTGAGTGAGTACGAAGAAAAAACAAGATGGCAATTTATTCGCTCTCAATTATTCAATAAGCTAGGCGAAAAAGACTCGGCTTATGCTAATTTTCAAAAAGTAATTGAATTTAAACGAAGACCTAAAACAAAGGGAGAATATTGGTTCAATAGAAAGTATTGGGTGCATTCATTAACAGAACAATTCAAGATAAAAGATTATCAGCCAGAGCAAGACTCAATAGTTAAAGAAACCTTTGAAGAATGGGCCTTAGATTGGGAAAACAGACACCATTTAGATCATTTTTATTTTGAATATGCACAACATTATTCAAAAGTTGATTCAATTGATTTGGCTATTCAGTATTACAACAAGTCCTTGCGTGAGCCAGGTGACAATCAATACAGAATTTCTAGGAATTATTTAAATTTAGCCAATATCTATTTTGACAAGGCTTCTTATAAAACAGCAGGGGCTTATTATGATTCTACTTTAACCAACTTAGATGATAGCACAAGAGAATTTAGATTAATACAAAAAAAGCGAAATAACTTAGAAGACGTAATTAAGTTTGAAGACATTGCAGAAGAAACCGATAGCATTATTCAATTGGTAAATATGACAGACCAAGAGCGTTTATCTTTTTTTGATAAACATACTCAAAAACTCAAAGAAGAAGCTGAAGAACTTTTTGCGCAACAAAATAAACAGGATCGATTAGCGGCTCAACAACCTCCCGATATTCCTGGTTTTGGTGGTACTTCAGCCGTAGGAAAGAAAGGAGAACAAACCTTTTATTTTTACGATGAGAATCAATTAAAATCTGGTTTGGGGAAATTTAAGCGTAAATGGGGAGCTATTGAATTTGCTGATAATTGGAGGTTTGACCCTAAAAAGAAAGGAAAGTCAAAAAGTGAAGATGATGAAGAGGAGGAAGAAGATGATTTTTTTAATTCGCCTGAATTTGATCCACAATCCTATATTAGTCAAATCCCAGAAGACAAGGTTGTAATTGATAGTATAAAAGGTCAACGAAATTATGCTTACTTTCAATTAGGCGTAATTTACAAGGAGAAGTTTAAAGAGTTAGCCCTTGCTGAAAAGAGGTTTTTGAGATTAGTTGATTTTGAAGGTGTAGAGGAAAAACTTCTGCTTCCTGCAAAATATAACCTATACTTGATTTATAAGCTTATTCCCGACCAAGAAAAAATGGACCTATGGAAAGCTAATATAATTAAGGACCATCCCGATAGTAGGTATGCAGAAATTCTTCTTAATCCAAGAAGTATGCGGGATGGAGAAAATAGTCCTAATACTATTTATTCAAGACTCTATAAAGAATTTAAAAATCAAAACATAGAATACGTTATAGATGAATGTAATTACTGGATAGATGAATTAATAGGTACGGCAACGGTGCCAAAGTTTAAAATTTTAAAAGCCATGGCTGTTGGAAGACTTTACGGCCATCAGGAATACTTAAAAGAACTAGATGAAGTAGCTATTGATCATTCTCAGACCAAAGAAGGAAAGAAAGCTAAAGAAATGCACACCGAAGCTAAAAAAGCATTCAAAAATCAGAAATTTATAGCAGAAGAACAAGAAGATAAATTCAACTTGGTCTTTAGGTTTCCTAAAGAGGATTACAATAAAGCTTATTTAAGAGAGGTTTATGCTACTATAAAAGCCGGTTTGAAAGAACTAGAATATGGTCATCTAAAAGTATCTGTAGATGTTTACGACAAGGATGTGATGTTTATATTGGTTCGCGATTTAACAAGTAAATTAGGAGCCCAAGGTTTAGGTGATATCTTGCTAGAAAATGGGTTTACAAATCAAGATTGGGAATATTTTAGTGTAGAAAAAACCAATTATACTAAAATACAAATTTATAAAAGCTTAAATTCGTACCTAGAAAATCAATAAGAAGATGTTTAAAGAAAAAAGTAAAAACACATTAGACGTGACAAAAGAACAAAACAAAATAGCTCAAGGAACAACTTTTAAAGGTGATATAGCATCCAAAGGAAGTTTTAGAATTGAAGGACAAATAATAGGGAATATTGTTACTGAAGGTAAAGTAGTAGTTGGTGAAACTGGCTATATAGAAGGTACATTAAATTGTGATAGCGCAGATTTTGAAGGAAAGTTTTCGGGGCAAATGAAAATAAATTCAATTCTTAGCTTACGTTCAACCGCCCAAATTGAAGGGGAAGTGGAAACCGAAAAACTGAGCGTAGAACCTGGAGCTGTCTTTAATGCGGCTTGTAAAATGAAAGGAGTTAAGAGTTTAAATGAGCAAAAAGAAAAAAAATCTAAAGGAAAACAAGAAAAAACCGCTTAAAAACTGGTTGTTTTTTTCAGGAATAGCACTTCAAATGCTAATTGTTATAGGCGGTTCTGTTTGGTTAGGGATTTATTTAGACGAATCTCAAGCTACTAATTTCCCAATCTTTACTTTAGCTTTGTCTTTGCTTGGAGTGTTTATTGCTTTATATCAGGTTATTAGTTCGCTCAAAAAGTTCCTCGACTAATTAAAATTATTAGTTTTACCTATGAAAAATATTTATGTTAAACAAGGCATAATACTTTTTGTTATGCACCTTGTGCTAATGTTAATCACCTTGCTTTTAGAAAATACTGTAACCGAATTCTTTTACAGCGTTCCGTTGGTGTTTTTATTCTTTTTTATTTCTACTTTAGCTGTGGTATTTTTAATTACCTGGGTTAACCAAAACTTTAAAGATTATGTAGGCTTTGCTTTTATGGGCTTGCTTCTTGTGAAAGGATTGGCATGTATTCTGTTTTTAATTCCAAGTTTTTTATCAGAACCTAAACCCAATTTTAAGGACTTAATGCTGTTTTTTATACCTTATTTTATTTTTTTAACTTACGAAGCAGTTTTTTCAATTCGATTAATTAATAGGTCTGAAAATTAAATTAATTCTAGGCCTAGCTTTTTAGAGCAATATACATGGAGCTTGATTCATTGGTTTTTACTGTAATTTCTGCAATAGAATCAAATTATACATTCTTTTACTTCCACTGTTTAAAAGTAAATAATACGAAATATTAATAATTCAGGCTGTTTCTGTAAAACTTAAGCCTTTTTATAAAAGGAAAGACGGTTACATTTAGAATGAGAATCAAAAACGATGTAAACGCATTAAAATTTGAAATAAGATTTGATTAAAAAAAAACAGAAAAAGTTTATTAATTTAATTTTTTATAAACTACATTTGCACGAAATTTTAAGTAATATATTTAAGTAGTTTTTAACTATGTCAACAAAATCGATTTCGAAATTGTTTTTAATTTTTGTCCTGTTTTTTGTTCAAAATTTGAAAGCATTTACTCAAGAAGAAGGGTCTGATTTTAATCCTACCGATATGATTATGCATCACATCCAGGATTCTTATGATTGGCACTTTTTCGATTTAGGTGAGACCTCCGTTACTTTGTCTTTGCCTGTTATATTAAAAACCGATCAAGGTTGGATTACCTTTATGTCTAGTGCGTTTCATCATGATTCTGAAGGAGGTGTTGTTGTTGAAAAAGAGGGGCAGCGTGTTGTTAATTATCATGAAAAGGCTTACGTTTTAAATGAAGGAGAAACCGCTTTAGAATTTGGTGAGGATCATTATCCAAATAACGCTGTAAGGCCACTAGATTTGTCTATTACTAAAAATGTAGCTTCAATATTTCTTTCAGTAATTGTATTGTTGTTATTGTTTCCAAGATTAGCTAGTCATTATAAAAAATCAGATAAAGCGCCAAAAGGTTTAAATAACGCCTTAGAAACTTTGGTGATTTTTGTAAGAGATGATATTGCTAGACCTCAAATAGGAGAGAAAAAGTTTATGAAATTTATGCCGTTTTTGCTTACGGTTTTCTTTTTTATATGGGTAACCAATCTTTTGGGTTTACTTCCTGGTGCAGCCAATGTCACTGGGAGTATTTCGGTAACAGTTGCTTTAGGTTTAATTACGCTTCTATTGATGATATTCAACGGAACTAAAGATTACTGGAAACATATTTTTTGGATGCCAGGTGTGCCTGTTCCAGTGCGAATTTTGTTGGCGCCCATTGAGTTAGTAGGTTTGTTTATAAAACCTATTGCTTTGATGATACGTCTATTTGCTAACATTACGGCTGGCCACATAATTATATTGAGTTTAATAGGTTTAATTTTTATATTATCAAGTGCGGGAGTAGCTTTCATTTCAGTTCCATTTGCCTTGTTTATTAGCGTTTTGGAGTTGTTGGTAGCTTTTCTGCAAGCCTTTATATTTACCATGCTATCGGCATTGTTTATTGGAATGGCAGTAGAAGAACATGAACATCATTAATTTTAATTTTAATATTTATTTACTATGGAAATGTTACACGTAGGATTAGCCGCTTTAGGAGCTGGATTAGCAGTTGTAGGAGCTGGACTAGGAGTTGGAAAAATTGGAGGTGCTGCAATGGAGGCCATTGCAAGACAGCCTGAAGCCACTTCAAAAATTCAAACTGCAATGATTATTGCAGCAGCACTTGTTGAAGGGGTTGCTCTTTTTGGAGTAGTAGCCGCTTTATTAGGTGTTTTAAAGTAATTAATTTTTTCTGCTCATTTTTGCGGTTGGTAAAAATGAGCAGAATTATTAAAAAGATTAAAATTTAATTGAAAATTATATGGATTTAGTTAAACCTGAGTTTGGGCTCTTTTTTTGGCAATTAGTAACTATTGTTATTTTAATTTTTCTTTTAGCAAAATTTGCATGGAAGCCTATTTTAAAAGGTATCAAAGCGCGTGAAGACAATATAAATGAATCGCTTAACGCAGCAGAAGATGCAAAAAAAGAAATGATTAGTCTTCAGGACAAGAATCAAGATATGATTAAAGAGGCACGTGCCGAGCGTGACCAAATGCTTAAAGAAGCTCAAGCAGCAAGAAAGCGCTTGCTAGAAGAGGCTAATACACAAGCTGCTGAAAAAGCTTCACAAATTGTAGCTAAGGCGCAAGAAACTATAGAAGCAGATAAAAAAGCAGCCCTCGCTGAAATTAAATCTGAAGTTGCTCAGTTGTCACTTCAAATTGCTGAAAAAATAATTGTTGCTAATTTGAAAGATGACAAATCGCAGCAAGAATTAGTTGAAAATATGTTGAAAGATGTTAAGTTGAACTAACAAATGGGTAAAGCAGCAGAAAGATACGCCAAAGCATTTTATACAACTACCGAAGATAAGAATGTTGTGAATGAAGTATTAGCTGATATGAAGCTAATTAAAAATACAATGCTCGAGAATAAAGAATTAAAATCTGTGATTAATAGCCCTGTAATTGATTTACATAAAAAGAAATTAATTTTAGAGGCTGTTTTTAGTGAAGCAAATAGCAATAGTATGCAGCTAATTGCTTTTTTGTTAAATAAAAAGCGAATCAATCTTTTGCTAGAGGTAGCTTCGTCTTATATTTCAATTTACGAAAAGAACAATAATATTAATCGAGCTAAAGTTGTTCTTGCAAAAGAATTAACCCATGACATGTTTACCAAAATTCAAGCTAAAGTTAATGCGCTTACTGGTAATGATGTTGAAATTCAAACAGAAATAAACCCAGCCATTTTAGGCGGTTTTGTTTTGACAATTAATGACCTTCAATACGATGCTAGCGTAGTGGGGCAGCTAAATAAATTTAAAACACAATTAGTAAATTAAAATTGGTATAACTACCTGTTTAAGATAAAGAGTTATGGCAGAAATTAAACCTGCTGAGGTATCAGCAATCTTGAAGAAACAACTTTCAGAAACCAATTCTGAAGCAAGCTTAAATGAAGTTGGAACCGTTTTACGTGTTGGTGATGGTATTGCTAACGTTTACGGACTTTCAAATGTTCAATACGGTGAGCTTGTAGAATTTGCAAGCGGAATGAACGGAATGGTCCTTAACCTTGAAGATGATAATGTTGGGGTTGTTCTTTTAGGCTCTTCTACTGAAGTTAGCGAAGGCGACGTTGTAAAACGAACAAAACGTATTTCATCTATTCAAGTAGGTGAAGGGATAGTAGGTAGAGTAGTTGATACTTTAGGTCAACCAATAGATGGTAAAGGACCAATCAAAGGCGAAACTTACGAAATGCCCATTGAACGAAAAGCCCCTGGTGTAATTTATCGTGAGCCTGTCGCTGAACCTATGCAAACTGGAATTAAATCTATTGATGCTATGGTTCCTGTTGGTAGAGGGCAGCGTGAACTTGTTATTGGCGACCGCCAAACAGGGAAAACAGCGGTTTGTATTGATACTATTTTAAATCAAAAAGAATTTTACGATGCTGGAGAGCCTGTGTATTGTATTTACGTGGCTGTAGGCCAAAAAGCTTCTACAGTTGCAGGAATTGCAAATCTTTTAGAAGAAAAAGGAGCACTCGCTTATACAACTATAGTTGCGGCCAATGCTTCCGATCCTGCTCCAATGCAAGTTTATGCCCCATTAGCTGGTGCAGCTATTGGAGAATACTTTAGAGATACAGGAAGACCTGCTTTAATTGTTTATGATGATTTATCTAAGCAAGCTGTTGCTTATCGTGAGGTTTCCCTACTTTTAAGAAGACCTCCAGGACGTGAAGCCTATCCAGGAGATGTATTCTACTTACACTCAAGATTACTAGAGCGTTCTGCAAAAATCATTAATGATGATCAAATTGCTTCAGAAATGAACGATTTGCCAGAGTCTCTTAAAGATAAAGTAAAGGGAGGAGGTTCATTAACAGCTTTACCTATTATTGAAACTCAAGCAGGCGATGTTTCAGCTTATATTCCAACAAATGTAATTTCGATTACTGACGGACAAATCTTCTTGACCTCAGATTTATTTAACTCTGGAGTTAGACCAGCTATTGATGTTGGTATTTCGGTATCACGTGTTGGTGGTTCAGCGCAAATTAAATCGATGAAAAAGGTAGCAGGTACACTTAAGCTTGACCAAGCTCAATATAGAGAGCTTGAAGCTTTTGCTAAGTTTGGTTCAGACCTAGATCCAGCTACCTTAAATACCATTGAAAAAGGAAAACGAAATGTTGAGTTGCTTAAGCAAGCAGAATCTGATCCTTACCCGGTTGAAGAACAAGTAGCTATTATCTATGCTGGAACGAAAAACTTACTTCGTGATGTTCCTGTTGATAGTGTGAAAGAGTTTGAGAATGATTATTTGACTTATCTTAAATCAAATCACAGAAACGAGTTAGACGTGCTTAAGTCAGGTAAAATTAATGACGATATTACTACTGCCTTAGAAAAAGCTGCCCACGAAGTAGCTGCCAAGTTCAATGATGATTTATAAAATAATCATTGCCTAACTAATTATAATTAAATATGGCAAATTTAAAAGAATTAAGAAACAGAATTAGCTCGGTTAGTTCAACCATGCAGATTACTAGTGCTATGAAAATGGTATCGGCTGCTAAGTTGAGTAAAGCACAAGATGTTATTACTAAGATGCGTCCTTATGCTGAAAAACTATCTGACTTATTACGTGACTTAAATAATAATACAGATTTATCTCACCTTGAAAACCCTTATACCAAGGTTAGAAAAGTTGAAAATGTGCTTTTTGTAGTTATCTCCTCCAACAAGGGGTTAGCGGGAGCATTTAATACCAATATTGTTAAGAAAGTTAAGTCTTTAGCTACTTCAGAATACAAAGACAAGAATATTGCTCTTTCTGCAATTGGAAAAAAAGCTCACGAAGTATTAGAAAACAAAAGCTACATAATTGATGGCGCGCATAACGATTTATTAAATACACCTACTTATGAACATGTAGCCGAGTTAGCCGCTGAGTACATGCGCGATTACAAATTAGAAACCTACGACAAAGTTGTATTAATCTATAATCACTTTGTAAATGCTGGTACTCAAGTTGTGAAAGCAGAGCAATTATTGCCTTTAGAAAATACGACTAAGAAAGAAAGTACAGATAATTTATCAGATTATATCTATGAGCCTGATCAAAAGGAAATTATTAACGACCTTGTACCTAAGGCTTTAAAAATGCACTTGTACAAAGCTATTAGTGATTCTGTTGCTGCTGAACATGGAGCCCGAATGACTGCTATGCACAAGGCTACAGATAACGCTACAGAGCTTAGAGATGATCTTAAATTATCCTATAATAAGGTTAGACAGGCCGCCATTACTAATGAAATTTTAGAAATTGTTGCTGGAGCTGATGCTTTAAATTAAGTTACTTTATAAAAGTATATAAAAAGCCATTTCAACAGAGGAATGGCTTTTTTTATACGATGCGAAATACAATCACAACCTTAGTTTCGGTGGCTAAGTGAAGCCCTTCATCTATCCTCAAAGTATGTGACTATCTAGCGATTGTTTTGTAATTAAATTCCCTACGAAAAACCTTGTTAAATAAAATGCTTTAAGATTTCTTAATTTTTGATATTATCTTTAAGTTTGCCTTCAAAACCAAGCTTTGAAAAAATTAATTAAAGAGGAAAATAACTGGTACGTACTTTATTCGCGTCCTAACGCAGAAAAAAAATTAGCTACACTTCTATCAGATCGGGGAATTGAAGCTTATTGTCCAACTCGTACTGAAGTAAGGCGTTGGTCTGACCGAAAGAAAAAAGTCCAGGTTCCTGTTTTACCATCTATGGTATTGGTTAATATTAAATTTTCTCAGAAAAATGAAGTTTTTGATGTTCCCGCTGCCGTTCGTTTTCTTTACTGGGCCAAAGTACCGGCTATTGTTACCAATGAGGAGGTTGAGGCGCTAAAAGAATCACTGTCTTCTAAAAAAACAATTAGTTCTAAAACCGAGAAAATACAACCTGGACAAAAAATAGACTTAAGTCCGTTGGGTTTTGAAGGGCATCACGGTAAAGTTAAATACGTATCTGGTAATCAATGTTGGGTTATTTTAGAGAGCATTGGCTATGTGGTAAAAGTTACTTTGAAAGAGTAATCTTATAACCTGAATTCAAACTTTTTGGAATATTGTATTTCTCAATCAGAAAATACATAGAAAAATGAAAAAGCTGGATGAAATTATTTGATGGTTAAGTTTAGTTCTATTTCAATAATTTCAATCCTATTCTCTTACGTTCAGCATCAATAGCTATGATTTCTGTTTTTACTTGCTCATTCAAATTGATTATTGAATTTATATCCTTTACATAGTCTTTTCCTAAATTCGATTTATGTATTAACCCATTTTCTTTAATGCCTAAATCTACAAAAGCACCAAATTCTGTAACATTTATTACTCTACCATGTATAATAAGACCTAGGTATAAATCGTTTATTGTCTTTATTTTTTCATTGATTTGAGATTGCACAATTTCTGCTCGAGGGTCTCTACCTTGTTTTTTTAATTCTTCAATGATTTGATGGAATGTGTACCCATCTATTTCTTCAAATTTTTTGGACTCAAGCTGATTTAAACTTTCTTGGTTATCTACTAAATCTTCTATTTCAACTCCTATTTTCTTAGCCATTAGTCTTACCCATTTATAAGATTCTGGATGAACAGCTGTATTGTCAAGTGGATTTTTGCTCTTCTTTATTCGTAAAAAACCAGCGGCTTGTTCAAATGCTTTTTCACCTAACCTAGGAACATTTTTAAGTTCTTCAATGCGTGTAAATTTTCCAATTTTATTTCTATGTTCAATAATTTTTTTTGCCAAACTAGGGCCTAAACCCGAAACAAAACTAAGTAAGTAAGCTGAAGTAGTATTTAAATCTACTCCTACTTGATTAACACATGAAATCACTGCGCGTTCTAGTGCTTCAGCTAATTTTTTTTGATTCACTTCATGTTGGTACTGACCAACTCCAATAGATTGAGGCGGTATTTTAACTAATTCAGACAAGGGGTCCATTAATCTTCTGCCTATTGAAACAGCTCCTCTCACACTTACATCATAATTACCAAATTCTTCTCTTGCTAAACTACTTGCACTATATACTGAAGCTCCATCTTCATTCACAAGATAAGTACCAATTTCTTTATCCATGTGAATGCTTTTTACCATTTCTAAAGTTTCCCTTCCAGCTGTTCCATCACCAATAGCTATTGCTTTAATGGCAAACTTCTTCAGTAGAGATGCAAGAACTTTCTTAGCTTCTTTTGTTTTATTTTGTGGCGGATGCGGATATAAGGTGGTGTGATGTTTAAGTTGTCCAGTAGCATCTAAACAAACTATTTTACATCCAGTTTTAAACCCGGGATCCATAGCTAAAACATTGTAATTGCCTAAAGGCGGGGCAAGTAGAACCTGACGTAAATTTTTGCTAAATATTTCTATGGCTTTGTGGTCGGATTCTTTTTTTTTCTTTTTTAAGCTTTCATTGGTTAATGAGGGTTTTAAAAGTCGTTTATAACAGTCTTTAAATGCGCTCATTAGGTAAGTTTTCGTAGTTGAATTTTGTTTGATAAAAAAACGATTTCCTAAAGCTTTTACTTCTGCTTCATCAAGTTTTATTTGTAAACTAATTATTCCTTGGTCATCTGCTCTGTGAATTGCTAGAAACTGATGAGAGGCAATATGCTTTAAAGGCTTTTTAAATTGATAATAGGCCCTAAATTTTTTATTCGTATCATTTTTTTCTTCTTTAAGCTTTGTAATTAATACTCCTCGATTTAGAAATTTTTTTCTCAACACTTTTCTTAGTGCAAGGTGCTCGTTCATCCATTCGGCTACAATTTGAAGCGCTCCTTCAATAGCCTGTTTGGTATTAGTTATTTCTCCTTTTATAAATGATTGAGCCGTTTCATTTATAGAATTGCTTTTCTGAGCCATAATGAGTTTGGCTAAACCTTCTAAGCCTAATTCCCTTGCCTTGTCGGCTTTTGTTTTTCTGCTTTTTTTAAAAGGTAAATACAAGTCTTCTAATTCTGAAGAAGAATAACAATGTTCAATTTTATTTTTTAAAAGCGGAGTAAGTTTACCCGCCTCTTCAATGGTGTTTAGGATGGTTTTTTGACGTTTTACTATTGAAATAAACTGTTCATTAAGTTGTTTAATTAATTCAACTTGTACTTCGTCTAAACCTTTTGTGGCGTCTTTTCTGTACCTGGCTATAAAAGGAATAGTTGCTCCATGTTCAAGTAAGTTTAGGCAACTTTTTACTTGAGCTAAATGAATGGACGTATGTTGGTTGATGTATGCTTGAGAAGTCATTTTTGAAATGGTTTAGAGGTCAATTATAAACAAATATTGAGTTTAATTTCTTCCTTTTTCGTTCGGGTAATAGGTGTAAACAGGTTTGCTTTGAAATATTTTTTTTGATTTCACTTCTAAAGCTGTTAATGGGCCTTTAAAGGCAGCTCCTGTATCTACATTCCATACATTGGCATAGTTTACCGGCTCTTCTTTTCCAATTCTTGTAGTAGGGGTGTGACCGATATAAATTTCATGAAACAGCTGAAGTCTTTTAGGATAATATTTATCCTTTGGTTTCAATTTGGAATCCATAGCCATAACCATTTCCCAAAGTGTCCTGTCCCAATAAACAGTGTTGGCATAAAACTCCAGTGCTGGCCCGTGCAAATTTGCAAAACCTGCATGAACATATAAATTGTTAGATTCGTCAATATGAAAGTTTTCTAAGGAGTCTAAAAAATTTATATGCAGTTCTTTAAGCTTTTTTGAAGTGTTCTTATAGGCTAATAATGTGCTTTTTCCTCCGTGGGCTAACCATTTTTTGTTTGCTTGCTTGGTTTTTAGCCAATTAGCTACTAAATCGTCGTGATTTCCTCTTATAAAAACACAGTTTTGTTCTTGTTTAAGTTCAATTAAAAAAGAAATAACTTCAGCAGAATCTGACCAGCCATCAACATAATCTCCTAAAAATATTAATTGGTCTTCAGGAGAGGCTTTTATTTTATCTAAGAGCGCTTGAAGCGCTTTTAATCCTCCGTGAATATCACCAATAACTAGTTTTCTTCTCATAGTAAGATTTTTCATACAAATAAATTATATGCTAGGTTTAATTATACCTAAGTTTTCTTAAAATTCTCATTTTTTCTTTTTGACGCTGATAAGCTTCTGGACTATATTTTTTTAAGAAGGGTTTTACTTCTTCTAGTTGTGTTAAAGCATCTTCAAAGTCATTTAAATAACAGATAAGGTAAAGTGATGGAAGGTTTAATAAGTGATTGAGTTCATGCGTTACTAGTTTTTCATTATTTTTCATTTTTTCAAAAAGTGAATTGTTGATATTGTAAAAATGAAACAATGTCTTTTTGTCAAATTTTGGTGCTTTAAATACTACTTCTGAAGTGATTTCGTAGGCCATGTTGTTGGTAAAGTCTATTCTTACTTTTTCTAAGGGGTAGTATTTGAAATCACGCTCTAAACCTAAATGAACATATTCAAGAATCTTAAAGTAGTTCTTGCCAATTTCAATTTCTACTTCATCATAATCTGAATAAAACAACTTTACTTGTTCATTTATTAATTCAATATTTACCCGTGAATAGAAATTTCTATCTTTCGTTTTTTTTCTTTTACCTGCCCAGCACAAAACAAAATACTCTTTAAAGACTTCGTAATTAGGTTGGTAGTTTTGATTTTTTTTCATGAAATCAAAGACATTGTCTAGGGTATATTTTATGGTGTTGTTGGAATGTTTCTCTATGGAATCAACAAAGTTTTTATTGAAAGATTTTATTTCTATGTCAAAAGCTTTGGGTTTGCTTATGCTGCCTTCACGCATAAATACTGTTCCTCCATAGTATTTCCATATATTTTTTCTCAAGGAACAAATACTGAAATCGTTTTTTGGTCTTATACTAACTAAGCCCACTACTTTTTTATCTTTAAGATGTGGAAAAGGAATGTTTTCATAAGCTATAAGGGGTGGGTTTTCAAGATAAGCGTTAACTAGGTTTTGAATTTTAGAATCATCAAAAAAATCAACACCCAAAATTTCATTGTCGTCATCCCTCACCCCAATAACTAAATAAGCATTGTTTTCAGGGTTGGTATTAGAAAGGCTACAGACGTGCTTTAAAAATTTTGCTTTTCCCTCTTGACTTCCCAAGTCTAAACGTAATTTTTTGTCATAAAAACTGTTTTCGTCATTATGGGCTAGCAAGTTTTTTATAAGTAAACGCTTATTAAGCATCAGTTTTTTCTAAAGAATTTGAGTTAAAATTCCTTGCTATAAAAGCAACAAATTTTGTGTTTATCTGAAGTAGCTAATGTAGTAAAAATCAGTTATAAAGAAGAACAAAATAAATTATTTAATCTTCATCTTTCTGTTTTTTAGAAACCTATCTTTTTTAAATCGTAAGTTGATTTTTCTAGGTCTTCTAAATTATCAATATCATTCTTATAGTCTAATAATTTTACCTGATAAGCTTCACAATCTTCTAAGGTGTTTGTAAGTACGCTATCGGTGCTCCATTTTTTTAAGGTAAAAGCTTCATTTATAAGCCTTTTCATGCCAATTAAATAGTAACCACCGTCATCTGCTGGTCCAATTACTAACTCATTAGTAGTCAGTAGTTCAAAGCCTTTTTTTAAGTCGGTAGTTTCTAAATCTAGTAAATCTGTACCAATTAGCACAACTTTTTTGTAGTCTTGTTCAAATGCCCATTCAAACGCTTTTTTCATTTTTTTACCAAGGTGGCCATTAGCTTGTATTTTTTTTTGATACTGTTTGCTCCATGCATCGTTCCAATCTATGAATTCGTTATAAAACACAGCTATTTGATAGGGTGTTTTTGAAAGGGTGTTACGGGTGTGTTCAAGTAAATGTTTATAAACGTAAAGCGCTTTTTTTTGACCAATACTTTTAGCTAAACGTGTTTTACATTTACCAAGTATAGGGTTTTTTGTAAATACAATCACCAGGTTTTCATTATTCATAAACTACTTCTGCTTGAATTAGATAGCTGCCCCATTTTCTGGAATATCCGTGCACTTTATTGGTGGGTTTATTTTCCTTATTAACCACGGTAAATCCTTTGTTTTTCCATAAAAAAATGCCCCCATATAGGTTGTATGTTTCTACTGCAAAATCTTCTTTAATCGTTCTAGCTATTTCTTCTGAACGAACACCAATCGAGCAATACACCACTATTTTTTTGTTTTTTTCAAGTGAAAGTTGCTTTAGTCTTTCAGCTGAAAAATTTTCATAACCCACCCAAACTGATTGATCTAATTTACTCACTTTAAATTCTTCAATAGCTCTTGCATCAAGAATTAGATAATCCTTGTAATTTGCCTGTAACTCTTCAACAGAAATTATAGGTATATCATTTTTTAGATACTTTTTCAAGGCCTCGTCTAGCTCTTGCGAATATACGATTTGAAAAGCACTAAAAAGGATTAGTAAAAAGCTTAAATAGGTTTTCATTTTAGGTAATATTTCCTTGGCAAGAACTTCCTGCACCAGCGGTGCAACCATAACAATGTTGGTGGATTTTAATTGCTCTATCTTGAATTTTTGTCTCGTTGTAATTGTTGATGTGCTGAATTTTTGAATCAATCTTCATTTCTAGCATCTGATTAAAATCACAATCGTACAAAAATCCATCCCAACTTACCGAAAGTGTATTTCTGCACATGACATTTATTACGGCTGCGGGATTAAAGGCTTCAACTAAACTAAACATGTAATCTTCATAATTTTCTGAAGCAATTAGATAATCTAAAAATCTTGATATTGGCAGGTTGGTAATAGCAAAAAGTTGATGAAAATGAATGTCAAAATTGGCGATTAATTTTTCTTTAAAATCACGCTGCATAACTTCTTGGTTGGTAGGTAAAAAGGCTCCTGAAGGGTTGTAAACCAAATCTAGTTTTAAGGAAGAATTAGGCATTCCGTAGCCTACCTCATTTAGCTTTTTTAAGGCTTTAATTGATTTGTTGAATACGCCTTTCCCACGTTGGTGGTCTGTTTTATCTTCTGTCCAATGCGGCATTGAACTTACCACATGAACTTTATGTTTCTTAAAAAAATCGGGTAAGTCCTTGTATCTTTTGTTCGCCTCGATAATGGTTAAATTAGAACGGACAATAAAATCTTTGATTCCCGCCTTTGATGCTTCTTCCACAAACCACCTAAAGTGTGGATTCATTTCTGGGGCGCCCCCAGTTAAATCTAAGGTATGAGCTTCTGTTTCTTGAATAACTTTTAGGCAAGATTTCATGGTTGATTTTGTCATGATTTCTTTCCGGTCTGGTCCAGCATCAACATGGCAATGAGCGCATACTTGATTGCACATATACCCCAAATTAATCTGCAGAATTTCTAATTTATTTGGCTTTAATGGAAACTGATTTTCTTCACTTAATTTTGTTTTAAAAGTGGGTAAATCGTCTTCAAAAACGCCATTGCTTAAAAATTTGAGTTGCTCATTGGCTTTCGCCATCAAGTTTTCTCTAGCTTTTAATGATTTTTTGGACATGCTTTTAATGACTTAATTTTTTGTATTTTTTCATCATTTGTGTGGCGTGTACAAGGTTGGCACCAGCTTCCATAGCCGCGCCAGTATGCACAGCTTCCATCATCTCTTCTTTAGTGATCCCTCGCTGTAAACCATCTTTGGTATAAGCATCAATACAATAAGGGCATTTCACTACGTGAGCTACGGCTAAGGCAATTAGTGATTTTTCCCTTCCTGTTAGTTTACCTTCTTCAAAAACTTTTGAATAATAATCGAAAAATTTTTCACCTAATTCTTCAGACCATTCGGTGATTTTACCAAAATTTCTAAGGTCTTTTTGTTCGTAGTAATCAGCCATCTTTATTTTTTATTTCAAATATGCTATTATATATTAAAAATAAAGAAGCAATTATTCACTTTAACGTAGAATTTAATAGAAACTGAATTAGCCTCTTCCGGGTTTTAATATCAAAGCATTATCAAATTCCTCAATAATTACCTTTAAGGCACGATCTGCTTCTAAACGATTTCTGTAGTGGCCTACCCAAACTTTATAATTGGGCGTCTCAAAAATCATCTTACTATCCCAAACAAAGTCTTTGTTGTTGTCAAATTCTTTCTTCACTTTTTTGGCTTCTTCTAAGTTGCCAGAAAAAACCTGAATCTTATAAGATTCTTTGATTTGATGATTGCGTTCTAATTCTTTTCTTATTTGAATGATTTCTTTTAATTCTTCTTCTTCAACTTCATCGTAAGACTGCCCAAAAGCAAAATTTAGAGTTAATAAAAGCAACACTGTTAAAGGATATGATTTCATAGTTTTATTTCAATATTTTACAAAGTTAAGATTTAATTTTTATCTTTTTGAGTAAACCTAACTTTTAGAAGATTGGCTTAATTAGAATAAACAATAATACCAAATGAAAACGAGCATTATTATTGCATGGATTTCCGTCTAAATAAGTATTTTTTTAGATTAGTTTTTGTCAAATTCGTGTCGCCTTATAAAGGCGCTAAGATTTTTTTGAAATGTTAATTTTCTGAAGATTTTTTTATTTTCTTTTTATTTTTTTCCAAGTTTCTAGAATACAGCATATTGTGACTACCTGTCTAAATTTCATAAAAAAACACCCTTATTTAGAAACGTTTTAAATTGTTTTTTAACAAATGTCCTAGCCCTTAAATTTGCCTTTTTATCTTATTTTTGTGACCAATTTTTTAGTCCAAAATAGGATTAACTTGAACTTGTATAAAATGTTAATAACTCGCAATATGAAAAAGGTGTTATTTCGCCCTTCGAAATTGAAGAATTTTTTATTACTCTTTTCTATTTTTTTTGTGCTTGGGTTAAACGCTCAAGAAGAAGCTGCTGAAGAAAGCGGTCCTAAAGTTATAGAGGCTGTGCCTGATGCAGACCCAGCTAAGGGTAAGGAGCTTTTTAATTCGCTTTGTGCGGCTTGCCATAAGCCTTACAAAAAAGCAGTTGGTCCAGCTTTGCATGGTGTTTCAGAGCGTAGAGATTTAGATTGGATTCAGCGCTGGACTGTTAATAGTAGAGAGTTAATTGATTCTGGTGATTCTCAGGCGGTAGCTATTTATGAAGAATATAATAAACAGGCGATGCCAGCTTTCCCTCAGTTGAGTAAAGAAGATGTAAATGATATTGTAGCTTATGTTGAACAACCAAAACCTGAGCCAAAGACATCAAAAAAGGATGATGTAGAAGGAGCTGTAGCTGCTGGTGGCGGTGGAGCATCAACTGAAGTGATTTTAGGTATTTTGGCTTTTGTTTTTCTAATGCTTTTGGTGGTTTTGGTTTTAGTTAATAAAACTTTACGCCGATTTGCAGAAGCTAATAACGTAGAATTATACAAGAAAAAAGAAAAATCTAAACCAATTTGGGTAGCCTTTGCTGAAAATCAATTTTTAGTGTTAGTAAGTGTTGTGGTAGTTCTCTTAATGTTGGCTTATGGTGGTTATGGGTATTTGATGCTGGTGGGAGTAGATCAAGGTTATGAGCCTGTTCAGCCTATTCATTATTCACATAAAATCCATGCTGGCGAAAATGAAATAGAGTGTAAGTATTGTCACTCTTCGGCTAGAAAATCTAAACACTCAGGTATTCCTTCTTTAAATGTTTGTATGAATTGCCACAAGCAAATAGCTGAAGTTTCTGAAGAGACGGGTAACGAAGAATATTCTAAAGAGTTTTATGATAACGAAATTCAAAAACTTTACGATGCAACAGGTTGGGATCCAGATAGTCAATCTTACACTGGAGAAACAAAGCCTGTGAAATGGGTAAGAATTCACAACCTGCCAGATTTTGCTTATTTTAACCACGCACAACACGTTACTGTCGGGCAAATTGAATGTCAGACATGTCATGGTCCAGTGGAGGAAATGGAGGTTATGTATCAGCATTCTTCATTAACAATGGGTTGGTGTATTAATTGTCACCGAGAAACCAATGTAAGAATGGATGATAATCCTTACTATGAAAAAATACACGAAGAACTTTCTAAAAAGTACGGTGTTGATCAACTTACGGCTGCTGAAATGGGTGGCTTAGAATGTGGTAAGTGTCACTATTAATTTATTTATGAACGAAGAAAATTTGAATCAAGATATGTCATCAGAAAAGAAATATTGGAAAAGTGCAGAGCAACTTAAGGAAAATAGTCCTGTTGTTGATGCGCTTGAGCAAAATGAGTTTGTAGAGCATATACCTACTGATGAGTTTTTAGGAGATAAAGAAAACCTTGAAGGCTCAAAAACCTCACGAAGAGATTTTCTTAAATATGTTGGATTTAGTACCGCAGCAGCTTCTTTAGCTGCCTGTGAAGGACCCGTTATCAAATCGATTCCTTACGTTGTTCAGCCTGAGCGTTTGGTTCCTGGCGTGGCCGATTACTACGCAACTACCATTGCCGATGGTTTTGATTTTGCTAGTGTTTTAGTTAAAACAAGAGAGGGAAGGCCAATCAAAATAGAAAGTAACAAAGAAGCTACGTCTTTAACTGCTGGAAAGCCTAGAGTTCATGCTTCTGTGTTGTCGCTTTACGATATCAAGCGCCTTCAAAATCCTATGATTGATGGACAAGCTTCTAAATGGTCAACTTTTAATAAAGAAGTTCGTGCTAAATTGGAAAATACTTCCAATAAAATAGTATTGCTAACACAAACTTTTGCTTCTCCTTCTACACAACAATTGATAAAAGAGTTTTCTGAAAAATATACCAATGTAGAGCACGTGGTTTACGATAGTGTTTCGGAAACTACCGCGCTTGATGCTTTTGAAAGTAAGTACGGACTAAGGGCTTTGCCTAACTATGATTTAACCAATGCAGAAAGTATAGTTGGTATTGGAGCCGACTTCTTAGGCGATTGGCTAGGCGGAGGATTTGATGAGGCTTACTCTAAATCTAGAGTGCCAAAAGACGGAAAGATGTCTAAGCATTATCAATTTGAAGCTAATATGACTTTGTCTGGAGCTAATTCAGATGAACGATTTGCAACTAAACCATCTGCCCAAAAACAAATCTTAGTTGAAATTTATAACCAAGTTGTTAGCCGTGTTGCGAGCACTAATTTAGGTGATGCACATAAAAAAGCAGTGGCTAAAGCAGTCAAGTCTTTGAAAAAAGGAGGTAAAAACGCTGTTCTACTCTGCGGAATTGATGATTTGGATGCTCAAATGATGACTTTAGAGATCAATGAAGCTTTAGGAAGTCAGTTGACTAACCTTGCTAATCCAAGAATGATTAGACAAGGCGATGCTAAAAAAGTAGCACAGCTTGTTAAAGATATGAATGCTGGCTCAGTTGGAGCGCTTATTATGTGTGGAGTTAACCCTGTATATACTTTGCCAAATTCAGATGAATTTATCTCTGGAATTGAAAAAGTTGATACCACAGTTGATTTTTCCTTAACAATGGATGAAACTGCAAAAGTTTCGACTTACGTTGGGGCTCTTCCACACTATCTTGAAAGCTGGGGTGATGTTCGCTTAACTTATCAAGATTATTCGCTTATTCAGCCAACAATTAAGCCTATTTTTAATACAAGACACTTCCAAGAGTGTTTGCTTGATTGGACTGATAATTCTTTAGCTTATTACGATTATATAAAAGCAGGTTTTTCTAATAGACATGAAGGCGTTTCATGGAATCGTACATTGCACGATGGATTTTACAAAGTCTCTGAAGATTTTGTGCCAACTGAAGAATCTCCTGCTTTTAATGCAAATTCTGCAGCTTCAAAGCTAGTTAAGTCCGATGCTCAAGAACTTGAGTTGACTTTATACACTAAATCAGGTCTTGGTGATGGACAGCAGGCTAATAATCCATGGCTACAAGAATTCCCAGACCCAATTACGCGTACTTCTTGGGATAACTACTTAACTATTTCAAGAGCTGATGCAGAAAGCCTAAAATTAATCAATGAAAATGTATCTAATGGTGCATTAAATGGAAGCTATGCAAATGTTAGTGTAGGAAATACAACACTTCAAAACGTTCCTGTTTACATACAACCAGGACAAGCTAATGGATCTGTTGGTTTAGCCTTGGGATATGGGAAAAAAGAATCTATTCAAGAAGAAATGCAGGTGGGGGTAAACGCTTACCCATTGTATAATCAATTCAGCAAAGTGCAAGAAGTGAAGATTGAAAAAGCTTCAGGAATGCATGAATTTGCTTGTATTCAGCTGCACAATACCATGATGGGTAGAAAAGACATTATCAAAGAAACTACCTTAGAAATATTTAATACAAAAGATAAAGACTATTGGAATAAAACACCTCAGGTTTCTTTAGATCACCAAGAAACACCTGTAGATTCTCCTGATGTTGATCTTTGGAATGAATTTGATCGTTCAATTGGACATCACTTCAATCTATCTATCGATTTAAATGCTTGCACAGGTTGTGGAGCTTGTGTAATTGCTTGCCATAGTGAGAATAATGTGCCAGTTGTAGGAAAATCTGAAATTAGAAAGAGTAGAGATATGCACTGGTTGCGTATAGACCGTTACTATTCTTCTAATGAAACATTGATTGGAGATTACGAAAAGAAAGATAATATTAAAGGACTTTCAAGTGCATTATCTGAATTTGGTGAATTAGAAAAGCCTTCTGAAGAAAATGTAGAAGTTGTTTTCCAACCTGTAATGTGTCAGCATTGTAATCATGCGCCTTGTGAAACTGTTTGTCCCGTAGCGGCCTCTGCTCACGGAAGACAAGGTCAAAATCACATGACTTATAACAGATGTGTAGGAACAAGGTATTGTGCTAATAACTGCCCTTATAAAGTAAGACGATTCAATTGGTTTAGATACAACAAGAATGATGAGTTTGATTACCACATGAATAATGATTTAGGAAGAATGGTATTAAACCCTGATGTTACAGTTCGTTCAAGAGGGGTAATGGAAAAATGTTCAATGTGTATTCAAATGACTCAATTAGCAATTTTAGAAGCAAAAAGAGAGGGAAGACCTATTAAAGATGGAGAATTCCAAACCGCTTGTTCTAATGCTTGTGACAATGGTGCGATGGTGTTTGGAGATATAAATGATAAAGAAAGCCTTGTTGCTAAAAAGAAAGAAGACGATAGAACTTATCACTTGTTAGAGTACCTCGGTACCAAACCAAATGTTTTCTATCACACAAAAATTAGAAACACAAACGAAGCTTAATTAATTAATTAGAATAACTTATAATAGTAAATTATGTCTCATTACGAAGCACCTATTAGAAAGCCTTTAGTTACAGGAGATAAGTCCTACCACGATATTACCGTGGAAATTGCGCGTCCTGTAGAAGGTAAGGCTAATAAATCATGGTGGATAGTATTTTCAATTGCTTTAATTGCCTTTTTATGGGGATTAGGGTGTATAGTTTATACGGTATCTACTGGAATTGGAACTTGGGGTCTAAATAAAACCATTGGCTGGGCCTGGGATATTACCAACTTTGTTTGGTGGGTAGGTATCGGTCACGCTGGTACACTTATTTCTGCTGTACTTCTCCTCTTTAGACAAAAATGGAGAATGGCCATTAACCGTTCTGCAGAGGCAATGACTATATTCTCTGTTGTGCAAGCAGGTCTCTTTCCAATTATTCACATGGGGCGCCCATGGCTAGCTTATTGGGTACTTCCAATTCCCAATCAATATGGGTCTTTGTGGGTTAATTTTAATTCACCGCTTTTATGGGATGTATTTGCTATTTCAACTTATTTGTCGGTTTCATTAGTATTTTGGTGGACAGGACTTCTTCCTGACTTTGCTATGCTAAGAGATCGTGCAGTAAAGCCATTTCAAAAACATATTTACGGTATTCTTTCCTTTGGATGGAGTGGTAGAGTTAAAGACTGGCAACGTTTTGAAGAAGTTTCTTTGGTATTAGCTGGATTAGCTACACCACTTGTACTTTCTGTACATACTATTGTATCTTTTGACTTTGCTACTTCGGTAATTCCAGGATGGCATACCACTATTTTCCCACCTTACTTCGTAGCTGGGGCAATTTTTTCTGGTTTTGCTATGGTAAATACGCTTCTTATTATTATGCGTAAAGTTGTTAGTCTTGAAGATTATATTACTGTTCAGCATATAGAGTTAATGAATATTGTCATCATGATTACAGGTTCAATTGTAGGGGTGGCCTATATTACCGAATTATTCATGGCATGGTACTCAGGAGTTGAATACGAGCAATATGCCTTCTTAAATAGAGCAACAGGGCCTTATTGGTGGGCTTATTGGGCTATGATGACGTGTAATGTTTTTTCTCCACAATTTATGTGGTTTCCAAAATTAAGAAGAAGTATCATGTTCTCTTTCTTTATTTCGATAGTTGTAAATATAGGGATGTGGTTTGAACGATTTGTTATTATTGTAACTTCTCTACACCGTGATTACATGCCGTCTGCTTGGACTATGTTCTCACCAACCTTTGTTGATATAGGAATTTACATCGGAACGATTGGATTTTTCTTTGTTTTATTTTTACTTTATGCAAGAACGTTCCCGGTAATTGCTCAAGCAGAGGTTAAATCGATAATGAAATCTTCAGGTGAAAAATACAAGAAAATTAGAGAGGAAAAAGGTGATGATGCTAATTTGTATGAAATGCCTGAACCAAAAACACTTCCTGATTTTAAAAAATTAATAGCAGAAGCAAATTCGAAGAACGATTCTTCTGATGCAAACTCTAAAAGCGAATAATTATGGCATCTAAAGTTTTAAATGTATTCTATAAAGATGACGATATTTTGATGGAAGCTGTAAAAAAAGTGCAGTCCAAAAACTATCGCATTGAAGAAGTATTTTGCCCTTTTCCTGTTCATGGATTAGATAAATTACTTAAAGTTAAGCACACTCGCTTAGCCATAACCTCATTCCTTTACGGTTTGGTAGGTATTTCTGTTGCCTTAACAATGATGAATTATATAATGATTATTGATTGGCCACAAAATATTGGAGGTAAACCAAGTTTTAGCTTAATTGAAAATTTACCCTCATTTATACCTACTGCTTTCGAAATGACTGTGTTTTTTGCTGCTCACTTGATGGTTATTACTTTTTATATGAGAAGTAAATTATGGCCTTTCAAAAAAGCCGAAAACCCTGATCCTAGAACTACAGATGATCATTTTTTAATGCAAGTTAGCGTTGGTAATAATGATATACAAGAAGTAGCAGAGTTTTTAAATACCACTGGTGCGGTAGAAATTGATTTAAAAAAATAACGAATAAATATGAAGCGCTATAGTAGTTTAATATATGTATTGATGTTTAGTTTTATCCTGACTTCCTGTTTCGATAAAAGTAAGCCTAACTTTCAATATTTTCCTGATATGTATGAACCAATTTCTTATGAAACTTATGGTGAGTATAGTATCTTTCAAGATGGTCAGCAAGCCTTAGAGCCTGTTGCTGAATCTATTTCAAGAGGCTGGTTGCCTTATGATTATGAAGATTCTGCTGAGGGCTACGACTTAGCTAAAGCAGAACTCAAAAATCCGCTACCTTATACTGAAGAAAATTACAATAAGGGGGAGGAAATGTATGCTATTTATTGTGCCACTTGTCATGGTGATAAAGGCAATGGTAAAGGCTACCTTGTTGAACGGGAGAAGATTTTAGGTGTTCCTAGCTATGATGATGTTGGTAGGGCAATTACCGAAGGAAGTGTTTATCACGTAATGTATCATGGCATCAATACCATGGGATCTTATGCTTCTCAAATGAGCAATGAAGAGTTATGGCAGCTTACTCATTATGTGATGACCCTTAAGGATCTTTTAGAAGATAAAGAACAAAAAGAATTTGTGGAGGATGTTGAAAATCCTGTAGTAAGATAACTAATTATAAAGACAATTTGTAACTATGTATACAATATCAAAAAATCTTAAGCTAACAGCTATCATTCTTATGGTAGTAGGTGCAATTGGATTAATCTATGGATTTATAAATGTGCCTTCCTCTGTTGAAGAAGTTCATGAAATATTAGCTTCAAGTGATGCCCACGGACATGCTGATGAAGCTCACGCTCATGATGATGAACATGCAGAGCATGTTTTTCATCAACTGCAGAATAAACCTTGGGCTTCAATTTATACTGCAGCTTTATTCTTTTTTCTAATAGCAGCTGGAGCTCTTGCTTTTTATGCTATTCAAAACGCTGCACAAGCAGGTTGGTCCCCAATTTTATTTAGGGTTATGGAAGGAATTTCTGCCTATATTTTTCCAGGTGGTGTTATTGTCTTCGTGCTGTTGGTTTTATCCTCCTTGCATCTTAACCATCTTTTTATTTGGATGGATGCTGATGTAGTAGCTCATGACGAAATAATTGCCAATAAAACCGGCTATTTAAATATACCTTTCTTCTTGATTAGAGCTGCTATTTATATTGTTGGATGGGCATTCTTTTACAGCCGTTTAAGAAAAAACTCAATTAAACTCGATGAAGGATTTGACCCAGCTTTGTTTAAGAAGAATTTTAAATTATCTGCTGGATTCTTAGTGTTCTTTATTGTTACTGAATCTATGCTTTCTTGGGATTTTATTATGAGTATAGACACGCACTGGTTCAGTACATTATTTGGATGGTTTGTATTTGCTAGTATGTTTGTTTCAGGAATTACAGTTATTGCTTTAGTAACTCTTTATTTAAAATCTAAAGGTTACTTAGAACAAGTTAATAATAGTCATATCCACGATTTAGCTAAATTTATGTTTGGAATTAGTATATTTTGGGAATACTTGTGGTTTTCGCAATTCTTGTTGATTTGGTACGCTAATATTCCTGAAGAAGCAGTGTACTATGTGCAACGTATAGAACAATACCCACTTTTATTTTTCGGAACTTTCTTTTTGAACTTTCTTTTACCTATGTTAATTTTAATCAATACCGAGTTTAAAAGAATTCCGTGGATTGTATCTTTGGCAGGTGTAATTATTTTAGTTGGTCATTACATTAATTTTTACGTGATGATTATGCCTGGAACTGTTGGAGAATCTTGGTCGTTCGGTGCTGCTGAAATCGGTTCCGTATTACTTATAGGAGGTCTTTTCTTATATGTTATATTTAACGCCCTTACAAAAGCTCCATTAGTAGCTAAGAATTTTCCATTACTTAAAGAAAGTAAACATTTCCATTATTAATAACTTATAGAACTATATAAAATGACAGTTTTTCTTATCATAATTGTTGTAGCACTTTTAGGAGTAACTTTTTGGCAAATTTCTAAGATTTTAGAATTGTCGAAGCCTGCCGATGCAGATGATTCTCAAATAGCCGACAACAAAGACAATAATACACAAGGGAAAATTATGCTTGCTTTTATGGTATTCTTTTACCTATTAATGGCTTATTCTTTCTGGAATTACAGCAAACTTTATTTACCTGAAGCAGCTGCAGAGCATGGTGCTGATTATGACCGCTTGATGTTTATATCTATTGGTATAATTATGGTCGTACAAGTTTTTACGCAAGCCCTACTGCATTGGTTTAGCTATAAATATCGAGGAAAAAAAGGACAAAAAGCCCTTTTTTATGCCGATAATGATAAACTAGAATTTATCTGGACTATTATTCCTGTGGTTGTACTAGCTGGACTTATTATCTATGGATTATTTAGCTGGTCTGAAATCATGAATCCTGAAGAAACAGAAGATACATTAGTAGTTGAAATTTATGCTTACCAATTTGACTGGAGAGCTAGGTACTCTGGCGAAGATAAAACGCTAGGTAAAGCTAATGTAAGGTTTATTGAAGGTGTTAATCAGCTCGGTGTTGACGAATCCGACCCTTATGCTGCTGATGACGTTATAGTTAACGAGTTACATTTACCCGTAAATCGTTCGGTTTTGTTTAAGTTTAGATCGCAAGATGTTTTACACTCTGCCTATTTTCCTCATTTTAGAGCACAAATGAATGTGGTACCTGGTATGGTAACAGAATTTGGTTTCACACCCACAACAACTACTAAAGAAATACGAAATACAGATTATATGGTTGATAAAGTTTCAACTATTAACGATATTCGCAAAGAAAGAGAAGACTTGGATGATGAAGAAAAAAACTATGAGTTTGAATACTACCTTCTTTGTAATAAAATATGTGGTGTTTCTCACTACAATATGCAAATGAAAATAGTAGTTGAAGAAGAAGAAGAATTCCAAGAATGGCTCTCTGAGCAACAGACTTTTGGCGAATTAATGAATAATTAAAAAGAAAACTAATTAAATATGTCTGCAGTATCTCAAGCACATGTAGAGGATCATTCACATGATCATCACCACGAACAAACTTTTATTGAAAAGTACATCTTTAGTACAGATCATAAAATGATTGCAAAACAGTATTTAATTACTGGTTTGATTATGGGTTTCATAGGAATTGCTATGTCCCTCTTATTTAGAATCCAATTGGCTTGGCCTGAAAAATCTTTCTGGATTTTTGAAGCTTTACTTGGTAGATTTGGAAGCGATGGAGTTATGGATCCTGGGGTTTATCTTGCCTTAGTAACTATTCATGGTACTATCATGGTCTTTTTTGTTTTAACTGCAGGCCTAAGTGGTACGTTTAGTAATTTACTAATTCCACTTCAGATTGGTGCAAGAGATATGGCTTCTGGCTTTTTGAATATGGTTTCTTACTGGTTATTTTTCATTTCTTCAGTAATCATGCTGTCTTCATTATTTGTTGAATCTGGACCTGCCTCTGCAGGATGGACCGTTTACCCTCCTTTAAGTGCTTTACCTGAAGCAATATCAGGCTCTGGTATGGGAATGACATTGTGGCTTATATCAATGGCTATTTTTATTGCTTCCTCACTCTTAGGTTCTCTAAATTACATTGTAACAGTTTTAAATCTTAGAACTGAAGGAATGTCTATGACTAGACTCCCTCTTACGGTTTGGGCTTTCTTTGTAACAGCAATTATCGGTACTGTATCTTTCCCTGTTTTATTATCAGCAGCATTGTTGTTAATTATGGATAGAAGTTTTGGCACCTCATTTTTTTTAAGTGATATTTATATTCAAGGTGAAGTTTTAAGTCATCAAGGTGGATCACCAGTTCTTTATGAGCACTTGTTTTGGTTCTTAGGTCACCCTGAGGTTTATATTGTTTTACTTCCAGCCCTTGGTATTACCTCTGAAGTAATAGCTACCAATGCAAGAAAACCAATCTTTGGTTACAGAGCTATGGTCGCTTCAATATTAGCTATCGCCTTTTTATCAACAATAGTTTGGGGACACCACATGTTTGTTTCGGGTATGAATCCATTCTTGGGTTCTGTTTTTACATTTACTACTTTATTAATTGCCATTCCTTCGGCGGTAAAAGCATTTAATTATATTACCACCCTCTGGAAAGGTAATTTACAGATGAATCCTGGTATGCTATTTTCCATTGGTTTAGTTTCTACTTTTATCACTGGTGGTTTAACAGGAATTATTTTAGGTGATTCTACACTTGACATTAATGTTCATGATACTTACTTTGTAGTAGCCCACTTCCACTTAGTAATGGGTATATCTGCATTGTATGGGCTATTTGCCGGAGTTTATCATTGGTTCCCGAAAATGTTTGGAAGAATGATGAACAAAAACTTAGGTTATGTTCATTTCTGGATTACTGCTGTAGGTGCTTACGGCGTCTTTTTCCCAATGCATTTTATTGGAATGGCTGGTTTGCCTAGACGTTACTATACAAATACTGCTTTTCCTTATTTTGACGACTTAGCAGATGTGAATGTCTTGATTACCTTATTTGCCTTTTTAACTGCATTTGCACAGTTGTTCTTTATTTATAATTTTATTCACTCCATATTCTACGGCAAAAAAGCTTCTCAAAATCCTTGGAGAGCAAATACGCTTGAATGGACTGCACCTGTTGAGCATATTCATGGCAATTGGTATGGTGAATTACCAAAGGTTTATCGTTGGTCTTATGACTATAGCAAAATGAATAAAGAAGAAACCGATTATGTTATTCCTGGTCAAGATTTTATTCCTCAAAATGTTCCTTTACATGACAATGAAGAAGAATTAAATCACTAGTTTAAGCAATAATATTTTAAAAAAGCCTTTTGGATAACAAAAGGCTTTTTTTCTTTTATATCATTTTATCAAACACAAATTTTCTACTTTTGTAATGCTTATATTTGTATCATGAATGAACATTTAGACCCTACTGGTGAATCTTTCTCTAATGAAGATTTTGAAATAGATAAAGCTTTGAGGCCACTTTCGTTTGATGATTTTGCTGGTCAGCAACACGCTTTAGAAAATCTTCAGGTTTTTGTAAAAGCTTCAAATCTTAGGGGAGATGCCTTAGACCATACTTTGCTTCATGGCCCGCCAGGGCTTGGTAAAACTACACTAGCTCACATTCTTGCCAATGAACTAGAGGTTAATATTAAAGTAACCTCAGGACCTGTGATTGATAAGCCTGGCGATTTAGCTGGTTTGCTCACTAATTTAGAAGAACGTGATGTGCTATTTATTGATGAGATTCATCGATTGTCCTCTGTAGTAGAGGAGTATTTGTACTCAGCAATGGAAGACTACAAAATTGATATCATGATTGAAAGTGGTCCCAATGCTAGAACCGTTGAAATTAATTTAAATCCTTTCACATTAATCGGTGCTACCACTCGTTCCGGATTACTTACCTCTCCTATGCGAGCAAGATTTGGTATTTCTAGTCGCTTAGAGTATTATTCCACAGAATTACTAACGCATATTATTCAGCGAAGCGCCGGAATTTTAAATGTTCCTATAGAGCAACAAGCAGCCATCGAAATCGCTGGTAGAAGTCGCGGTACTCCTAGAATAGCCAATTCGCTTTTAAGAAGAGTAAGAGACTTTGCTCAAATTAAAGGCAATGGTAAAATAGACATGAAAATAGCTAAGTATTCTTTAAATGCATTAAGTGTTGATGCTCATGGATTAGACGAAATGGATAATAAAATTCTTCGCACTATTATAGATCGATTCAAAGGTGGTCCCGTAGGAATTTCAACATTAGCTACAGCAGTAAGCGAAAATGCAGAAACCATTGAAGAAGTTTATGAGCCTTTTCTTATTCAAAAAGGCTTTTTAATGCGAACTCCACGAGGTAGAGAAGCTACTCAAGAGGCCTATAAACACTTAGGTGTTGTTAAGCCTAGTACCAATCAAGGAGGATTATTTTAATTATGCAAAAAAAAATACCAGAAGTTTCAGTCTTTCAGTTTTTAAGAAATTCTACTCAAATTTTAAAAAACCCTTTGCCTTTTCATAAATCTAATTTTGATAAACATGGTGACTTATTTCAATTAAACTTAGGATTAGGAAAATCTGTATTGTTTTGCAGGAATCCTGAGTTGGCTTTACACGCCCTTCAACAAGATCAAAAAAACTTCAGAAAGTCAGCTATTCAAACTAAAGACTTAGTGAAATATGTGGGCAAAGGATTACTTACTAATGAAGGGGATGATTGGAAAAAACAACGAAAGTTACTTCAACCTACGTTCTATAAAAAAAATATTTTCTCTCTGCTTCAACTTATGCGGCAAACCATTGAAAAAGAAATTGAGAATCTTCCTAAGAATCAAGAATTTGATAGTTTTCCATTTTTTAGCACTTTAGCTTTTAAGGTAGTTGCCAAATCTTTATTTGGAGACGCTATTTCTGATAGTGAGATTGCACGACTTCAGTTGATCACAGAGGAAGCTCAACTTATGCTTGTTAAAGAATTAAGACAACCTTATAAAAGATGGTGGTTTAGTTTAAGCGGTGAACTAAAAGATAAAATTCAACTTACCAATGATGCCCGCCATTTAATCCTTGACATTATTGCTCAACGAAAAAAACAACCCACTCAAAATAAAGACTTGTTAGATTTGTTGTTACAGTCAACTTATGAAGATGGTTCGGTGATGACTGAGAACCAACTTTTAGATGAAATTTTAATTCTGTTTATTGCGGGTCATGAAACTACTTCTAATGCACTTACTTTTACTACTCAGTTGGTGGCTCAAAATCAAGATGTTTATGCTGCTATAACTGCTGAAATAAATAAAATTTCAGCCAAAGAAGGCGATTATTTAATGAATATAGTTGGTTCAAGTGAATATTTATCAAACACAATCAACGAATCAATGCGTTTATATCCTCCGGTGTATTTTATAGATCGTGTTAACAATGAAAGTTTTTCCTATAATGGTTTCGATTTTCCTTCAGATACAACATTTTTGTTTTCACTTTATGCTATGCATAGAAAAGAAAACTTATGGGAAGACCCACTGAAATTCAAACCAGAACGCTTCAGTCAAGCTAAAAATTTCTCAAAACAATTTTTCCCATTTGGGGCGGGACCAAGAAAATGTATTGGAAATAATTTTGCAATGTATGAAATGACTTTAATCTTTCATTTTATGTTTAAAAAATTTGAATTAATACCTCATTTTGAAGATATTGAAATAACACCATTAATCAGCTTAAAACCTAAGAATGCCATCATTTCATTAAAACTAAAATAAAATGAATACCCAAAGGAAACAAGAGCTATCAAACACCATTAAGCAAAAAGCTAAAAAGTTGGGCTTTTTATCGTGTGGTATAAGTAAAGCAGAATTCCTTGAAGACGAGGCGCCTCGTCTTGAAAAGTGGTTAAATGAAGGCAAACATGGGCAAATGAAATACATGGAAAACCACTTTGATAAACGCCTTGATCCAACAAAATTAGTAGAGGGAAGTAAGTCGGTTATTTCTTTGCTTTATAACTATTATCCACAAGAGCTTCAGCAAGAAGACACCTACAAAATTAGTAAATATGCTTACGGAAGAGATTATCATTTTGTAATTAAAGATTTACTTAAGCAGTTAATGCAGGAACTTCAAGCAGAAATAGGAACTATTGAAGGAAGGGCTTTTGTAGATTCTGCTCCAGTTTTAGATAAGGCTTGGGCTAAGAGAAGTGGCCTAGGCTGGATTGGTAAACATTCTAACCTGCTTACTAAGCAAGTAGGTTCATTTTATTTCATTGCTGAATTAATTGTTGATTTAGATTTAGCTTATGATACACCAGTTACAGATCATTGCGGAAGCTGTACAAAGTGCATAGATGCGTGCCCCACCCAAGCTATAGTTGAACCTTATGTGGTGGACGGAAGCAAGTGTATATCTTATTTTACTATTGAACTCAAAGATGAATTGCCAACAGAAATGGCCAATCAATTTGAAGATTGGGCTTTTGGTTGTGATATTTGTCAAGATGTATGCCCTTGGAATAAATTTAGTAAACCACACAATCAACCTTTATTTAATCCAGACCAGCGCTTACTTAAAAATTCTAAAGAAGATTGGAAGGAAATAACAAAGGAGGTTTTTAATGAAATTTTCAAGAAATCTGCCGTAAAAAGAACTAAATTTGAAGGCTTAAAAAGAAATATAAAGTTTATCAATCAAAAATGATTAAAATTTTATTTTGCCGATAAATTTCTCAAGCTAATAAAGACACCGTTTTAAATTATAACTTATGGATGTAAGTAAAAAAAGACTGAGAAGACACGCGTTAGTCTATCATTCTAAACCAAAACCAGGAAAAATTGAAGTAGTCCCAACTAAGAAGCACAGTTCACAACGGGACTTAGGTTTAGCCTATTCGCCTGGGGTTGCTGAGCCTTGTAAAGAGATAGCCAAAGATGTTGAAGAAGTATATAAATACACTAACAAAGGAAATTTAATAGCCGTAATATCTAATGGAACTGCTGTTTTAGGGCTTGGAGATATTGGTCCAGAAGCATCTAAACCGGTAATGGAAGGAAAAGCGCTCTTGTTTAAAATTTTTGCTGATATTGATGTCTTCGATATAGAAGTAGATGCAAAAGATCCAGAAAAATTTATTGAAACTGTAAAAGCAATTGCTCCTACTTTTGGAGGAATTAATTTAGAAGATATAAAAGCCCCTGAAGCTTTTCAAATAGAAGACCGATTAAAGGAAGAGCTAAACATTCCAGTGATGCACGATGACCAACATGGAACCGCAATCATTTCTGGAGCAGCCTTGCTTAATGCGCTAGAATTAGCAAACAAAAACATAGAACAAGTAAAATTGGTTGTGTCAGGAGCAGGTTCAGCCGCAATGGCTTGTACAGATCTTTATGTTTTGCTAGGAGTTAAACCAGAAAATGTAGTGATGTTTGATAGTCAAGGTGTGCTACACAAAGAGCGTCAAGACTTATCTGAGCGTCAAATGAACTACGCTACTGCCAAAAAATATACCTCCTTAGCAGAGGCTATGAAAGCCGCAGATGTGCTTTTGGGTTTATCTGTGGGAGGAATTGTAAGCCCCGAAATGCTTAGGTCAATGGCCGATGATCCAATTGTTTTTGCAATGGCTAATCCAGACCCAGAAATTGATTACCAAACCGCAGTAGATACTAGGGAGGATGTAATCATGGCTACAGGCAGAACAGATTTTCCCAATCAGGTAAATAATGTGTTAGGATTTCCGTTTATCTTTAGAGGAGCTTTAGATGTTAGGGCTACCAAAATTAATGAAGAAATGAAAATGGCAGCTGTGAAAGCCATTGCAGAGTTGGCTAAAAAACCAGTTCCTGAAGAAGTAAATATTGCCTATGCAGAAACTCGATTAGCTTTTGGTAGAGACTATATCATACCCAAACCTTTTGACCCAAGATTGATTGGAGAGATTCCTCCAGCTGTTGCTAAAGCAGCTATTGCTTCTGGCGTAGCTCAAGGAACAATTGAAGATTGGGATCAATATGCTAAAGATTTGCTTGAGCGAATGGGTAATGAAAACAAAATAACACGCTTACTTCATAACCGAGCTAAATCAAACCCTAAAAAAGTTGTATATGCAGAAGCAGATCACCTTGATGTTTTGAAAGCAGCTCAAATTGCTTATGACGAGGGCATTGCTATCCCCATTCTGTTAGGACGTAGAGAGGTTATTTTAGAACTAATGGATGAATTAGATTTTGAAACCGATAAAATTCAAATTATTGACCCTAAATCTGATGAGCAAAAAGAGCAACTTAAGAAATACGCTAAAGCTTTGTGGATAAAAAGACAACGTAAAGGGATTACATTGTTTGATGCCGAAAAATTAATGCGAGAACGTAATTACTTTGCTGCTATGATGGTTGTTGAAGCTGATGCAGACGCCATGTTAACAGGCTATTCAAGAGCCTATCCGTCTGCTTTAAAACCAATTTTAGAAATTATTGGTAAAGAGCATGGAGTCTCTAAAGTGGCTGCAACTAACTTAATGAACACTTCTAAAGGACCTGTATTTATTTCTGATACTTCAATCAACATAAGCCCTAATTTTGAAGAGTTAGCTAAAATAGCTCAAATGACAGCCTACACGGTTAAAATGTTTGGTTTAGAACCCAATGTGGCTATGGTGTCTTATTCTAATTTTGGTTCTTCCAAAAACCCAATGGCCTCAAAGGTTGCAAAAGCGGTAGAATACTTGCATGAGAATCATCCAGAGATTAATGTTGATGGAGAATTGCAGGCAGATTTTGCTTTAAACCGAAAAATGAGAGCAAATAATTTTCCTTTTACTAAATTAAACAATAAAAAAGTAAACACTTTGATTTATCCTAATTTGGATGCAGCTAATTCAACTTATAAATTGCTTAAAGAGGTAAATGAGGCAGACTCAATTGGTCCAATTTTGTTAGGTATGGATAAACCTGCTCACGTGTTTCAGCTAGGAGCAAGTGTGGAAGAAATGTTGAATATGACTGCGGTTGCTGTAATTGACGCACAACAAAAAGCAAAGCGAAAAACAAAACACGAATAAACCGCCTGATTTTCTTTTATGATAGTTTTTGCTTTCAATTTTTTTGTTACTTTTGGTCACTTCAAAATGAAACGAAATGATCACTCAAATAGCTGGAAAATTAGTTGAAAAAAACCCAACTCATGTAGTAATTGACTGCAATGGAGTTGGGTATTTTTTAAATATATCATTATATACTTTTGAGCAAATTCCTAACGAAGAATTTTTAAAACTCTATACTCATCTTCAAGTTAGAGAAGATGCCCATACCTTATATGGTTTTTATACTCAGCCAGAAAGAGAAGTTTTTAGAAAATTGATAAGCGTTTCTGGTATAGGTGCGAGCACCGCTAGACTTATGTTTTCTTCCTTAAGCCCTGAAGAAATTATCCAAGCTATAGCTCAAGCTGATGTAGATACCATTAAAAGTATAAAAGGAATAGGAGCAAAAACAGCCCAAAGAGTTATTATAGACTTAAAAGATAAGATTACTCAAGTTGAAACTTCTTTAGAAAAATTAACATTTAAAGACAATACTCATAAGGAAGAAGCGTTATCAGCACTAGAGACATTAGGATATACAAAAAAACAAGCAGAAAAAGTAGTTGCTAAAATTGTTAAACAAACTCCTGATGCTTCTGTAGAATCAATAATAAAGTTAGCTTTAAAAAACTTGTAATCAATTGATGTTTAGAGTGATAAATTCATTAGGAAAGCTTTGCTGTAAGATTGCATTTTTGTTCTTTGTTCTGTTTTTCTCTGTTGCCCAGCTTCAGGCTCAGGAAGAAGAAGAGACTGAGCAGGATTCTTTAGAAACAAGTTACACACTTGGAAATGTAAAACTTCCAAAACTAAAAAGCGTTCAAGAATCCTACACCTATGACCCCATCATCAATCGCTATATTTTTACCGCACAGATTAATAATGTTGATATAGATTACCCCCTAGTTTTAACTCCCGAAGAATATGAAGACTTAATTCTTAGAGAGGAAATGAAAAACTATTTTAAGCAGAAAGCAGATGCCGCTAAAAAAGCAGAAGAAGGTGATGAAGATAAAAACTTGATACCTGCTTTTTATGTTAATAATGGTTTGTTTGAACGCATATTTGGTGGAAATAAAATTGAAATCACTCCTAGAGGTCAGGTTTCTATGGATTTAGGTGTTTTGTATTCTAAACAAGATAACCCTTCCATTTCTCCTAGAAACCAAAGTAATACCACCCTAGATTTTGATCAGCGTATTAATTTGAGCATGGATGGGCAAGTGGGTGAACGTGTATCCATTGCTGCTGAATATAACACCCAATCTACATTTGATTTTCAAAATCAAATTCGTCTAGAATATGAACCTGATGAAGATGACATTCTAAGAAGCATTGAAGTAGGTAACATTAATATGCCGCTCAATAGCTCCTTAATTCAAGGCGCTGAAAGTTTGTTTGGGGTGAAAGCACAACTTCAATTTGGTAAAACAACAATCACAGGAGTTTTTTCTGAATTAAATTCTGAACGCCAAAGTGTCAATGTAGAAGGAGGTGGAACAGTAGAAGAATTTGATAAATTTATTCTTGAATACGATGAGAATAGACACTTTTTCTTAGCGCAACGATTTAGAGACGAATATGATAAGGCCTTGCTTAACTATCCTTTTATTAATAGTCAGTTTCAAATTACACGTGTCCAAATTTGGGTCACTAACCGAACAAATAATCCTCAAAGTTTTCAAAATGCTAGAAACATTGTTGCTATTCAAGATATAGGAGAATCAGATGATACAAAAATGGGCCTATTTCAGGATAATAATGGAAATTCTATTCCTTCTCCAGTTCCAAACTTTATTACACAACCCAATAACCTGCCCGATAATAGAAATAACTTATTTAATCCCACAGCAATCACAGGAGCAGGTTCTACTATTCTAAATTCGCAGATTAGAGATATCTCTACTGTTGGACAAGGCTTTGGTCCAGCCAACCCAGCGGTGAGCGAAGGAAGGGATTATGCAGTCCTAGAAAATGCAAGACAGCTAAGCTCAAATGAATACACTCTTTATCCGCAACTGGGTTACATTAGCTTAAATCAACGAATTAATAATGATGAAATTTTAGCAGTTGCTTATGAATATACTTCTAATGGTAAAGTATTTAAAGTAGGTGAATTTGCAAATGATGGTGTAGATTCTTCGCAACCTATATCGGACCCAAACCAAGACCCTGACCAAGAAGAAGAACAAAATATTTCCTCCAACCAAGCCTTAATTGTGAAGATGCTTAAAAGTCCAATTACCAACATAACAGAACCAGTTTGGGATTTGATGATGAAAAACATCTACAGTATTGGAGGTTTTGATATTGAGGAGGACAGGTTTCGATTTAATCTTTTATATACAGATCCACAACCTGTTAATTTCCTTCAGCAACCCCCAGAAAGTGCTTTGCCTTTACCTGATGAAGTCAATGAATTGAATTTACTTCAATTATTTAATTTTGACCGACTTAATGCCGGCGGTAACTTACCCGGAAGTGATGGTTTTTTTGATTTTATTCCAGGTGTAACTATAAACCCTCAAAATGGTTTAATTATGTTTACTAAAGTTGAACCTTTTGGTGAGTTTTTATTTGAAGAGTTGCAGGATGAACTTACTGAAGATTATACAGACCAAGATACTTGGAATGAAAATCAAGAATTCTATGTCTTTCAAGCCCTTTATAACACTACTAAAACACAAGCCATGCAACAAGAAGCTGAACGAAATAAATTTCAGCTTAGAGGGCAATACAAAGCCTCTAGTCAGGAAGGAATTCCTATTGGAGCAATGAATGTACCGCGAGGTTCTGTGCAAGTTACTGCTGGAGGAAGACAACTTCAAGAAGGAGTTGATTATACCGTTAATTACGAGCTTGGATTGGTCCAGATTTTAGATGATGCTTTATTAGCTTCAGATACACCTATTCAGGTTTCTACTGAAAACAATGCTGTATTCGGAAGACAGACTAAACGGTTTACGGGTATAGACGTTCAACACGAATTCTCTGAAGAGCTTTTGATTGGAGGTACTTTCCTCAACATGAATGAAAGACCACTCACACAAAAAGCTAACTTTGGAAGTGAGCCGGTTAATAATACCATGTATGGTGTCAATTTTAATTATAACACAGAGGTTCCTTTTTTAACCCGAATGGTTAACAAATTACCCAATATCAATACCGAAGTAGAATCTAATTTTTCCCTTAGAGGTGAGTTTGCTTATTTGAGTCCAAGTACACCATCTGCCGATAACTTTAGCGGAAGAGATGCTTCTTATGTTGATGATTTTGAAGCATCGCAAACTACAATTTCTGTGCTTGGTGCAGATGCTTGGAGACTCTCAAGTGTACCTGTTGGCTATAGAGGGCCTAACGACATAAATGGCAACTTTGATGGAAACGATCAAATTAGTACAGGCTACTATAGAGGAAAATTAAATTGGTACAGTATTGACCCAATATTTTACAGCACTCAGCGCCCACCAGGAATGACTGACGATGATTTATCGCATTGGTATTCTAGGCGAATACTGATTAATGAGATTTTTCCTAATAGAGATATTGTACCAGGACAATTTCAAACTATCTTCTCTTTAGATTTGGTTTATAAACCTGACGAAAGAGGTATGTACAACTACAATCCAGCCGGCGCTGGAGATAATTCACTTCCAAATCCAGAACAAAATTTTGCCGGGATAATGCGAGGTATGGAAACCACAGACTTTGAGCGAGCCAATGTAGAGTTTGTTGAATTTTGGTTAATGGATCCCTTCATTTACGAAGAAAATCAAAACAATCCAGGAGGAAAAGTTGTTCTTAATTTTGGAAGTATTTCAGAAGACATTCTCAAAGATGGAAGAAAGCAATTTGAAAATGGACTTCCAGAGGACGGAGGAACCCAAAACACCATTACCACAAATTTTGCTAAAGTACCTTCCAACCAATCTTTAGTTTATGCCTTTGATACAGAGGGAGACGATCGTGTAAATCAAGATGTTGGATTAGATGGTTTTAATAATGCCCTAGAAACACAACAATTTCCTCAATTTGCTAATTTTGATGATCCTGCAAGAGATGATTATCAATTTTATTTACAACGTGAAGGAGGGATTTTAGAGCGTTACGAATTATACAACGGTATGGAAGGAAATAATCCCGTAGGTGTAGGACAAAACAATCGTGGAAATTCTGCCCAGCCCGATGTAGAGGATGTAGATCGTGATAATACCATGAATACCATAGATAGTTACTTTGAATACGAAGTGCCTATTTATCCAGGTATGAGTGTAGAAAATAATACAAGTAGTGTTTCAGGTGTAAATAGTGACTATATAACTGATGTTAAGGAAGTGGTTACCACCGCTCCAAACGGAGCCGAAATACCAGCTCGATGGGTTCAGTTTAGAGTTCCCTTAAGAACATCGCCAGAATTTTCCGTAGGTGGAATTTCAGATTTAAGAGCGGTGCGTTTTATGCGTATGTTCTTAACCGAATTTCAGCAGGAAACTGTATTAAGGTTTGGAACAATGGATTTAGTGCGTGGGGATTACTTGACCTATGACCAACCAGTTGTTCCCAATGGTACAGACCCCATTACCAACTCTGCAACTACCCTTGAAGTGGCTCCTGTAAGCGAGGAAATAACATCGCGTTATGTAACTCCGCCTGGTGTAATTAGAGAACAAATGGTGAATAACAATGTAGCGATTAGAGAAGATGAACAATCCTTAGCCTTAACTACAAAAAACCTACAACCTAACGACTCTAGAGCTGTTTTTAAGAACTTCCAGATTGATATGCGGCAATATAAATACTTAGAAATGTTCCTGCACGCAGAGGCACTACCGCCTCCAGAAGTTCAATTGGAAGATAATGAAATGGTTGCGGTTATTAGAATGGGAATTGATTTTACCAATAATTTTTATGAAATAGAGGTGCCTCTTAAGGTTTCAGACCGTCAGGCTACTGCAGAGCGAGAGGTGTGGCCTTTAGAAAACGATATGGAAGTTCCGTTAGAGTTACTTCAACAAATTAAATCAACTGTAATTGGTAGTGACCAATTTAGCTCATTAGATTTAAACTTTTTTGATGAAGACGGAAACCCCGCACCCGATTTTACAGAGGCAGGAAATATTAGGGTAGGAATAAAGGGAAATCCCAGTTTTGGAAATATTAGAGTCTTAATGCTCGGACTTAGAAATGCTTCAGATAGAGATATTTCTGGTTCGGTCTGGTTCAACGAATTAAGAATTTCTGAACTTAGAAATCAAGGCGGTTGGGCGGCTATTTTAGATATGGATGCTAATGTAGCCGATTTTATGAATGTTACAGCTTCAGCAAGTAAAAATACAATTGGTTTTGGTGGTATAGAAGAAAAACCTAACCAAAGAAGCAGGGAAGATGCACAACAATATGAAGTAGTAACAGGTATAAATATTGGTCAATTACTTCCGGAAGATTGGGGAATTAAAATTCCATTTAATTACAGTATTGGAGAAGAATTAATTACCCCTCAATTTGACCCAATTTTATTAGACATTGAGCTTGAAACTTTACTTGCCAATACAGAAGATGCCAATGATAGAGAAGAATTTCAACGAAGAGCAGAAAGCTATACCAAACGCCAAAGCCTTAGTATTATTGGCTTAAGAAAAGAGCGAGTAGGCGAAGGGAATGTGCCTATGCCCTGGGATATTGAAAATTTTACCTTTTCAGGAACTTATAATCAGACCAACCATAGAGATTTTGAAATTAGCAGAAGTTTAGATCAAAATATAGATTTTAATGCTAACTATGGTTTTAACTTTACTCCCCTAGAGTTTGAGCCTCTAAAAAATGTAGGTTTTTTTGATAAAAGTGAATACTTTGATTTGTTTAAAGATTTCAACCTTAATTTGTTGCCTAATAGTATTACCGCTAGTACAAGTGTGTTAAGACAATATAGCGAAGTTAATTTTAGAGAGTTTAATTTGCCTGAAGATAGCCTAGGTCTTCCAACCTTATTTCAAAGAAACTACTTTTTTGATTTGCAGTACGCCATTGATTGGAGTTTAACTCAAAATCTAACCTTCAATTTTAATGTAAACAATAATCGAATAGTTAGAAATTACTTGGATGAAAATCTTAATCAAGACCCGAGAGTGGGTATTTGGGATGGTTTTTTTAATACCGGAGAAGCTAATAACCATCTTCAGAATTTACAAATGAATTATAGTATTCCCTTTGATAAAATTCCTGCGTTAGAATTTATTCAAGCAGATTATTCATACACAGGAACATTTCAATGGCAACGAGGTTCAGAGATTTTAAGAAACTTAGAAGGAATTCCAAACATTGGAAACACTATTCAGAATTCTCAGGTGCATCAATTAAACACAAACTTGAATATGGCAAGTTTGTATAATTATTTAAACTTAAAAAAACGAAAGGTTGACAAAGGTCAGGGGCAACGTCAACAACAATTGAACCGAAGAGGAGGAGACCGAAGAAGAGCATCAGTCTCTGCTAAGGTAAGCGATAATCCAAAAAAGGATGATAATAATTTAAAAGACAAATTGAATTTTGGAGACCACTTTTATAATTTAGGAGTTAGCCTTATTACGATGATAGAAAGGCTTCAGCTCAATATGTCTGAAACAAGAGGTATGTTCTTACCAGGGTTTACCCACGATATAGGTTTTGGAACGTTGCAGCCTTCACCACTATTTACTTTTGGAAGTCAGCGGGATATTAGAAATAGAGCGGCATTGAATGGTCAATTAACAGAATTTCAAGGTTTTAACGAGCAATACAATAGAACTCTAAACAAACAACTAGATTTTAATGCAGGCTTAAAACCTATGCAAGGCTTAACTATAGATGTTATGGCTAACCGCATGTATTCAGACACCTATACAGAAAACTTTAGAGTAGATAGAGAAAGCCTTCAATACCAATCGCTTACTCCTAATACCTTTGGGAATTATAGTATCTCAACCATGTTGATTAAAACTGCTTTTTCTGAAAGTACTAGAACAAATTCGCCTGTTTTCCAAGAGTTTAGAGACAATAGATTGGTAATAGCAAGAAGATTAGCAGAAAATGCTGGGATTAATCCAAATAATCCAGAAAATTTAGATGAAAACGGTTACCCAAATGGTTTTGGTAGATCAAGTCAATCGGTGCTTTTACCCGCATTTTTGGCTGCTTATATGGGAGAAAATCCCGAATCTGTAAGTCTTGGTGCTTTTAGAGAAACCCCTTTACCGAATTGGAACTTAAAGTACACCGGTTTGATGAAAGTAAAGTGGTTTAAGGATAGGTTTAATCGTTTTTCTGTTCAGCATGGTTACCAATCTATGTACACCATGAATATGTTCCAATCCAATTTGCAGTATGATAGAAGAGACCCTTTTGGTCAATTCAATAAAGACTCTAATGGAAACTTCAGAAATGAATTGTATATTGCGAACGTAAATTTAACCGAGTTGTTTTCACCATTAATTCGATTAGATTTTGAAATGAAGAATTCAGTGAGCGTACTTACTGAAATTAGAAGAGATCGTTCTTTGTCATTGAGTTTTGATAACAACCTTTTAACCGAAATGCAAGGACAAGAATACGTAGTAGGTTTAGGTTATCGAATTAAAGACTTACGAATAGTAACTCAATTTGAAGGAAACAGAAGGGTGTTAAGTGGAGACCTAAATTTGAAATTAGATTTAGCATTAAGGCAAAATGAAACCTTAATTAGAGCGCTGGATGTTGATAATAATAGAACTGTGTCTGGACAGAATATTTGGCAAATTAATTTTACAGCAGACTATATGCTGTCTAAACAATTGACAGTTATTTTCTTTTATGATCACATTTTTACGGAAAACGCAATTTCTACTATTTTTCCACAAACAACAATTAGATCTGGATTGACATTAACTTACAACTTTGGAAATTAATATAACACTTATAAAATGAATATACCACAGGATTTAAAGTACACAAAAGATCACGAATGGGTGAAAATTGATGGAGACATTGCAACAGTTGGAATTACCGATTTTGCTCAGGGAGAATTGGGCGATATTGTCTATGTTGAAGTAGAAACTTTAGACGAAACCATAGTTAAAGATGAGGTTTTTGGAACAGTAGAAGCTGTAAAAACAGTTTCCGACTTGTTTATGCCTTTGTCTGGTGAAGTTATTGAGTTTAATGAAGGACTTGAGGAGGAACCTGAAGTTGTGAATGAAGACCCTTATCAGGAAGGCTGGATCATCAAGATTAAACTTTCAAATGCAGATGAAGCTAACGATTTACTAGACGCAGATGCGTATAAAACACATATTGACGGATAAAATTTTTTGGATAGTTTTTAGCTTAATAATTAGCTTGTCAATAATTTATTTATCTTTGATGGAAACCGATAAACTTCCCTCGGTTTCCATTCCTTATATCGATAAATACGTCCATTTCATTGAATATGCTGTATTTTTTGCAAGTTGGTTCATGTATTTTTACTTCGCTTTAAGAAAGTCGTTTTATCATACTTTTATTTTTTCCTTTCTGATTTCAGTTTTTTTTGGCATTATAATTGAAATACTTCAAGACAGATTAACTACTCACCGTAGTTTTGATTATGGAGATATTTTGTTTAATAGCCTTGGAGCTTTATTTTCTGGAATAGTTCTCTTTATTCTTTATACTATTTCTAAAAAGAAACCCGGTAAGTAGTTAAGGTCAATTTTAATAACCTAAAATTCCTTATCTAATGAAACTTAAAAAGAAAGAAAACTTAAACGCAAAATCAAAATTGTATTTTTTAGTGAGTCTTTGTTTTGTGCTATTTATTAGCCTTATTCTTATTGAAAACAAAACTTACTATGTAAAAGAATTTCCTGAAGATGAGTATTTTCAGATCAATAAAAGTATAGCAGATGAACCTGCAATGTCAAGCGTTAAAAAGGAGGTGAAAATGCCTAAGCAAAGCAAGCCTGAAGTTTTAAATCAGCCACCTCTTGTAGAGGAGGATTTAACTCAAAAAAGACCTGACCCTGATGATGTTGAAAGCTCATTGTTTGATTTGAATTTAGACGACAACATTGCTCATATAGACGATATAGACGACCTTCCCAAAACCGAAATAATAGAAACCTTACCTTATGCTAGCGTGAGTAAAGCGCCTGTTTTTCGCGGTTGTGAACAATTTACCAGTTCTGTAGATCAAAAAAATTGTATGCATCAAAAAATTGCACAAATAATTTCAAAAAAATTACGTCCTTATCTATCAAAAGAAGACAATGGAGTTAAGATTTATGTGCAATTTACGGTAAACCATGACGGTAAAGTTATTGATGTATTTACAAACTCTATTTCAGAGAAGCTCAACTTAAAAGCAAAATCAATTATTCAAAACTTACCTGAATTCACTCCAGCTGTTCATAATCAAGAAAATGTTAAGGTAATTTATTCTTTGCCTATTATAATTAAAGTGAATTAACTAAAACTTAAAATCAATTTTTGTGTTCAAAACTTTCAATTCCCAAAAAAAATAGTAATTTTAACGCTTGAAAAAAGATAAATATGAAACCAAAAAAATCGGAAAAAGCAAATATTGGTAAAAAGAGTTTTTTATTCTTCCAATTAGGTCTAGTTTTTATGTTAGCGCTCTCTTATGTTATGATAGAGTGGAAAACTTACGATAAGACAGAGTACCAAGAGGAGATTGTTGAGATGAACCTCTTAGACGATGAAGAAGTGCCTATTACGGAAATGATTCAAGCTCCACCACCACCTCCACCACCGCCACCAGCACCAGAAATTATTGAAATTATTGAAGATGATTCTGAAGAAGAGGAGGTTGAGATTGAAGAAACTGAAGTTGATCTTGAAGATGAAATTGTAGAAGTTGATGAAGTAGCAGATATAGGTTCTGATGATGTAATTGAAGAAGTTCCTTTTTCTAGTATTTCTGATGTGCCTGTTTTTCCTGGATGTGAAAAAGAAAAGACAAACGAAGCTAGAAAACAATGTATGCAACAAAAAATTCAAGACTATGTGAGCAAAAAGTTTGATACTAGTATTGGTAGAGATTTAGGTCTTTCTGGCATTAACCGTGTATATATTTCTTTTGTGATAGACCAAAATGGAAATATTGTGAATGTACGTGGTAGATCTCAGCACCCAAGACTTACCAAAGAAGGTGAGCGAGTGGTTAGCAAGTTGCCTGATATGAAGCCCGGTAAACAAAGAGGAAGAGCAGTAAGAGTTTCTTATAATCTCCCAATTGTTTTTCAAATACAAGATTAATTATAAATATACCTAAAAACCCGAGATAATCAACCTCGGGTTTTTTTAAATTCCCCTTATACAATGAGAAGATTAATTTTATTGACCTTAATAGGTCTTTTTTTTATCCAAGTACAAGCTCAAGTTAACGAGCGTAATCAAATACATGAATTGCCAAAGTTTGAAATTTGTGAAAGCGACCAACGTGATTCAAATGCTTGTTTTAAATTAGAGTTTATCAAATTATTAAAAAAAAGCTACCATTCAGAAGAGCTTGCCTATGACCAAATTTATAATAAAAATTTTGAAGCCTTGGTTAAAGTTAACCGAAAAGGGCAGTTTTCAGTTTCAGGTTTTTCTACCGCAGAAAGTCAAATTTTTGTTCCTTTCCAAAATGCAATAGTGGATTTACCAAAAGTTAAACCAGCTTTAAATGCGCTAGGCAGACCTATAGAATTGAAATTTAAAATAGAGATTCATCTTGAAAGAACACAGATTAAGGCTAAAAACGCGCTTGAAATAAACATAGATTTAAACTTTCAATATGATGAAGAAGCTGCTGAAAGCTTTCAAGTTAATTAATTACTTTTCTTAAATTAAGAACTAAAAGTAAGCATTTATACGAAGTATAATTTGTTGGTTCAAGTGCTTCATCTTTAGTCTTAAATAAATTCATCTATTTGATTAAATTCTATTGGTGAAACAATAATCTAAATTTTTTGGTTGGTTTTTCATTAGTTTTCAAAAAACTTGGTTCAACTTAAATCTAATCTAAGAATAAATACTTGCCTAAAAATTAATTTATAGACTAAATATTAACCAATTTTTCTAATTAAAAAAGCTATTAAAAAGTATCTTTGCAAAAAAATAAATCGTTGTCTAGAGATTTGGCCTTAGCAAGTAATATTACTTTTTTATCAGATTTTAAAGAGCTCACTAAAATGCGTTTAGCTATTAGTGTAGTTTTTTCGTCTATTGCTGGCTATTTCTTAGGAGCAGATCAATTTTCGCTACTGAATATCTTTCTTTTAGCCGCTGGAGGATATGCTATGGTAGGTGCTTCCAATGCATACAACCAAATTATTGAGCGCGATTTAGATAAGAAAATGAATCGAACAAAAAACAGACCTATTCCCGCTGGTCGTTTTACGGTTAATCAAAGTTTTGCTATAGCAAGTTTTTTAACGGTTTTAGGATTAATTTTACTTTTTATAATTAATCCAAAAACGGCACTATTTGGCGCTATCTCTATTTTTATTTATGTGAGTATTTATACCCCCTTAAAAACCAAAACTCCACTTTCAGTTTTTGTTGGTGCATTTCCTGGAGCAATTCCTTTCATGTTAGGATGGGTAGCTGCTACAGGTGAATTTAGCATAGAAGCAGGAACACTTTTTATGATTCAGTTTTTTTGGCAGTTTCCGCATTTTTGGGCTTTAGGCTGGTGGTTGTATGATGATTATAAGAAAGGCGGTTTCTTTATGTTGCCCACAGGTAAACGAGATACTTCAACTGCGCTCCAAATTGTTCTTTATACCATTTGGACGTTAATTGTTACCTTGATTCCTGTTACTGGGCTTACAGGTAAATTAGAATTGTCTTATATAGGAGCTGCTTTAGTACTATTACTTGGTTTAGTTATGTTGTACCACGCTGTACAACTCTACCAAAAAAGAACAGAAAAAGCAGCCAAAAAGTTAATGCTAGCCAGTGTTTCATACATAACTTTAATTCAAATTGTTTACGTTGCAGATAAATTTATAAGCGAATGGGTATAGAAAACAGACCGTACAAAGAAAAATTTGAAAGGTCAAGAAAGATGATGTTGTGGTTTGGTATAATTAGTTTATCCATGACCTTTGCAGGCTTAATGTCGGCCTTTATTGTAAGTAGTGCAAGACCAGATTGGGATGATGATTTTAGATTACCTGATGAGTTTTTTTGGAGTACAGCTATCATTATATTGAGTAGCATAACACTCATGTTTGCTAAAAAGCAGATTAAAGCAGGGAAAAAATCACAAGCCAATTTATCTCTATTAGTCACTTTTGTGCTAGGACTGATTTTTGTGATTTTACAATTCATTGGGTTTAATGCTATCATTGAATTAGGATACCGATTTACAGGGGCTGCAAGTAATGTTACAGCGTCCTATATATATTTAATTGTGTTTTTGCACTTGGTACATATTTTGTCAGGCTTAGTAGTGCTTAGTGTAATGATTTTTAAGCAGTTTAAAGGGAGGTACACCAAAGAGCATAGACTTGGTTTTGAGATTGGTGCCACATTCTGGCATTTTGTTGATGTACTCTGGTTGTTATTATTTTTGTTTTTTTCCTATTTTTATATTTTTTAAGAAGAAATAATTAATTATTTTTGCGCTAACTTAAATTAAAAATTTATGGATTCTACTGCTGTTGAACAGACTGGTACAGAAGGAAAAAACTGGGGAGGTGGAAATCAACCTCTAAAAGCCAGTTATGGAAAGTTAATGATGTGGTTTTTTATTACTTCAGATGCATTAACATTTTCAGGCTTTTTGGCCGCTTATGGCTTTACAAGATTTAAATTTATAGACGAATGGCCTATAGCAGATGAAGTGTTTAATCACTTCCCTTTCCTCCACGGAATTGACGCACCCATGTACTACGTAGCTTTAATGACTTTTATTTTGATTTTTTCTTCAGTAACTATGGTTTTAGCAGTAGATGCAGGCCATAAATTGCAAAAATCAAAAGTTACTTTTTATATGGCGCTTACCATATTAGGTGGTGCCGTTTTCTTAGGCTCTCAAGCCTGGGAATGGAAAAATTTTATTAACGGAGAATATGGAGCTGTTGAAACTAAATCAGGAAAAATATTGCAGTTTGTAGATAATGATGGCAAACGCGTTGCTATACAGGACTTTGCTCCACAGCACGAATCTTACAGAGAGCAGCATAAAGGAAATAAAGGTGCCTGGTACATAAGCGAAAGTAGTATTCCTCAATACCACATTGATGATGTAAAAGAGGCTTTTAAAAATGAAGAAAACCTCTTAGTGCGTACAATGCAACTTAATGAGCAAAAAGAGAAAACAGTTTTGAATAGACAAGAATCGCTTAAATATCTTGAAGATAGAGGTGTTGACCTCATCTTTGGAGCAAATATGAGTAAAAATGAATATGGAGCTCCGTTATTTGGTGGATTCTTTTTCTTTATTACAGGTTTTCATGGTTTTCACGTCTTTTCTGGGGTAGTTTTACTAATCATTACATTCTTTAATGTTCTAATTGGTACCTATGAAAAAAGAAAAAGTTATGAAATGGTAGAAAAAGTTGGACTTTATTGGCACTTTGTAGATTTAGTTTGGGTATTTGTATTCACTTTCTTTTACTTGGTTTAATTTTATAAAAATATTTTTTAGCTTATGGCACAAGACGCATCAACTCATCACGAAGGAACAACCAAAAGAATATGGTCTGTATTTATAATCCTTTCTGTCCTAACTATAGTAGAAGTAGTATTAGGTATATTTAAACCTCATTTTCTGGTTTTTACAGAGGTGGTTTCCATGTCTTTACTTAACTGGATATTTATTATTCTTACTATTTACAAAGCTTATTTTATTACTTGGGCTTTTATGCACATGGAACACGAATCACCTGGACTTAGAAGAACAGTTGTTTGGACAGGCGTTTTCTTGATTTGTTACCTAATTGCAATTTTGCTAATTGAAGGGAATTATATTCATGATGTATATACCAATGAATTTATGACTTGGGATTTTTAATTTCTAAAACACTACATAAAACTTACATAAAAAAGGCAGTTGAACAACTGCCTTTTTTTATTTTTGCAACATGAAAAAATTTAAAAAATTTACGGTATTAGCTGTCCTTTTTGTTCTGCCACTTGTAGCTTACTTGTTTTTTTCAAGTGGGGTTAATAATTTTGGACGTTTACCTGTACTAGAGGAAAATGTGCTGCTAATTAAATCTTCTACAGATCAAGTTACTAATCAACCAATTGCTCTAGAAGATAAAATTAATATTTTTACCTTTTTAGGAGGTGATGTTGAAGTAAAATCTGTATTCGCATTTAACCTGAAGGAAAAAATTTATGATAAAAATAGAGAATTTCAAGATTTTCAGGTAGTTAGTTTTATTTTGGAAAACCAACTTGAAGAAGCCAAGCGCTTTATTGATGAAATAAACAAAACCTCAGAAGCTTACGCGTGGAAGATTATTGTTTTATCACAAAACGAACTCACAAAGCAGTTTAATAAACTCAATTCTAAGCATGAATTAGATACTAATTTTTCTTCTGCTGAAGCTTTTATAATCGACAAAAAAGGTAATCTTAGAGGAAGATTAGATGACGAAGACGAAGGCTTAAAGAAAAGCTACAATACAAAATCGGTAGCCGAATTAAACAATAAAATGGTAGATGATATGAAGGTAATACTTGCTGAATATCGACTAGAACTAAAGAAATATAAAGAAGAGAAAACAGAAGATTGACATGAAAAATTATTCGTACATAGGAATTTCATTTATTGTTTTAGTTTTCGGAATATGGGCGGTTAATGAATTTAGTAACCGAGCAAGTGCTAATGAGTTAGCTTATTTAACTGTACAAGATGATGAAGGCAATGAGGTTAAAAGGAAAGTTCCTGAATTTAGCTTCACCAATCATAAAGGAGAAACAATTACCCATGAAGATTATCAGGACAAAGTTTATGTAGTAGAATTCTTTTTTGCTACCTGTCCAACAATTTGTCCTATCATGAATGAAAATTTAGTAGAAGTACAAAATGAGTTTTACGGTAATATGAATTTTGGTATTGCTTCTTTTACAATCAATCCAGAACACGACACCCCTGAAGTTCTTAATAAATACCGCGAAAAATACGGAATACAACATCCTCATTGGCACCTTCTAACAGGTGATAGAAACCAAATTTATGAATTAGCCCGAAATGGATTTAATGCTTATGCAGCTGAAGATAAAAATGCTCCTGGTGGATTTGAACATTCAGGTTTTTTTGCCTTAGTAGATAAAAAAGGTTATTTAAGATCTCGACATGATGAGCATGGAAATCCTATTCTTTATTATCAAGGTGCAGTTCCGCTTAAGGGCGATAGTAATCCTGGAGACGAAGAGCAAATAAGTATTTTAATTGAGGATATTAAAAAATTATTATGATGAATAAACTAGCAGAAAAAAAATATACTAAATTAATCTGGGTACTTTCAATCATTATACCCATTGCTGTAGCTGTTCTTTTTACAGTGAGAATTCCAAACGTAGAAAGATTAGGTTTTTTGCCACCTACTTATGCAAGTATTAACGCATTAACTGCTTTATTATTAATACTCGCTTTAGTAGCTGTTAAGAAGAAAAAATTTAAGTTACATGAAAACTTGATGAAAACATCAATCGCTTTATCAGTTCTTTTCCTTGTTATGTATGTAGCTTATCACATGACCTCAGATTCAACGACATTTGGAGGAGAAGGCTCAATAAAATACATCTATTATTTTATCTTAGTTTCTCACATTTTGTTGTCGGTTTGCATCATTCCTCTAGTCCTTTTTACTTATCTAAAAGCAATTACAAAAAACTTTGAAGCACATAAAAAACTTGCTAGAATAACTTTTCCTATCTGGTTATATGTTGCTATTACTGGCGTTATAGTTTATTTTATGATATCTCCTTATTATGTATAGAAAAAAACAAATATACCAATTACTAGGCTTTGTACTAATTTTATTAGTAGCCTCTAACCAAGGCTTTGCACAATGTTCAATGTGTAGGGCGGTGTTAGAATCTGAAGCAGATCAATCTACTGCAGAAGGAATTAATAATGGAATTTTATTTTTAATGGCCTTCCCTTACCTTCTTATTGGAGGACTAGGTTATTATATTTATAAAAATTATAGCTCTAAAAGTTAGTTACTATGCTTAACGTATTTTACCTATCTACTTGTTCTACATGTAAACGCATTCTTTCTGAAGTTGAATTACCCGCTGAACATAAATTAGTTGATGTAAAAAGCAACCCAATTTCAGCTGAAGATTTAGCTAAAATGTACGCCCTAGAAGGTACTTACGAAGCCCTGTTTAATAAACGTGCACAGCTATATAAACAACGCGATTTGAAATCAAAAAACCTTTCTGAAGAAGATTATAAAAACTTACTTTTAGAACATTATACCTTCTTGAAACGTCCAGTTTTTCTCTTTCAAGACCAAATTTTTGTTGGTAATGCTAAAAAAAACCTCCAAGAACTCAAGTCGTATTTAGATGACTAAACGTTGGTGGGCAGTCTTAGCCGCTTTAGGCGCAACCTCAATTTACGGTGTAAATCATACGGTTGCTAAATCTTTAATGCCTACTTATATTGAACCTTTTGGTTTGATTTTGTTGCGCGTTACAGGTGCTTTTCTGTTATTTTTAATAATTAGTTTTTTTGTTCCTAGCCAAACAATTGAGCGCAAAGATTGGAAACGAATTTTTGCAGCAGCTGTTTTTGGAATGGTAATTAATATGCTTATGTTTTTTAAAGGACTAAGCTTATCTACACCAATTAATTCTTCTGTAATAGTTACCATTTCGCCTATTTTAGTCTTTATTTTATCAGCCATTTTAATTCGTGAAAAAATAACTTGGCTTAAGGCCTCCGGAGCAATATTAGGATTATTAGGTGGTTTGAGTTTAGTTTTTTTTGGCCCTCAAATTACTTCTGATGCGCCAAACATCCCAGTAGGAAATACGTTGATTCTTATCAATGCAACTTCTTACGGAATTTATTTAATTTTGGTAAGACCGCTTACTAAAAAATATTCCTCCATCACTTTAATGAAATATTTATTTTTAATTGCAAGCATAATTAACCTTCCTATTTGTTTTACTGAATTTAAGCAGGTAGATTGGATCAATTTACCTTTTGATGCCCTATGGCGTATGAGCTTTGTGGTGATTGGAACCACCTTCTTAACTTATTTGCTAAATATCTATGCTTTAAAACAACTTTCGGCATCAACCCTTGGTGTTTTTGTTTATTTACAACCGGTTATTGCTATTGTTTACGCTATTTATGCTGGTATTGATCAGCTTGACTTACTTAAAGTTGTAGCTGCAAGTTTGGTCTTTGTTGGGGTGTTCATGGTTTCTAAAAATCCAGCTCAAAAGAGGAAGGCGCTTAAAAAAACTTGATGCTATAGTTTTTAAAATTCAACTGATTAATCTTAATTTAATAACACAGCGTTAGGGATGGAAGCGGCAGCTTGGTAAGTTAAAAATAGTGTTTTTAGAGCTTTGCCAAAGCGACCTTAGAAGCTCTTGGCAAGGCTAACTAAAAACTTATTTTTATGAACCAACTAAAGCGAACAGCCCGTTTAAACGCCAAAGAAAAAAAGGAAGAATTGGATGAGGAAGTCAGAAGAAGTTTCTTAACTTAGTCTTTTATTATAGGATTTATGAGGGCTCAAGAGCATATTGTTATTATAGGAAATGGAATTGCTGGAACAACCTTAGCAAGGCATTTGCGAAAGAATTCTAATAAGAAAATTAGTCTTATTTCTGATGAATCTCCTTACTTTTTTTCTAGGACGGCGCTTATGTATGTGTATATGGGGCACATGAAATGGAAACATTTACAGCCCTACGAAGCCTCTTTTTGGAAAAAAAATAAGATCGAATTAATTCAGAAGCGTGTTAGGGCTGTTGAAACAGATTCTAATAGGCTTATTTTTCAAGATCAAACCAGCATAACTTATAATCAATTAGTCTTGGCAACAGGCTCAATTCCTAAGAAATTTGGATGGCCAGGTCAAGAACTTAGAGGAGTTCAAGGCTTATATTCAAAACAGGATTTAGAACTTTTAGAACAACAGGCTCCTAGCAATCAGGTATGTAAAAGAGCAGTAATTGTTGGTGGAGGGCTAATTGGGGTTGAACTTGCTGAAATGTTACATTCACGAAATATACCAGTTACCTTTTTGGTACGGGAAAAACAGTTTTGGAATACTATTTTGCCCGAACATTCTGCTTCTTTAATTACTAATCACATTCTAAATCACGGAATTGATTTAAAACGCTCTACCGAATTAAAAAGTATTCTACCATCAAGTCAAAATAGGGTAAAATCTATTCTTACCAAAGACCAGGAAGAAGAAATTAAATGCGACTTAGTTGGTTTAACAACCGGCGTTCAGCCAAATATTGAATTTGTGAAACCGTCTAAGATTGAAACCGATACCGGAATTTTAATTGATGCTTATTTCAAAACGAATGTGTCTAATGTTTATGCCATAGGAGATTGCGCTGAACGTAACTATTCATTAGGTTATCGGCCAAAAGTTGAGTCGGTTTGGTACACTGGCAGAATTATGGGTGAAACCTTAGCCCAAACCTTGTGTGGAAACCCAACCACCTACACTCCAGGACATTGGTTTAATTCGGCTAAGTTTTTTGCTATTGAATACCAAACTTATGGTTGGGTCTTTTCTACTCCAAAAAAAGGAAATGTTCACTTCTATTGGAAACACGAAAATGAAGAGAAAGCTATAGAAATAGAATATGAACAATCTACGGGGAAATTCTTAGGAATAAATACTTTTGGCATACGCTTGAGGCACGAATTTTTTAATGAAGTTTTGAACAAAAATAGAACAGCCGATTATGTTATTCAACATTTAAGTAAAGCAAACTTTGACCCTGAGTTTTTTGCTTCGTATGAAAATCAGATACAAAAAAAATGGCAGCAAGATTCTAACTTACACACAAATTAATTATGGCTATCGAAAACATTTCAGTTACAGGAAGAAGTCCAGAAAGCTTTTCGCTTCAACAAAAAGCTTTTTTATTTATTGGTTTTTTAGGCCTTTTTCTCGCTTTAATTAGTGTGTTTAATCAGTTGGAAAATAATACCCTTGGTTGGATGTTGCTTTCAATTGCGTTAATGAGTCTTGGTATAATTGGTTATGCAAGAGAATTGTATAAAGCTAAGGAGCCAGGAATTAAAAATGATAATGTTTTTTTTAAATCGCTAACAAATCGGGGTATTTGGGCTTATGCTTTAGGTATTTTTCTTACGGGATTTTATGTAGTCTTGTACTTTTATCCAGCTTATTTAGGTTTAAACGATAATACAGAAAATACAGGGTTAATCGCCTTTTTTGACCCATTAAGTAATTGGTTAAGTGGAAACCCAGCTAGCCAGTGGTTTGTTTATGGTGTTTTTTACACCTTAGCCGTTTTGCTCTTTGGTATTAAATTTTTGTGGAAGTATAAAAACAATAAATACCAACGTATTAGAACCTTTTCTGTACTATTTTTTCAGCTTGGTTTTGCTTTTTTAATTCCAGAATTCATGGCAAGGTTAAACTCAGATAAGTTTGCTTTACCTTATTATGATTTAAAGAATATTTGGCCTTTAAATTATTACAATTTTGAGCAGTATCGTGTTGATGAGTTTATAAGTGCAGGTGGAGTAGGGGTTGCGCTTCTTGTTTTTGGAGTTCTTTCAATTTTAGTTATTACTCCATTCCTTACTTATAAGTACGGCAAGCGTTGGTATTGTTCTTGGGTTTGTGGTTGCGGTGGATTAGCAGAAACGGCAGGAGATTCGTTTAGACATCTCAGTGATAAATCAATAAAATCTTGGAAAATTGAACGTTGGATGGTACACTTAGTGACGGTTTTTGTGGTGATAATGACCATGGCTGTTGTCTCTTCTTACTTAGGATATGAGTCAGAAAAATACTGGTTATCTCAACCTGTTTTTTTAGTTGGTAGTTCAGTTTTGTTAATTTTGATTTACGCTTGGGTACTTATTTATAGAAAAGATTCTTTTAACAAAGATGCTCTGCTTGCTGGAGGTGGTTTTTTATTAGCTATACTTATTTTGGTAGGATTACATTTACTTGGCTGGACACAAAATTTATTTTTTATTGAAGCAGAACCTTTGCGTTCTTCTTATGGATTTTTAATTGGCAGTATTTTCTCAGGAGTAATTGGTACGGGTTTCTATCCTATTTTAGGTAATCGTGTTTGGTGTAGATTTGGCTGCCCGATGGCTGCTATTTTAGGGTTTCAGCAGCGGCTTTTCTCAAAATTTAGAATAACCACTAATGGCGGTCAGTGCATTTCTTGTGGAAACTGCTCCGTCTATTGTGAAATGGGAATAGATGTAAGAGCTTATGCACAAAAAGGAGAAAACATTGTGCGTTCTTCTTGTGTTGGTTGTGGTATCTGTGCTTCGGTTTGTCCAAGAGGCGTATTGAAACTTGAAAACGAATCGCCTAAGAACCGCCTTAATGAAAATGAAATTTTATTAGGAAACGATATAGACCTTAAACAATATACGAAGTAGTTACTTTAATTAAAATTCGAAAGAATTAAATAGTGATCGATTAATCATTAAAAAGTAGGTATGAGTCGATTTTATTAAATGATTTATTCTAACATAGTTAAAAATTCTTCTTCGGTAATTAAGTGCACACCCAATTTTTCTGCCTTCTCTTTTTTACTTGGGCCCATTTGTTCTCCGGCTATGAGGTAAGAGGTTTTTTTAGACAAAGAACTGGTGTTTTTTCCTCCATTTTTCTCAATTAGTGATTTCAATTCTTTTCTTGAAACTTTTTCAAAAACACCAGAAATCACAAAAGTTAAATCTTTTAATTTGCTTGATGCTTGGTTTAATTCTTCTTCAGAAACTTGCATTTGAAGTCCGTAATTTGCTAACCGATTAACAATTTCTACATTCGATTTAACTTCAAAAAATTGAATTAAACTTTCGGCAATACGTTCTCCTATTTCGTCCACTTGAATTAAATCTTCAAAACTTGCTTGCATAAGTTTTGGCATGGATTTAAATTCTTTTGCTAATTTCTTGGCAACAGTTTCTCCAACGTATCTAATTCCCAAACCAAACAAAACCCTCTCAAAACTAATTTGCTTTGATTTTTCAATACCATCAATCAGGTTTTGTGCCGATTTCTCCGCCATTCGTTCTAAGGGCAAAACCTGTTCTTTCTTTAAGGTGTATAAGTCGGCATAATTTTCAATAAGTTTCTCTTTAACTAATAGGGCTACTGTTTCTCCACCCAAACCTTCAACATCCATAGCTTTTCTTGAGATGAAATGCTGAATTCTTCCAGTAACTTGAGGCGGGCATGAAGTAGCATTAGGGCAAAAATGCAAGGCTTCTCCTTCTGTTCTAACTAATTCTGTATTGCATTCAGGACAATGTGAAATATAGTTGGTGGGTTGGCTTGATGTATCTCTTTTTGTAAAATCAACGCCTACTATTTTAGGTATAATTTCTCCACCTTTTTCAACAAAAACCACATCCCCTTCTCTAATGTCTAATTTTTCAATTTGATCGGCATTATGCAGTGAAGCTCGTTTAACTGTTGTTCCAGCCAATTGAACAGGAGCTAAATTAGCTACAGGAGTAATTGCTCCGGTTCGCCCAACTTGGTAAGTAATCTCTTCCAGACGAGTGCTTTCTTGTTCTGCTTTAAATTTGTAGGCCATAGCCCAACGAGGAGATTTAGCAGTAAATCCAAGCTCTTCTTGTTGCTGAAGTTGGTTAACTTTAATTACCACGCCATCGGTTTCATAAGGTAAGTTGAAGCGTTCTTGGTCCCAATAATTTACATAGGCTAAAACCTCTTCAATAGAATTGGCTAATTTAAAATGAGGCGGTACTTGAAAGCCCCACTTTTGAGCTTTCTCTAAAGATTCTATTTGTGTTTGTATGCCTAGTTTTTCGCCGGTTATATTGTACAAAAAGCAAGCTAATGGGCGTTTGGCTACTTCTGCACTATCTTGCAGTTTTAAACTTCCTGAAGCTGTATTGCGCGGATTGGCATAAGGTTCTTCACCATTTTTTAAACGCTCTTGATTCATCTTGGCGAAACCTTCAAAAGGAAGAATAATCTCACCCCTAATATCAAATTTCTCTGGTACATCTTTTCCATTTAGTTTTAAAGGAACAGATTGAATAGTTTTAATATTTGCAGTTACATTATCTCCTTGTGCGCCGTCACCTCTTGTTACAGCTTGTTTTAATTCAGCATTTTCATAAGTTATACTAATGGAAGCTCCGTCATATTTTAGTTCACAAACATAAGCTATAGGGCCATCTACAAGTTTAGATATTCTTGTTTCCCAATCTATCAAATCTTCTTTTGAGTATGAATTAGACAGTGAATACATTCTGTTTTCATGCACTACTGTTTCAAAATTTTTGGTGACCTCTCCTCCTACACGTTTGGTAGGTGAGTTTGGGTCATCAAACGCTGGATATTTTTTTTCAAGTGCTTCTAGTGTTTTCAGTTTTTGGTCAAACTCAAAATCTGAAATACTTGGTTGGTCTAAAATATAATAATTGTAATTATGGAGTTGCAACTCTTCTCTAAGTTGCTCAATTCTGTCTTTTACTTCCATGTTGAAAAATTTGATCAAATTACATAAAATGATGATTGTTATTGATTAGCTCTAAAATTGAGCTTTCAATTTGGTCATCAAAAATAAGCAATTTTCGGTCTCTTACTTTACCTTGTGGACAAACAAAAAATAATTTATTAATATAATAAATATACAAATCTTCAAATTCAGGGTTGGCTTGCACTTGTAGTTCGAGGTTTTGTTGCAAGTTGTTTTCAATTACTTTAGACCTCCATAGCCTGTGTTGGTTATAATCAATATTGAGTCCAACAATATCAATTTCTGGATAAATTTCTCTTAAGCGATTGATTCTTGGTAGTCTTCGGTTTATATTAGAGTTTGAATATGCCGACCACGTATGGACAATGGTAGGCTTATTGAGGTGAGGTTCTAAGGTGATTTTTTCTTTATTTAAGTTGATAAATTCTAAATGACTTACGGTATTTCCTACTACAAACTGTTCATGAAAATCTGCAAGACGCTCTAGAAATTCAATGTCTGATTTCAGTAAGTTGTATTGATTAATTTCTTGAAGCGTATTTTGAATTTTTTCATCGGTATCTGCATAAGTAATTTCTAGTGTTAAAAATCGCTTGATTAAATGATTCTTTAAAAAGGGATTTTTTATAAGTTTGGAAGTTACCTTTCTTCTAGAAATTAGGTGTTCTACCGTATTCACTCTATGACAAAGTGATGGCTTAATAGATCGATTTAAACATTCATCTACTGCTAGGTTTTTTGTATAATTATCAAGAAATTTTAAATAAGCTAAATCCCAGTAAGAATTAGTTGTATTAATTTCTACATCTTCTCTGTAGTTTGCGATAGTTTCTTGATCCAATTGACTAAGTTTAGTGTCACTTCGCTTAGTCAAAAACAGATAGCTTTCATTGAGGTTGAAGGCATGATAGTGAATGGAATTGGTTAGGTAATTTTTGAAAAAATCAGAAATAGAAGATTCGTATTCTTTATCAGATTTAAATTTATCTAAATAGCTTTCACTAATCGAATTAGTTAAATTAAAAAATTCTTTAGGTGAATACTTGTGATGATTAAGAAGTAGGTCTTTATCTTTTCTGAAATCCAAAAAAAAGTTAATCATTAAATTATTCTCTCTGGCCGAATCTCCGCCAAAAGCTAAGGAGCCGTCAAAATCTACTGTATTTAAACGCAAGGTTAAACTATCCTTAGGTTTTATGTACAGGAGCTGAATTTCTGGAGAATGCTTAAAATGAAAAACCTTTTCTTTCAGAAGCTCTAATTCGTAGCTAAATTCACCTTGCTTGTTTAGAAAAATAGTATCTGTAAAGTTTTCTCTATCGGTTAAGATTAAGAAATTTTGATTAGGGTTTTTAATTTGCCCAGTAATTAAAGTCCTGTCTTTTTCCTTATTTGAACAGGAAACTAAAAAGCAAAAAGCCACAAAACAAAATAATCTTTTCATTACTAAAGGTTTAAAACAAATATAGAGAGGCTTTATTAGTGTACTTGTTAATCGCTCGTTAAAAGATAACACACCAAATGCATTTCATTAAATGAGTTTTTATACCTACTTTTGCAAAAAATTTATTTTTATGCTTTCAGTTTCAAATTTATCCATTCAGTTTGGTAAACGCGTTTTATTTGACGAGGTTAATGTCAATTTTTCTAATGGCAACTGTTACGGAATTATTGGAGCCAACGGCGCAGGAAAATCTACTTTTTTAAAAGTACTTTCTAAGCGGTTAGACCCCACTTCTGGGCACGTTCATTTAGAGCCTGGTAAACGCATGTCGGTTTTAGATCAAGATCACAGTCTGTTTGACGAATACAGCGTTTTAGATACAGTAATGATGGGTAATGAGCCACTCTTTAAAATAAAAAAAGAGATGGATGAAATTTATGCAAAATCAGATTTTTCTGATGCTGATGGTGAACGCGTAGGTGTTTTACAAGTTGAATTTGAAGAAATGGACGGCTGGAATGCTGAAAGTAACGCTGCCTCACTCTTATCTAATTTAGGAATTAAGGCCGATTACCACTACAGTCTGGTTAAGGATTTAGACGGAAAACAAAAAGTAAGAGTCCTAATTGCTAAAGCACTTTTTGGAAATCCTGATGTGCTCATTATGGATGAGCCTACTAACGATTTGGATTACGATACCATTAATTGGCTTGAAAATTTTCTAGCTAATTACGAAAACACTGTGATTGTTGTTTCTCACGACCGTCACTTCTTAGATGCAGTTTGTACTCATATTTCTGATATTGACCACGGAAAAATAACACACTACAGCGGTAATTATACGTTTTGGTATGAGTCTTCTCAATTAGCGGCAAGACAACGCGCACAGCAAAATAAAAAAGCAGAAGACAAGAAAAAAGAATTACAGCAGTTTATTGAACGATTTAGCGCCAACGTTGCTAAATCTAAACAAGCTACTTCTAGAAAGAAGATGATTGAAAAACTTAATATAGAAGAAATTAAACCTTCTAGTAGAAGATATCCAGCCATTATTTTTGAAAGAGAAAGAGAAGCAGGAGATCAAATTTTAAACATTACCGACTTAGCTGCATCCATTGACGGTGAAACATTGTTTTCTAAAGTCAACATCAATTTAGCAAAAGGAGATAAAACTATATTTTATTCAAAAGATTCTAGAGCAACTACTGCTTTTTACGAAGCTATTATGGGCAATGCTACTCCAGATAGTGGAAAAGTTGAGTGGGGAGTGACTACAAATCAATCTTACTTACCCAATGATAACTCTAGCTTTTTTGAAGAAGACATGAGTCTAGTAGATTGGCTGAGACAATGGGCAAAAACCAATGAAGAAAGAGAAGAGGTTTATGTACGTGGATTTCTAGGAAAGATGCTATTTAGTGGCGACGAAGCTCTAAAAAGTAGCACCGTGCTTTCTGGAGGAGAAAAAGTACGTTGTATGTTAAGTAGAATGATGATGATTAGAGCTAATGTTTTAGTTATTGATGAACCTACTAATCACTTAGATTTAGAATCGATTACTGCTTTTAACAATGCACTTAAAAACTTTAAAGGTAATTTATTATTTACCACCCATGATCATGAGTTTGCTCAATCGGTTGCCAACCGAGTAATTGAACTTACTCCGCAAGGAGTTATTGATAAATACATGACCTTTGACGAGTACATGACCGATAAGAAAATTAAAGAACAGCGTGCACAGATGTATGCCGTTGAAGCTTAAAAAGAATATCAACTATTTAAAAAAAGCATCCTTTTTTTGTTTGAAAAAAGGATGCTTTTTTAATGCTTAAAACCAAACTTATTCATCTATTGATTCAAATTTTTCGGTACCTTGTATTAGCCAACTTAAAAAATTATTAGCGTTTGGTGTATAGCCTACGGGACTATTTAGTAGTTCAAAATTACTATTCATTAAAACGTAATAAGGCTGCGAATTATTTTGGAAGTTAACCGTTTGAAAAGTAGCCCATTTATCACCAATAGTTTCTATTCTTTTTACTCCACCTTTTGGTCGTTCAAAATTAAACTGAAGCTCTTCAGGAAGTTTCTCACGGTCATCTACGTAAAGCGAAATTAAAATATAATCGTCTTGAATAACTTGATAAACCTCGGGAATGCTCCAAACTTGCTCTTCCATTTTCCTACAATTTACACAAGCCCAGCCGGTAAAATCTAAAAGTATAGGTAGGCCAGATTGTTTTGCAGCCGCCACGCCTTCATCAAAATCCTTATAAGCCTTTAAGCCTAGTGGTCCTGAACTATCTTTTTCATAAACACTATAAAAAAGAGGAGGAGGGAAACCACTTAACAATTTTAAATTAGCATGTTCTGTGTTAGTTAACCCTGGAATTAAGTAAATAACAAAGGCTATTGTAATAATTCCAAACCCTATTCTTGGTTTACCAAGTTTTGTTTTTGGTCCATCATGCGGAAAACGAATTATTCCAAACAAGTACAGCGCCATAGCTGCACCAATGATAATCCAGATTCCAATAAATACTTCTCTAGGTAAAAGCCCCCAATGTTCTACTAAATCTGCATTAGACAAGAATTTAAAGGCTAACCCGAGTTCTAAGAAACCAAGTACCACCTTTAAGGTATTCATCCAGCCACCAGATTTAGGCAAAGAATTGAGCCAATTAGGAAACAAGGCAAATAAACCAAAGGGTAAAGCTAAGGCTAATCCAAAACCACCCATTCCAAAACTGAGTTGTGTAGCCCCCCCGTCGGAAGTTAGTGAGCCTCCTAGTAAAGAACCTAAAATTGGCCCAGTACAAGAAAAAGAGACTAAAGCTAAAGTTAAGGCCATAAAAAATATCCCTAACACACCACCTACACTACTTGCTTTTTGATCTAATCGATTGCTCCATGAGTTAGGTAAAGTAATTTCAAAATAACCAAAAAAGGAAATAGCAAAGACTAAAAATATTGTAAAGAAAACAATATTTAAGACGGTATTGGTAGAAATATTATTTAAAATTTCTGGGTTTACAGAATCTAATAAGTGAAACGGAATACTTAACAATAAGTAAATGGCTAGGATAAAAACCGCATACATTACAGCGTTAATAAGTCCTATTTTTCGGGTTCTTGCTCCTTTAGTAAAAAATGAAACCGTTAATGGAATCATTGGAAAAACACAAGGAGTAAGTAAGGCAATTAAGCCTCCTATAAAGCCCAAGAAAAAAATAGTAGCATAGGATTTATCTTCTTCCTCATCTTCTAGTTGAGTAGAAGCATCACCTTTTAAGTCAATTTTTAAGGATTCTGTTAAGGCTTGGTCTTCTTCAGATAATTCAACTTCCTGTTCTACTAAAGCAAAACTTTGGTTTTTCATATCTAATTGGACCTGTATAAAATTAATATCCGGAGCTAAGCATTTTACATCATTACATATCATGAAGTAAATCTCTATTCCTAGTAAAGCTTGCTCATCATTGACCTTTATTTTTTGTTCAAAAATAGCTTCTTTTTTAAAATGTTTTAAGAAGGAATTGAAAATAGGATCCATAGCTTCAATGCCTTCAGATTCTGTAGTTTCTCCTAGAATTTCAAAAGCATTTTCTTCAAACTCAAAGCTGATATCGGTAGGAATGGGGCCGTCTTCTCCTTCTGGAATCTCACGCATAGAGGGTAATTTCCAACCTTTGTCTATAGTAGCAATTACTTTTAAGTTAATCTCTCCTTCTTCTTGAAAATCAATTGCTAAATCAAAATCTAAATGGCTTTCCATTTGATTTTCCTCTTCTTGATTTTGTTCAAATTGTGCTTGAACTAAAAAACTAACTAATAAAAATAAACTTAGTAAGAATTGCTTGAACTTAACTTGAATTGAATACATTTTTGGTCTTCGGTTTTAATTTTATAATTTTGAGAGGTGCGGTAACCCACCACCCAGATGATTTCATTTTTATTTAGTAAAACCCAAACCTCACTTTTTAGATGTTTGGGTACTTTTTCATCGTTTAAAAAATCACTTACTTTCTTTTTGCCATTCATTCCAAAGGGAACAAAAAAATCCGTTTGTTTCCATTTTCTAAGTTGAAGAGGAAAGGCTAAGTCGGCTTTCAAAAAATAAGCATATTGCTTTTCTTTTTTTATTTTTCCTTTATATTCGGATAACTTTAAAATAAAATTGTCAAAGTTAACTAATTCATTAGAATTATGAATTTGAATTTCATCTATTTCTTTCAAAATGTGATTTTTTTCAGTTAAGACTAAAAAATCACCATCTTTCATCAACCAATAATTAGGTGCAGAAACTTTTTTTCCATTCGCTGCATTAATTAAATGCGCTATGTCTTGCCAGGCAGTAAATTGGTATTGGTTAAGGAGCTGATATAAAATTGCTGTTTGATTAGGAAATTCTTGAAGCTTCTTAAGATTTATAAACACGGTTCCAGCTTCTTTTTTAACCACTTGATTGGCAACTGTATGAATGTAATCTTCAATCAAATTTTGAGCTTCATTTAGGTGTTGATGAGTTTGCTGAAAGCTCGCTAAAAAGTTTGGGTTTTCTTTTTTTATTAGAGGAATAATTTGGTTTCTAACTCTATTTCTTAAATAATTCAGAGATGCGTTTGAAGCGTCTTCTCTCCAATCAACTTGATGTGCTTTTGCCCAATCAATAATCTCATTTTTAGGCACCTTTAATAATGGACGTAATACCTTATCATTTTTTTGAGGAATTCCAGTAAGTCCCTTTAGTCCTGTGCCTCTAATAAAATTAATCAGGAAAGTTTCAGCATCGTCGTCACCGTGATGAGCCGTAAGGATATAATCTAATTTTTCTTGTTCACGAAGCTCTTCAAACCAATTATACCTTAATTCTCTTGCGGCAACTTGTGTAGAAGTTTTATGTTGAAGGGCATAAGCTTTTGTTTTCATTTTCTGAACAAAACAAGGAATTTTGTATTGTTTACACCAATCACTTACCAAGACTTCATCTAAATCACTTTCCTTATTTCTCAACTGAAAATTACAGTGTGCTACCACAAATTTTAATTTGTTTAAACGGCATAAGTTGGCTAACACCATGCTATCAACACCACCACTTACGGCAATCAAAAGTGATTTTTCCTGAAGCTGATAGTTAGCCACAAATTGATGAAACTGGTCTTGCATTCAAAAAAGTTTGTTCAAATATACATTTTATTGATTTAAATAGGTAATGAACTATAAATCACAGAAACTATGTTTTAAAGCTTAGCTCAAAACCTCTTTCATGGCTTTAGCTTTGATAAGGCATTCCTGGTATTCTTTCTCAGGGATGGAGGCAGAGGTAATTGCGCTACCTACAGCATAACTAATGTTTTGATTAGCTGAATTATACAAAATACTTCTAATTACCACATTAAAATCGAAATTTCCGTTAGGTGTAAAATAACCAATACTTCCGCTGTATAATCCGCGTCTAAATGATTCTAGTTTTTCCATTAATTGCATTGCAGATACTTTTGGAGCGCCTGTCATACTTCCCATAGGAAAAGTACTCTGAATTAAACTTACAGGTGAAAAAGTAGTTTTGGGTTGCGAAGTTACTGTTGAAATCAATTGATGTACTTGTTTAAAACTATACACTTTACACAGTTCTTCAACTTTAACCGAAGCTTTTTGAGCAGTTTTAGAGAGGTCATTTCTCACCAAATCTACGATCATGATATTTTCAGATTTTTCTTTAGGGTCGTTCTCTAAAGCTTTTTTCAAGGCAAGGTCTTCTTTTTTTGTTTGTCCACGTTTGGCTGTACCTTTAATGGGTTGAGAAATCAATTTTTGTTGATGGTGTTTCAAGTAACGCTCAGGACTTGCACATAGCGCAGAGTAATGTTCAAATTTTAAATAAGCAGCTTGCGGAGGGCTTGAAATTGCATTTAGTTTGAGGTAAGTGTGTAATGGATTTAGCACTACATTAGTAGCGTAAAAATCCATGCAAAAATTAGCTTCATATATGTCTCCTCTAGCAATATGAGCGAGTGTTTTTTTAACTGATTCAATATATCCTGAACGACTAATTCTTGGGGTTAATTGGATGGGCTTAGAGGGTTGAAGAGCAGGAATTTGATAATCTAAAATCACTCTAAAATCGGATTCTATTTCTTCTTCAACGCTAGTTAAGTAATGGAAAGTAACTGTATTCCCTTTTAATTCAATCACTTTTATTGGTTGAACAAAGTATAAGTTTGGAAAATTTACCTCGTCTTGATTATTAGACTGTAGGTTCTCAATTTCGTTTTTTAAATCGTAGGAAAAATAACCAAAAAGCCAGTCGTTAGAAAATTTTTGATACTCCTCCAATTGCTTAAAAGCATTACCTTCCTTGACTTTCAGAGCAGTAAAGGCGCCAATACCTACAATGCTGTCTGCAGTTGTATAGGTGTCCTTTTGTAGATTGCTATCTAAAAAAACACAATATTCATCTTGATTTGCCCAATGAAGTAGATTTTCCTTAAACTTCAAGACCTGTTTTAGTTCAAATTTAGCTTGCTTCCGCATTATATTTGTTGCTCAAAGTTAGTAATTACATCTTGAAACCCTAAAGCTAAAATTTCATCTGTAATTTCTTGCTTTTGTTCATCAAAATTAGTGGTAAATGAAGGGAAACTAAAGGCTTCAATAACAGCAGCACCGAAGCGCTTAAAGTAATGATCCTTAACAAAATTCAAGGCAGATTTTGCACCTCGTTGTCCTGGTGAAGTACTTGTAAGTAAAACTTTTTTTTCGGCTAAAAATTGAGCATCAATTCTTGAAAGCCAATCCATCTGATTTTTGAAAAAAGCTGAAACCATACTATTGTGTTCGTTAACTGAAACAATTAAGGCCTTGGCTTGATCAATTTTGTTTTTTAATTGATAGGCTTCAATAGGTATTCCGTTATCTTTTTCAAAATCTTCAGAGTACATAGGAAGATTGTATTCTGTTAATTGAAAAACTTCTACTTCAGCAGAAAGCCGAGAGGCAATAAATGTAACTAATTTTTGATTGATTGAAGAGCTAGAATTAGACCCAGAGAAAGCGATTATATTCATTGTTCTTTTTTCAGCTAAGGTAAAAATTGACTTAGAAATAAAAAAATAAATTTTTTGCGTGTAAAAGTTTGATTTTACCAACAACAATGAAACCAATAAATGCAGCTATTTACTCAAAAAAAAGCAATCATTTCAAGTTGTTTTACAGACATCAATTTATTGTTCCACGCTTAAGTTCACTGTTTTTTGTTGAATTCTGTTCATTTAAAGGGCTGTTAAAAGATAGCTTATACCAATCTAAGTTTGCATTTGTTTTATATTAGGCAAAAAATGGAAGAACAGAAGGCAGGAATAAGGTTCCTTATACCAACCTAATAAACCCAAAAGGCTCAATTAAAAAAACTATATTTGTAGCGCATAATTTTGACGATACGTATAATGAAAAATAAAACTATTCTGTTGTTTTTTATCCTGTTAATAGGATCGCTTGTTTCATGTAATTTAAATGATTATTCCAGGCAATTAGGAGTGGTTAATACCAAAGAAAAATATGCCTTTCAAGTAGAAAAAAACGATTATAAATTAATGGTAGATTTAAAAGAAGTTGCTACTGATTTTATTTTTGATATTAGGTATGCTACAAAAAATAACTTTACAGGAGAAAAAATTTACCCTTCTAATGATGCTTTTTTAAGGAAGTATATTGCTGAGGACTTAAAGAAAGCTAATGATTCCTTAATGAAATTAGGCTACCAATTAAAAATTTTAGATGCCTACAGGCCTTATAGCGCAACAATAAAATTTTATGAAATTTATCCTGATGGAGATTTTGTGGCTAATCCAATGGTAGGCTCAAGACACAATAGAGGCACTACGGTAGATGTTACTTTGGTTGATAGAAAAACTGGAGAAGACTTAGAAATGCCAACCAAATTTGATGTTTTTACAAAAGAAGCACACCCAAATTTTGATGATTTACCACCCCATATTATTGAAAACAAAATGTTACTAATAAATGTAATGAAACATTTTAAATTTGATGTACACCCTAATGAGTGGTGGCATTATGATCATGCAAGGTGGCAACGCTACCCAATGATGGACTTAACTTTTAAACAAATAAAAGACGTAGCTGAAAGTTACAAAGAAGAGGAGTATGATTTAAGTTTATAAACCAAATTTGCTTCAAAAATTGAAAATAATATCAGTGAAAGCTTCTTTAAAAAATTGTATTTTTGAAACGATTAAAAAAACACACAAAATAATGGAATACAGAATAGAAAAAGACACCATTGGTGAAGTTAAAGTACCCGCAGATAAATTATGGGGTGCACAGACCGAACGTTCAAGAAACAACTTCAAAATTGGTCCCTCAGCATCGATGCCTTTAGAAATAATTTACGGCTTTGCTTATTTAAAAAAAGCAGCCGCCTACACCAACGCAGAATTAGGAGTATTGGAAGAGGATAAGAAAAAATTAATTGCTCAAGTTTGTGATGAAATTTTGGCAGGTAAACACGATCATCAATTTCCACTTGTTATTTGGCAAACAGGTTCTGGCACTCAATCTAATATGAATGTAAATGAAGTTATAGCTAATCGAGTTCATCAAATTGAAGGAAATGAATTAGGGAAAGGAGAACGTAAAATTTCGCCTAACGATGACGTAAACAAATCGCAGTCTTCAAACGATACTTTTCCTACCGGAATGCACATAGCCATTTATAAAAAAATTGTGGAGGTGGCCATACCAGGAATCAAACAGCTTAGAAATCGGTTAGACGAAAAATCAAAAGCCTTTAAGGATGTTGTAAAAATTGGAAGAACTCATTTTATGGACGCCACACCACTTACCTTAGGTCAGGAATTTAGTGGTTACGTTTCTCAATTAGATCATGGATTAAACGCCTTAGAAAATACGTTGCCCCATTTGTTAGAACTAGCTTTAGGAGGTACCGCCGTAGGAACAGGATTGAACACCCCTAAAGGCTACGCATTAAAAGTTGCTGAATATATTGCTGAATTTACAGGTTATCCTTTTGAAAGTGCTGCTAATAAATTTGAAGCTTTAGCAGCCCACGATGCCCTTGTTGAAACACATGGTGCCCTCAAACAGCTTGCCGTTGCTTTAAACAAAATAGGAAACGACATTAGAATGTTATCTTCCGGTCCTCGAAGCGGAATAGGAGAAATTACTATTCCTGCCAATGAACCAGGTTCTTCTATTATGCCTGGTAAAGTTAATCCAACCCAATGCGAAGCATTAACCATGGTCTGTACTCAAGTAATAGGTAACGATGTTGCTGTAACTACGGGAGGTATGCAAGGTCAATTTGAATTAAATGTTTTTAAACCAGTAATGGCAGCTAATTTACTAGAATCAGCACAATTACTGGGCGATGCTTGCGTTTCTTTTGATGAAAATTGTGTTGCAGGAATTGAACCAAACCAAGCTAGAATTGATGAGCTTTTGAAAAACTCATTAATGTTAGTAACTGCATTAAACACAAAAATTGGATATTACAAAGCTGCTGAAATTGCAAATACAGCTCACCAAAATGGAACGACTTTAAAAGAAGAAGCCGTTAGATTAGGCTATACTTCTGAAGAAGAATTTGAACAATGGGTAAGGCCAGAAGATATGATTGGAAATTAGTAATCATAAAAACCTGCAATAATCAAAAAAACGCTTTGGATAAACTCCAAAGCATTTTTTTGTTAACTATTTTTTATACGAGAATTTAATCTTGTTTAAAAAATAACATGAGCTCTCACGAAATTTAATTCAACTACAAAATCAGTAATTGTTTATGGAATAAAGTGCTAACCCTCTAAATAAATCAAAGATTTTTGTAAATCTGGATTAAAACTTAATAAGGAAATTATAAAGAGTTTTAATTCTTCAATCTCGTAAGGTAAAAGATGTTTAACTGCTTTTTTTACTTCTTTAGTAAAGAGAGTAGTATCAAAACTTACTTTTCTAAGCACTTCTTTTGTGTATTCAAACATAGCTCTAGCCATAATTGAAAATATAATTAGGTTAAGTAGTTTTTAATCATATAATTCGTTATAAATTTTTGTCTAAATTAGTGAAAAGACTAGCTAAACAATGTTAACGAATTGTTATCAAAAAACGGAATCCTCAATTTTAACATACTTATTTTTTTAATTTAATAGTCCAAATAAACTGAAAATGAGAAACTAATTCATTTTTTTCATTATAACCTAAAGATTTCAAGTTTAACGTTTGGCCTTCTTTAGTTGATTTGCAACGTTCAATAGTTTCCCTAACCAATTCTCCTTGATTACATTCAAAGCGAATCACTCCTGTGGCTTTTTTGTGAAAAAAAGATTGATTTTCAAGAACAAGCATCGAAAAATTTTGGGGATTCCTGTTTATTTCTTGCATCACTAAAGCGCCTGTAGTTAATTCAGCAGCCATTGCTTGAACAGCAAAATACATGCTTCTAAACGGGTTTTGATTAAACCATTTATGTTTTACTTTACTTTTTGCTGAGGTTGATGAAAGATGAGTCAAACGAACTCCACTCCACCAAGCAGACGGGAGTTTAAAGAAAAGAAAAAAGTTGATTTTTGTTGAGTTCATAGAGTAATCCTGTTTATAGTTTAGCAAGTTCTAAAATAAGATAATTTACTCAAGCTTTTATACATTTAATTCACAAAAGCAAAATAATTCCAATTTTAGAAAATAGAGATAAGGTAAAACTGTTTTTTAATAAATAACTTTAGTATAGCAAAATCTAAAGTTGATAAATGTGTAGGAAGAATTATCAAGTTAAGATATAGTTATAGCTTTAAATAATTTAGTAACTTTGAATCCAATTGTAATATTAAAAAACTAAGCCTTGATTACACATATTAGCATTAAAAATTTTGCTCTAATTGATGATATTTCCATCCCAATCCGTGATAATTTCACGGTAATTACAGGAGAAACTGGTTCAGGAAAATCAATATTATTGGGGGCTCTTGGTTTGGTATTAGGAGAAAGGGCAGATTTAGAAGCGATTAAAGACCAAACTAAAAAGTGCGTTATTGAGGTCAATTTTCAAATTCAAAACTACAAGTTACAATCTATTTTTAAAAAACTTGATTTTGATTATGAAGATGAGACTATTATAAGAAGAGAAATTCTTCCATCTGGAAAATCGAGAGCCTTTGTTAATGATTCTCCAGTTAAGCTTCAGGGTTTAAAGAAATTAGGGCAACATTTAATCGATATTCATTCTCAACATCAAACTTTAGCTATTGGTAAAAAGGAAGTGCAGTATAAATGTGTAGATCACTTTGCAAAACATCAAGACAAGCTAGCTGATTTTCAATCAAATTTTTCTGAATTTAACCACCTTAAAAAACTTTTACAAGATTTAATAGATAAGCAAAAAGCAAGCAATCAAGCGCATGATTATAATTTGTTTTTACTTAAAGAATTAGATGAAGCAGAACTCTCTAAGGGGGTGCAAGAGCAATTAGAAGAGGAGCAACAAGCCTTAAGTAATGTAGAATTATTAAAAGAACAACTTTCTAAAGCTATACAGCTTTCAGAAAATGATGAAATAGGTACGTTAGATCAACTTAAAGAAACTTATAATTCGCTTTATTTACTAAATGACATAAAGCCTATTTACCAAGAACTTTCTGAACGCTTAAAAAGCATTCAACTTGAACTTGAGGATATTGTGATAGAGCTTAATAGACAAATAGATCAGGTAGAAGACAACCCTAATCTACTTGAAGCAACTAATGCAAAGCTCAATACTATCTATCAACTTCAAAAAAAACATCAAGTAGATAATGTAGATGAATTATTAGAAATTAATCGTCGTTTGGCCGATCAAATACTTCAGAAAGATCAACTAAAAGACGAAATAGAAGAAACAGAAAAGCAACTACTTGAGTATAGAAAAATGCTTCGCAAAAAGGCGGAAGATTTGTTTGAAGGAAGAAAAAAAGCTATTCCTCAGCTAGAAAACGCACTACAACAAATTCTATCAAAAATAGGCATGCCTTCAGCTACATTCCAACTAGAGCTCAATAAACTAGACACCTTATCTAGTTTTGGTATAGATGAATTGATTTGGAAGTTTTCTGCCAATAAAGGTAGCCAACCTAAACCGGTAGAAAAAGTAGCCTCAGGTGGAGAATTGTCAAGAATTACTTTAGCAATAAAGAGAATCTTAGCTAAAAACAGCAAATTACCAAGTATAATTTTTGACGAAATAGACTCCGGGGTTTCAGGAGATGTTGGAAGTAAAATAGGTGAGGTATTAAAAGAAATGGGCGAACAAATGCAAGTGATTTCAATTAGCCATTTACCACAGTTAGCAGCATTAGCAAAAAACCATTTTAAGGTTTACAAAACTGAAGGAAAAGACAATACTTCCACAAAAATTAAAAGCTTAAATAAGCACGAGCGAGTGGAAGAAATAGTTAGTATGTTAGGTGCTAATTTAGAAACTTTTTCTGCAGTAGAACATGCAAAATCTTTGTTAAACAGATAAAAACATTATATTTACGCAATTAAAAATAGACACTATGGCCTATAACTTATTAAAAGGAAAAAAAGGAATTATTTTTGGAGCTTTAGACGAAAACTCCATTGCTTGGAAAACTGCAGAGCGTGTAGTTGAAGAAGGAGGAGAGATTGTATTAACCAATGCTCCTATTGCTATGCGTATGGGAAGCATAAAAAAATTGGCTGAAAAAACCAATGCCAAAATTATTCCTGCAGATGCTACAAATGTAGAAGATTTAGAAAAGCTTATTGACGAATCTATTGAAATTTTAGGCGGAAAATTAGATTTCGTACTTCACTCTATTGGAATGTCAATAAATGTAAGAAAAGGAAAACACTATACAAATCAAAATTATGATTGGACACATAAAGGCTTAGATGTTTCTGCGATGTCTTTTCATAAATTAATGCAAACATTACATAAGAAAGATGCAATGAACGAGTGGGGAAGTATAGTTGCACTTACTTATATGGCAGCGCAACGCGTTTTTCCTGATTATAACGACATGGCAGATAATAAAGCCTTTTTAGAATCAATAGCAAGAAGTTTTGGCTATTTTTACGGGAAAGACAAAAAAGTTAGAGTTAACACAATCTCACAGTCACCAACACCTACCACCGCTGGAAAAGGAGTTAAGGGGTTTGATGGGTTTATAAATTATGCCGACCAAATGTCTCCTCTTGGCAATGCTACTGCAGCAGATTGCGCAGACTACACGCTTACACTTTTTTCAGACCTAACTAAAAAAGTAACCATGCAAAATTTATTTCATGATGGTGGGTTTTCAAATACAGGAGTTAGTGATGAAGTAATGGCTAAATTCGAGAAATAAATAATTAATTTTAAAATTATATTCAACATTGCGTTAAGAATTTGTAATTAATTTATAAATTTAAACCCAAATTAAAATTAGATTAATATGAGAAAAATAATACCCTTATTAGCTGTTGCTTTGTGTTTGGTTATATCTACCAATTTAAAAGCCTCAAGCTATTCTAATTCAAATCCATTTAATATACCATTTACTAGCGTTTCAAATCATTTAATTACTAGTAACTTAGATGCGTATTTATTTGAGGATTGTGACCCGATAGAAGCTCCTTATTTAGATGATTTAGATGGTGATAATTGGGTAGCAGGTTCTGGTTTTTTTAATAGTGGTTCCGAAATTGACCCATGTTGGGAAAGTAACCCAACCTCTGGTTTTTTCTGGGGAACAAGAACAGGTGATACCAACTCGTCAAACACAGGTCCAAGTGATGATGTGTCTGGAGGAGGAAATTATGTGTATTTGAGAACCTCCTCAGGTAATGATGGTGACCTTGCTACCCTTCAAGGACCAACAATTAATGTAGGGACTGCAACCGATCCAATCATCAGTTTCTATTACCACATGTTTGGAGATAATATGGGAACTTTAAGCCTTGAAGTAAGAGAGGAAGGAGATGCAGATTGGACAGAAGTGTTCAGTCTAACAGGACAACAACAAACTTCTTCAGCAGACGACTGGATTCAAGAAACTGTTGCTCTTACAGACTTTGATACGGCAACTAACATAGAATTTAGATTTTTAGGTGAACGCGGCGATGGCTCTCTTGGAAATATGGCCATTGATGAAGTTTATGTTGGTTCAGCGCCCACATGTTTTGATCCTGAAAATATAGCAATCACAACTGATGCTAACTCAATTGATTTAGTTTGGGATCTTGCATCGGAAGCTTCTGAAGGTTACATTTGGGAAGTTTATGAGTTTGGAAATAACCTAAGTGATGAAAACCCGTTTTTGGACGGAACTGTTGGTTCTACTGAAAACACACTAACTATAGAAGGCTTGCAAGCGGGCTCAATTTACACCCTTAGATTATTAAGTGATTGCGGTGTTGATGATGGTTTAAGTAGTGGATCATTAATTGAATTTGAAACAGAATGTGGGGTGGTATTTACCCCTTATGTTGAAAATTTTGATGGTCCAAGATGGGCTACAGGAACAACTGATGCAAACGATAATATGGTCTTGGATGAATGTTGGGAAAATGATGAACCTGTAGATGGTTTCTTTTGGGGAACTAGAACAGGAAATACTAATTCATCAGATACAGGGCCTAATCAAGACTTCAATGGAGATGGAAATTATATTTACCTTCGCTCCAATTCTACATCAAGTGGAGAAATAGCTTCTTTTAAAGGACCCGCAGCAAACCTAGCAAACTTAGAGGAGCCCTCCATATCATTTTACTATCACATGTACGGAGAGGATATGGGAACACTTAGTTTAGAAGCGAGAACACTGGGTGATACAGATTGGGTTGAAGTGTTTAGTATTTCTGGACAACAACAAGAATCAAACGGCGATTTTTGGGAAGAGGTTGTAGCTGACATCACAGATTTTGCAAACGAAACTATTGAATTTAGATTTTTAGGCGAAAGTGGAAGTAGTTCAGCTAGTCAAATGGCTATTGACAATGTTTCTATACAAGAAGCACCTTCTTGTTTTAATCTTACAGAATTTGATGTTTTAGGAGGAGACGTTTTTGCAAATGCAACTTGGAATAATTCGCCTAGTGCGTCAGAAGGATTTATTATAAATATTTATGAATCTGGAGCAAATATTGAAGTAGATGACCCTTTGTTCACAGAAATAGCAGAAGCTGGTACTAGTGAATTTGAAATTACAGGCTTAGAGCCATTAAATGATTATTTAGCTACTATTCAAGCAGATTGTGGTGCAGAAAATGGATTAAGCAATTTACGCCAAGCGGTTTTTAGTACTTTCAATACTGGAGATGCCTGTGGAGCTGCTATTGAAATTGATGAAGTTCCTTTTTCTGATTCCGATTCTACAAGTAACTATACTAGTATTTATAGTGGACTTCCAGGAAGCGAATGTGGAAGCACACTTCAACACTTAAACCAAAACGATGTTGTATATCGCTACACTGCTGAAGAAAGCGGAGGCCTAGATATTACTTTAAAAGACATTTCAGGGACTTATGCAGGAGTTTTTGTTTATGACACTTGTGACGATATAGGAGACTTTTGTCTCGACGGATTTGGAAATGCTTTTGGTGATGGTTCAAGCGATATTAATTTAATAGAAGTTCCTGTTGAAGCTGGTGAAAATTATTACATTGTAGTTTCTCACTGGCTTAATACAAGTATTGATTACACCTTAGAGGTAGATTTTATATCTTGTGCAAGACCAGGAAACCTTGGTGATCAAATCACAGGACCAGCAGAAATAGAATTATTTTGGGATGCTCTTGGAGATGAAACTCAATGGGAAGTGGAATATGGTTTAACACCAACGCAACAAGGAGACGAAGGAAATACAACAGTTCTTGTTGATCAAGAAAGCCTTATTTTAGACGATTTAGAATCTACCACCAATTACAGATTTTGGGTGAGAGGCGTCTGCGATTTAGAAACTGAAGATTATAGCGTTTGGGTTGGTCCTCACAACTTTAGAAGTCCAATTATCCCTATTGAGATTGGAGCAGGAGAATCTTATGAAGAGGTATATTGTTACGGAAACAATGAATTTAAAGAGTGGTTGTTTTTATCAACTGCAGATCCTATTGAAGAAGGATTATTAATGACTTGGAATTCTGGTAGTATTGAAGATTTAGCAAATTCCAACGACGTGTTAAGGATTTATGACGGATTTAGCAATGAAGGTAATTTATTGTGGGATTCAGATGATGATGGAGTAGAACTTACTGATTTAGAATTCGAATCTACAACAGGTGCTTTCTATATGATTTTAATTACCGATATTGCTCAATCATGTCAAGGTGGTCAGGGAGAGCTTCCTGAAGAATTTGATTTCAAAGTTAGCTCGCCTACAGACATCAGCACAACCGATTTTGATGCTGACAACTTTAGCTACTATCCAAACCCAATAGAAAACATTTTAAACGTAAACGCAATCAATGTTATTGACGATATACAACTTTTTGATATAACTGGTAAAAAAGTGAAAGCTTTTACACCTAATAATAATCAAATCCAACTAAATTTAGAAGGAATTCCTTCAGGAACTTATATCATGAAAGTTGAAATTAATGGTGAATCCGAAAACTTTAAAGTGATTAAGAAGTAAGTATTTATAAATTTTTAATAGAAAAAGGGGTAGAATTAATACCCCTTTTTTAATTTTATGTAATTTAGTTAATGAAGTAGTTGAATAATATCGATTTATAAACTTAATAACACAGCTATTTAAAAAATATAATTACTTTTGTGAAAAATTAAAATTATGGCATTAGAAATAACAGATCAAAGTTTTGAAGAAACTGTTTTAAAAAGTAAGCAACCCGTACTTGTTGATTTTTGGGCTGCTTGGTGTGGACCATGTAGAATGGTTGGGCCAATCATTGACGAAATAAGCAAAGAATACGAAGGAAAAGCTGTTGTAGGTAAAGTTGACGTAGATGCAAATCAAGAGTTTGCAGCAAAGTATGGAGTTAGAAATATTCCAACTGTCTTACTTTTTAAAGACGGCGAATTAATTGAACGTCAAGTAGGTGTTGCGCCTAAAGAAACTTACACAGAAGCTATTGAAAAAGCTATGTAAGATATTCAAAAAATAAAATGTAAAAAAACCTGAGTCTTCACTCAGGTTTTTTTACATTTATACTTTATATGTAATGATGAATAGTAAGCAAATAAATAAAGAATCTAAAAAGTTTAATCATTTCAAGTTTCTTGCTAACCAAGTAATGGAAGGCTATATTAGTGGAATACATAAAAGCCCATTTCATGGATTTTCTGCCGAATTTGCAGAACATAAACTGTATAACAAGGGAGAAAGCACAAAACATATTGATTGGAAACTCTTTGCAAAAATCGATAAGCTATATACCAAAAAATACGAAGAAGAAACAAACCTAAGATGCCAAATAATCATAGACTCTTCTTCTTCTATGTATTTTAAACCCAATAAAAATAGATTAAGAAAAATAGACTTTGCTGTTATAGCTTCATTAAGCTTAATGCAAATTTTTCAAAAGCAAAGAGATGCGATTGGCCTTAGCATTTATAATGATGAGATTACTTACCATCAAAAGGCAAAAGGAAATAACGCTCATTTTAGTAATCTTGAAAACAAATTGATTGAATTAATAGATGAAAACCCACAAAATAAGAAAACTAAGACTTTCAGCTTTTTGCATCAGTTGGCTGAAACTTTGAGCAGAAGAAGTTTGATATTTATATTTTCCGACCTTCTTCAAACGGAGGTAGAAAATCAAAAACTTTTGGAAGCTATTCAACATTTGAAATTTAATAAACATCAAGTGGTTATATTTCATACTTTTAACGAAGATGAGGAAGTAAACTTAGATTTTGAAAATAAACCCATTAGATTTCATGATTTAGAGACTAACCAATCCTTAGATGTATTTCCAGAACAAATAAAAGATGAATATGTTCAAAAAATTAAAGCATTTAAAAATCAACTTAAAAATAGTAGCCAACAGTACCAAATAAACTATCAATATTGTAACGTGAACAGAGGTACAACTTCCTTAATCAAAAGTTTTTTAGAAGAGGTTCAATAATTAAAAATATAGAACTCAATAACTTAAAATAGGCAAGTAAAAAAAACTAAAAAAACCTAATAAAAAGATTTGTTGAAACAAAAAATGGTTTTATATTTGCACTCGCTACAAAGCAACGGTCTGGTAGTTCAGTTGGTTAGAATACCTGCCTGTCACGCAGGGGGTCGCGAGTTCGAGTCTCGTCCAGACCGCTTTTTTTTATGAAGTTGTGTTGTGAGTATGTAAATACTCGGGTTTTTTTAAAACCGTTGAAGAGCTTTTCCAAATGGAAAGGCTTTTTTTAATTCAAGTACACAAGTTAATCTATCGATTACTTTCCCCTTTAGTTTTAATAGCTTAATTAGAATTTAACAGGCCCTCCTTTTATCAGTTAATACTTATTGTATAATCGCCTAGGCAAATTCTAATATTTTTGTAAATTTCGAAAATATAGATAAATAAATGTTTTATGGAAAAAAGTGTATTGATTGAGGTAAAAAATAGTGTAGCATATATCAAGTTAAATCGCCCTGCAAAGTTTAATAGTTTTAATCGGGAGATGGCTTTGCTTTTACAGAAAACTTTAGATGATTGTATAAGAAATGATGAGGTAAGGGCGCTTGTTTTAATGGGAGAAGGAAAGGCTTTTTGTGCAGGACAGGATTTGGGAGAAGTAACTAATACAGATCAAAATCCGGGTTTTAAAAAGATTTTGGAAGAGCATTACAATCCCATAATAACTCGTATTAGGAACATTGAAAAACCAGTAATTGCTGCAGTAAATGGAGTTGCAGCTGGTGCTGGAGCTAATATTGCTTTGGCGTGTGATATTGTTGTTGCTTCAGAAAGAGCAAGTTTTATCCAGGCATTTTCAAAAATTGGATTAATTCCAGATTCTGCAGGAACCTTTTTTTTACCTCGCTTAATAGGTTTTCAAAGAGCCTCTGCATTAGCTATGTTAGGCGATAAAGTTGATGCTATTGAAGCTGAAAGAATGGGAATGATTTACACCTATTATTCTTCAGAAACATTTGATTTAGAAGTGGATAAATTGGCTAGACAATTGGCACAAATGCCTACTAAAGCTTTAGCTTTTACTAAAAAAGCCCTGAATAAATCTATGCAAAATTCATTAGAAGAGCAATTAGCTTTAGAATCTGAATATCAAATTGCCTCTGCGCAAACCTTAGATTACAAAGAAGGAGTAACCGCTTTTGTAGAGAAAAGAAAGCCTGTATTTAAAGGAGAATAATTAAAAACTTGAAAAAGTCCTAAAAAATAATCCCAGTAGGAATCCCACCTACTTAATTTTAAACTATAACTATCAAAATACTAAATAGTTATAAAAGTGCCCAGAGCGGGAGTCGAACCCGCACGCCCTTACGGACACATGGCCCTCAACCATGCCTGTCTACCAATTCCAGCACCTGGGCAATAAAGTAAATATAAAAAAAAACCTCTTAAAAGTAAGAGGAAGTTTTATTGTTTTTTAAATGCTTTTGAAAGCATCAAAAAATGAACTTAAATTTTGTGATCTGGCTGGGGCTTCCCGTATAATATTTCTACGGTCACTGCGTTTCCTTGAAATCTATCACGGGATAAACTTCTCGCCCATCAACTTCAGAACTTAAATTTTGTGATCTGGCTGGGGCTCGAACCCAGGACCCTCTCCTTAAAAGGGAGATGCTCTACCAACTGAGCTACCAGATCATTTTTTCAATGCGGGTGCAAATATACTAGCTATTTTTAAATATGCAATAAAATAATAAGTATTTTTGTGCTTTTATTTATTGTTTATCCATTATAAAATATAAGCTATTGAAAATAATATTATTAGGCTATATGGGGGTTGGTAAATCAACGCTAGGAAACGCACTCGCCAAAGAGTTAGAAATCAATTTTATTGATTTAGATGCCTATATTGAGCAAAAGGAAGGTAAATCGATAAGTGATTTGTTTGTAAACAAGGCTGAAATTAGTTTCAGGAAAAAGGAAACTAATTACCTCAAACAAATTTTAAATCACGAGTCGTCATTTGTTTTGTCATTAGGAGGAGGAACTCCTTGTTATGCCAATAATATGGAGTTAATCAATAAGTATTCAAAAAACACTTTTTATCTGAAGGCTAGTTTTCAATTTTTAAGCAAGCGCTTGTACAATGAAAAAAATGTTAGACCTTTGCTTCAGCATTTAAAGCATTTAGATGAATTTGAAGATTTCATTAGAAAACACCTTTTTGAACGTCAAAATTATTATTTCTTGGCTAATTTTACTATTAACGTAGAAACTCAAAGTATTGAAAACAATATAACTCAAATATTAAATCAATTAAATTAAAACCAATGAAGAAAACATTTTTTTTACTCTGTTTAGCTTTTACATTATCTTCATGTGACGAACTTCAACAAATTGCTAATGAAGCAGTTTTAACCAATCAATCTGATTCACAAATAAGTAGCGGCCTTAAACAAGCTTTAGAGTTAGGTGTAGAGCGTCAAGTTAAAGAACTCACAGCACCTGGTGGGTTTTTTCAAAATGAGGAGGTTAGAATTTTATTACCAGAAGAATTGAGAAAAGTTGAAACCGCGCTAAGAAGGGTAGGTTTAAATAACCTTGCAGATGAAGGATTAATAGCTTTAAATGCGACTGCTGAAGATGCCGTAAAAGAAGCTACTCCTATTTTTGTTAATGCTATAAAAAATATGTCAATTCAAGATGCACAAAAAGTTTTAATGGGTAATGAAAATGCTGCAACCCAGTTTCTTGAAAGACAAACTTCTGAAGAACTATATGCAAGCTTTTATCCTGTTGTTGAAGATTCTTTTCAAAAAGTAGGTGCTGATGAGATTTGGTCTAATTTGATTTCTAAATACAATAACCTTCCGTTGACCTCTAATGTAACCACCGATTTGTCTGATTATATCACTCAACAAGCTATGCAAGGGGTTTTTATAATGATTGCTAAAGAAGAAAAAGAAATCAGAAACAATGCTCAGGCTAGAACAACGGATTTATTGAGAAGAGTATTTAGTCTTCAAGATTAAGTGCTGATTATAGGTTGTGATTGTATAAACTTGATACTTTCTTGATTAAATAGAATAGGCGATTCAACATTAACTACATGCCCGCATTTTTCAACAATATAAAGTCGGGCTTTTTTATGCTTTTCTGCAATTTTCTTTACACTAGGCAAAAACAGATGGTCTTGTTCTCCCATAATATATAAGGAAGGAATATTGATGTCTTTTTGCCTAAAAAGCTTGAGTAGAGGATTAATTTCTGAAGTTAATTTGAACCATTTTATAAATTCCTTTTGGTATAATTTTTTAGCTTCTCTTACAAATAAACTTCTTGATTGCTTATGATTTTTTCGCGGCATAATAATGAAAGCAAAAAAACGATAAAGCAGTAAATATGGAATTACCGATTTAAAAATATTTCCCATTCGCATTAAAAACCTAGACCGTACATTCATTTTAAGTATTGCACCACCCATTATCATAGATTCTACTCGCTCTGGATACTTCTCGGCAATATTTCTAATTAAAATTGTGCCCAGAGAAATACCTATAAAATGACTTTTTTCAATTTTCTCAAAATCGATTACTTCAATTATATCTTCTGTAATAAAATCAAAAGTGTAGTCGTTTTTAAAGCTATCTTTAAACTGAATAGAATGATTTTTAGAGTTTCCGTGCCCTCTTAAGTCAATTAGCAAGACATTAAATTTCTTTTTAAAATCTCTTATTTGCTTAAACCAAATAGAAGAACTTCCTCCGGCACCATGAATAAAAGTAACCCAAGTCGAAGAATTTGAATGCGTATGTTTTTGATAGCTTATCACGTTGTAAAAATCGCTATTATTTATCTATTCAAGCATGATTTTTTAGAATAATTAATTTTTTTACTTTTTGTAAGCTCTTATATTGAATTTTTAATTGACATCTGTAACTTAATGTTTAAATTTGCTCACTATTAACGAATTTGTAGCTGAGCTAAATTTGACCTAATGACGTATTTCAGAAAAATTCTTCGCTTTGCGAAACCTTATAAAACTTTTGCTATTCTAAACATTATTGCGAATATTTTTTATGCTTTGTTTAGTACTCTAGCTATGATTTCGCTTTTTCCTATGTTAAAAGTTTTATTTGGTGATGATGAGCCAATTTATGAAAAACCTGTTTGGCAAGGATTGACTGAAGCTACTAAATATGCAGAAAATTATTTGAATTTTTTTATAACGCAAAAGGCTGAAGAAGGAGCAGATGTTTTAATTTACATGGTGGTTTTAATCATTGGCATGTTTTTACTTAAAAATTTCTTTAACTATTTAGCCATGTTTTTTATTACCTTCCTAAGAAATGGAGTGTTAAAAGATATTAGAGATGCAATGTATAAAAAAACCATTGAATTACCCCTTTCACATTATTCAGAAAAGCGAAAAGGTGATACTATTGCTCGTATTACTAGTGATGTTTTGGAAGTTCAGCATTCATTTCTATCTATTTTAGAATTGATTGTTCGTGAACCATTAACCATTATATTCACCATAATCGGTATGCTTGCAATTAGCTTGAAACTTACTCTTTTTGTTTTTATTTTTATTCCAATTTCTGGTTTTATTATAACCAGGATAGGAAAATCTTTAAAGAAAAAGTCAGATCGGGTTCAAGAAGAACAAGGACTTTTTTTGTCAATTTTAGAAGAAACCTTAGGTGGATTGAAAATAATTAAAGGCTTTAATGCTGAAAGAAAGTTTAATGAACGATTTCAAGCTTCAACTAAACAATATTATAATTTCTCAAATAAGCTTTTAAATAGGCAAAACTTGGCCTCTCCAACTTCAGAGTTTTTAGGAATAGGAGTAATTGCTATTTTACTTTGGTATGGAGGACAAATGGTTTTGGATGAAAAAAGTCTAGATGCCGCACTTTTTATTGTTTACATGAGTCTTTCTTATCAGATATTGACGCCAGCAAAAGCTATTTCTAAAGCTTCATATAGCGTGAAGAAAGGAAATGCAGCTGCCGATAGAATCCTTCAAATTTTAGAAACTGAAAATGAAATTGAAGACGCTCCTGATGCTATAAATAAAACTTTGTTTGATGCCCGTATCGAAGTTGATAATATCAGTTTCGCTTATGAGGAAGAGTGGGTGTTGAAGAATTTTAGCCTCCAGGTAGAAAAAGGAAAAACTCTAGCTTTAGTTGGTCAATCCGGTAGTGGAAAATCAACCATAGCTAACCTACTTACTCGTTTTTATGATATTCAAAAAGGTGAAATTAAAATTGATGGTCAAAATATTAAAAAAATCAGCCAAGCCTCTTTACGGCAATTAATGGGCTTAGTTACTCAAGATTCTATTTTATTTAATGACACCATTAGAGAAAATTTACTTATAGGCAAACAAGACGCTTCTGAAGAAGAACTTTTAGAAGCTTTAAAAATTGCAAACGCTTATGAATTTGTAATGAGTTTACCCAAAGGAATTGATACCAATATTGGCGATAGCGGCGGAAAATTAAGCGGTGGCCAAAAGCAACGAATTTCGATTGCCAGAGCCGTACTTAAAAATCCACCTATTATGATTTTGGATGAAGCTACTTCAGCCTTGGATACAGAAAGTGAAAAATTAGTGCAAAAAGCACTTGAAAATATGATGAAAAATAGAACTTCGGTAGTTATTGCGCACCGACTTTCAACCATTCAGTCAGCAGATCAGATTGTTGTAATGCATCAAGGCGAAATGGTAGAAAAAGGAACGCATGACGAGTTAATGCTGAAAAATGGAACCTATAGAAAACTGGTAGAAATGCAGTCTTTTGAATAATTAAAGACTATCATAAATAGAAACAACTTGCCAATTTATCATTTACATTAGCACCCAAATTATTTTCCATTGGAAGAACGTGAATTAGTTGAGAAGTTAAAAGACAAAGCCTTTAAAAATGAAGCCTTTGAAGAACTGCTTAACCAATATAAAGAGCGTTTGTATTGGCATATTAGAACTATGCTTAAATCTCACGAAGATACCGATGATGTGCTTCAAAATGTGTTCATTAAAATTTATAAGAATATTGATAAATTTAAAGGGAATTCTAAACTTTACTCTTGGATGTATAGAATTGCAACCAATGAAAGCATCACCTTTTTAAATAAACGAGCTAAGCGACTTCAAATTTCTGATGAGGAATTACATACTAAAATGATTAATGACTTAAAAAGTGATGTGTATTTTGAAGGAAGTGAAATTCAATTGAAATTACAAAAAGCTATTGCACAACTTCCTCAAAAACAACAACAAGTTTTTAATATGAAATATTTTCAAGATTTAAAATACAAAGAAATGTCAGAAATATTGGATACGAGTGTTGGAGCTCTAAAAGCAAGCTACCACCATGCAACTAAAAAAATAGAAGAATTTTTAAAATCAGTTTAAACTTTTTGTCTATATATTCGTCTAATAATTAGCATGAAAAATAAAAATGAAATAGAATCAGGGTTTAAAACACCTCCTCATTATTTTCAAAATTTTAATCAAAAATTGAAAGTAAAAATGAAGGATGAAAGGACTGATGAAGTAATACCTGGATTTAAAGTTCCTGAAGCTTATTTTGACCATTTAACACCTCGCATAAAGACAAAAATTGCTGAAGAAACAAAATTTGAAAAGGCTTCTCAGTCAAAAGTAGTTAGCTTAAGCTATTGGATGAAAACCGCCGCCGCAGTTTTGGTAGTGTTGGGAAGTTTGTGGTTTTTTAGTTTAAACAAAAAAGTGAAACCAAAAGCATCTAATACGCTAGTCATTGAAAATTTAGACCAACAGTTAATTAATCTTTATGTGGAAGATTACATCTTACCTTATGATGATTTGTCTTTTGATCTTTACAACGAATTTCAAATTAATGATATTGCTGAACATGATTTGATGGAAGTTGACCAACAAAAAATATTAAATTATTTTGAAGAAGATTTATACGATGCTGATTTTTTAAACAAATAAAATGAAAAATCTATTATTACTTATTGGATTATTTTTTACAAGCTCTTTTTTTGCCCAAGACGATGAGCAAATTTATGCGTTAAAGGTCTCTTATTTTACCTCTGAACTAAACTTGAGTAGTACTGAAGCCGAACGGTTTTGGCCGGTTTACAATCGAAATACGCAAAAGTATAATTCGCTTAAAGATGGAATTTGGAAAAGTATAAAAAACAGACTTAACCGAATTGATGAACTCACAGATGAAGAATCTATTCAACTCTTAGAAGATTATACCAATTATCATGATGAGCGTCTCATCTACCGATTAGATTTTATAGAAGAGCTCAAAGGTGTTATCTCTGCAAAAAAAATAATGAAATTGAAAAAAGCTGAGTATAATTTCAACAAGAAGCTACTAAAACAATACCGAAGTAAAAAAGAAGACTAATTATAAGGATTAAAAAGGTTGAAATAAATTTAACTTTATATACTTTTTCAATGAAATCAATACAGATTAGACTTGGTATTTTGCTTTTATGCTTTACGCTTTCACTTCAAGCGCAAAAATCTGAAGGAATAGGTGGGATTGTTAATCTTGAACGTCATCAATTTACCATAGGAACAGGATTTAATTACGAATTAGGATTACTTAGAAACCTAAGTATTTCAACAGGCTTTTCTCCTACACTTGGTGTACTTGAACAGGGAAGTATGTTTGGACTAGCTTTTAATACTAGAATTAGATACTACCATAACTTCAAAGAACGAACTGATGCATTTAAAAAAGTAACCGGTAACTCAGCAAATTACTTTGGTCCTGCGTCTTCGTTTTTTTGGGAGCCTTTGCTTCTTACCCATAACTTGAAGGGTGATAAAAAGTTTTCATTGGCGTTTTATGGGGGTTATTATGGGTTTCAGCGAACTAGCACAAAAGGCCTAAATATTACTCTTGAAGCAGGTGTTGGGTTTTATGATGCGGTTGCTACTCAGGGAGGATTTGGAGGATTATTCAGCTTTACCTTAGGCTGGGTACCTACCAAACAAGGAAGAAATGAACCAGAAATTTATTTAGATAAACCCAATCCACTGGAACAAATAGAAGAATAAATATCCAACTTTTTTAAGTTGGCTATTTATTGATATAGTAAAATAACTCAGTTTACTTCTCTACTCCAAACTCTTTTAAAATCGCATTGATTTTCTCTAAAGCTTTTTCTTGTTTTTGACCAAAATCTTCTACTTTAGAAAAGGCTTCATTTACACTTATATAGAATTTTATTTTAGGTTCGGTGCCACTTGGTCTTGCGGCTACCTTTGTTCCATTTTCTGTATAGTAAATCAACACATTTGACTTAGGAATAGCAATGGATTTAGTTTCGTTATTTTGTAAGTCTTTAGCTTCAGAAGTGCTATAATCTTCTATCAATACTACTTTTTCGCCGTTAATTTCGCTTAAAGGCTGCTTTCTTAAATCAATCATTTTTTGTTTGATTTCTTCAGCGCCAGCTAAACCTTTCTTTACTAAGGAAACTAAGTGTTCCTGATAAAAGCCGTACGTCTGGTAAATCTCAATTAATTTTTGGTAAAGTGTTTTTCCTTCAGCCTTTAATTCAGCGGCCATTTCACAGGTTAGCAAAATAGCCGAATTAGCATCTTTATCTCTAACTACATCAGAAACCATGTAGCCAAAACTCTCTTCACCACCGCCAATATAAGTTAATTCGGGATGGTCTTTAATTAGTTTTGCAATCCATTTAAAACCGGTTAAAGCTTCTTTATAAGTAACCCCGTAATCTTCAGTTAGTACCTTCATTAGAGGTGTAGAAACAATGGTAGAAGCAACAAATTCTTTCCCTGAAAGCTTTCCTGCTTTTTTCCATTTTTCCAGTAAAAACCAAGTCATTAAAACCATGGTTTGATTGCCATTTAATAATTGAATATTCCCCTCTAAATCCCTCACAGCAATTCCTAATCGGTCGCCATCTGGATCGGTGCCAATTACCAAGTCGCTGTTTTTTTCTTCAGCTAATTTGATAGCTATTTCAAGAGCTTCAGGTTCTTCTGGATTAGGCGATTTTACCGTAGGGAATTGTCCATCTGGCGTAGCTTGTTCATCCACAATATGCACTTGACTAAACCCCGCCTTTTCTAAAATAGGAGGAACCGTTTTAATTGCAGTGCCGTGTAAGGAAGTAAAGCAGATGTTGAGGTTTTTTCTAGCTTCTGGAGTGGCATCAAAGGTTCCTATTTTAACTACTTCTTCAAAATACTTTTGATCAATTTTTTTATCAAGGAGTTCAATTAACTCTTCATTTCCAACAAGCTTAATTTCTTCGTAATTTAAGTTTTCAATCTCTTGAATTATTTCCTCATCTTGTGGAGGTACCAGTTGACCACCATCTTTCCAATACACTTTATACCCATTGTATTCAGGAGGATTATGACTAGCCGTAAGCACAATTCCACAGGTACAATTTAAGGCTCTTACGCTGTAAGAAAGTAGGGGAGTAGGACGTAATTCTGGAAATAAATAGACTTTAATTTGATTGGCGGCAAATACATTAGCTACAACACGAGCAAGGGTATTGCTGTTGGTTCTACAATCATAAGCTATAGCTACAGAATGTGCTTGGTTGGGCAAAGTTTTATGAATGTAATTTGAAATTCCTTGGCTGTTTTTACCTAAGGTATATTTGTTTATTCGGTTGGTTCCAACGCCCATCACACCGCGCATTCCTCCCGTACCAAAAGAAAGATTTTGATAAAAGCTCTCTTCTAATTCTTTTTTATTTTGATCGATTAGCAGTTGAACTTTGTTTTTAGTTTCATTATCAAAAAAACTACTCATCCAATATTGAGCTTTTTTTAAAATATCTTCCATAATGTATTAATTTTCAATTTTTTTTGTACTCGATTTAATTTGATAGCGTTGACTTTGGTGGTCAATTTTCAAAATTAATTCGCCTAAAAACCCCGCTATAAACAAAAGTATGCCAATAAGCATTGCGGTTAATGCGATATAAAACCATGGATTGTTGGTCACTAAAATCGCTGGTAAGCCATTCCAAAGTTTATAAATTTTGGAAATACCAATCCATGCTGATGCAAAAAAACCAATGAGAAACATTAAGCCTCCTAGTGCTCCAAAAAAATGCATAGGTCTTTTTCCAAATTTGGTAAAAAACCAAACGCTGATTAAATCTAGAAATCCATGAACAAAACGCTCAGGCCCAAATTTTGTGCTTCCATACTTACGGGCTTGGTGTTTTACTACCTTTTCTCCAATGTTTTCAAAACCTTCATTTTTTGCTAGAATAGGGATGTATCTGTGCATTTCGCCTTTTACATCAATGCATTTAATTACTTCTTTTTTATAGGCTTTAAGCCCACAATTAAAATCGTGTAACTTAATTCCAGAAGTCCAACTGGCTACTTTATTAAAAAGCTTAGAAGGTATATTTTTAGTCAGTACAGCATCGTGTCTAACTTTTTTCCATCCAGAAACTAAATCAAATTTTTCTTCAATAATCATTTGATACAACTCAGGAATTTCATCTGGATTATCCTGTAAGTCGGCATCCATAGTAATTACAACTTCGCCAGCGGCTACTTTAAAACCAGCATTTAAAGCTTGTGATTTACCGTAGTTTTTAAGGAAATGAATAGCGTGAACAAATTCAAATTTTTGCGTAAGCTGATTTAAAATTCCTTCAGATTCATCTTTACTTCCGTCGTTGATAAAAATAATTTCAAATGAAAATTGATGTTCAGTCATTACCTTCAAAATCCATTCAACTAACTCTTGAATAGATTCTTCTTCATTAAATAAAGGAATAACAACCGAAATTTGCATAGTTAGTAATCTTGTTGATTATTTTTGAAAATCAAACCTAAGACTAAGCCTATAATGAATGATTTCAGCATTTGCCCAAACAAGGCTAAAGTTGCTAGGGTGAAAGGCGAAGTAAAAATTTCAAGTCCTTTGTAAGCGGCATCTTTTTCTTCAGTACTAGCATTGCTTTCTACAAAAGTTCGTTCAACTTCTTCAACTGCAGTTTCTTTCATTTCTATAATAAAATCTGGGTCAATTACGGTATAATGCAAGTATTGATAAACGGCATAAATCAAACCTCCAATTACGCCGGTTATAAGTCCGATTTTTATAGCGTTAGAAAGCGTAAGAATGCCATTTTTCTTTTTAAAATCAGTAATTGCGTAATAAAGTAAGCCAATTAAGATGACTAAACTTACAATTGATAATACAGTCTTGATGTTTTCTCCTTGGCTATAGGTTATAAAAAGTGTTAAAATTGAAATTCCTCCGTAAATAACTCCTGTATTTACCCCAAACTTTTGCACTGAAACTTGATTTTCCATTAATTTAAATTTAAATTGCTAAAATAAGTGTTTTATTTTTATTGTTCTTTTGTATTGGTCTATTTTGTTGGATTTTGTTACAAGCCCTTATTAAAAAAAACTTGATTTTCATTTCATTGCTTTTCTATTAGACGGCTTATTTTGCTTAGGTTTCAACTTATAGCCTATCTTTGCAACAAATTAATCACTAAATTTTACTCACATTGAATTACGTTTCAGTTGAAAATATAAGCAAATCTTACGGTATTTTAACTCTTTTTGAAGGGATTTCTTTCGGTATAAATCAAGGTCAAAAAATTGGGTTTGTGGCTAAAAATGGTTCGGGTAAAACCACCTTACTTAAAATTCTTTCAGGAAAAGAAACCCCCGACGAAGGTCAAGTGAATTATCGCAAAGAGCTAAAAGTTGGAATTTTACATCAAGAACCTGATTTAGACCCCAATTTGAGTATTGAAGAAGCTATTTTTGCTTCAGATAATCAGATTTTAAGAGCTATTAGTAAATATGAAAAAGCCCTACAAAATTTAGATGATACTGAAACTTACCAAGCAGCATTTGATCAAATGGATCAGCTTCAAGCTTGGGATTTTGAAACCCAATACCGTCAAATCTTATTTAAACTTAAATTAGATGATTTAAGTAAAAAAGTAGCCGATTTATCGGGTGGGCAAGAAAAGCGTTTGGCTTTGGCTATTCTGTTACTACAACAACCCGATTTGCTAATTCTAGACGAACCTACCAACCACCTTGATTTAGAGATGATTGAATGGTTAGAAAGTTTCTTTGCTTCAGAAAACATGAGTTTGTTTATGGTGACCCACGACCGGTATTTCCTTGAGCGTGTGTGTAATTCTATTATTGAATTAGATGAAGGCGAACTTTATACGTATAAAGGAAATTATTCGTATTACTTAGAAAAAAGAGAGCAACGCTTAGAAACGGAAGCAGCTACCGTTAGCAAAGCAAAACAGCTTTACAAAAAGGAGCTGGATTGGATGCGAAGACAACCTAAAGCCAGAACTACAAAATCAAAATCAAGAATTTCTGATTTTGGTGACGTAAAAGAACGCGCTCATAAACGAAGAAAAGACCACCAAGTTGAATTGGAAATAAATATGCAACGCCTTGGAACAAAAGTGGTAGAGATGCATAAAATTTCAAAATCCTTTGAAGGCAAAGATTTATTTACAGATTTTGATTACAATATTAAAAAAGGAGACCGAATTGGTATTATTGGAAAAAATGGTTCAGGGAAATCTACCTTCTTGAAAATTTTAACCGGTAAACTACAACCCGATACGGGCAAAGTTGTGATTGGTGAAACCGTACAATTTGGATACTATACCCAAGGCGGAATTCAAGTAAAACAAGGGCAAAAGGTAATTGATGTTGTACGTGAATTTGGCGAGTACATTCCTTTACAAAAGGGAAGAAAAATTTCTGCTCAACAACTTCTTGAGCGTTTCTTGTTTGATCGAAAAAAACAATACGATTTTGTTGAAAAACTAAGTGGTGGAGAACGAAAACGACTTTATTTATGTACGGTTTTAATTCAAAATCCGAATTTTCTTATTTTAGATGAACCTACCAACGATTTGGACATTATCACCCTAAATGTGTTAGAGAATTTCTTGTTAGATTACCCCGGTTGCTTGCTAGTGGTTTCTCACGATCGTTATTTTATGGATAAAATTGTTGATCATTTGTTTGTTTTTGGAGATCATCGAATAAAAGATTTTCCTGGCAATTATTCAGATTATAGAGAAATAGAAGAGCGTTTGAAAAATTCTGATGATAAAGAGGAAAAGCCCCAAGAAACAAAGTCTGTTTCAGCAAACACAAAGACCGATAAAACTAAAAGTTTATCCTATAACGAACAAAAAGCATTTAAAAAATTAGAAAAAGAAATACAGGATTTAGAAAAGAAAAAAAAGCAACTAGAGCATAAGTTTTTAGAAGAACTTTCTCCCGAAGAGATTAAGGGAAATTCTATTAACCTTGAAGAAATTACCCAGTCTATTGAAGCTAAATCTGATGAATGGCTGGAGTTGTCGATGAAAATGGAAGAATAAACTAATCCATTTTATCACTCAATTTCTTGAAAACTTTTCTTGGATTTTTGTTTTCGTAAAGTACTTTATGAACGGCATTAATAATAGGTGTTTTGGTTTTCTTTTTTGAAAAATAGTTGATTGTATAAAATTTTAATGCTGCTTTTTAAGGCAAAATAGCAAAGTTAATTTTATTAACAATAACCAAATCATTTTATAAAAATTGACTTAATTTTTGATTTTTTTTCATACTATTGTTTTAAAATAAATAACATGAAAAAATCTATCTCATTTTCAATTTTACTTTTGGTAATAATTAATCTTACAGGGTGTTCAAGTATAAAGGTCTCTGACGTATGGAAATCTGAACAATTTGAAGCTATAAAGGACAACAAAGTTTTAGTAATAGCAAGAACAGATAACACACAAGCAAGACTTGCCTTTGAAGGAGAACTCAAAGAACAATTAGAAAAAAATGGTGTTAAAGCAACAGCAAGTGCTACAACACTTCCTACAAAAATTAAAGTAGAAAAGGAACTAAGTCAAGATCAAAAAATGGCTTTTCGTGATTTTTTGAAAAATGAAGCTTACGACGGTGTGGTTTTAAGTGTTATTAAAGATGTAAAAGAAACAACCAGGACAGTAACAGAAGGCGGATATTACGCAGGAGCAACCCTGCCAAGGTATTATCCGTATTATTATACCGGTTTCTTTTCTTATTATTACAATCCACTTTCTTATTCAAGCTTCGGTACCTATGTAGAACCTTCTTCAACAACTTATTCTTATAAGACTTATATAGTAGAAACCGTTGTTTACGATTTAAATCAAAAGGAGGGAGAGCAATTGTTAGCTGTTATAACCGCTTCTATAGAAGATCCTTATAATTTAGATAAATTTGCCAAAACTTACGCCAAGAAATTGGTTAAATCTTTGAAGTAAAGCCAATTTAAAATTCAGTTTTTGTGTTTAAACTTTTACGAAAGCCAAAGTTATGATTAACAAGTTGCTTGTTCTTTTGTTTTCTTTACTAGGAATTGTTATTTTAATCTATAGTTTTTTTCTACCTACAGACTCTGAGATTTATCGTTTACTTTGGTATTATGATTTTATTTTATGCTTGTACTTTTTATTTGATTTCTTAAAGCAGTTTTTTGAATCTAAAAATAAATTTCGATTTTTTTTCACCGTAGGTTGGTTAGATCTTTTGTCAGCTGTTCCGGTTATGTATCAATTTCGATTCTTTAGGATTTTTAGAATTGTAAGAATTATTAGAATACTTAATTCTATCACCTCTTTAGCATCTATATTAGATTTTGTTAAAAGTAAACCCAAACAAAGTTTTTTTGGATTCATCATCTTTTTTATTGTTTCTTCTTTGTTAATAACTTCTGTTGGTGTATTGTATCTAGAACAAGAGGTTGGTAATATTACCACTGCCGAGGATTGCCTTTGGTGGGCAATGGTTACAATAAGTACTGTTGGTTATGGCGACCTCTACCCTGTTACAAATTTAGGTAGATTTTTAGCAATGATTTTAATCTTTACAGGTGTTGTTTCTTTTGGTGCACTTCTATCCTATATTAATGGACGCTTAAATTCATTTAAAAACTAGTACATACAATCTTATTTAATGTTTCTAGAAATGTGTTACTATTCTTCTTATACTAGTTATTATTTGAAATTCCTGTAAAAGAAAATGGAGGTTTTTAATTATCTAAATTCGAAAAATCAGACCTAGCCAAAGTTATGCTTTTTTTGTAATGAAAAAGATAGCAAGAAAAAAGGCGTTTTATTGCCGTAATTTCATTTGATAAATGGTATTGTATTTAATGAATGTTTTTTTAAATCTTGTTTGGCAGATTTGGTGACTTCTACTTCATACTTTCCCATATGGAATCTGTTTCAAGTAAAAAGGTTTCACCATCTTCAATTTCCTTTTCAGCATTTTTAATTTTAGCCACAAATTCTGGGTTGTAAGGGGATTCTGGTTCTTCTAGCATTTTTACATCCTTTTGATCTTTATCAATATGAAATGCTTTTAAAAAAGCGAGTAGTGTCTTTCCTTTTTCAGAACCCTCATTAATTTTTAAAGTTATAGTAACTATACTATGTAACTGTTACAATTACAAATATACCTATTTTTGTGTATTGAAACTGTTTTTTTTGCGACAGATGCTTTTCTACGTGAACCAAATAATTCTGTATAATGACTTTAGGATTATGTCTTTTTATCACAATTACAGTCACCCAACACCTTCAATGAAATAGAAATTTTAATTTCGTAATTGAATTAATCCCGTGAGTGAAGCGATACGGGACAACATCAATTACCAAACACCCATCACCCTACACCAAACAAGCCACCACCCCTCAAATTTTAACACTAATTGCACAAAACTTGCATAAATCTGCAAAAAATCTGCAAATAAAAAGTTTATTTTTATGACTTTTATACGTTAGTTTTGGAATGTAAACAAAAAGGAAACTGAAATCTAAACTGATGGTGATAATTTTTGACATTAATTAATATGGAAAAACAAATTAAATTGTTGTTGATTTTATTTATGATGACAGCTAGTTGTAATCACGTAGTAGATGAGTTTAAATTAACTGGTGCTGAGATAAAAGAAATTGATGACTTAACTACACAATACCAAAAGCAAAGCTATCTTGAAAGCATTTTTAAAAGCGATCAGACTATAAGAGAAATATGTGCAGGATTGATTGTAGCTAATGGATTAGATTCTATTGAACATAAAAATTGTATTAGGGAGAACAATGAAATTGATGCTATAAATTTGCTTAAAATCGAATATTTTTTAGAAAAATACGGTTATCCTTCTAAGTCTGTTTATGGTGAAATCGCAGCTTACACTCCATTTTTAATTATACACCATAGTGATAGCAAAGAAGCTAGATTAAAAAATTTCAATTATTTGAATAATGCTTATCACAATCAAGATATTAAAGAAAGTTCGTTTCTTCTTTACTTGAACAGATTTTACAGGATGACCTATGGAAAACCTTTTAATAAAAATACAGAAGTTGATGAAGTGTCTGCACTTATAGATATTCTTGAGCTTAATGAACATATGTGATATTTTATGGCGTAAACCGAAAAGTCTTGAATGAGTAGGGGAAAACAAAATATTTACAAATGAAAAAAAAACTCAAATTAAATAGGGAAAGAATAGTTTCCTTAAACGACAAACAAAAGCTAATTATAAATGGAGGTTCTGCATCACAGGACGAATTAGCTTTAACAGGCAGTAGATTAATTGTTTGTGGGTCAAAAAAACTTGTTCACACTCCTGTAAAGGTATCGTTTGTGTACCCGTTTAAATTATTCTACAATTTACTGGTTTATGGTAAAGCAACAAGATTTTACCATAAACCATACCTATTCAAATATTTAATTTTATTCTTTTCGACGTTTATTTTAAACAGCTTTGAGATTAACTCTCAAATAAATTTTGAAATCGCTAAGCAATTAGATGATAGAGTAAAAATTGTAGCTTTAGGAGATCCTACTCATTTTGAAGGAACTATCAACTCAGAACGTATTCATCTAATTAAAGAGTTACACCAGCAAAAAGGATTTGGCATAGTTGCTTTTGAATCTAATCTATTTGAAGTTTACTATGGGTATAGAAAATTTTTAGCTACAGATAATCCTAATCCAATATTTCAAGGTATGTATAACATGCTAGCATGCACAGAAAAATATGAACTTTTTGAGTATGTAAAGGAAATGAACAAAAAAAAAGACTCTATTCTAATTATTGGATTTGAAACCAAATTCTCAGGAGAAAATACGGTAGATAATTTTAAAGATTTCCTGAAAACTGAATTACCTGAGATCGATTTAAGTTTAATAAATGATGAAGTTTACTTTGAATATTTGAAAAAGTTAGTCACAAAAAGTTCTTATCATTTAAAGCTAAAAAATGATATTCAAAAAGATTATATTATCAACCATACAAATAAAATAGTAAATCATTTAGAGAAAGTTGAAATGGAAGCCACTTCAAAAATGATTTTGACACAAACCTTAAAAAATATTATTGCAGATGCAAAAAGAATTAGTTTAGACAAGCACCACGACATAAATAATTTAAGAGATTATGAAATGGGTAAAAACATTAGTTTTTTAAAAGATAGTTTAAGTCCTATATACGGCAAAATAGTTTTATGGGGTTCTTCTACACATTTTAGAAAAAAGCCTAATGCATCAAAATATTTCAAAAATAAGAATATAATTTCTCTAGGAGATGAGCTAAATAAGAGATATGGAAACGAGTATTATTTTATTGCTTATAGCTCATATAATGGAAAGAAGAAAAGGTTTTTGTGGTTCGACAAGAAGCTTAAAAAACCTAAAGAAGAGGCTTTAGAGTATCTAGCAACAGAATCTTTTAACGACCATGCTTATAAAGATTCTATTTATTTTTTAAGTTTTAACTCTAACAATCCTTATCATCTAACCAACATGGACAATAAAAATAAATGCAGGATTTATGGTCATTATTACGATTCAATTATAGAAGAAGATTTTGATGCTTTGGTTATAGTCAAGGATACTAAACCTTATACAAGATTATGAATATTGGAATATTAGACCTTGGTATTTTTGATTTGGAGAATGAAACAGCTGAAAATCTTTTGAATCAAAGCTTTTCATATGTAGAGAAAGCTGATATACTAGGATTCTCAAGATATTGGTTTGCTGAACATCATGCACCAGATACTATAATACCTCTACAAATGAAGATAAAGTTTACTTGATAGATATAGAAATTGCTAATTCATATTTTTCTATTTCTGTAAATAAAAAAATCATTAATATCAATGATGTGAAATATTTTATTCACAGAAAAGGGGATATTAATCTTTTAATAGACTTGAAAAATTTAGATGATAAAACTTCACAAGAAGTTGAATTTCTAGAAAAAGAACTTATAATAATTAAAAACTATATTTTTTTAGCACTTCAGACTCAAACAAAAAAATATTTTGGTGATTATTTTAAACGTTACCCTAATGAACTAAATTATTTAAATATTGCAAATTCTGTTGGCTTAAAGATACCTGAAACAATAATTACACCATCTAAAGTAAAGTTGAATGATTTGATTTTCAGTAAAAAACATTCAACCTCATTGTGTTTTTGTTGTTAAATTTTTAGAATTAAGCGTATTTTTAAAAAAAATACTCAATTTTATTTTTTTACTTTATTATAAAGTTTGTAAAATTGTAACATAATATTTTGATTTAAATCCATCATGGAAAAAAAATACATTGGTTTAGTCTTATTAATTTCTGTTTTTATTGGTTGTGATCAGGAAAAAACTGCTGAACCTCAGCCTGATTTAAAGGTTAAAGTAGTTCAACCAATTCAAGAAGATATAATTATAGAAAAAGACTTTGTTGCTCAGGTTTATGGTTATAGAGATGTATCTGTTAGAGCTAGAAATGAGGGTTTTTTAGAAGCCCAAACATTTCAAGAAGGAGGTTTTGTTAAAAAAGGACAACAACTCTATAAAATTGATGCTGAACCCTTAAGAGAAGCCGTCATAAAAGCAGAAAATCAACTCGAAAGAAACAAAGTGAATCTGCAGCGCGCTATTAGCGATTTAAATAGGATAGAACCTTTAGCAAAAATTAATGCTGTAAGTCAAAAAGAATTGGATGCTGCAAAGGCAGAATCTAAAGCTCTTGAAGCCTTAGTTAATTCCTCTAAAGCCAACTTAAACATAAGTAACTTGAGATTAAGCTATGCAAGTATTCAATCGCCAGTTGACGGAGTAGTAGGTAAAACCCTTGTTCAAGTTGGGGAGTTTATAGGAAGAGCAACCGATAATAAAATCCTTACCACTGTTTCTGTAATCGATTCTATTCGTGTTGAGTTTTTTATTACAGAAAATGATTATTTAGCTTTTTCTAAACGTAGCCAAGAAAATCAGTCAAAGCTCTTAGAATTGCCTTTACGTCTTGTTTTAAGCGATGGTAGTGTTTTTTCAGAATTAGGAAAAATTAAGTTCATAAATAGAGAAGTAGATAATATTACTGGAGCAATCCTTGTTCAAGCAATTTTTCCAAATAAAAAGCACCTGATTAAACCTGGACAATTTGCACGAGCACGTTTAGGCGTTTCTGAATTATCAAATGCATTGCTTATTCCCAAAAGATGTGTTAGTGAAGTGCAAGGAAATTTTAGTGTATTTAAAATAAATCAAGCGAATAGAGCAGAAAAAACTAGAATTAATATTAAGGAAAAATACAAAGACTTTTACGTGGTATCTAATTTAAAACCAGAAGATAAAATCCTTTATGAAGGCTTGCAAATGGTTAAAGATAGCGTGAAAGTTAATCCAGAACTTGTTGAGTTTAAGTCGCAATTTTTGACCAAATAATTATGAAAGAACAAAAAGATATATTTTTTGTAAGAAGGCCTATTGTTGCTATTGTTATTTCATTGTTTATGGTAATTGTTGGCGGCGCATCCATTTTGGGACTAGCTGTAGAGCAATACCCAGACATAACCCCGCCAGTAGTTCGTGTAAGTACGCTTTTTTCTGGGGCAAATTCTACCACTGTAGAGTCTTCTGTAGCAACTCCGTTAGAGCAACAGTTAAATGGTGTAGAGAATATGCTTTACATGAAATCTACCAATGCAAACGACGGCAGCATGAGTCTTGAAATAACTTTTGATTTGGGTACCGACCCAGATATGAATACAGTTTTTTCTCAAGCAAGAGTAGCAACTGCTACACCAAAATTACCAGAACAGGTAAAACGTATTGGCGTTACTACTAAAAAAACAATGAGTAGTATATTAATGCTATTATCGATTACTTCACCTAATGAAACTTATGATGGAGATTTTTTGGGGAATTATTCACTTATTAATATACAAGATGAGTTAGCTAGGATAAAGGGTGTTGGAAGAGTTCAAGTTTTAGGAGCAAGCGATTACTCGATGCGAATTTGGGTAAAACCAGATCGTTTAGCAAAATTAAATATTGCCGTTCCAGAAATTGTGAAAGCAATTCAACAGCAAAATGTGGTTGCACCTGCTGGAAAATTTGGTGCAGAACCTGCGCCAGAGGGAACCGATTTTACTTACACCGTTAGGCTACCTGAACAACTTATTGATGAAAGTGAGTTTGAAAATATTGTTATTAGAACTTCCGAAGATGGTAGCCAAATCCGGATGAAAGACATTGCCGAAATTAAATTAGGGAATGAAAATTATGATTCATTTTCTAGAACTAATGGAAAAGCATCAGCTGCAATAGCTATCTATCAGTCTCCTGGTACAAATGCCGTAACTTTAGCAAAAGAGGTTAATCAAGTTATGGATAAATTAGCCTCATCATTTCCAGAAGATGTAGCTTATGATGTTTCTCTAGATGCAACAGAACCCATAGTAGCTGGAATAAACGAGATTATTGAAACTTTAGTAATTGCTTTAATACTTGTTATTTTAGTAGTTTATCTTTTTATACAAGATTGGAGAGCAACCTTAATTCCTACATTAGCTATTCCTGTTTCTTTAGTAGCTGCATTTATGTTTTTTCCTTTACTGGGTTTTACCATAAATTCCTTGTCGCTTTTAGGTCTAGTTTTGGCTATTGGTATTGTTGTTGACGACGCTATTGTAGTTGTTGAAGCAGTGCAAGTAAATATTGAAAAGGGAATGAACCCCAAAGCAGCAACTTCAGCAGCGATGAAAGAAGTGACAGGGCCTATTATAGCAACAACTTTAGTAATGGTTGCTGTTTTTATTCCTGTAGCTGCAATGGCAGGAATTACCGGGAAGTTATACCAACAGTTTGCAATAACAATAGCCGTTTCTGTTGTTTTTTCATCAATCAATGCCTTAAGTTTAAGTCCGGCATTATGTTCATTGCTAATGAAAAAGCCTACCGAAAACAAAGGCCTGTTGGGTCGTTTTTTTAAATCTTTTAATTCATTTTTTGATAAAAGTACACGTTCATACGGTAATGCAACAAGTGCCATTGCTAAAAAGCTAACCCGAGGAGTTATTTATCTCTTAATAACAGTTGTAGCAGCTGGTTTCTTAGGGAAATTAGTTCCTGGAGGATTTTTGCCTGAAGAAGATCAAGGCTACTATTTTGTTAATGTTCAGTTACCTGATGCAGCATCAACCCAAAGAACCGATGCTGTAGTTCAGAAAATTGAGGACCAACTCATGCAAGAAGCAGATATAGATTACGTCACTTCTGTTACTGGTTATAGCGTACTTTCTGGAGCCATGATTCCTAATAGTGCTTTTTTGTTTGTGAAATTAAAAAATTGGGATGACCGTGAGCTAGGGGTGAATGATATCATCAAAAGAACAAATAAAGGTCTTACCTCAACAATTATTGAAGCACAGGCTTTTGCTTTTGGACCTCCAGCCATTCCTGGATTAGGTAACGGCTCAGGATTTAGTTTAATGATACAGGATAAGAGCGGAAACAAACCTTCTTATCTTGCAGAAGAAACCTATAAGTTTATTAGTGAAGCGCAAAAGCGTCCTGAAATAGCTTCAGCTTTTACAACTTTTCAAGCTAATGTACCTCAACGAAGAATTATTTTGGATAATGATAAGATTTTGAAAGCTGATGTTGCGATTGGAGATGTTTATAACACGTTTGCAGCATTTTTAGGAGGTGTTTATGTCAATGATTTTTCAAAATATGGTCGTCTCTATAAAGCTTATGTCCAAGCAGAACCAGAATATAGGCAAGACGAGGATAACTTAAATTTATTCTTTGTGCAAAATAAAAAAGGGGTTTCTATACCTTTGGCTAATTTTGTAAAAGTCGTTCCTGATGCAGGTCCCGATTATACGGTACGGTTTAATATGCTTCGAGCTGCTGAAGTAACAGGTGCACCTGCTGCAGGTTACAGTTCAAAACAGGCTTTAGATGCGCTAGAAGAAGTAGCTGAATTAAGCCTACCTTCAAACCTCACTTATAGTTGGAATGCCATGAGTTATCAAGAAAAAAAGTCCTCTGGTCAATTATCTATTATATTTAGTTTTTCACTATTGTTTGTGTTTTTAATTCTAGCTGCTCAATATGAAAGCTGGAGTATGCCATTAGCTATTCTTCTAGGAACTCCTTTTGCTTTGATGGGGGCTTTTATGTTTTTATACATTGCTCGTTTCTTTAGTGATAGCTATATGACAAACATATTTGCACAAATTTCTTTGGTCATGCTAATCGCTATGGCGGCCAAAAATGCCATTTTAATAGTAGAGTTTGCTAAAATTAAATTTGATGAAGGACTAAGTTTATTTGATGCAGCAGTAGAAGCCGCAAAACTTAGATTTAGACCTATTTTAATGACTACATTTTCTTTTTTATTAGGTGTTTTGCCTTTAATTTTAGCCTCTGGAGCTGGAGCCGAAGCCAGAAAGGTAATGGGGGTGGCTCTTCTTGGTGGTATGGGGGTAGCTACAATCATAGGGGTGTTATTGTATCCAATGTTATTTGTTCTTATTGGTAAACTAGCTGGTTTTGAAAATGATAGAAAAATTGAACCTAAAAGCAAATAAAATGAATTGTAAGTATTTATATATTATTTTTGCTTCAGTTGTTGTAATTGGTTGTAAATCTGGAAAGAATTATAAAGGAACTCAGGTAGAAGTTCCAAATCAGTTTTATTTTGAAGAAGAAATCCAACCTGAATTCAATACTATCAATACAAAAGATTTAAGTGAAGACAGTATCAATAATATTGGTTTTTTCAACTTATTTCAAGATGCTGTTTTAGATAGTTTAATCCAAAAATCTTTAGTCTATAATCAGGATTTAAATATTGCCGCAGAAACAATAATTCAATCACAAGACGGCTTAGTTGTTCAGCGTTCTGCTATGCTTCCTTCTATTGGTGTTGATGCAGGTGCTTCAAATGGAAATTTTCAAGGAGTTGTTCTTCCCCAAACTCAAAAAAACTTTTATGCGGTTGCCTTTGCAAATTGGGAAATTGATTTCTGGGGAAAATTTAGACGCTTAAACGAAGCAGCAAAGGCTCGTGTTGTTCAAAGCGAAGAAGGTTATAGAGCCACTAAATTAAGTTTAGTTTCGGCTGTTGCTACTAATTACTTCCTTCTTTTGGATTACCAAAATCGCCTTGAGATTTCTGAACGTAATTTAGCGCTTCGAGATAGTGTTCTCCAAATTATTGAAAGTAGATATGAAAAAGGAATTATTGCAGAAATTGATGTAAATCAAGCAGAAATTAAACGGGCTGTTGCAGCTGAAGCTGTTCCGCTTTGGAGAAGGCTTATTGCGCAAACAGAACATCGAATTAGCCAATTAACTGGAGCAAACCCTGGCCGTATTCTTACATCAACTAATTTACTTGCCATTGATACCACCATTACAATTCCATCAGGCTTACCAAGTGATTTATTGGCAAGACGCCCGGATATTGTTGCCGCTGAGCAAAATTTAATTGCCCAGAATGCATTAACAGGTTCTGCTAAAGCTAATTTGTTACCCAATATAAGTTTAACTGGACTGGTAGGAGGAGCTTCTAACGAGTTATCAATGCTTACAGATGGGCCTTTAGCATGGAATATTGGTGGCTCACTTTTAGCTCCACTTTTTAATTTTGGTCGTTTACAAAGACAAGTCAATATTGAAGAAAGTAAAACAAGACAAGCCTTACTTGCCTACGAACGAACAGTGTTAGATGCGTTTAGGTCGGTTGAAGATGCATTGGTGGAAATCTCTACTTTAAAAGAGCAACTAAAAGCTAGAAAGCAACGCTTAGATGCGTCTATTAACGCCCAGTTTTTGTCTGGTGAGCGCTATGATAAGGGGGTTACTAGCTACTTAGAATATTTAGAATCACAGCGGCAAGCTTTTGAGTCTGAACTTAATTATTCAGAAACAAGGAGACAACTATTAAATGCTTATGTTAATTTGTATGCTGCTCTTGGCGGCGGATGGGAATTATAATTAATTAAACTCCCAGCCAAATCCAGTTGTAAAAATGTAATCTAAATTGCTACCAGATACTTTAGACTGGTTGTCATAGTTAAATTGAAGCCCTGCTTTTATATAAAAATCCATAGGCAGTTTGTATTTAGCATCAATCATATAATCTAATCTCCTTCTTCCGCTTTCAGATAAACTTGGAAAAAAATCAATTCTACTTACCAATTCAACATCCTTGAAGTTAAATAAATTTAAATTTGCACTAATAAAAGTCTCAGTAGATTCTTTAGACTCTTCCACAAAATCTTCCATATTGTAATTTACACCCATAGATAACCCTAAAAGTAATTTATTGTTTGTAACTAAATAGCGTCCAGCTCCTAAACGATAAAGATACCTGCTGTTTAATGCTTGTTGTGTATTTGATAAATATCCAAAAGAGCTTAATAAATACCATTTTTTAAGTAAAATTCTTTTTACTTCTACTTGAGCGTTAGTCCTTTCAATTTTATCAATATTATCTTGTCTAGACCTTAAACTATTAAAATCGGTATTCATGTACCATTTTGGTCCTTTGTAATAGAAGCCACCAGAAAAGGTTAATTGCGCAGCATTGTTTGCCCGCGTTAAATTGTACCCTACATCAAAATTACCACTAAAACGTTTCCAGAGAACGTCTTCAAGTATTTCAAGCCGTATTAATTCACTAAGCTGGAAGCTTTCTTTTTGATGAGTTTCAGAAGTAATACTTACTTGATTTACAGCTTCAGAATTCACTTTTCCTGTTCTTCTTCTTCCATGGCTTAACATGACAAAGCAGGTTTTTTGAATGTGGATTTTGGTAACATCTTCAAAATCAATCCGGAAGTCGCTATCACTGTAAGAAGTTTTTAGGACTAAAACCCCAGAATTTATTTTTTTTACTTTTCCATACAGCACATCTCCACTTTTAACTTTCACTGTATCAACTTGACCATAGCCAATGTTGAGAAACAGAAATACGCTAGTTAAACTTAGTAAAATTTTCATACAACTACATTTACTTTAAAGTTCAAAGCTACTTATAATTATTTTCACAAAAAAGCATGGATTTATTTTTGCACTAAGCCTATAAAAAAAAATATAACACTTAACTTGTTTAGATAAATTTAAAATTCAAAGATAAATCTTTCGAATGTTGGGATTTATCTATGATAATGTAAGAAAAAGTTAATCCATTTTATCACTTAATTTCTTGAAAACTTTTCTTGGATTTTTGTTTTCGTAAAGTACTTTATGAACGGCATTAATAATAGGTGTTTTGGTTTTCTTTTTTGAAGAATTGTTGATGATGTAAGCACTTTTTACCGCATAATATCCTTCGGCAATCATATTCATTTCTAATTGTGCACTTTTTACGGTGTAGCCTTTACCTATCATGTTTCCAAACATTCTATTTCTACTAAAAACGGAATAGCCGGTCACTAATAAATCACCTAAATAGGCAGAATCATTAATGTTTCTTTTCATTTTGTAGCGTTTTTTAATAAATCGCTTCATTTCACGAATAGAATTACTCATCAAAACACTCTGAAAATTATCTCCATAGCCCAAACCATGAGCCATACCAGCGGCAATGGCATAAATATTTTTCAACACAGCGGCGTATTCAGTGCCAATTACATCTTCAGTAATTTTACATTTAATGTAGTCACTACTCATGTATTGTGCAACCAAATTAGCTTTATCTTCATTAGCACAGGCAATTGTAAGATAGGAGAGACGTTCTAACGCAACTTCTTCTGCGTGACAAGGCCCGGTGATTACACCAATGTTATCGTAAGAAATTTTGTACTTTTCGTTAAAATGCTCACCTACAATCAAGTAACTCTCAGGAACAATTCCTTTTATAGCACTAAAGATAATTTTGTCTTTAAAGTTTACTTTTATTTGATTTAAGGCTTCGTTTAAAAATGCAGATGGAATGGCAAAAATGAGTACATCAGCGTTTAAGACTGCCTTGTTAATATCGTTAGTTAAAATTAACTTATCTGTATCAAATTCAACAGAACTAATGTAATTGGGGTTATGAGAATGCATCAGTATATGGTCAATAGCTTCATTATTTCGCATATACCAAGTTATTTGATCAAGATTTTCAGAAAGCATTTTTACAATAGCAGTTGCCCAGCTTCCGCCTCCAATAACCGAAAAGTTAGGTTGAGTGGTGTTCATGTTAATCAATTATTTTGGGTTCGAAAATAAGTAAAATTAGCAAATCTCAATCGTATTCGTAGTTTTTTTAAAAAGAATATAAAACTATATCAAAAACTTAGTCTTTAAAATCAAATTCATAATTGTTAGCTTCGCTAGTATTTTAGTTCTTAAATTGTTTTAAGGCTTGCTATTATTTTTCTATTTTTAAACACTTTCAGTAATTAAAAATTGAACAAAATAATTATGAACATCAATAAAGTATTAGTCGCTAACCGAGGAGAAATTGCTATTAGAATATTTAGAGCTTGTACAGAAATGGGCATCCGGACCGTTGGAATTTACACTTTTGAAGACCGGTATTCTTTACACCGTTATAAAGCTGATGAATCCTATCAAATTGGTAATGACGATGAACCTTTAAAGCCTTATTTAAATAGTGAAGAAATTATACGTGTGGCTAAAGAAAATGGGGTAGATGCCATTCATCCTGGTTATGGTTTTTTGTCTGAAAACCCCAACTTTGCAGAAGCTTGTCAAGCTCATGGAATTATTTTTGTAGGCCCGGATGTAGCTGTGCTCAAAGCCTTGGGAGATAAAATTACCGCTAAAAAAGTGGCTATTGAAGCAAATGTCCCTATTATTGAAAGTAATAAAAAAGACCTCATCTCATTGGCTTTAGCCAAAGAAGAAGCAGAACGTATTGGTTTTCCCTTGATGCTCAAAGCCGCTTCTGGAGGCGGGGGAAGAGGAATGCGTGTATTACGCTCTATTAATGAATTAGAAAATGCATTTAATGAATCTAGAAGAGAAGCAAAAAATGCTTTTGGTGATGAAACCGTTTTCTTAGAAAAATTTGTTGAAAACCCAAAACATATTGAAATTCAGATTGTTGCCGATAATCATGGTAATGTAGTTCATCTTTTTGAAAGAGACTGCTCTGTTCAAAGACGTTACCAAAAAGTAATTGAGTTTGCTCCTTCCTTCGGGCTTGATGACGAAGTGAAGCACAAGCTTTATGCCTATGCAGTTAAAATTTGTAAAGCTGTTGATTATAACAATGTTGGAACGGTAGAATTTTTAGTGGATGATGACGGAAGTATTTATTTTATTGAAGTCAATCCAAGAATTCAAGTTGAACATACAGTAACCGAGGTAGTTACCAATGTAGATTTAATCAAAACCCAGCTTTATGTGGCGGGAGGTTACAAGCTTTCTAGCCCAGAAATAGCTATTGAAAGTCAGGAAAAGTTACAACTTAATGGGTTTGCTGTACAGTGCAGAATTACTACCGAAGACCCTACAAATAACTTTCAGCCTGATTATGGTACCATTACCACTTACAGAAGTGCTTCTGGTTTTGGAATTCGATTAGATGCTGGAAGCATATACCAAGGGGTGAAAATTTCACCCTTCTTTGATTCTATGTTGGTAAAAATTTCAGCTAGCGGTAGAAGTCTTGAAGATGCTTGTAAGAAAATGAGAAGAGCTTTAGCTGAATTTAGAGTGAGAGGTGTTAAAACAAATATTTCGTTTTTAGATAATATTTTAAAAGATAAAAATTTTAGAAATGGTGATGTTACAGTAAACTACATTAAAAATAATCCTCATTTATTTGAAATTGTAGAACCAAGAAATCGCGCAACAAAATTAGTTAATTTCCTAGGGCATGTTACCATTAATGGCAATGAAAATGTAAAACAAAAACAGGATAATCCTAACTTTATTGTACCGCAAATTCCATCATGCCAAGTTCAAAAGCCACATGCTAAAGGAACAAAGGATTTGCTAAACGATTTGGGGCCTGAAGCGTTTTCAGCATGGTTAAAAAAAGAAAAATCAATTCATTATACCGATACCACATTAAGAGATGCTCATCAAAGTTTGTTAGCAACGCGAATGCGAACTTTTGACATGATGAAAGTAACCGAAAACTATGCTTTGCAACATCCTGAAATATTTAGTTTGGAAGTATGGGGTGGAGCTACATTTGATGTTTGTATGCGTTTTTTAAGAGAAAATCCTTGGGAACGCTTAAGAAGAATAAGAAAAGCCGCTCCTAATATCTTATTACAAATGCTACTTCGTGGTTCAAATGCGGTGGGTTATACCGCCTATCCAGACAACCTAATTGAAAAATTTGTAGCTGAATCTTGGGAAAATGGAGTTGATATCTTCAGAATTTTTGATTCGCAAAATTGGATGAAGTCTATTGCACCCTGTATAGAACATGTAAGAAAAAACACCCAAGGAATTGCTGAGGCTTCCATGTGTTACACCGGTGATATTTTAGACCCTAAGCGAAGTAAGTATAATTTGAACTACTACCTACAATTAGCTAAAGATTTAGAAAATGCCGGAGCCCATATTTTAGCTATAAAAGACATGGCAGGTTTGCTGAAACCGAAGGCGGCTAAAGAATTAATTACGGCTTTAAAAGCAGAGGTTAATTTACCCATACATTTACACACGCACGATACTTCTTCAATGCAATCTTCTACCTATTTAGAAGCTGTAGATGCTGGGGTTGATGTAATAGATGTGGCCTTAGGTGGTTTGTCAGGGCTAACTTCACAACCTAATTTTAATGCATTTGCTGAAGTAATGAAGTATCACCCAAGAGAAAACAAGCTTAATTTAGAGCGATTAAATGATTATTCCATTTATTGGGAGCAAGTAAGAACTTACTATTATCCATTTGAATCAGGATTAAAATCAGGTTCTGGCGAAGTGTATAAACACGAAATTCCGGGTGGACAATATTCTAATTTAAAACCACAAGCAGAATCTTTAGGATTAGCCAATCGTTTTCATGAAATCACTGATATGTATGCGCAAGTTAATCAGTTGTTTGGCGACATCATTAAAGTAACCCCAAGCTCTAAAGTAGTAGGAGACATGGCGCAATATTTAGTGAGTAACAATTTAAGTATTGAAGATGTTTTAGAGAAAGGGGAGACCTTGAGTTTTCCTGCTTCGGTAATTAATTTATTTAAAGGCGATTTAGGACAGCCTGTGGGTGGATTTCCAAAGAAAATTCAGAAGCTAATTTTACGGGATGAAAAACCTTACACAGACCGGCCTAATGCTCATTTAGAACCTGTTAATTTTGAAAAGGAAATAAAGGAATTTCAGAAAAAATTTAAAGATGGTTTTGACCGCGAATTAGAAATGACCGATTTTCTTTCCTACAAGCTATATCCTAAGGTATTTGAAGAGGCTTATCAGCATCATTTAGAGTTTGGTAATGTGGCCGAAATTCCTACTAAGAACTTCTTCTATGGAATTGAGCCTGGCGAAGAAATTGTGGTAGAACTAGATCGAGGAAAAACACTTTTAATAACCTTGATTTCTTTTGGCGAAACTAACGAAGAAGGAATGAAAACTATCTTCTTTAAAGTTAATGGTCAGACTCGAACGGTTTTAGTTCGAGATGAAAGTGTAGAAGTAGATCAAGTAAAGCATCAAAAAATAGATAAAGAAAATCCTTTACAAATTGGTGCTCCAATGCAAGGTTCACTAACTGAAATATTGATTAAGGAAGGGGAAGAAATTAACAAAAATCAGGCTTTATTTGTTATAGAAGCTATGAAAATGGAAACCACTATTACAGCAAATACAACTGGCAAGGCAAAGAAAATTCATATTCCTGCTGGTGAAATGGTTTATGCAGATGATTTGGTGGTTGAATTGGAGTAATAACCATGTTTTTATCTTCTTAACCTGAGTTAGATAATTATCGGTTTTTTAAACCTATTTCAAATAGTGAGTTGAGCAAAATTTTTGAGAATACTGCTTTGCTCAAGATTGTTTAAAATGTTCATTTTTTTCAACTCAATACTATTCTAATTTCATAGCAATCACAATTATTAATATATTCGCACTAAAATTTGTGAAGTGGATTATTTACTAATTGCCATTGGTTTTGTGCTCCTTGTTATTGGAGGTGAATTTTTAGTGAAGTCTTCAGTAGGGCTTTCCTTTAAATTGAAGTTATCTAAAATGGTTATTGGCTTAACTGTAGTCTCTTTTGCTACCTCTGCTCCAGAACTTTTAGTAAGTATAAAAGCAGCTCTTGGTGGAAATCCAGACATTGCTTCAGGAAACGTTATAGGCTCAAATATTGCAAACATTGGTTTAGTGTTAGGGCTTACCGCCATTATTTTACCTATGGAATTTGACCGTGACTTTTTTAGGATGAATTGGCCTTTCATGATGTTACTTTCCTTTTTGATGTATTATTTTTTATGGTCTGATGCTGTCATTACTTTTTTTGAGGGTTTTATTCTTATTGTATTATTATTAATTTTTTTATTTGTCCTTTTAAGAAAATCTAGAGGTACTAGTGCAATTGCAAATTCTGAAGTTAACGAGCAACTTGAACAAGCAAGTTATTTCAAAATCATAATTTGGTTACTTATTGGTGGTAGTGCTCTTTTTTTTGGGTCAAAATTTTTGGTAAATGGCTCCGTAAATGTAGCAGAAAATTTAGGAATTAGTAAACGAACCATAGCAGTTACAATGATAGCTGTTGGAACAAGCGTTCCAGAATTAGCGGCTTCAATTATTTCTGCTTTAAAAGGCGAAAAATCAATATCACTCGGAAATTTAATTGGCTCTAATATCTTTAATATTGGTTCAGTAATAGGAGTTACGGCAATGATTCAGCCTATTCGTTTAGAATCTGACTTAGTCCTTACTAACGATATGGTTTGGATGATTTCCATTAGCGCTTTAATTTTACCTTTGGCTTTATTACCGAAATTTATGGTGTTAAGCAGGTATAAAGGTTTTTTGATTTTTCTGTCCTATATTGTTTTCTTATTGCTTCTTGTGGTTAATAAATTTAATTCATAGATTAATTTGAGGTTTGTTTGCTCTAAAGAGTCTTTAGATGCGCTTTATTGAATATCTTTTATGGTTATAATACAAGTCTAAAACCACCGTAAATTCCAAAGGGATGTCCTGGTCTTAATCCAGCTGGTACCCTAGCTACTGGATATTCATTGTCAAGTAAGTTGATGGCATTTACCATCAAACTTAGCTTTGGAGTGACTTGGTAATTGGCTGTGGCATCAATTAAAAACATACTCTCTATACTTTCTTCAGTAGGAATTACACCTTGACCTGGCATGCTTCTTAATTCTCCTCTATACCTTGCGTTTATGTTTGCGCTGAATTTTCCATATTCAAGTCCAATGCTCGTATTCCATTGATGTTCTGCAATATAAGGCATAAAATCACCACTTTCAACATTTCCCCAGATGCTTCTTGGTGCTTCAAAATCTGAGTTAAACCTAGCATCTGTATAGGTATAACTAAAATGAATTGGCAGGCTTACTTTCTCATTTTTTTCTAACAAATTATAACTTACCTGAAATTCAATTCCCTTAATTAAAGCAGCCCCAGCATTGAATACGTCTAGGTCATCGCCAAAAGGCCCTCCGCCGGCGGCGGCATTACTTCCCAGCATGGTTGAATAATCATTAAAAAAACCAACTAATTCACCTTGAATTCCCCAAAAATCAAAGCGCGAACCTAATTCAAGATTAATACTTTCTTCCGGGTCTTGTCCATTTTGAGAGCTTGGAGGAGCAAATCCTTTATGGGCACCACCAAAAAATGAAAATTGATTATTTAGTTTATAATTAGCTCCAATTCCAGGAATTAATTCACTTAGGTTGTTTTCTCTTTCAGATAAATCAAAACCTGTTCTTTCTAAATCAACTGTACCCCAATTTTTTCTAGACATTACAACATTCTCGTAGCGTAAACCCGGGGTAATGCTTAAGTTGTTGAATTTAATTTTGTAAAGCATGTGAGCCGAAATAGCTTCTGCTGCATCTACACGGTTGCTTTCGCTTCCTTTTGCTTCAGCAGATGTCAAGCTCATACGCCCATCTAACATTCTAAAGTTTTCATACCACTGAAAACGGTCAGCTTCATCTCTGTGATACCGAAAGCCAACTTCTATATCGTGAAAAATATCTCCTGTATAAAAATGATGATCAAACTTAGTTTGAATACCTCTTGAATAATACACACGATTATTATTTTTATTTCTCAGGGCATCATCAGGAGAATTTGCTGCTCCAGTAATCCACGACATTAGTTCTGGATACATACTTGGGTTGTCTAGGATTTGTGAAATTCCTACATCATTTCCATCAATATTGGTAACGCGATCTAGTTTGAACCAGTTTCTTGAAAAATCAGTATTGTATGCGGTAGTTGTAATTTGTGTTTCTGGATTAAATTGAAAGTTATGGGTTAAGCTAATATGCCTGTTTTTGGTTTGCATAAAATCTTTTTGAGAAGCAGCATATCTTCTGAATGGGGTTTTATCGAAATCTTCTCTGGTTAAACCTAAATAAGTTTCATCGCTTTTTTCTCTAGCATATTGAAATTTGAGTTGTAAGGATTGTTGAAACTTAGCCTCAGCTTTAGAATTAACGCTAAACTTGGCCATAAAATCATCTCTGTTAAAACCTGTCCTTCCAGGACCATCCAATTTTTTAAAACCTGTTGAACGAGTGTTTAAATACTCAACTACATAACCAAATTGTTCACTTGAATCTCCAAATCTAGCCAGTGAATTTGCCGTTCCAAATGACCCATAAGTAGCTGATAATTCGGCTTTGAAATCGTCAGGAATATCGGTAGAAACAAAATTGATTGCTCCACCTGTAGTAAACGGTCCATATTGTATTTGGCTACTTCCCTTAAGAATTTCAACCGATTGCATTCTAGCCACATTAGGGAAGTAATAGGCTGGGGGAGCGGCATAAGGAGCAGGAGCAATTAAAACTCCATCTTCCATTAAGGTAATGCTTCTAGATCGTTCTGGATTGGTTCCTCGGATACTAATGTTTGGTCGTAAGCCAAAACCATCTTCTTCATATAAATTTACTCCTGGAACCTCTCCTAAAATTCGATCTATATTAAAATAATTGTGTTTTTTTAAATCCTCTGTAGAAATATAATAGGCTGAACCCGTTCTATTCCTAGCCTCAAATTTACTACCCAACATCTTATTGGCAGAGATGATAACCTCTTCTAAATCTTCAATACTATCAGTAGCCCATTCATTTAACAAATCATCAGCAGTTTGTTTTTTAGGCGAGTCTTTTTCCTGCGCATTTACTCGAATAAAAGCAATTAAAGCTATAAAAAAACAAGCTATTTTTATACTTGTGTTCAGCATTATTTAAATGTATTGAAAATTTTTGCAAATGTATTTGCTAGCTATATCTTAACCAAGTTTATTAAGACTTAATTTAAATAAATTTTGTTTGTATTGATTGTTGTCATTTTTTTACTTTATTTTTCAGTAGCAGGTAAAGCTTATAAAAAGTTTCTTTTTGCTGTTTTCTGCTTGAATTTATATTTATATCAAGTTAAAATTTAATTTTCATTTTGAACCTAAGTATAGCATATTGTAAATTTGAAGAAAAATGTTGCTATGTTAGAAAATGTGAATATCAAAGAAAAGCTAGATGTTGAGCGAGGAAGATGCAACGAAGAAGCACTTTTGGAAGAAGTACACCAACTACTTGCGGAGCCAACTCCCAATCAAAAAATTGCTAACCGTATTGTAAATCCTCAACATCAACTCCCTAATCAATTTAATTTTGATTTACTTGATGCTTCAAGAATCTATCATATTTCTCAAATAGGAAAGATTTGTATAGATTATCGTTTACGTTTTCTAGACGCTAAACTTTTTAAAGGTGATATTCCAAAAGAAGCCTATCAAGAAATAGCAAGTTTAGAAGCTAAACATGCTACTGAAATTAATCAATTTAAAATGATTGCTCCTGCCAAGCTTTTTAAATTAGAAAATGCAGATGACCCGATTCTGTTAGCTTCATTAGGTAACGATTACTATTACTTTATACACCAGTGGGGGAATGATTTGCACTCACTTAGAAAAATTATAATGTGGCCATTAAAGACTTTCGAAAATTTTATGATTACATTATTTGCGCTAAGTGCTTTAGTAACATTTTTAGTACCTTCTGGCTTACTTTCCGAAAATTCTACTACAGAAAAGCTGATGCTCTTTATGTTTATGATTAAATGGATGGGAACCATTGCTCTTTACTACGGTTTTGCCAAAGGTAAAAATTTTAGTAGCGCTATTTGGCAAAGTAAATATTATAATGCTTAAATTTGCAACGTTTTTATATATAATTGACCCCCATATATTATGGGGGTATTTTTTTAAATCATGAAAAGAGAAGACCTTTTAAAAGTAACTGAAGAATTTGGAAGTCCAATTTATGTGTACGATGCTGAAAAAATAATTTCACAGTATAAACGCTTGAACAATGCTTTTAAAAAGGTCAAACACTTACGCTTGCATTATGCTGTAAAGGCCTTGTCTAATTTATCTGTTTTGAAACTTTTTAATGAATTGGGAAGCGGATTGGATACGGTTTCAATTCAAGAGGTGATGCTAGGTTTAAAAGCGGGAGTTTCTCCAGAAAAAATTATTTACACACCAAACGGAGTTTCAGTTGAAGAGCTTGAAAAAGCAGTTGAATTAGGTGTTCAGATTAATATAGATAACTTAATTGTTTTAGAGCAATTTGGAGCAAAACACCCCAATGTACCTGTTTGTATTCGAATCAATCCGCATGTAATGGCAGGTGGAAATACAAATATTTCGGTAGGACATATTGATTCTAAATTTGGTATTTCGATACATCAAATGCCACATATAATTAGAATAGTTGAGAATACGGGAATGAATATTAATGGAATTCACATGCACACGGGAAGTGATATTTTAGATATTGGTGTATTCTTGCATGCAGCAGAAATCCTTTTTGAAGCGGCGCAAAACTTCAAAAATCTTGATTTTATTGATTTTGGTAGCGGTTTCAAAGTTCCTTATCACGCTAACGATATTGAAACAAATGTAGAGGAGTTAGGAGAGCAATTAAGCACGCGTTTTAATGAATTTTGTAAATCTTATGGGAAAAACTTAACCCTTGCTTTTGAGCCTGGAAAATTTATGGTTAGTGAAGCAGGTCAGTTTTTAGCTAAAGTGAATGTAGTAAAGCAAACAACTTCTACTGTTTTTGCTCATGTTGATACTGGGTTTAATCATTTAATTAGACCTATGTTTTACGGTTCAAATCACGAGATAGAAAACGTGTCTAATCCTAATGCAAACAAACGTTTTTATTCAGTTGTTGGCTATATTTGTGAAACAGACACCTTTGCTAATAATAAAATGATTAGTGAAATAAGAGAAGGTGATTTTTTATCTTTTAAAAATGCGGGTGCTTACTGTTTTTCTATGGCCAGTAATTATAACTCAAGGTTTAGACCAGCTGAAGTTTTGTGCTATAAAGGCGAAGCTCATTTAATCAGAAAGCGTGAGACTTTTGATGACTTAGTTCAGAATCAAGTGGAAGTTGATATAAATTTGAATGCTAATAAAAAGACATCGGTTTCTGAGCCTGCTTAGTTTGTACCTGGTTTATACAAAAAAAAGGGAGTCAAATTAATTGCTCCCTTTTTTTATTGTTTATTGTCAACTTTTTAATTAATCAAATTCAAATTCTTGGTCTTCACCAACTTTAGCCTTTCTTACATTAATCACTTCATTTTGTTCATCTACCATAAAAACAACTAAATCCAATTGCTCTACGTTTTCAATTTCTTCAGGAATAGTAATGCTAAAAGTTTTTGATAAAAGGTTACCCTTTTTCGACTCTTCGTTACTAATCTCATCACCTAAAATATCTGTAAGAACTTTTCTTAACGTATAATTGTGAACATAGTTTTGAATTGGGTTTTCTCCGTTGTAAAACGAAGTATAATTTGTTTGTGGGTAAACCAAACCGTTTTCTTGCAAGTAAACAATTAACTTGGTGTTTTCGTAATCTTCTGTAAATAACGTCTTAACATCTACATCCAAATTATTGTTTTCAATAGAAGAATGAATGGCAAAGTCTAAATAAGGTCTTTCTCCCTGAGTAAATTCTAAAACTTGGGCAATATTATCTGGTTCTGGAAAAGCCCATTGATGTACTCTATTGATAAAACCTTTAGGGTAACCAGGAGTATCGATTAAATCTTCTAGTGGTTCAGCTTCCTCAAAATTGTAAGGGTCTGCTGTTCCTGTTGGTGCTCTATGAATAGCTGAAAATACAACATTATCAGAAAAATCTGAGGCTAAACTCATTGCATGAGAGAGCCTCGGGCACCAACCGCACCATGTACCGGTATAGTCTTCAATTAGTGCTCTTTTTTTAAAAACTTGATCGGTACCATCATGAAAATTTAATTCGAACGAAGACTCAAGATTTAAGTATTCAGCTTTCAGGGTGAAACTTGTAATAGAGTTGGACGATAGTTTTACGTAGGCATCTATTATTTTTGTTTCATCCTCTTGGTCGTTAACTATAATCAGTTGATCTTCTGAAATTAATTCGTCATCAACAAATAGTTGAGCTTCGTGAGTAATATTTTCACCTCTGTTAGTCTCCAGTCTAATCTCAACTTCACTGCCAATAAGCACTCGGTTGCCTTGATCACTACTAAAAATCACATTGCTGATACCTTCTTGAGTTACATAGTTTTCTTCGCAACTATGCAAACAAAGTAGCAAGGGTAAGAATAACAATAATCTTGCAAAGTACCTTTTCATGCTTATTCTTTTATGATTTTTATTTGAGAACTTCCTTTATGATTTGAAAATTTAGCAATATAAAGTCCTTGACTAAGCTGATTTAAACTAATTTGATTAAATCCTTTTTGAACTTGACTTGAAAGTACTTTTTTTCCTGATAAACTAAAAACTTGCATTTTAAATTGATCATTACTATCAAGGTTCAAATTTGATTTTACTTGTGTATTGTGAACATTAATTCCTAATTTAGGCAAATCAAATTCTAAGTTAGAAAAGGTTTCATCATACACATAAGTAATAGTTATCTCATCAAATTCATTTCCTTCATCATCTACCGCATAAAATCTTAAATCGTATTCTATAGTAGTTGTGTTTTCATCACCTGGATCAGAATTGATAAAATAATCATCTTGACTATTGTAGCTTTCTGGGCTAATAATAGCCCCATCTGAAGGATAAGACATGCCTTCTTCTACAGAAAAAATGCATAGTGGCTGAACACAAAATACGAAATCAGATCCGTCTGTTCCTCTAAGCTCTTTAACTTCAATTTTGGCGGTAATGTTTTGGTCTTCACTTTCGTTAAACATAAAAAATTTTAACTTACCTTCTTCACCACCAATTGTTCCTGTTTCGTTGAAAGTAAAGGTTTCACCATCTTGAAAAAGCTCTCCGTTAGCTTTCTCAACTCTTAATTGAGCAAAAGAGAAGCTAACAAATAGTATTAAGAATAAACTTGTATTGAATATTTTGTAGTTGTTCATTAAACTTTATTTTATGATTAATTTTTTTGTCGTTTTTTTATTACCAGCAGTAAATTCAGCAATATAAACACCACTACTTTGATTTATTTGAATTTTAGAACTACTGCTCATGTTTTTTTGACTATAAACTTTTTTACCTTGAATATCAAATACGTTTACGTCAAAGCTTTCCGAACTTGAAACATTAAATGCTCCATTACTAGGGTTTGGATATACCTCAATAGTTTCTAGAGTAAAGTCATTCGTGTTCATCGTTGTAAGATGCTTCATAGCTCTATTAAACAAAATTTCTGATCCAAAATCTCCAACGATTTCTTTATAAACACTTTGTCCTTCATAAAATATTTCAATGCCTGCATCAAAATTTCCACTAAGGCTCCATCCATCTCCATAACTATCTAAGAGTTCGATAGAAAAACATTGTTCGCCAGCTGGTAGTAAAACATCGTGAATTTTTGTAGTAAGGGCATCTGGGCCACCGCCACCAAAATCTTCAGGACCTTCTTCATAAGGGCCTCCAGAAATTACAGCATTTCCAGCTTCATCTAAAATATTCCAAGAGATTTCCCCTGGGTAGTTGTCGGTGTAAACGTGTACTTCAATATCTCTTCCTGTTGGCGAACTAACCTGAACTTCTGTATTTTCAGACTGAGCTACATCTGAATTATGTGGGAGGGTATTATTTACAGAAACAACTTCAGCAAAAACTAAATCACCTTCATTGGCTTCAACATCAAAATTAACAAGAGTAGAATCCCATTTATCAAGATTCACAGTTTCATTTACAGTTTCAACAGTGCCATTCACATTCACTTCAACTTCTATGGAAGTAACGGTGTTTCCTTGGTTAGTGATTTCAGCTTGAACACTTGTGGTCTCTCCATCTTCACATACCTCTATACCGCCTATTTCAACTGAAACATGGTTGTCGGAGTTGCTTAAATTTACACTTGCACAATTAGAGTTGATGTTATTTTCAATACCTTCTCTATTTAATTGACCCATTTCGTAAACAAATCCATCCGGACAAATTCTGTAAACAGTAGGGAAGTAAGTAATTTGGTAACTCTGAGCTATAGCTTGACTAGCAATGATGGGGTAAGGAGTACCTTCTACCCAGTTTCCAATAGTAGGACTTCCAATACCATACAGTAAGTCAACTGCGTCTTCAGCCTCAGCACTACCTTCCACATAAAGTATAACTACTTCATCTGAACCTTCAGGGCCGTGACTATAGTAAAAATCTTTAAAAAAACCTGTTTGCTTATAGTTCCAACAAGGGCCACACCATGTGGCAGAAATATTTAAAATGACCGTCTTGTCATCATCTAAATAGCTTTGGAGGTGATGTGTGTTTCCAAATATGTCATCAACTGTAAAATCTGGAGCAACTGAACCATCTGTAATCTGCGCATGACCTAAATGACAAATAAATAATGCCATAAAAGCAATAAGTAATTTTGTTTTCATCGTAATATTTTTTAAAAGTTATAAGCAAATATAATATAAAAAATCATAAAAGTTAAGTTTTAGTTATTAAATCAAAAATCTATCTTAAGCATTGTTGTTTAAAAATATTGTTTTAATATTGCCTTAACTAAATAAAAAATGAAATGAGACTTATAATTTTAGCTTTTTTGTTGCTTTCTTCAACGCTTGCTTTCACACAAGATGAATTACCTAATGTTACAATCAAAGATTTAAAAAATAAACCAATAAATGTAAAAACTGCATTTGCTGAAGAGGATAAAGTTTATGTGTTTTCTTTTTGGGCTACTTGGTGTGCACCTTGTTTAGCAGAACTCGAGGCAATTAATGAGCATTATGACGAATGGTCTGAAGAGTTAAATATGGAACTAATAGCAATCTCTACCGATGATTCAAGAACTCGAAGACGAGTAAGACCTTTACTTAACGGTAAAGACTGGCCTTATCAGGTGTTACTTGATAGTAACCAAGAATTAAAACGCGCCTTATCAATTGTAAACATTCCTTATTCTATAGTGGTTAAAAATAAAAAAATTGAGCATATTTTTAATGGTTATACTCAAGGAGCAGAGCATGAACTTTATGAAGTAATAAAGGAATTGTAAAACTATGAGAAATTATTATTACCCATTTTTAAGTTTCTTCCTCCTTTTTAATTCACTTTCGTTTTCTCAAAATCCCCAACAATCACAAAATGATGAGTTAGAGGAAAAAAAAGACTATGGAAGATTTTATGGTGGTGTAGAGTCTAATCTTCAATATTACTTAGAAGATTCTGGACTTGAAAGTGCTATTGTACCTGAAAACCCTCTTCGTTCTAATAATTATTTATACGCTAATTATACTTATAAAAATTGGACAGCAGGCGTTCAAGTTGAATCTTATGAAAAAAACGCCTTGTTAAATTACAATCCAAAGTTTAATGGTACAGATTTAGGGATTTTTTATGTTGACTATAAAGGCGAAAAATGGAACATCACCTTGGGTCATTTTTATGAGCAGTTTGGTAATGGAATGATTTTGCGTGCTTGGGAAGATAGAGCCCTAGGAATCAATTCTGCTTTACGAGGTGGTAGGGTAAGATTTACGCCCAATTATAATATGGAATTTACAGCTTTATACGGAAGACAACGTTCTGGTTTTGGTGTAACTTCTGGTGATTTATTTGGCTTTAATGCCGATTTTTTCCTTTCCGAATACCTTAATTTGTATGAAAAAAACCAAGACCTTTCAGTAGGTTTTAGTTACTTGGGAAGATATGAGTCGTTTGATAATTATTCACAATTACAAAGCCCCGACTATAATGAGCTTACCAATGCCTTTTCTTTACGTGCAGATTATATGTGGAAATCCTTTTACGCCAACGTGGAAGCGAATTATAAAACAAAGGATGGAATTATAAATGTTCAAAACCTTCTTTCTGATACCTTTGCTGAACCTGGAAATGCAGTCACTTTTAATTTTGGCTACTCACAGTCTGGATTGGGTGTTGATGTAAGTTTGCGAAGAATGCAGAATATGGGTTTTTTCTCCCAACGTGAACCTTCAACTTTTACCAATTTTGAAGGCGATCAATCTACTTCTTTTGATTACCTAGATACCTTTATTAATTTCACACCCGCACTTACAAAGCAACATCATTCTCTTTTGGCTAATATTTATGTTTTTCAAGCACAACAAAACACTTCTTTTGAAGATACTCAAATTATGCGTGCCGGAGAAACAGGTGGTCAAATAGACTTTTTCTATAAATTTAAAAAAGGTACTTTTTTTGGCGGTAAGCATGGTACTCATGTTTTCCTAAATTATTCCAATTGGTTTAATTTACCAGGTAAATATACCTTTAATCCACCAAGTTATGATGTAGATTTCTTTGGACGTGGAAATAAGTATTTTTCTGATTATAGCATAGAAATCAAAAAGAAACTTAATAATTCATGGCATTTAGGCTTCAATTACATTAATCAATACTACGATCAACGATTGTTAGGTGGAGGAGATTTAGTAAGAGCCGATATTATTACAGCAGAGGCAACCTATAATTTTAACAATAAGCGTTCATTGCGGTTAGAACTCGAAAAAATGTGGGCAGTTGGCGATCGAGAAGATTGGTTTGGTGGTTCTATTGAATATAACTTTAATGAAAACCTATCCATTTACTTTTGGGATATTTGGAATTATGGTAGCGAAAAAGCAGAAGAACGCGTGCATTATGTGAATGTTGGTGGAGCTTACCGAATAGGAGCCTATCGCGTTGCCCTAAATTACGGCCGTCAGCGGGGTGGTTTAGTTTGTGTAGGAGGAGTGTGTAGATTTGTGCCTGAAAGCTCAGGTTTAACCATAAATTTCAATACTTCTTTTTAATTTTGTTGATTATTTTGCAATAAATACACTGCTTATTCAAGCAGAATAGCTTTTAAATCGGCATACAATAAATGTATGGGCATTCCCATTACCGTATAAAACGAACCTTCAATTTTTTGAACACCAATTTGCCCAATCCAATCCTGAATTCCATAAGCTCCAGCCTTGTCTAAGCATGAATAATTGGATATGTAATATTTAATTTCTTCTTCGCTTAGTGGCTCGAAAAACACATTTACTTGGTCACTCTTCGTAATTTCTTGATCTTTAGTTTTTATGGTGTACGAGGAAATTACCTGATGAACTTCGCCAGAAAGGGACTTAATCATCTCAAAAGCTTCTTCTTTATCTTTTGGTTTGCCTAATACTTTTTGATTTTTACATACAATAGTATCTCCTGTAATCACCATTTGTTTTTCGGTATTTATATTGAAAACGGATGCTTTCTTTTGACTTATGTAATTAGCCACTTCTGCATTAGAAAGTTGAGAAGGAAAGCGCTCATCTACTTCTCTCAGTATTACCTTAAAATGAATACCTAGGTTTTTTAATAATTCATTTCTTCTCGGCGATTTTGAAGCAAGGATTATTTCCCAGACTTTTGAAGCATCTTTTAACATGATATTTTTTTAAAGAAGCAATATACTAAGTACACCAAATAGCATGGTGATTTTTAGTACAATACTTACACTTTTATAGTTGATTTTTTGTTTTTGGTATTCCATACTCATCCAAAATAGAGGCACAAATAGAAAAATACTGAAATAAATTAAGTTCATCCAGTTTCTTTGAAACCAAAAGTAATAATAAAATAAAATACTTATGAAGCATACAAAAAGAATCAAGTAGATAATCTGGCGACTTGTTTTTCGTCCTAAGACAATAGGAATTGTATTGCGTTTCATAGCGTAATCGGCTTTAATTCCTTCAATATCGTTATTGATTTCACAAGCTAAATTAAGCAAAAAAGCGATTAAAGAAAAAGAAAACAAAAACCCAATAACTAACTTTTGTTTAATTAATTCATCGAGTTGAACGAAGGTAAAGGGAAGCACCCAAACACTTATCAAAATCAAAAAACTAATCAGTAGATTGCTACTTAGTAAAATTCCTTTAATTTTTTTTGAGTAAATAAAAAGCATTAAAATGTAACTTAAATAAATCACTATTTTTTCTAATGCGTTTAATTTGATTAATAGAACACTAATTAGAACAAGGCTCAACATGTTTAAAAACAAATAGTATTTTTTAGCTTTTTTTCTTGAGATGGTTTGACCAATTAGGTTTTTTTCAGACTTGTTTATTGCATCTGGATCAGCATCGTAAATGTCATTGATTAAATTTCCACCACCCGCTATAAGAAGACAACTTAAACAACTCCCCGCAAAGTCAATAAAATCAATATCTAAGTGGTATCCTAATTTTGGAAATAAGAAGTAAATAATAAGCATTTGTGTCGCTCCAAGCGTCAGCAAATTGATTGGTCTTAGCACAAATAAGTAAGCCTTTGTTTTTTTTAAAAGCTCCAATTTCCTTGTACTTTCAGTACTTGCTCTATGAGGTCACGAACACAATTTTCACCTCCTTTTTTATGCGAAATATAATGTGCAATGGCTTTCACTTCTGGAACTGCATCTTGTGGGCAAGTGGCTAGTTTTACTTCCTTCATCGGGTAAATATCAGGAATGTCATCACCCATATAAGCAACTTGTTCTTTTGTGTGCCCATAGATGTCTAAAAACTCATCTAATACTTCTACTTTATCTTGAACACCTAAATATACATTAGTAATTCCTAAAGCTTTTAATCTAGATTTCACATCTTCGTTTTTACCGCCCGAAATAATGCAAACTTCGTAATTTTTTTCAATAGCATATTTTAATGCAAATCCATCTTTTACATTCATGCTTCGCAAAAGTTGACCTTTCTCTGAAATATGTAAAGAGCCATTGGTTAAAACGCCATCTACATCAAAAACAAAGCATTTTATGTCGTTCAAAAGGTGTTTATAATTTTTGTTCATATTTTTCAATAATTGAATTTGTGAGTTGTTGATAAAGTTGTTTGTGTTTTTTGGAGCCTAATAAATTTAAATGAGCGTTTATAGTGCTTTGATCATTTCTTTTTGCTGGGCCTGTTTGCGCTTCAGTAGGAGAAAGCCGTTGAACTTTTTCTGCGGTTTCCTTAATGAGTGGTTTCAATACTTCAAATGCAACTTCCTTTTCTTCACAAATTTCTTCGCCTGTGGCATATAAATGATTAACAAAATTGCAAACAAAAACTGCTGCAGTGTGTAAGGAACGTCTTTGTTGCGATGAAATTGAAAAAACTGAATCCGAAATAGCTTGAGCTAGGCCTTCAATTGCTTTGTAAATAAAATTGTCTTCGGCTTCTAGACAAAAAGGGATTTCTGCATAATTCAAATCACTTTCTTTACTGAAGGTTTGAAGTGGATAAAAAACAGCATTTTTACAATTCTTATCAAGGAGGTCTAAACTTCCAGAGGTATGCATGCAGATAATTTCTGGGCGAGCTATTTTTTCAATAAAACTTTCTATGGCATCGTCTTTTATGCAAACCAAATAAAAATCAGCTGGCTTCAATTCTTCAATAGAAGAGACTCTGTTTAAGTCAAAAGTAAATTGGTTACAAAAATCATTCACTTTGGATTCATTTCGTCCATAAATCTCTTCAATTTGGTAATCTTTTAAAAGTGAAATTGCCTTTACCATATGAAAAGCAACATTACCTGTACCAAAAACACTTACTGTCTTCATAAGTACAAAGATAGATTTTTCAGTTTAACCGCTTCATTAAAGGTTAAAAGAAATGTAGGATTTTAATACTTATTTTAATTTATTCAAAATTAACATAGACTTATCAGATTGATGGATAGTATTCCTATCAAAAATCATTAGGTTTTAAGTATCTTTGTGCTTCAAAATTATTGTTATGATTCAAGAAAAAATAGCCAAGATTTTGTTTTCCACCAGACTAATGGCTGTTCTATTTGTTATATATGCCGTAGCTATGGCAGTAGGTACCTTTGTAGAAAATTCTTACACTACATTAACAGCCAAAGATTGGATTTATGATGCTTGGTGGTTTGAGGTAATTATGGTATTTTTTGTAATTAATTTTATCGGAAATATTTTTCGTTATAAATTACTGAGTAAAAAACGTTGGACTACCCTTATTTTACACCTCTCATTTATCCTTATTTTAGTTGGGGCATGGGTAACTAGGTATATTGGTTATGAAGGAATTATGCCTATTCGTGAAGGAGAAGTAGCCGATACTATGCTTTCAGAAAAAACCTATTTATCAACTTTTGTTTATGGTGAAATTAATGAGGAGCCAAAGCGTTTGAGGAAATATCATAAGATGAGGTTAGCCCCTAAAATAAATAATAATCAAAAGGTAACCACTTATTTTGATGGAACCCCAGTAAACTTTGAAGTGGTAGATTTTATTCATCAAGCTAAAGACGATTTAATTGAAGATGAAAATGGAGAGTACTATTTAAAGATTGTTGAAACAGCAAGTACCGGTCAACGTCAAGATCGCTTTTTAAAAAGTGGACAAGTAGCTAATATAAGTAATGTTCTTTTTGCTTTTAATAAACAAACTGATGGAGCGGTTAATATAAATGGTAGCAACGCTACAGGCTTTACTATTAAGTCACCCTTTGAAGGAGAATACATGAAAATGGCCGACCAATCCAAAGGCATGTTAGTAGCAGATAGTATTCAAGAACTTCAACTTAGGTCACTATACAACATAGGAGGGATGCAGATTGTTTTTCCAGAAAAGGCTATTAAAGGCAAGTACGACATTGTAAAGGAGGAGCGTCCTTCAGAAAATACACCAGACGGAGTGAGGATTAAAGTGAGTTCAGGAGGTGAGTCTGAAGTAGTTTCTATGTTAGGAGGAAAAGGCGTTTTAGAAGACCTAGAAAAAGTGGAAGTAGGAGAATTTGAAGTTCACCTACGCTATGGAAGTAAAGAACTTGACCTCCCGTTTTCTATTAAACTGAATGATTTTATAGCGGAAAAACATCCAGGTACTGAAGACCGATCCCAACCAAGTTACAAATCCTATAAAAGTAAAGTAGAAGTTATAGATGGGGCCAACTCTTATAATTATGATATATTTATGAATAATGTACTTGATCACAAAGGCTATCGTTTTTTTCAGGCCTCATTTAATCCAGATGAACGAGGCACTATTTTAAGTGTTAATCATGATTGGTGGGGTACATGGATTACTTACATAGGCTATTTTTTGTTGTACTTTGGACTCATGGCAATTATGTTTGATAAAAATTCGAGATTTGGCGAATTGAAAAAGAAAATTGATAAAGTAAAAAAGAAAAAGGCACAATTAACAAGCCTATTTATTCTTCTGTTTGGTCTAAGTGCATTTGCTCAAACTCCTCAAGACAGTATTTCTAAAGTAGATGAAATTGAACAAGAAGAGCTTGCAGAGAAACACTCTGATCAGGAAATTCCTAGAGCAGATGGTGAAGAGTTAGAAAAACTTATTAGGGAAAATGCAGTTAAGCCAGCGCATGCCAAAAAGTTTGGCGCTTTAGTTATCCAAGATTACGGTGGAAGAATGAAACCCATCAATACCTATTCTTCACAACTTTTACGAAAGCTAAGAAGAACAAAAAAATATGCAGGTTTAAATTCAGATCAAGTGCTGATTTCAATGATTGAAAATCCAAATAATTGGTATCCAGCACCTATCATTTATTTACAACCTAAAAATGACTCTATCCATAAGGTGTTAGGAATAGATAAAGGAATTAAACATGTAGCTTTGACCGATTTCTTCTCTGCCGATGGATCGTACAAACTTTCTCCTTTTTTAGATGAAGCATACAGAGCCCAAGTGCCCAATCAATTTCAAAAGGACTTTATTAAAGCCGATGAACGTGTAAACTTATTATACAATACTTTGCAAGGTAGCTTTTTAAGGATTTTTCCTGTACCCGACAGCCCTACAAACCGTTGGGTTTCTATTCCAGAAATTCGAGAGGAAGAAGAGGAAGTGTTTTTTGTTGAGAAAGATTCAGTTATTGTAAATAATGTATTTCCTCTTTATATGGAAACACTTCAACTAGCTAAAAAGAACAATGATTATAAACAACCGGAAGTACTTCTCGAAATTATTAGTGGTTTCCAAGCCAAGCATGGATTTGAAGTAATTCCTGCCGATTATAAAGTTAAAACTGAAATTTTATACAACGAAATAGACCTCTTTAATCAGTTATACAAGTTCTACCTGCTTATTGGCTTATTAATGATTATAGCTGTTTTAATTAAGATCTTCAAAGAAAAAAATAAACTGATTAAATATACCATTTTTACCACGAAAACACTCTTAGTTATTTTGTTCCTAGCTCATACTCTTGGGCTTGTAGCAAGATGGTATATTTCTGGTCATGCGCCATGGAGTAATGCGTATGAGAGTATGATTTACGTGGCATGGGCTTCCATGTTTTTTGGTTTTGCTTTTGGAAGAAAAAGTGAGTTGACTTTAGCTTCAACCGCTTTTGTTACAGCAATTGTACTTTGGGTTGCTCACCTCAATTGGCTTGACCCAAGTATTTCAACTTTACAACCTGTATTAGATTCTTACTGGTTAATGATTCACGTTGCTGTAATAGTTGGAAGTTATGGGCCTTTTCTTTTGGGATGTGTTATTGGAATTGTTGCTTTATTGTTAATGATGGCTACCAATCAATCCAATCAAAAGAAAATGAAACTAAACATTCAGGAACTTACTTACATTAACGAAATAGCTCTAACTGTTGGTTTAATCATGTTAACCATCGGAAACTTTTTAGGTGGCCAGTGGGCTAATGAAAGTTGGGGTAGGTATTGGGGCTGGGATCCTAAAGAGACTTGGGCCTTAATTAGTATTTTTGTTTATGCATTCGTCATTCATATGCGATTAGTTCCTGGCTTACGTGGACTATTTGCGTTCAACTGGGCTTCAATTTTAGCCTTTGGTTCTATCTTAATGACCTATTTTGGGGTTAATTTCTATCTCACAGGCTTACATTCTTATGCAAGTGGCGACCAAATCATAAGCTACCAATTTATTATTGGAAGTATTCTTGTTTGGTTTGTTTTAGGCCACTTTGCTTACAGAAAACATAAGCAGTTCTATAAGTCGAAAGCTAATAAAACAGCTTCTCAGGAAACCTAAGTTTTATTTTTTAAGTCAGTCAAAAAAGTCTTTTAGTTACTAGTTTCTAAAGGACTTTTTGATTTTTAAATCAGAAACAGCTATTGAATTCTTCCAACTCTTTATCAAATCAAATTTTAAATAAATTTATGCGTAAAAACCACCCTCAATAGTCCTTATTTTACTTAACTAAGTTTTAACTTGATTCATTTAAACTTCTTTAATCATCTAAGGTCTTAGTAATGAACAAAAAATAATTTCTGTGAAATATCAATATTTAATAGTATCGATTTTATTAGGCTTTTTGACACAAGCTCAAAATTTTGAAATTACGGGTAAGGTAATAGATGACCAAGGCTTTGAGCTAGAAATGGCATCAGTGAGTATAATTGACCCCAAAAGCGAAGAAGTCATAGAAGGCGGAGTAACCGATATGGAGGGAAAGTTTTATCTAGAAGCTCCAACAGGAACCTACACGGTAAAAGTAGAATTTATTTCTTTTGAAGATAGAATTTACAAAAAAGTAGAACTTAATAAAAATTTAGATTTTGGTACCCTAGAGCTACAAACTCAAGTTGATGTTTTGGACGATGTTAATGTGGTTTATGAAACTACACAGGTAGATGTTCGTCTAGATAAGAAAATTTATAATGTTGGAAAAGATTTAACCACTGCAGGTGGTACGGTTAGTGAAGCTTTAGCTAACGTACCATCTGTAACGGTAGATGTTGATGGAGCTATAAGTTTACGTGGAAATTCAAATGTTCGTATTTTAATTAATGGAAAACCTTCTTCGGTTGCTGGTTTTGGAGACCAAGACGTTTTTCAACAATTGCCAGCAGACGCTATTGAATCTGTAGAAGTAATAACAAGTCCTTCGGCTCGTTATGATGCTGAAGGTTCGGGAGGTATCATTAATATTATTCTGAAAAGAGAAAAAACACTAGGTGTTAACGGGGCTTTTCGTGGAACAATAGGTGATCCTAGAAATACTGGCGCTTACACTAACATCAATTTACGTACCGATAAATTTAACATATTTAATAATTTAGGTTATACCGATCGTAAAGTTCCAGGAAATGCTTTTTTTGATAACCAATATCCAGATAACCCAAATTTTGATAGGATTATTGAAAATAGAAAGTATGATAGAAGTGGTAAAAACTTCAATATGAATACAGGTATAGAATATTTCTTTGATGAAAGTTCATCTTTAACCGGTAGCTTTTTTATGCGATTAGGTGATGACTTAGACCGAACGAGAAACAGAACAATACGTTTTATTGATAACATCCAAAATAGTACCACACTTAGAACAGAAGAAGAGGAGGAGGACGATAAGCGTTTTCAATATGCATTAAATTATGAAAAGCGATTTGATCCAGATAATCGCAACCACAAATTAACTGCAGATTTTCAATATTCAAAAAAAGATGAAAGTGTTGACAATCGCATTTTTGAAGATGTAGTACTTCCAACAACTGATTTTGTTGCTAGGCAAGATGTCTTTGAAACTGAAGACGAAGATAGTTTTTTATTTCAAGCTGATTACGTTTTACCTATGGGTGATGCTCAATTTGAAGCAGGTTTTAGAGGTGATTATTCAGATTCAAAAGAAGGGTTTTTAGTTAATAGAAAACCAGCAGCCAATGAAGATTTTGAAGTAGATGGTTTTGTTTCAAGCACATTTAATTTTCAACAAAATATAACGGCCGTTTATTCACAGTATGGAAATAAGTTAGGAGATCGGTTTTCATATTTATTAGGGCTTCGTTTTGAACAAACCCAATTAAAAGGAAAGACAACCCCAGTAGTGGAAGAAAATTTTCAACAGAATTTTGATTTTGATAAAACCTTTAATGGCTTATTTCCAACGCTTAACTTAGTTTACGAATTAGGAGAAGAAGAGAATTTAACTTTAGGCTATAACCGAAGAATTAACCGCCCAAGAAGCTGGTACCTCAATCCATTTCCTTCGCAATCCAGTAGAACCAATATTTTTCAAGGAAATCCAGACTTAGATCCTGCATTTGCAAATGCCTTTGATTTAGGGTATTTAAAACGATGGGAGCAAATTACCTTAACTGGATCGGTGTATTACCAAAGAGAAACCGAATCTTTTGAACGTGTACAACGTGATACAGGTCGAGATACAGAAGAAGATGGAATAGATATTATTGAAAATATTCCAATTAATTTATCTACTGAAGAACGTTATGGCGCTGAGCTAGGGATACTTTATAATCCTGCTAAATGGTTTCGAACTAATTTGAGTTTTAATTATTTTAGATTTGAAAGTGATGGTAGCTTTGAAGATATTGAATACGGAGCAACAAATGAATCTTATTTTGGTAGATTTAGTGCAAACGTAATTCTGCCTTGGGATATACAATGGCAAACCAATGCTTTTTATCGCGGACCAAGAGAAAATGCACAAACAAAAACAGACCCAATTGCATCTCTAGATTTAGCTTTTAGTAAAGATATTTTAAACGATAATGCTACGCTATCAGTTAATGTAAGAGACTTATTTAATACCAGACGAAGAGAACAATTTACAGTTACACCTAATTTTATATCAGATAGCGAATTCCAATGGAGAGAGCGGCAAATAACATTTACTTTTGTCTATCGCTTTAATCAACAAAAGGATAAAAAAGACAGAAATAGAGGCGGCGGTTTTAACGATGACGGAGGTTTTTAACTTAAGCAAACAAAACATAAAAAGTCCTGCAATGTTGATTCATAGCAGGACTTCATTTGTGTATTACCTTTTACTTCAACTAATTAAAGTTGCATTTACTAGTTTAATTCAAGGGGAGTTATATACTGAAAAGAAAATTTTATCCTTTTAAAAATAATATGATGAGCTATCATCTTCACTGCTAGTTGAATAAGAGTTAATGTATAGCTTTATTTTATTTGTTGTTTGAATTACCGGCTACTTAAAGAATAAAAAAAGGCGTTCATTTACACGAACACCTTAGATATAGAATTTTTATGACTTTTATGTTAAGCCTCTTTTTTATTTGCTTTAGCTTCCTTAAAACGTTCAATTAATGAACCACCAATCCAGTAGGGTAAAATAGCAGTCAAAAATACCAATAACCAAAAACCAATCAATAAAATTATTACAAATGCTAAGAAGCCTAAATATTGTTGAAATTCAAACATAGTTCATTAATTTTATGGGTACAAATATAAAATAAAAATTGAAGATTAACGCATATTTTTCATCATTTGCATCATTTTTTTGCCACCACCGCCTTGCATCATTTTCATCATTTTGCTCATTTGGGTAAATTGCTTGAGTAGTTGATTAACTTCTTGAACAGAAGTTCCTGAGCCTTTTCCAATTCTTCGTTTTCTAGAGGCATTAATCATTTTTGGATTTTCTCTTTCTAATGGGGTCATAGAGTGAATAATAGCTTCAATATGTTTAAAAGCATCATCATCAATATCCATGTTTTTCATCATCTTCCCTGCGCCAGGAATCATTCCCATTAGGTCTTTCATATTCCCCATTTTCTTAACCTGCTGAATCTGCTTTAAGAAATCATCAAAACCAAATTTATTTTTGGCAATTTTCTTTTGAATTTTCCTAGCCTCTTCTTCGTCGTATTGTTCCTGAGCGCGTTCAACTAAGGAAACAACATCACCCATACCTAAAATACGGTCGGCCATTCTTGAGGGGTGGAAAACATCAATAGCGTCCATCTTTTCTCCTGTACCAATAAATTTGATTGGCTTATCAACTACAGACTTAATAGAAATAGCTGCACCACCGCGTGTATCACCATCAAGTTTAGTTAGAATAACTCCATCAAAATTTAAACGGTCATTAAAAGCTTTTGCTGTATTAACAGCATCTTGACCCGTCATAGAATCCACTACAAAAAGTGTTTCTTCAGGTTGTATTGCTTGATGAATATCTGAGATTTCATCCATCATTTTTTCATCTACAGCTAATCTACCAGCTGTATCTATAATAACTACATTATGTCCATTTGCTTTGGCATGGTCTATTGCTGATTCTGCAATCTTAACAGGATTTTTTTCCTCTTTATTAGAAAAAACCTCCACGCCAATTTGTTCTCCAACAACGTGTAATTGGTCTATAGCAGCAGGTCTATATACATCACAGGCAACCAAAAGTGGTTTTTTTGTTTTTTTGTTTTTTAGAAAGTTAGCCAATTTTCCAGAAAAGGTTGTTTTACCAGACCCTTGTAAACCCGCCATTAAAATTAGGCTAGGTTTGCCCGATAAATTAATGCCAGCGGTATCGCCACCCATTAATTGGGTAAGCTCGTCTTTTACAATCTTAACCATTAATTGGTTTGGCTTCAAAGACTTTAATACATCTTGTCCTAGTGCTTTTTCCTTTACTGTATTGGTAAAGTTTTTGGCAATTTTAAAGTTAACATCAGCATCAACCAAAGCTCTTCTCACTTCTTTCAAAGTTTCAGCTACATTAACTTCAGTTATTTGACCATGACCTTTAAGTACATGTAAGGCTTTATCTAACTTATCACTTAAACTATCAAACATAGTATATAAAATTTGTGGCAAAAATAATCAAATCAATACTAAAGAAAAATTAATCTTTACTTTTTATTGCTTGAGCTTGGTGTATTTTTAGAAATAAAAAAGCCTTCTGTAAAAAAGAAGGCTTCTTGAAAATTAGTTAAGTAATTAACTTACTTTGTGTAACCATCCGTGTTTATCTTCAGCTCTATTGTATTGAATGTCTTGCAACGACTTTTTCATAAAATCACTATAAGGGCTTTCTACTTCGGGTAAATCTCTATAAACTCCATCATGTTCAAAACCTATAACCTTGGCAATAGTTGCTGCGGTTCCAGTTCCAAAGATTTCTTTTAATTCCCCTTTTCTAGCGGCTTCAACAATACGTTTAACTTCTACAGGTGCAATTTCAATTTCAATTCCGTTATCTTTAGCTAATTGAATAACACTCTTTCTTGATACACCATCTAAAATCCGATCGTTGGTTGGGGCGGTAAGTAATTTATCTCCAATTCTAAAGAAAATATTCATTGTACCAGCTTCTTCAAGATAGTTGTGTGATTTTGCATCCGTCCAAATAACTTGTTGATAGCCTTTTTCTTTGGCTAAATTAGTAGGATAAAATTGTGCTCCATAGTTTCCTGCTGCTTTTGCATATCCAACTCCGCCGTCAGCAGAGCGAGAATATTCTTGAGCAAAAATTACTTTAACAGGTTGGCTATAATAAGCCTGAGCAGGACAAGTAATAATCATGAATCGGTATTGATCTGAAGGAGATGCCGCAACTCCTTCTTCTGTTGCAATGACAAAAGGCCTAATATATAAGGAATTTCCTTGCCCTGCTTTTATCCAATCGGTATCTAATTGAAGTAAAGTTTCTAAGCTTTCAAAAAAGAAATCCTTAGGAAATTCTGGTATAGCTAAACGCTTTGAAGATTTATTGATACGTTCAAAGTTTTGTTCAGGCCTAAATAAATGAACCTCACCATTATCATCTTTAAAGGCTTTCATTCCTTCAAAAACAGCTTGGCCGTAATGAAAAACTTTTGCAGAAGGGGCGTACTCCATTGGACCATAAGGAACAATTTGAGGAGTTTGCCATTCTCCATCCACATAATCACAATACATCATATGGTCAGAATAATTCTTTCCAAAGGCTAAATTATTAAAGTCAACTTGGTTAATTCTAGTCTTCTCTATTTTTTTTATGTTTAATAATGGCTTACTTACGTTCATTTGAATTAAATTTGTAGCAAATGTAGTATTTTTTAGTGAGACTATTTTTTGTCAATTCATTAATTTTCTCCTAATTTTTATCAATTTTACAAACAAATTACCATGAAAAAATTATTATTATTATCAATGCTGTCGTTTTTTTTAAGTTGTGATTCAACATCTACAAAAGACGAAAAAAATGAAAAATCAAATGAAGTTGAACAAATTGAGGCTGAAGCAAAAGAGCTTGTTGAAGATGAGCAAAATGAAGAAGACGAATTAGTTTTTACTGAAAATGATCACTTTTACATTTATGGCGAAGAGTTTGCACCCGAAGGAGTTTTAGACGCAGTGGCTTTAACTGAAAAATATGCGAATATGAAAGTAGGAGATAGTATTCCGCTTATGGTAAAAGCTAATGTAAATTCGGTTTGCAAGAAAAAAGGCTGCTGGATGAAATTAGATTTAGCAGAAGAAAAAGAAGCTATGGTGAGATTTAAAGATTATGGCTTTTTTGTGCCTAAAGATATTGATGGCAACGAAGTTCTTGTTGCAGGTCATGCTTTCATTGAAGAAACTTCAGTTGAAGACTTAAAACATTACGCTGAAGATGATGGCCAATCTGAAGAAGAAATTACTCGTATTACTGAACCAAAACAAACACTTTCTTTTCAAGCAACTGGAGTGCTTTTAGAAAAATAAGCTAATGAATATTGAAAAAATAATAACCGCAGATGGTTCAAGTTCATTGTCTTTAGTTGGTCAAAATGAACACTACCACTCAACACATGGAGCGATTCAAGAAGCTGAACATGTTTACTTAGCTAGCGGTCTCGATTATTTTTTTAATTCGCATCATTTAATTACAAAAGCAAATATCTTAGAAGTAGGTTTTGGTACAGGTCTAAACGCACTTCTAAGTTTGCTTTTTGCTACCCAAAATAAAATCCCTCTTAATTACACATCCATTGAAGCTTACCCTTTAAAATGGGAAGTTATTAAGGACTTAAATTACCCAGAATTACTTGATTTAAGTCATCAGCAATTTCAGCTACTTCACGATTTGCCTTGGAATAGATTTGAAAAAGTGAAGGCATATTTTAGCCTTCGAAAAATAGAAATAAAGCTCGAAGAAATTAATTTTATGAACGAATTTGATGTCGTTTTTTTTGACGCTTTTGGCCCAAGAACACAACCTGAACTATGGGAAAGACCAATTTTTAAAAAAATCTTTAAAGCCATGAAAACACCAAGTGTTTTTGTGACATATTCTGCAAAAGGACAGGTAAGAAGAAATTTGATAGATGTTGGTTTTAAGGTTGAAAAAATTCCAGGTCCGCCCGGAAAAAGGGAAATGCTGAGGGCAAAAAAACAACAAGTTTGATACTTTGTTGCTCTGATGTTAAACCTTATATAAACATTTTTCTCGGCTCCAAGATTACGCTAAATTTGAGTTTTAAATAATGAATTATGAAAATTCTTATCACAGGTGCAACAGGAATGATTGGTGGGGAGTTGGTGAGTAAATTTCACGAATTAGGAGTAGCTATAAATTATCTTACTACCGCTAAAGACAAAATCGAAAAGCGTGAAGAGTATCAGGGTTTTTATTGGAACCCTTCTCAACAAGAAATTGATCTAGATTGTTTCAATGAAGTTTCTGTAATCATCAATTTAGTGGGAGCTAATGTAGCTTCTAGATGGACTTCTACTTATAAACAAGAAATTATTGATAGCCGGGTGCAGAGTGCTCAAACTTTGATGAAAGGTTTACAAGCTATTGACCACCAAATTGAATACCTTATTTCGGCAAGTGCAATTGGTGTTTACCCAGATTCTTTAACTAAATTGTATGAAGAAGATGAAACTAAACTTAATGATGAGTTTATTGGTGCAGTAGTTCAGCAATGGGAAAAATCGGTAAATAAGTTCAAGGATTTAGGAATCAAAGTGGCTAAGTTGAGAATTGGATTGGTGTTATCAGACCAAGGCGGCGCCCTAGAAAAAATGAAACAACCCATAGCCTATTATGCTGGTGCTCCTCTCGGGTCTGGAAATCAATGGCAATCTTGGATTCACGTTGACGATTTATGTGAAATGTTTATTCATTGTATAAAGGAACAAGAAGAGGGAGTTTTTAATGCTGTTGCTCCAAATCCTGTAAACAATAAAGAACTTACTTTAGCTATTGCTAAAACCCTAAATAAACCAATCATTTTACCCAATGTACCCGCATTTGTGCTAAAGCTAATGTTGGGAGAGATGGCAATTATCGTGCTTTCTAGTCAGTATGTAAGTTGTAAAAAAATTGAATCAACTGGTTTTCAATTCACTTACACCTACCTTAATAACGCCTTAGACAACTTACTTCGTTAGTGTTTTATTTGTAAGTAAAACTTGTTTTTTATACATTTATTGAAATTTTTTAAAAATGCGAAAATGTATTGTATGCATTACCTTACTTTTAGCGCTTAACATTCAAGCTCAAAAAACTATGGAATACTTAGCCTTAGGCGATTCTTATACGATTGGTGAAGCTGTGCCAGAAAAATTGAATTGGCCCAATCAACTTGTTCAAAAACTTCAAAAAGATGGAGTTAAAATCAATCAGCCTTACATTGTTGCCACTACTGGCTGGCGAACTGATGAATTAATTGAAGCCATTGAAACCGATACGCAACTAAAAAATAAGTACGATTTAGTTTCTTTATTAATCGGTGTTAATAATCAATACCAAAATAAACCAATTGAAATTTATGACAAAGACCTTAGAAAACTTCTATCCATAGCTATAGATAAATCAGTTCATGGGGCAGGTGGAGTTTTTATGGTGGGTATTCCAGACTATGGAGATACTGCGTACGCCAAGAAAAAAAAATTGACCAACGTGGCAGAAAATGTTGAAAAATTTAATCAAGTAGCCTCAGCCATAGCCAAAGAATACAATATTCCATTTTACCCATTATTTACGCTATCACAGAAATTTTTTGGACAACCTCAAATGTTTGTTGATGATGAATTACATCCTAGTGGAAAACAGTATCAAAAATGGGTAGATTATTTTTATCAGCAATTAAAAAAAGATCGTATTAATAAATAACACCTTCATTTGATATTTAACTAGGTAGAAGTTAACCAAAACCATTTGATATGACAGAAGACTTTATCCATTACCTCTGGAAATTCAAAAAATTTGAAAGTAATAATGCAAAAACACAACAAGGAGAAAGCCTTGAAATACTTCATCTAGGTTGGCACAATCAAGATGAATCTGGTCCCGATTTCTTTAATGCGAAAATTAAAATTGGTAATCAGTTGTGGGCTGGAAACGTAGAAATTCACATAAAATCTTCAGATTGGTACCAACATAAACATCAAGAAGATTCGGCTTATGATAATGTGATTTTACATGTGGTCTGGGAAGATGATGTTGAAGTTTACCGAAAAGACAATTCGCTTGTTCCAAGTTTTCAGTTAAAGGAATTAGCCAACAAAGAAGCCCAAAAAACTTTTGAAAATCTACTTTACCAACCCAAGCAATTTATTAATTGTGAATTTGCTTTTTCAGATTTCGAAGATTTTCAAATTCAATCTTGGTTAGAGCGTGTATTTATAGAACGCTTAGAAGTTAAATCTAAATTGGTTTTAGATTTGCTTGCATCTTCAAAAAATAATTGGGAAGCCGTTTTTTTTGTTCTATTGACCAAAAATTTTGGGCTGAATGTAAATGGTGAGTCTTTTTTAAGCCTTGCACATTCGTTTGATTTTGGAATTCTAAGAAAACTCGCTTCCAATCAATTGGCTTTAGAAGCTCTTTTTCTTGGTCAATCTCACTTGTTAAGTAAAGCAAGCGATAAGGCTTACGTTCAAAAGCTTCAGCAGGAATATGACTTTTTGGTCAATAAGTATCAATTGAATAATAAGCAAGTTGTTGTTCCAAAATTTTTTCGCTTAAGGCCGCATAATTTTCCGAGTCTTCGTCTTGCACAATTAGCAAGTTTGTATGCTCAAAATACCGATTTTTTTAATGTTTTACTTCGTTTAGATTCAGCAACAGAAGTGAGAAATTTATTTAAAGTTGAATTAAATAGCTTTTGGAAAACCCATTATAGCCTAACCAAAGAAAGTAATGCGTCTAGTAAAAAGTTAAGCAAAAGTTTTATTGATTTAATTATTATAAATACAGTTGTGCCCGTTCAATTTAGTTTTGCTAAATTTACAGCCAATGCATATTTACAACAAAAAGCCTTAGATTTAATTGCTTCAATAAAACCCGAAGTAAACAGATACACAAAAGGATTTAAAAAAATGAAAAAAACGATACCCGAAAATGCATTGCAATCTCAAGCATTAATTCATTTAAAAAAAGAGTATTGCGACATGAATAAATGCTTAAGTTGTAATTTGGGAACAAGTTTAATAGGAAAAAGATGATACAACACGTTAGGTATTTTTTTGAACGATATGGATTTTACGTTAGTACCCGCCTTGCTGATCGTTTAGGGATGAAGGTCAAGTCTGTACGTTTGTTTTTTGTCTATGTTTCCTTTGCTACTTTTGGATTAGGTTTTGGTCTATATCTAACATTGGCTTTTTGGTTAAAATTAAAAGACATGATTTACACCAAACGGACTTCGGTTTTTGATTTATGATTTTTAGATATTTTAAATCCAGGGTTTTATTTTCGGTATTTTTACTTATACTTATAATAGTAGTAGGAACATTCGGTTATGTTCTTATTGCTGAAGTTTCTTGGTTAGATGCATTGTATATGACCATCATTACAATAAGTACTGTAGGATATACAGAAGCTGTTCCCCTGGATGGATATACTCGATTATTCACCATTTGTTTAATCGTTACCAGTCTCTTGCTTACAGCCTTTATAATAAGTTCGTTAACTGAGTATTTGCTAAATAATTATTCATTAGGTAAACTGAAAAAGAAAGCTATGAAAGTGGAAATAAAAAACTTAAATAATCATGTTATTTTGTGTGGATTTGGGAGAAATGGACAACAAGCCTATGAAAAACTAAACACTTATAATAAGGAAGTTGTGATTATTGATTCTGATGCAAATTTATCTTCCGAATTTATTGATAAAGACGTCTTGCATGTAGAAGGAGACGCCACAGAAGATGAAGTTTTGATTGATGCAGGCGTTAAAAATGCCTCTCATTTAATATGTGCCTTATCTCAGGATGCTCAAAACCTATACGTTGTTTTGAGCGCAAGGCAACTTAACGCTGACCTTAAAATTATTAGCAGAGCAACAAGTCTTTCGGCTTATAAAAAAATTAAATTAGCTGGAGCTAACAATGTTATTCTTCCAGAAAGCTTAGGTGGTGACCATTTAGCTTCCTTGGTAGTTACCCCAGATTTACTCGATTTTTTTAATAACTTGTCTATTTCAGATGGCGATACAGAAAATGTAAGAGAACTTCCTTTTTCTACACTTTGCTCAGATGGAAAACCAAAGAAAATAATTGATTTAAATATCAATAATGAAACAGGTTGTAATGTAATTGGTGCAAAACGAAAAGATGGAAGCTTTTATGTAAATCCTGAAGATGATTTTGAAATTGAGGAAGGAACTCACCTTATAATTATTGGAAATACAAAACAAATTAAACGATTGAAATCTAAATTTGACTTAAACTACTGATTTATTAACTCTAAACTTTAATAACCCGATGAAATTTTGCATATTGCAACGTTAAATTATGATTAGCAAAGAATTAAACTTTAACTTATGAATTTTAAATACCTTTTTAGCTCAATTTTTATATTTCTTTTTTCTGTATTTATGTTCGCACAAGAACTTGAAATTGAAACTAAAATCACAAATCCTTCTAAAAACATAAACGACGGTAAGATTACTGTAAAGGTGTTAAATGGGAAGCCCCCTTATAATTATAAATGGTCAAAACAAGAAACACCCCAAAGTTCAGATTGTGCTTCAGGCTTAGTAGAAGGAATTTCTTATTCGGTTACTATAACTGATGCCGAAGGAAGAACCCTTACTAATTCGGCAAAAGTTGAAGCTTCTTCTATTGCAGAACATTTTAATGGTACTTTTAAGCCTATTGTTGATGCTTTAGGAAGTGTGCTTTTCTGGGATCCATTTGCAGCTTTAGGAATTTATGACCCGATTGTTTATGCAGATATGAAGTATGTTTTTGCTCCTGGTTGGACATCGGATACGGAAAATAAATTCACTTTAGAAAAGTGGTTTTTTGAAGACGGAGCCCAAATAAAGCAAGGAGATAAAATTGCTGTAATCGATCGAGGTGCTGATGGAAAAACTAATGTAGAAGCGACCACCGATGGTAAATTAAAGCACTTAGTAAAGGAAGGAGAGTTTATTTTTAATCCTGAAAATCCTGAAGATTTAATTGAAACTAACGCTCATCTTTTTGCTCAAATAGAATATGATAACCCCGTTCCTTTAACACATCCTAATGGTGATACTAAAAAAAACGCTATTCCTTTTATTGTAATTTGGTTAATTTTTGGAGCAGCATTTTTCACCATTCGATTAGGATTTATTAATTTTAGAGGATTTAAACATTCTTTACAGCTTGCAAGTGGAAAATATGACGAGCCAGATGCTCCTGGAAGGATTACCCATTTTCAAGCTCTTGCAACAGCCGTATCAGCTACAGTTGGTTTAGGTAATATTGCCGGAGTTGCCATTGCTATCACATTGGGAGGGGCTGGAGCAACCTTTTGGATGATTGTAGCTGGTTTATTGGGGATGTCTTCTAAATTTGTAGAATGTACCTTAGGAGTGAAATATAGATTTATAAACAAGGAAGGTAGAATTTTTGGCGGCCCTATGAATTACCTAAAGTACGGTCTTGAAAAACGAAACCTCGGAAAACTAGGTAAGTTTCTTGCTGGCTTTTTTGCTATTTTAGGAATTGGTGCTTCGTTTGGAGGAGGTAATATGTTCCAAGCTAATCAATCATTTGAGATTCTTTCTAGTCAAATACCAATGCTTGCAGGAAATGGTCCTTGGTTTGGAGTGTTTATGATGGTCTTAGTTGGTGTGGTCATTATTGGCGGAATTAATAGCATAGCCCAAGTTACTGGTAAAGTTGTGCCTATTATGGCAGGGATTTATGTGCTTGGTGCCTTGATTGTTATAGGAATTAATATTGAAAATATCGGTCCAGCATTCAGTGCAATTTATGATGGTGCATTTAATGCTGATGCTTTAAAAGGAGGTTTCATAGGAGTACTTGTGGTTGGTTTTCAACGAGCTGCATTTTCAAATGAAGCCGGTGTTGGTTCGGCAGCAATTGCTCATTCAGCAGCTAAAACAAACCACCCGCCATCAGAAGGTTTTGTGGCCTTGCTAGAACCTTTTATTGATACTGTAGTTGTTTGTACATTAACCGCCCTCGTACTTATTTTTACAGGAAAACACGAAATTACAGATGCTGATGTTACCGGTGCAGAATTAACTTCAATGGCCTTTGGAAGTGTTATTTCTTGGTTTCCGTATGTGTTAGCAGCAGCGGTTTTCTTGTTTGCATTTTCAACTATGATTTCATGGTCTTATTACGGAATGCGTTCTTGGACTTACATATTTGGAAAAAGCAAACGATCTGAATTAATTTATAAAATTATATTTTTGTTCTTTATTGTATTGGGAGCTTCAGTAAGTTTGGGAGCTGTGCTAGATTTTTCAGATATGATGATACTAGCTATGTCTTTCCCTAATATAATTGGTCTATACATATTAATTGGAGAGGTGAAAAAAGACGTAAAGAAATACAATAAAAAACTCAAAAAAGGAGAGCTGTACGTGAAAGCAAAATAAATTTTATACTCATCCTATTATGAAAAAATCAAGGGCACCAAAATATTGGTTGGATTTAAATAAATCTCAGCAAAAGGGTATTTTGGTGCTTTTGTTTTTAATGATAGCCGCTATTTCATATTATGCTTTTGTGCAACTAAACCCTGAATCAAAAAGTTATAACCAAGTAAAAGTTGATGCTAAGCTTAATGCACTTCAGAAGAAAATAGATTCGCTTCATCAAATTAAAGAAGAGGAAGCTAATAAGCCTAAAATATATCCATTTAATCCTAATTTTCTAACAGATTTTAGAGGTTACCAATTAGGAATGACCACAGAAGAAATTGACCGTTTAATTGATTATAGAGCAACAAATCAATGGGTGAATTCTGCAAAAGAGTTTCAGCAGGTAACTAAAGTTTCAGATAGTTTACTAAAGAAAATAGAAATCTATTTTAAATTCCCAGATTTTGTTAAACGAAAAAATACTCAACAAAATACAAAGAAATCATCAGCTACTTTTGTTAAAAAAGACATTAACAAAGCAACTATTGATGAGTTAACGGCTGTAAAAGGAATAGGCGATGTGCTTGGAAAAAGAATTATATACCAAAGAAATCAACTTGGCGAATTTATAGATTTAATTCAGCTAAAAGATGTGTGGGGTTTGAAATACGAAGTAAGACAGGAACTTGAAAAGCGATATTTCGCAAATCCACCTGAAGGTTTTAAAAAGTTAGAGCTTAATAAAGTTTCTGTAATTGAATTAAGCGAACTTCCTTATTTTAATTATGAACTAGCCAGAGAAGTGATTAACTTCAGACAATTGAATGAGGGAATTTCTACTTTTGATGATTTAGCAAAAATACAAGACTTTCCATACCATAAAATTGATAGAATTAAATTATATTTGGTCATTAATAAGTAATTGATAATTAAATTACTTTTAAGTTGAACAATATAAAAAGCTATCATAATGAATTTATACTTTACTGAAGAGCACGAAATGTTTCGTAAGAGTCTCCGTGAATTTTTGCAAAAAGAAGTAGTTCCTCATATTGAAAAATGGGAAGAAACAGGTACTATTGATCGTTTTATTTGGGAGAAGTTTGGAGAAATGGGGTACTTTGGGCTTAATTACCCTGAGAAGTATGGTGGATTAAATCTCGATTTATTCTATACCGTGATTTTTCTTGAAGAGTTACAGCGTATAAATTCGGGTGGTTTTGCTGCGGCTATGTGGGCTCATGCTTATTTGGCAATGACTCATTTAAATGCCGAAGGAACGGAAGATATAAAAAACGAATACTTAGCTAAAAGTATAACCGGCGAAATGATAGGTTGTCTATGTATAACTGAACCATTTGGAGGTTCTGATGTGGCAGGAATGAGAACAACTGCAAAAGATCAAGGCGATCACTACCTAATCAATGGCTCAAAGACATTTATTACCAATGGTGTTTATTCAGATTATTTGGTTGTTGCAGCTAAAACCAGCCCTGAATTAGGAGCAAAAGGAATGAGTATTTTTCTTGTAGATAGAGAAACTCCTGGCATAGCTGCTACCAAGTTAAACAAATTAGGTTGGAGAGCTTCTGATACTGCCGAAATTGCTTTTGACAATGTAAAGGTGCCAAAGAAAAATCTAATGGGAGATGAAAACAAAGGCTTTGGTTATATTATGCAACATTTTGCCTTAGAGCGCTTAATTATGGGTGTGAATGCTCATGCTAGAGCAGCATATGCTTTAGAATATACTTTAGGGTACATGAAAGAAAGAACAGCATTTGGAAAAACAATAGACCAGTTTCAAGCCTTGAGACACCGATTTGCAGAACGCACTAGCGAAGTAGAAATGGCTAAACAATTTAATTATTCTATCACTAAGCGTTTAGATCAAGGTGATTATGTAGTTAAGGAAGCAAGTATGTCTAAGTTACTTTCTACAAAAATAGCAGATGAAACTATTTATGATTGTTTACAATTTTTAGGGGGTTATGGGTATGTGGAAGAATATCCATTAGCAAGAATGTCTAGGGATAGTCGTTTGGGCCCCATAGGCGGAGGCACAAGTGAAATTTTGAAAGAAATTATCGCCAAAATGGTTGTAGATCAGAAAGAGTATAAGCCAGTGACGGAGTAACTTTTTAATTCGAATTTTGATTGTTTCTTGGTTTTGGCGCAAATGCATTCAAAATTATCGCCAAAATGGTTGTAGATCAGAAAGAGTATAAGCCAGTGACGGAGTAATTCTAGACATCAGCGTTTTATGTTGAAATACGAAGACAAAACAGTTAATATTTTTTAACTTTGTTGCTTCGAAATTCGCTTTTAAAGGAATAAATTAAATCAAGAAGTTCAATGTATGCTATCTAATTTTATTGATTATTTGAGTTTAGAGAGAAAGCTTTCGCCCAAAACAGTAGAAGCTTATCAAAACGATTTACTTCAATTTCAAAACTTTATATTTAATCACTTTGAGCTAGAAGAACTTAAGTTAGCTAACTACTCAATAATAAGAAGTTGGATAGTTTATCTTAATGAAAATGAAATAAGTAATAAAAGCATCAATAGAAAAATATCAAGTCTAAATACGTTTTTTAAATATTTGCTTAAAACAAATGACATTACAGAAAACCCATTAATTAAGCATAATTCGCTTAAGACGCCGAAAAAACAACAAGTTCCATTTTCAAAAGATGAAGTTTTAGAATTGCTTTCACATTTTGCAAATCTAAAAGCCCCCACTTATGAGCAGGCAAGAAATCATCTTCTCATAGAGTTGGTTTATTCAACTGGAATAAGAAGAGCTGAGTTAATTAATTTAAAAATAATCAATATTGATTTTCATAACAATCAAATAAAAGTATTTGGAAAGCGAAGTAAAGAGCGAATTATACCTATTTTAGAAAGTCTTGTGGAGAGAATTAAAGCGCATTTAGCAATTTACAAGCATATCAAAAAGTCGAATTATTTGTTTGAAACCAAAAAAGGTAAACCGCTTTATCCAAGTTTACTTTATCGTATAATTAATGAAAATTTTGCACTTGTGAGCACAAAGTTTAAGCGAAGTCCTCACTTGTTGCGTCATTCGTTCGCAACGCATTTACTTGATAATGGAGCTTCAATTACAGCAGTTAAAGAATTATTGGGTCATGAATCTTTAGCCTCAACAGAAATCTACGCGAAAAACAGTATAGAAGCCTTAAAAAAGGCCCATAGTTTTGCTCATCCGCGTAACAAGAAAAGCGGTTAAATATATGTTAATCAATATTTTACATTTCAAATAAAAAAAAATATCAAAAATCTATAGTTTTATTTTTTTTAAATAAAATATTGTCTCTATATTTGCACACCGAAATCAGAAATACTGATGCCGATGTAGCTCAGCTGGCTAGAGCAGCTGATTTGTAATCAGCAGGTCGTGGGTTCGAGTCCCTCCATCGGCTCTTTAATTTCAAGTTCAGAAACATATTGTATTGGGGAGATACTCAAGCGGCCAACGAGGGCAGACTGTAAATCTGCTGACTAAGTCTTCGCAGGTTCGAATCCTGCTCTCCCCACTGAATTTTTGCGGGAGTAGCTCAGTTGGTAGAGCGTCAGCCTTCCAAGCTGAATGTCGCCGGTTCGAACCCGGTCTCCCGCTCTATTTTTTTGGAGCAAAATTAAAAATTTTGCCGACGTAGCTCAGGGGTAGAGCGTTTCCTTGGTAAGGAAGAGGTCACGAGTTCAAATCTCGTCGTTGGCTCAAAGAAATAAATTAAGTCGCAGGGATATTTGTACCTTGTTGGCTTTAAGTTGTTTGAAAAGTAAACACTAATATATAACTAAGATTAAATAATTAATTATGGCAAAGGAAAATTTTGATCGTTCCAAACCGCACCTTAATATAGGTACAATAGGACACGTAGATCACGGAAAAACAACACTTACAGCTGCTATTACAAAAGTTATGGCAGATGCTGGATATTCTGAAGCTAGTGCTTTTGATCAAATTGATAATGCACCTGAAGAAAAAGAAAGAGGTATTACTATCAACTCTTCTCACGTAGAGTACCAAACAGAAAAACGTCATTATGCGCACGTTGATTGTCCAGGTCACGCGGATTACGTAAAGAACATGGTAACTGGTGCTGCTCAAATGGATGGTGCTATCTTAGTTGTTGCTGCAACAGATGGACCTATGCCTCAAACTCGTGAGCACATTCTTTTAGGACGTCAGGTTGGTATTCCAAGAATTGTGACTTTCTTAAATAAAGTTGATTTAGTTGACGATGAAGAGTTGTTAGAGTTAGTTGAAATGGAAGTAAGAGATTTGTTGAGCTTCTATGAATATGATGGTGATAATGCTCCTGTAATTGCTGGTTCTGCATTAGGTGCTTTAGAAGGTGAAGAGAAGTGGTCTAAAACAGTACTTGAGTTAATGGAGGCTGTTGATGATCATATTGAATTACCAGTGCGTGATAACGAAAAAGATTTCTTGATGCCAATCGAGGATGTTTTCTCTATTACAGGTCGTGGTACAGTTGCTACTGGTCGTATTGAAACTGGTGTAGCTAATACTGGTGATCCTGTAGAAATCATTGGTATGGGGGCTGATAAATTGAAGTCAACTATTACTGGTGTTGAGATGTTCCGTAAAATTTTAGATAGAGGTGAGGCTGGAGATAACGTAGGTATCTTGTTAAGAGGTATTGAGAAATCTCAAATTACAAGAGGTATGGTAATCACTAAACCTGGCTCTGTAACTCCGCATGCTAAATTTAAGGCAGAGGTGTATATCTTGAAGAAAGATGAAGGTGGACGTCACACGCCATTCCATAATAACTACAGACCTCAGTTCTACGTAAGAACTACTGATGTTACGGGTACAATTAGCTTGCCTGATGGGGTTGAGATGGTTATGCCTGGTGATAACTTAACTATTCATGTAGAATTGCTACAACCTATTGCGCTTAATGTTGGTCTTCGTTTTGCAATCCGTGAAGGTGGACGTACAGTAGGTGCTGGACAGGTTACTGAGATTTTAGACTAATTAATTTAGTTGAATATATAATCTAGACTCAAGGCATTTTTATGCCTTGAGTTTTCTAAAATAATTACGGGTTTAGCTCAGTTGGTAGAGCACTGGTCTCCAAAACCAGGTGTCGGGAGTTCGAGCCTCTCAACCCGTGCACAAAGCTAAACGCCCTTGTTGGTTAAAGTTTAATTTAAAATAGATATGGCAAGTTTTTCAAAATATGTAAATAGTTCTTTTAGAGAATTAAAAAATAACGTCACCTGGCCAACCTTAAAAGAAGCACAGCGATTAATGCTTATTGTAGCAATTTTTTCTGTTCTTTTTTCTTTAGCTATTTGGGGTGTTGATGAAGTTTTTGGTGGAGTTATTAAACAATACTTTAGCTGGGTTAAATCATAATATATGTCTGAGAATAACGCTAAAAAATGGTATGTAGTTCGTTCCGTAAGTGGTTCAGAAAACAAAGTTAAAGATTACATTGAGAAAGAAATTGCTCATAATGGAATGAATGATTTTGTTGATGAAATCCTTGTGCCTACTGAAAAAGTTGTACAAATTAGGAACGGTAAAAAATACCAAAAAGAAAAAGTTTATTTTCCTGGATATATAATGATAAATGCTAATTTAGAAGGTGAAATTCCTCACGTTATTAAGTCGGTAAATGGTGTAATTGGCTTTTTAGGTGAGACAAAGGGTGGAGATCCAGTGCCTTTAAGGGAGTCTGAAGTTAATCGTTTACTTGGTAAAGTTGATGAGCTTTCAACTCAAAAAGATAATGTGTCTATACCATTCACTTCTGGCGAAAATATAAAAGTTATAGATGGACCATTTAATGGGTTCAATGGTACTATTGAAAATATAAATGAAGAAAAACGTAAACTTAAGGTAATGGTAAAAATCTTTGGAAGAAAAACACCAGTTGAGTTAAGTTACATGCAAGTTGAGAAATTATAAATGTTACTCATATATAATTAGTTGGTTTTAATGCTTCCCACTTAAAACTAACAACAAATAAATTTAAAATGGCAAAAGAAGTAAGTAAAGTTGTAAAGCTCCAAGTGAAAGGTGGTGCAGCCAATCCTTCACCACCAGTAGGTCCCGCATTAGGTGCTGCCGGTGTGAATATCATGGAGTTTTGTAAGCAATTTAATGGAAGAACACAGGATAAAGCTGGGAAAGTTTTGCCGGTTGTTATTACTGTTTACAGTGATAAATCTTTCGATTTTATTGTAAAAACTCCACCAGCAGCAGTACAAATAATGGAAGCTGCCAAAGTTAAAAAAGGTTCAGGTGAGCCTAATAGAGCTAAAGTTGCTGCTATAACTTGGGATCAAGTTAAAGCAATTGCTGAAGATAAAATGCAGGATTTAAATGCATTTACAGTTGAATCTGCTATGAAAATGGTAGCTGGAACTGCTCGCTCTATGGGTGTTAACGTAAAAGGAGACGCTCCTTTTTAATCAAAAAAAACATTTTTTAAAATGGCAAAATTAACAAAGAAACAAAAAGAGGTTGCAGCGCTAGTTGATGGCTCAAAGTTATATACCGTAGTAGAAGCTTCTGGTTTAATTAAAGAAGTAAGTAAAGCTAACTTTGATGAGTCTGTAGATTTAGCTGTTCGTCTTAATGTTGACCCACGTAAAGCAAACCAAATGGTGAGAGGTGTCGTTACTCTTCCTCACGGAACTGGTAAAGAGGTAAAGGTACTTGCACTTGTAACTCCAGATAAAGCAGAAGAAGCTAAAGCAGCTGGAGCTGATTACGTAGGTCTTGACGAGTATATTGAAAAAATTAAAGGCGGTTGGACAGATGTCGATGTAATAGTTACTATGCCTTCAGTTATGGGTAAACTTGGCCCTTTAGGAAGAATCTTAGGACCTAGAGGATTAATGCCTAATCCAAAAACTGGAACGGTAACTATGGATGTAGCAAAAGCTGTTGGTGACGTTAAAGGTGGTAAAATTGACTTTAAAGTAGATAAGTATGGTATTGTACATGCTTCAATTGGTAAAGCTTCATTTGAAGCTGACAAAATTGCTGGTAACGCAAAAGAATTATTATCTACCATAGTAAAGTTAAAGCCTTCTGTAGTAAAAGGTTCGTATATTAAATCAATTAATATATCAACTACTATGGGACCAGGAATTAGTATAGATACGAAAAGGTTCACCGAGCAATAAATTAGAATTATGACAAGAGAAGAGAAATCACAAGTAATACAAGATTTAACTGCCCGGCTAACAGAAACTCCAAGTATTTATTTAGCAGATATTTCTGGATTAAATGCAGCTGTAACAAGTAACTTAAGAAGAGCTTGTTTTAAGGCAGATATTAAATTAATGGTAGTTAAAAACACCTTGCTTGCAAAAGCAATGGAAGCTACCGATAAAGATTTTGAGAATTTACCTGAAACTTTAAAAGGTAATACCTCAATTATGCTTTCTGAAACTGGAAATGCACCGGCTAAGGTAATTAAGGATTTTAGAAAAAAGAATGAGAAACCTGTCCTTAAAGGGGCTTATGTTGAAGAAGCTGTTTATGTTGGAGATGAACAACTAGATGCTTTAGTAAATATCAAGTCTAAAGAAGAGGTAATTGGCGACATCATTGGATTGTTACAGTCTCCTGCTAAGAACGTTGTTTCTGCACTTAAATCAAGTGGCAGCAAGCTTTCAGGAATACTTAAGACCTTATCCGAAAAAGAATAAAGAATACACACTAATAATTATACACTAAAAACGATAGAAATGGCAGATTTAAAAGATTTTGCAGAACAATTAGTTAACCTAACAGTTAAAGAAGTAAACGAGTTAGCTGATATTTTAAAAGATGAATATGGAATTGAACCAGCCGCTGCAGCAGTTGCAGTAGCAGGTGGTGCTGCCGGTGGCGGAGAAGCTGCTGAAGAGCAAACCGAATTTGACGTAATTCTTAAAGCCGCAGGAGGTTCTAAACTTAAAGTTGTAAAGCTTGTTAAAGAATTAACTGGACTTGGATTGAAAGACGCAAAAGCAATGGTTGATGGTGCACCAGAAACAGTAAAAGAAGCAGTTTCTAAAGATGAGGCTGAATCTTTAAAATCTCAACTAGAAGAGGCTGGAGCAGAAGTTGAGCTTAAGTAAGCTTTACTTAAATTTGATATTAGGTTTAGGCCTCAGATAGCATTCTGATGGTCTAAACCATTTTGCGTATTTATACGCTTTTGGATGTAGAAGTACATTTTTAATTATTTAATTTTGCTTTTAAAGCATTAAATTATTTCCTAAATGTTAGCAACGATAAAAGAACGAGTTAGTTTTTCATCAGTTAAAAATAAGCCTGATTATCCAGATTTTTTGGATATTCAAGTCAAATCTTTTAAAGATTTTTTTCAGCTTGAAACTAAAACTGATGAACGATCAAATGAAGGTTTATACAAAACTTTCATGGAAAATTTCCCAATAACCGATACGCGAAATCAATTCGTATTAGAGTTTATTGATTATTTTATAGATCCACCTAGGTACTCTATTCAAGAGTGTATTGAACGTGGATTAACTTATAGCGTACCTCTCAAGGCTCGTTTAAAGTTATACTGTACAGATCCAGAACACGAAGATTTTGAAACCATCGTACAGGATGTTTATTTAGGCACAATCCCTTATATGACACCTAGCGGAACTTTTGTTGTTAATGGAGCTGAACGTGTAGTTGTTTCTCAACTTCACCGCTCACCTGGAGTTTTCTTTGGTCAATCTTTTCACGCTAACGGAACTAAACTTTATTCTGCTAGAGTAATTCCTTTTAAAGGTTCTTGGATTGAATTTGCTACCGATATTAATAGCGTAATGTACGCCTATATTGATAGAAAGAAAAAATTACCTGTTACTACTCTTTTTAGGGCTATTGGCTTTGAAAGAGATAAAGATATTCTTGAAATCTTTGACCTTGCAGAAGAGGTTAAAGTTTCAAAAGCTGGGCTTAAACGCGTACTTGGTAGAACACTTGCAGCTCGTGTACTAAACACTTGGTATGAAGATTTTGTGGATGAAGATACCGGTGAGGTTGTTTCAATAGAGCGTAACGAGATTGTCTTAGATAGAGACACTGTTCTTGAAAAAGACCATATTGAAGAGATTATTGAAACAGGCTCTAAAACCATTTTATTACATAAAGAAGATAACTCAACTGGAGATTACGCAATTATCTACAACACGTTGCAAAAAGATCCAACTAACTCTGAGAAAGAGGCTGTTGAGCATATATACAGACAATTACGTAACGCTGAACCGCCAGATGAAGAAACCGCTCGCGGAATTATTGAAAAACTTTTCTTTAGTGACCAACGTTACAACCTCGGAGAGGTAGGTCGTTATAGAATGAATAAAAAATTAGGTCTTGATATTGATATGGACAAAAAAGTCCTTACAAAAGTTGATATCATTACTATAATTAAATACTTAATTGAATTAGTAAATTCAAAGGCTGAAGTAGATGATATTGATCACTTATCTAACCGAAGAGTTAGAACTGTGGGTGAGCAGCTTTCTCAACAATTTGGTGTGGGGCTATCTAGAATGGCAAGAACTATTAGAGAACGAATGAATGTTCGTGATAATGAAGTTTTTACACCTATTGATTTAATTAATGCAAAGACTTTGTCTTCTGTAATTAATTCGTTTTTTGGAACCAATCAGCTTTCTCAATTTATGGATCAAACTAATCCGTTAGCTGAATTGACTAATAAACGACGCCTTTCTGCATTAGGGCCTGGAGGGCTATCTAGAGAAAGAGCTGGTTTTGAGGTTCGTGATGTACATTATACACACTACGGTAGATTATGCCCAATTGAAACTCCTGAAGGACCAAACATTGGTTTGATTTCTTCCATGTCTGTTTACGGTAAAGTTAACGGGATGGGATTCATTGAAACACCGTATCGTAAAGTTGAAAATGGAAAAATTGATCTTAAGTCAGATCCTATTTATTTATCGGCGGAAGAAGAAGAGGGTAAATTAATAGCGCAAGCAAATATTCCTATTTCTGATGATGGTACTATTCAGCCTGAACGTGTTATTGCACGAATGGAAGGAGATTTTCCTGTAGTTGACCCCAAAGAAGTTAATTATATTGATGTTGCTCCAAATCAAATTTCAAGTATATCGGCTTCACTTATTCCATTTTTAGAACATGATGATGCCAACCGTGCATTGATGGGTTCTAATATGATGCGTCAAGCTGTTCCTTTACTTAGAAATGATTCCCCAATTGTTGGTACAGGACTTGAAGAGCGAGTTGCTAAAGATTCTAGAGTTCTTATTAACGCTGAAGGAGAGGGTGTTGTTGATTACGTTGATGCTGATAAAATAGTTATTAAATATGACCGAACAGAGGATGAACGTCTAGTTAGTTTTGATTCTGATGAGAAAACTTATAACTTGATTAAGTTCAGGAAAACCAATCAAGGAACTTCTATAAATTTAAAGCCAATTGTAAGAGCTGGCGATCGCGTATCAGAAGGTCAGGTACTTTGTCAAGGTTATGCAACAGAAGCAGGAGAGCTTGCACTTGGTAGAAATATGAAAGTTGCTTTCATGCCTTGGAAAGGATATAATTTTGAGGACGCTATCGTGATTTCTGAAAGAGTTGTTCGTGAGGATATGCTCACATCTATTCACATCGACGAGTATTCTCTAGAGGTTAGAGATACCAAACTAGGTAATGAAGAATTGACTGCTGATATACCTAACGTTTCAGAAGAGGCCACTAAAGACCTTGATGAAAATGGTATGATTAGAATTGGTGCTGAAATTAAACCTGGTGATATTTTAATAGGAAAGATTACACCAAAAGGTGAAAGTGACCCTACTCCAGAAGAAAAATTATTAAGAGCAATTTTTGGAGATAAAGCTGGTGACGTAAAAGATGCTTCACTTAAGGCCTCTCCGTCACTTAATGGTGTAGTTATTAATAAAAAATTATTCTCTAGAGCTGTAAAAGATAAGCGAAAGCGTGCTAAGGATAAACTCGAAATTGAAAAACTTGAAGCGAAGTATCAAGTTAAATTTGAAGAGTTAAGAAATCATCTTATAGAAAAACTTTTCTCAATAGTAGGTGGCAAAACTGCTCAAGGTGTTCAAAATGACTTGGGTGAAGAAGTTTTACCGAAAGGCAAGAAATTTACACTTAAGATGCTAAATTCAATTGATGATTTTGCTCATCTTACTAAAGGTGTTTGGACTACAGATGATCACTTGAATTCATTAGTAGCCGATTTACTTCACAATTATAAAATTAAGCAAAATGACCTTCAAGGTAATCTTAGAAGAGAAAAATTTACCATTAGTGTTGGAGACGAATTACCTTCTGGAATTCTTAAATTAGCTAAAGTTTATATTGCAAAAAAACGAAAGCTAAAAGTAGGAGATAAAATGGCAGGTCGTCACGGTAACAAAGGTATTGTTGCTAAAATTGTAAGACAAGAAGATATGCCGTTCCTAGAAGATGGAACGCCTGTTGATATAGTCCTTAACCCTCTTGGTGTACCTTCTCGAATGAACATAGGGCAGATATACGAAACTGTTTTAGGTTGGGCAGGTCAAAAATTAGACAAAAAGTATGCAACACCAATTTTTGATGGAGCAACTATTGATCAAATTAATGAACTTACCGATGAAGCAGGAATTCCTAGGTATGGACATACCTATTTATATGATGGAGGAACCGGAGAACGCTTTGATCAACCTGCAACTGTAGGGGTAATTTATATGCTAAAACTTGGTCACATGATTGAAGATAAAATGCATGCTAGATCAATTGGTCCATACTCATTAATTACTCAACAGCCACTTGGTGGTAAAGCACAGTTTGGAGGACAGCGTTTTGGTGAAATGGAAGTTTGGGCTTTAGAGGCTTACGGAGCATCTAGCACACTTAGAGAAATCCTTACTGTTAAGTCGGATGATGTTATCGGTAGAGCAAAAACCTATGAGGCAATTGTAAAAGGTGAACCGATGCCAGAGCCTGGAATACCAGAGTCGTTTAATGTATTAATGCATGAACTAAAAGGACTTGGTTTAGACATCCAGTTAGAAGAGTAAAGTTAAGCTCCAAATTTATTTTGGGGCTTGCTTCAGTTTATATTTTTAAATTAATTCTTTATTACTTGTATTATGGCAAGAAGAAATGAGAATATCACTCAAAAGAGATTTAATAAAATCTCAATTGGTTTAGCTTCACCAGAGAAAATCTTAAATGAATCTCGAGGCGAAGTCTTAAAACCTGAAACTATTAATTACAGAACCCACAAGCCCGAACGTGATGGTTTGTTTTGCGAACGTATCTTTGGCCCAGTTAAAGATTACGAATGTGCTTGTGGTAAATATAAAAGAATACGCTATAAAGGAATTGTTTGTGATCGTTGTGGTGTAGAAGTAACCGAGAAAAAAGTAAGAAGAGAGCGTGTTGGACACATTAACCTTGTAGTTCCGGTTGCTCATATTTGGTATTTCCGCTCCTTACCTAATAAATTAGGTTATCTACTTGGTATTCCATCTAAAAAGTTGGATATGATTATCTATTATGAAAGATATGTTGTAATTCAGCCTGGTGATGCTAAAAATGAAGAAGGAGAACCTTTAAATAAAATGGATTTTCTTACTGAAGAAGAATACTTAAATATATTAGATAGCCTACCTCAAGAAAATCATTACTTAGAAGATGACGACCCTAACAAGTTTATTGCTAAAATGGGAGCTGAGTGCCTCGAGGAAATACTTAAACGTCTAGACTTAGATGAATTATCTTACGATTTAAGACACAAGGCGAATAATGAAACTTCTAAGCAAAGAAAAACAGAAGCACTTAAACGTCTTCAAGTAGTTGAAGCTTTAAGAGACTCTAAAAATAACAGAAATAATAATCCAGAGTGGATGATTATGAAAGTGGTTCCTGTCATTCCACCAGAATTAAGGCCATTAGTTCCTTTAGATGGTGGTCGTTTTGCCACTTCAGACTTAAATGATCTTTACCGAAGAGTTATTATTAGAAATAACCGATTAAAAAGATTAATGGAAATTAAAGCTCCTGAAGTAATTTTGCGTAACGAAAAGCGTATGCTTCAAGAGTCGGTAGATTCTTTATTTGACAATACTCGAAAGTCTTCTGCAGTTAAGACAGATTCTAACAGACCATTAAAATCTCTTTCAGATTCCTTAAAAGGAAAGCAAGGTAGATTTAGACAAAACTTATTAGGTAAGCGTGTTGATTACTCTGCACGTTCAGTAATTGTTGTTGGTCCAGAACTTAAGATGTTTGAATGCGGTCTTCCAAAAGATATGGCGGCTGAACTTTACAAACCTTTTGTGGTGCGAAAGTTAATAGAACGTGGTATTGTGAAAACAGTTAAATCTGCCAAGAAAATCATAGATAAAAAAGAGCCAGTTGTTTGGGATATTTTAGAAAATGTATTAAAAGGACACCCGGTACTTTTAAACCGTGCTCCAACTTTACACCGTTTGGGTATCCAGTCTTTTCAGCCTAAACTAATTGAAGGGAAAGCTATTCAATTACATCCTTTAGTATGTACTGCATTTAATGCCGATTTTGATGGTGACCAGATGGCAGTGCACTTGCCTTTAGGTCCTGAGGCAATTTTAGAAGCTCAATTATTAATGCTGGCATCTCATAATATTTTGAATCCAGCTAATGGTTCACCTATTGCTGTTCCTTCTCAAGATATGGTTTTAGGACTGTATTATATGACAAAGCTTAAAAAATCAACCCCAGAAGAACAAGTTGCTGGTGAAGGATTAACTTTTTACTCTACTGAGGAAGTTGAAATTGCATATAATGAAAAACAACTTCATTTAAATGCTTCAATTAAAGTTAGAGCAAAAGATTATAACGAAAAAGGAGAATTAGTTAATCAAATTATTGAGACTACTACCGGTCGTGTATTATTTAATAAACATGTTCCCGAAAAAGCTGGTTTTATTAATGAAGTTTTGAACAAAAAGGCTTTAAGAAACGTTATTTCTAATGTTCTTAAACTTACAAGTGTACCTGAAACAAGTGAGTTTTTAGATAGTATTAAATCTTTAGGATATGATTTCGCTTTTAGAGGGGGATTGTCATTTTCGCTTGGAGATATTATTATCCCTAAAGAAAAACAAGAACTGATAGACGCAGCTAACGAAGAAGTAGCTGGTGTTGTTGGAAACTATAACATGGGATTAATTACCAACAATGAACGTTATAATCAGGTAATTGATATTTGGACAGCAACCAATGCCAACTTAACTGAATTAGCTATGACCCGAATTACAGAAGATAAACAAGGCTTTAACTCTGTATTTATGATGCTTGATTCAGGAGCACGTGGTTCTAAAGAACAAATTAGACAGCTTACTGGTATGCGTGGGTTAATGGCTAAGCCTAAAAAATCTACTGCAGCGGGTGGAGAAATTATTGAAAATCCAATACTTTCTAACTTTAAAGAAGGTTTATCAATTTTAGAATACTTTATTTCTACTCACGGTGCTCGTAAAGGCCTTGCCGATACAGCTCTTAAAACCGCTGATGCAGGTTACTTAACTAGAAGATTAGTAGATGTTTCTCAAGATGTGATTGTTCGAGAGGAAGATTGTGGAACACTAAGAGGAATAGAAGTAAGCGCATTAAAGAAAAATGAAGAGGTTGTTGAAAAGCTTGCTGAACGTATTTTAGGTAGAACAGCCTTGAATGATATTATTGATCCAATTACTGAAGAGGTTTTTGCTAATGCTGGACAGGAAATTACAGACTTGATTGCTGAAAAAATAGAAAAATCGGCCTTGAACTCTGTTGAAGTTAGATCTCCACTTACTTGTGAGTCTAAACAAGGAATTTGTGTGAAGTGTTACGGAAGAAACTTATCTACTAACAAAACCGTTCAAAAAGGAGAAGCTGTAGGTGTTATTGCTGCACAGTCTATTGGAGAACCAGGTACACAGTTAACATTAAGAACCTTCCACGTAGGAGGTATTGCTGGAAACATTTCTGAAGAAAACAAACTAGAAGCCAAGTTTGATGGAGTTGCAGAAATTGAAGACCTTAAAACTGTGAAAGGAGAAGATAATGAAGGTAAAAGTGCTAATATAGTTATCTCTAGAACTTCCGAACTTAAATTGATTGATACTAAATCAGGAATCACTTTAAGTACAAATGTAATACCTTACGGCTCACAGATTATGGTTAAGCCTGGTGCTAAACTTAAAAAAGGCGATGTTATAGCCAAATGGGATCCATATAATGGTGTTATTATTTCAGAATTTGCTGGTCAAATTAAGTTTGAAAATATCATTCAAGGAGTAACTTATGCGGTAGAATCTGATGAGCAAACAGGATTTGAGGAAAAAGTAATTACAGAGTCTAAAAACAAACGTAAAATACCTACTCTCCATATTCTTGATAAGCATGGAGAGAAACAACGCTCTTATAACTTACCTGTTGGTGCGCATTTAATGGTGGATGATGAAGAAGCTATTAAAGTTGGTAAAGTACTTGTAAAAATACCTCGTAAATCTTCAAAATCTGGTGATATTACAGGTGGTCTTCCTCGTCTTACTGAATTGTTTGAAGCGCGTAACCCATCTAATCCAGCTGTGGTTAGTGAAATAGATGGAGTTGTGTCTTTTGGGAAAATAAAACGAGGTAATCGTGAGATTATAGTTGAATCTAAATTAGGAGAAGTTAAAAAATATCTAGTTAAACTTTCTAATCAAATTCTTGTTCAAGAAAATGATTATGTAAGAGCAGGAATGCCACTTTCTGATGGTTCAGTTACTCCTGAAGACATTCTTAACATTAAAGGCCCTTCAGCAGTTCAACAGTATTTAGTTAACGAAGTACAGGAAGTTTATCGTTTACAAGGAGTTCAAATTAACGATAAGCACTTTGAAGTTGTTGTTCGTCAAATGATGCGTAAAGTAAAAATTAAAGATTCAGGAGATACTACTTTCTTAGAAAATCAATTGGTTCATAAAGAGGATTTTATTGATGAAAACGATAGTATCTTTGGAAAGAAAGTAATTGAAGATGCTGGCGACAGTATTAATTTAAAAGCTGGGCAAATTGTAACTTTACGTCAATTAAGAGACGAAAACTCAATCTTGAAGCGTGAGGATAAGCAGCAAGTTGTAGCTAGAGATGCAGAGCCTGCAGTTGCTACGCCAATACTTCAAGGTATTACAAGAGCTTCACTGCAAACTAAGTCATTTATTTCTGCTGCATCTTTCCAAGAAACAACAAAAGTATTGAACGAAGCCGCTGTAAGTGGTAAAGTAGATTTACTTGAGGGACTTAAAGAAAATGTTATTGTAGGTCATAGAATTCCTGCAGGAACAGGTCTTAGAGAGTTTGATAACTTAATTGTTGGGTCCAAAGAACAGTTAGACGATATGATGTTGCAAAATCAAGGTCAAAAAGTGAATTTTAATTAAAAACAAATGAAGATGAGTGATCAAAATAATACCAATAAGAAAAAATTGAATATTCAATTGGATGAAGAAATGGCACAGGGTAAGTATTGTAACCTTGCTATCTTAAATCACTCGGCTTCAGAGTTTGTTTTAGACTTTGTTAATGTGATGCCCGGATCTCCAAAAAGCAAGGTGCAGTCAAGAATTATTATGACTCCACAACATGCTAAACGTTTAGTGAAAGCTTTAAACGATAACCTTGCACGATTTGAAAAAGCCCATGGTAAAATAGAATCTAAGGATCAACCAAGTATTCCCTTAAACTTTGGTCCAACCGGACAAGCTTAAAATAAAAAAACCGTCCTAATCTTAGGGCGGTTTTAAATTTTAATTTAACTACTTAAGTTAGCAATTCAATAACACGAATTACTAACTTTTTTTATTTTTTTCAAAGGATGACAATTTGACACAAATTTGTAATTGGCAATCAATTTGATTTATATCTATAAATTTAATAGCAATGAATGAAACATCAAATAAAAATATAGAAGACTTGAATAAAAACACTACTAATTCTGAACAAAATTCAGAAGTAAATTCAAGTGAATCAGAAACACAAGAAAATCCGAAAGACGATATTCATGTTGAGACTTCAGATAACCAAGCTGATGAAGTTGAAACCGCAAGCCATAAAGATGCCTTAAACGAAGAGGAGGTATTGACTGAAGAGGAAAAACTTAAAAAGGACCTGAACGCGCAAAAAGATAAATATGTTCGCTTATTTGCAGAGTTTGAAAATTACAAACGTAGAACAAGCAAAGAACGTATGGATTTGTTTAAGACTGCTGGTCAGGAAGTGATGCAGTCCTTGCTTCCTGTTCTAGATGACTTTGATCGTGCACTGAAAGAAGTTAGAAAATCTGAAGATAAAGATTTGATTCAAGGAATTGAATTGATTAATAACAAGCTTTCAGAAACACTAAAATCTAAGGGCTTAGCTTTAATGCATGTCAACGCTGGAGATGCTTTTGATGCTGACTTGCACGAAGCTATTACACAAATACCTGCTCCAACTGAAGAACTAAAAGGTAAAATTGTTGATGTTGTTGAAAAGGGCTATACCTTGGGCGACAAAATCATCAGGTTTCCTAAAGTTGTAACAGGAAAATAAATATCCATAAATCTAAGCAATGAGCAATAAGAGAGATTATTACGAAATATTAGGTATAGATAAAAATGCATCGGCTGCCGAAATTAAAAAGGCTTACCGGAAAATGGCTGTTAAATATCATCCAGATAAAAACCCTGATAATCAAGAAGCAGAACAAAAGTTTAAAGAAGCTGCAGAAGCTTACGAGGTTTTAAGTAACCCCGATAAAAAAGCTAAATACGATCGCTTTGGTCATTCTGCTTTTGACGGAGCCGGTGGCTTTGGTGGCGGTGGTATGGATATGGATGATATATTTAGTCAGTTTGGAGATATTTTTGGAAGCGGTGGTTTTGGCGGCTTTGGTGGTTTTGGTGGCGGTCAATCAAGAAGACAAGCACGCGGAGGGAATCTTCGTATTCGAGTAAAGTTAAATCTTGAAGATGTAGCTAACGGAATTGAAAAGAAAATTAAAGTAAGTAGAAAAAAACAAGCCACAGATACAACTTATAAGACCTGTTCAACTTGTAAGGGAACTGGACAAGTTACCAGAGTTACCAATACCATTTTAGGTCAAATGCAAACAGCTACAACCTGTAGCGCTTGTCAAGGCAGCGGAAAGACTATTGATAAAAAAGGGAAAGGAACTGATGCTTATGGCCTAAAAATGGAAGAAGAAACGGTTAGTATCAAAATCCCTGCAGGTGTTGAGGATGGCATGCAGATGAAAGTTTCTGGGAAAGGAAACGAGGCCCCAGGTGGAATAGCAGGTGACCTTATTGTTCTTATTGAAGTAGATGAAAAGACCGGCGAACTTCAACGAGATGGAGAGAATTTACATTATGATTTATACATTAATTTTTCAGAAGCTGCCTTAGGAATTTCCAAAGAAATTACAACAGTTTCAGGTAAGGTTAGAATTAAAATAGAGCCCGGAGTACAAAGCGGAAAAATCCTTCGCCTAAGAGGTAAAGGTCTTCCACGCTTAAATGCCTATGGATCTGGCGATTTACTTGTGCATGTAAATGTCTGGACTCCACAAGAATTGAACAAAGAACAACGACAGTTTTTCGAAAAGAATATGGAAGATTCTAACATGCAACCTAATCCGCAAAAATCTGACAAATCATTTTTTGAAAAAGTAAAAGATATGTTTAGCTAATTTTGTTAGTTAACATTAAATTATATATATTTGAACATCACTAATTTTAGTGATGTTTTTCTTTTTCATAGCAATTTTTTTCCCATCCTAATTCATTAGGGTGGGTTTTGATTTTTTAGTAAATTTACTTCCTATAAACTTATTGTAATCATGCAGCAAATCCTTATTGTAGAAGATGAACCAGCCATTCGAAGAGTTTTAGTTAAAATTCTTACAGAAGAAAATTCCTCTTATAAAATAGTAGAAGCAGTTAACGGTGTTGACGGTCTTCAAGCCTTTAATAAACAAGAATTTAATTTGGTTTTGTGTGACATTAAAATGCCTAGAATGGATGGTCTTGAAGTTCTTGAAGAAATAAAGAAAATCAATGTTGATGTTCCCGTTGTTATGATTTCTGGTCACGGTGATTTAGAAACAGCTGTAGAGAGTATGAAAAAAGGTGCTTTTGATTACATCTCAAAACCACCTGACCTTAACCGGCTACTTAATACCGTTCGCATTGCCTTAGATAGTGCTAAATTAAAGGTAGAAAACAAACAACTCAAGAAAAAAGTAGCTAAAGGTTTTCAAATGATAGGAAAATCAGCAGCCATTACTGAAATCAAAAATGTGATTGAAAAGGTTGCACCCACCGATGCTCGAGTTTTGATTACTGGACCAAATGGAACGGGAAAGGAACTCGTTGCTCATTGGTTACATCAGAAAAGCGATAGATCTAAAGCCAATTTTATAGAAGTAAATTGTGCGGCAATACCCTCAGAACTTATTGAAAGCGAATTGTTTGGCCATGTAAAAGGAGCTTTTACTTCAGCGAATAAAGATCGAGCTGGTAAATTTGAAGCAGCCAACGGTGGTACTCTTTTTTTAGATGAGATAGGCGATATGAGTTTGTCGGCACAAGCAAAGGTTTTAAGAGCTCTTCAAGAAAATAAAGTTCAACGAGTAGGAAGCGATAAAGATTTAAAGGTTAATGTACGAGTTATTGCAGCAACTAATAAAGACCTTAAAACAGAAATTGATAACAAGAATTTTCGGGAAGATTTATACCATAGACTAGCTGTAATAATGATTAAGGTTCCATCCTTAGACGAAAGGAAAGACGATATACCTTTGCTCGTGGATTATTTCGCAAAGAAAATAGCTAAGGAAAATGGAACTTCTGCTAAAGTATTTAATCAAACTGCAGTTGATGAACTTATGTCTTACAATTGGACTGGTAATGTGAGAGAATTACGAAATGTTGTTGAACGCCTTTTGATTTTAGGCGGAGATGAAATTTCTAAAGATGACGTTGAGCTTTTTGCTTCAAAATAGTTAGTTTATTTGCTTAACTTACTATTAACTTGATTGACTTGTTATCTTTATTCTAATTAAATTCAGTTATACGTAAATTAATCTTTTTTTCTTGGTGCATCGTACCTTAAAAAGTACATGGTATCACCGCTTGGGTGCTGCCATTTTTTTATTACTTGAAAACCATACCTTTGATAAGCTATACTTATTCTTCGGGTTCTTGTTTCTGCAAAAAGAGGAATTTGCTTTTCTTGGGCCATTCTGTAGAATTCATCTTTCATCTTATAAGCTAATTTTTGTGTATTAACTCCTCTTGAATTTTCTAATATTCCCCAAAACCAACAATATAAATAATTATCAATTTTTGGTCTTGCTTGCCTAACTACTTTTTGTGTTTTAAGACCTTTCCATCCTTTTTTTAGTCCAGTTACTTTAAAGGCTAATTTTAAATCATCTTTAAGCGTTTGCCAAAAACCCTCTTTAAAATTTTTATTTTCAAATAAAATAGCAATTCCCGCATAATCTTTACTTACAATTAAAGCATCATTACGCAATGCTTTTTCAACCATATATTTAGCTAAATACCTAAATCTTTCTTCTTTTTTATCATCATTTTTCACCACTTCTAGCGAGCTAGGAATTTCTTGTAAAAGCACAGCTACATTACTGATTACTTTCTTTATATCTAAATTTTTGGGTTTTTCCAATGCTTTTGTGTTTTGTGGTGTTGGTAAACAAATAAATCCAGCTAAAAAATTAGCTGGATTATAATATCTACAAATAAGCCTTACTTATAAGTTTTGTCCTTCTCTAATAGACTGAACATACTGTGCTTTCTTAATCTTTTGTCTTTTAAGAACAGAAGGCTTAGTAAATTCTTTCTTATCTCTTAATGTTTGTAAAACTCTTGTATCGCGAAACTTTCGTTTTAACCTCTTTAATGCACGATCAATTTTTTCTCCGTCTTTTACTTTTATTATTAGCATATAAATCTAAATATTAGTACGTTATATTTTTCTAATTTCGAGTTGCAAATATAATAAATTAATTTGTTTTCAAATTACAGATTCACTATTTTATTTAATTAATTGCAATTTCTATTTTTCAGGATTTTCTTTAATAAATCATTAGCTACTTCTTGCCAAACAAATCTTTTAATTTGTCTTTCGCTTTATCTTCAATACTTTCTTCTTTTTTACCTTCTTTATTTTTCTTTTCATCGTCTCCCAAGATATTTTTTAACCCGTCTTTTATTTGATTTTCTGCTTTGTCTTGAAGTTTTTCTTTTTGCTTTTCAATGATTTGACTAGTTAAATCCTGAATAGCTGATTGAAGATTAAGCGTTAATTTAGGTTTACTAAAACTACCGCTTATACCTACAGGTACATCTACAAACATGGCTTTTATATCTTCATTACTTAACTGTGCTACTTGTTTACCAATAGCATTTCCTAGGAGTTGAGCTGGAACTTGAACGTCTAAATCATAATTCATGCTTCCATCAAATAAATGACTTCCCTTAACATTAACATCCACCTCTTCTACTTGAATCTTAAAAGGTTCAACATCTATTTTTCCATTACTAAAACTGGCTTGTGTTGTAAGATCGGATAAATTAATTTTAGAGAAATCTAGAAAATTCAGTTCGTTGTTTAAATTGTTAATTAATGGTGTTTTTTCTGGATTTACATTAGCTTGATTAATTTGTGCTAAAACTCCACCAGTTAATGAGTTTAGCACGGGACTAAAATCTGGTGTTAATTCACCAGTTAAATCAAAATTTGTACTTATTCTACCAGTTAGTGCAGCTGCAATTGGTGCTAGATTTTTAGCCAACTCCATTTGACTAAATACTTCAACAATATCAACTTTAACTAAACCAAGTTTCATATTGAAATTTGCTTGTTCGTCCTGCGTAGAGACCATTCCGTTCATGGTAATGCTTCCCCCAAAAATACCTGCTGAAACATCTTGTAGGTTCACCGATTCATTTTTAATTAGCATACTTCCGCGAGCATTTTTAAGTTTTAAGTTGTCATAGGTTACATTTTCTGCAGTAAAGTCCATAGCAATATCTAAAAACTTTGGTATTTTAATTTGTTCAGTTGCCGTTTCAGCGGTTTCATTATTTGTGGTTTCATCGCTTTCTGCTGAAGTCATGAAATCAGCTACATCAAAGTTAGTAGAGTTCGCATTGAACCTTCCTTTGAGGTCTGCGTTAGAAAACACAAAGCCCATTAAATTGTCCATTCTCCCCGAAGCACTTAGATCTGTTTTTCCAGTTTTCATTTTAAATTCTTGTAATTCAATATTGTTAGTAGAAAACTGCACAGCGGCTGTTGCTATTTCATAAGGATTTTTCAAGTCCTTATCAGCATATTTAAAATCAGATAGCCTTAAATTTCCTGATGCATTCACTCTTTCATATCTTTCTTTTTCAATATCAGACATCACGAAATTAGATTTAATATTTGCAGTGAGTAAACCGTTTAAATCTATTTCTGTTGGCAAAGGGTAAGCCTGACTAATTTTCTTTAAGTTGATGCTGCCATTGGCTTGAAAGGCTAATTTCATGTCCTCAAAAATATTTTCAATAGTAGCTTTAGCATTAAATTGATCTTGGTCTATTCTAAATTTGACATTGTCAATTTTAGCTACCAAATCATCTATTTGGGAGGTGTTGCTAATAAGGTCAATTTTCATTGAAATATCATCTACTTTTTTAGGTAAGTCTGGGTAGTTAAACGAAGCATTTACAGCATTCATAAAAATGCTAAATTTTGGAATTTCATTAGCTGAAATTTTTCCTTTTGCAAAACCTTCTACTTCAAATTTTCCAGTAGTTTCAACACCATCTAGGTTACTTGCATAAGCTTTTGGAATTAAAGCTAAAAAGTTTTTAAAGTCTGAAGAAGGAGTGGAGAATTTTAGGTCAACTTCGTAGTCCTCTTTATTCATCTTAAAAAAACCGTCAAAAGCTAATGCCAATTGATTAATAACAGCTTCATTTTCTTTGAATGTAAACTTCATTTGATCAAGGTTCATTTCTATAGCGGCATCTAACTGAAGATAGTTTTTATTTAAGTAATTTGTCTCTTCAAAATCAACACTAAGTTGAACATCGGTGTGTGTGTTTAAAGTGAATATTTCTTCAGCAAAATTACCATCACCACTATGATTTAGGTTTCGAAGTAGAGCAAAAGTTTTGGAGTTGTAATCACGGTAGCTGATTTCTGAATTATTAATTTCGTAATGTTGTAATTCAAATTTAAAATCGTTTTCTTTATCTTCAGAAATTTGCTTTTTTTCTTCAGACTCTTTAACAATATCATAGTTGGCTATACCTTCTTCATTAACAACCACATTAATTAATGCTTCATCTATAAGAATTTCATCAAGGCTTATTCCGTCGTTTTTAAACAGTTGCATCAGTCCCATTTTAGCACTTAATTTTTTTGAATAAACAAGTGTATCGCCTTCAAATGGTGTTTGGTTAGTCAAGCTAAATTCTTGAAGACTTAACTCTGCTTTGGGAAAACTCTTGATTAAGCTTAAATCAAGTTGGTTCCAGCTAACTTTGGCATTTAGTTGTTGATTAATATTTTCTTTTACTAGGCTTTCTATTTTTCCCTTAAATAAAAATGGGGTTGCAATTAGGGCAATTAGTAAAATAAGAATTAGGATTCCAAAAACTTTGAGTGCTTTTTTCATAAGAATTTAATTTACTAACAAAGATACATTTTATCTTTTTTGTTTTTTTTAAAAATGATTAATCTTTACTAAAATTTGAATATTGAAATATGAACTGCTTTTGTTGTTTGATTGTGGTCGATTTTTCTTATTATATTCGATTTTATCTAGTTTTGGGTTCAGTTTTTTTAGGGGCTATAAACAACAAAAGCCTCTTTAGTGGAGTTACTAAAGAGGCTTTGCTATTCAACAAGAATAGGTTTATTTAATTAACGAATAACTTCTATTAATGAATTTTGTTAGGGCTTCACCTTTCAATAGTCCTTTAGAAAGAAGTGCTAAATCTAAAGATTGCTTAATGATTTCTTCTTTTTTAGCTTCATCTTTTTCTGCTAAAATTTCGCTCATCATTTCATGATTAGCATTTACAATCAGGTTATACATTTCCGGCATATTTCCCATTCCAAACATACCACCGCCGCCAGTTTGTTGCATTTCTTTCATTCTTCGCATAAACTCGGGTTCGGTAATCATTAATGGAGCTTGTTTTGAATCTACAGCTTCCATTTGAACGGTGTATTTTTCTTTGGTGATATACTTTTCAAAAGTCTCTTTTAATTGTTCTTTTTCTTCATCAGACAACTTAGAAATAACTTCTTCATCTTTGCTAATTAAATTGTCGATATGGTCACTATCTACCCTTACAAATGAGATTTTATTTTCTTTAGCAGTTTCAATTTTTTGAATTAAGTGAGAAACAATAGGAGAATCTAACAATAATATTTCGTAGCCTTTTTCTTTCGCTGTTTCAATATAGCTGTGTTGTTCTTCAGCATTTGAAGCATAGAGAATAACAAGCTTATCATTTTTATCGGTTTGCTTGTCTTTAATTTGCTCAACTAATTCATCATAAGTAAAAAATTTATTTTCTGTAGTAGGATAAAGTGCAAATTTGTCTGCTTTTTCAAAGAATTTCTCATCGGTTAACATCCCGTATTCAATCACTACTTTTATGTCGTTCCATTTCTTTTCAAAATCCTCTCTGCTGTTTTTGAAAATCGATTTTAACTTATCAGCAACTTTCTTAGTGATATAATTTGAAATCTTTTTCACCGCACCATCAGCTTGAAGGTAGGAACGCGAAACATTTAATGGAATGTCTGGCGAATCAATAACCCCGCGAAGCATAGTTAAAAACTCAGGAACAATACCCTCCACATTATCAGTTACAAATACTTGATTTTGGTAGAGTTGAATTTTATCCTTTTGAATACTCATATCTTGAGTCATTTTTGGGAAGTATAAAATTCCTGTCAAATTAAATGGATAGTCAACATTTAGGTGAATGTGAAACAATGGTTCTTCAAATTGCATTGGGTAAAGTTCTCTGTAGAAGCTATTGTAATCTTCTTCCTTCAAATCTGTTGGTTGTTTAGTCCAAGCAGGATTTGGATTATTAATGATATTATCTACAGTAACTTTTTTAGGTTCTTCGTCTTCTTTGGCATCTTCTGCCTTAGGGAGTTCTTTTTCTTTAGTACCAAACTTAATGGGTACTGGCATGAATTTGTTGTATTTGGTAAGTAGTTCATTAATTTTGTGGTCTTCTAAAAACTCTTCTTCACCTTCATTAATGTGCAAAACGATTTCCGTGCCTCGTTCTTTTTTGTCATGCTCCTCAAGCGAAAACTCGGTAGTTCCCTCGCAAGTCCAATGAGCAGCAGGTTCGTCTTTCCAAGATTTAGTAAAAATCTCAACTTTATTGGCCACCATAAAAGCCGAATAAAAACCGAGCCCAAAATGACCAATAATGCCTGTGTCTTTAGCGTCAGAATCTTTATATTTTTCCAAAAATTCTTCGGCACCAGAAAAGGCTACTTCATTAATATACTTTTTTACCTCTTCTTGCGTCATTCCCACTCCTTGGTCAATAATGTGAAGGGTTTTGTTTTCTTTATTAATTTTAATTTCAATCTTCGGATTTCCGATTTCAACTTTAGCTTCGCCAATTCTAGCCAAGTGTTTTAATTTTAAAGTTGCATCAGTAGCATTTGAAATTAACTCACGCAGAAAAATCTCGTGATCACTGTAAAGAAATTTCTTAATCAGTGGAAAAATATTTTCAACAGAAACATTAATATTACCAGTTGCCATAATTTTTTTGTGTTTAATTTATAATAAACCTACCAAATAAAATACCACTTCATCTTCTGTGACAAATTGACATTAAATAGTTACAGTATAGACAAAGATTAACAAAACATTCTGTTTAAGTGTTTCGTAAAAATATTAAACAAAATTATATTTGTGACAAATTTGAATTATGGCAACTAAAACTAAACCTAAAAAGAAAAAAATGACCCAAGAAGACTATATGTCCTCTTATATGGATTATGTGTTAACCCACGAAAGAAAGCCCAAATCAGTGTTTAAATTTTGTAAGGATTTAGGTGTTGAAGAAAGTGATTTCTATCAAAATTTTGGCAGTTTTGAAGGTTTGAGAAATAAAATTTGGGAGCATTTCTATCACAATGCCTCAAATTTAATGAATGCTAATGAAGAGGTTATGCAATATGAAAGCAGAGAAAAAATGCTTACCTTTTTCTTTACTTTTTTCGAAATATTAACGGCTAATAGGAGTTATGTAATTTATGTGTTAGATGAGCATGAAGATATGATGAAAAATTTATCTCAGTTGAAGGGATTGAGAAAGAACATTAAATCTTTTGCCCAAGAATTGATTGCTGAAGATAATGACGAAAAGAAATTTAACTTCTTGAAAAATTCTGAAAAGGTTTTTTCTGAAGGGGCTTGGATTCAATTTTTGTTTTTACTGAAATTCTGGAAAGATGATCAATCACCTGGTTTTGAAAAAACAGATGTCGCCATTGAAAAATCTGTAAATACTGTTTTTGATGTGTTTGATAACACACCTTTAGAAAAAGTATTTGATTTTGGTAAATTTTTGTACAAAGAGCAAATGGGTAAATAACTGAATGAAAACAATAGATAAAATACCTACAGGTAAATTAAGTAGAACTTCTAAATTAGTTTCTACAGGTGCTAAGATTGGCACCAATTACCTAAAATATTATTCCAAAAAAGCTTTTAATCCTGAGATAACTAGAGATGAGCTTGATGAGAGTAATGCAACCGATATTTATGACGGTTTAAAAAGTTTAAAAGGAAGTGCATTAAAAGTTGCGCAAATGCTTTCTATGGAAAAAAATCTTTTGCCTAATGCTTATGTTGAAAAATTTTCTTTAGCTCAGTTTAGTGTGCCTCCGCTTTCTCCTCCTTTGGTGAGAAAAACATTTAAAAAATACAACGGCCAATACCCAGAAGAGCTTTTTGACGAATTCACCTCATCTTCTGTTAATGCAGCTAGTATAGGTCAAGTGCATAGAGCTTTAAAGGATGGAAGAAAGCTTGCGGTTAAAATTCAATATCCTGGGGTAGCAGATAGCATTAGTTCAGATTTAAAATTAGTAAAACCAATTGCGCTGAAGATGTTCAATATCAAAGGCAAAGATTCTGATAAATACTTTCAAGAGGTAGAAAATAAATTACTTGAAGAAACCGATTATATTCTTGAGGTAGAACAAAGTAAACGAATTTCAGAAGCTTGCAGCCATATTAAAGGACTTAAATTTCCTATTTACTACCAAGAATTATCTAGTGAGCGAATTATCACAATGGATTGGATGGAAGGAAAGCATCTGTCTGAGTTCGCAAAAACTGATTTTTCAGAAGAAGTAGGGAATAAATTAGGACAATCTCTTTGGAATTTTTACATGTTTCAAATGCACGGGTTGAAAGAAGTTCATGCCGACCCTCATCCTGGAAACTTTTTAGTAAATGAGCAAAACGATTTAATTGCTATTGATTTTGGTTGTATCAAGAAAGTGCCAGATGATTTTTACATTCCTTATTTTGAATTAGCTAATCCAGCGCATATTAATGATATCGATTTTTTTCAGGGCAAACTGCGTGAGCTAGAAATTTTACGTCCTGATGATTCAAAAGAAGAGATTGAATATTTTACAGGTTTGTTTCACGAAATGCTTAGTTTATTTACACAGCCTTTCCACAGCGAAGAATTTGATTTTGGAGATGATGCGTTTTGGTCTCAAATAGCTAATCTTAGCGAAAAGTACTCAAGTGATACACAGTTAAGAAAAATGAATGGAAATAGAGGAAGTAAGCACTTTATATACATAAATAGAACTTTTTTTGGCCTTTATAATCTCTTGAATGATTTAAAAGCCAAAGTGAAGATAAACCAATACAAAAGCATGTTAGATTAAATTTCTTAACTTTTTTATTGGTTAGGTTGGTTGAGAGCCGTTCGTAATTTTTTTACGGCGGCTCTTGTTTATTATGCAAGCACAGTAAAATCTGGAATGTAAATTTGTCATATTTTTAATTTATGCTATCTTGTCGAATCAAATTTTAAGCATTTACAAATGTATCAATCAAAGATTATAGGATTAGGAAAATATGTTCCAGATAATATTGTTACCAACGAAGATTTATCCAAAATTATGGAGACCAGTAATGAATGGATTGTTGAACGAACGGGAATTAAAGAGCGTCGGCATATTGATAAATCAACAGGAGATACCACTGCAGTTATGGGTAAAAAGGCTGCCCTACAAGCAATAGAACGTGCAGGCTTAGATAAAAATGAAATTGATTTAATTGTTTTTGCCACACTAAGTCCTGATTATTATTTTCCTGGATGTGGAGTTCAAATTCAAGACATGTTAGGTATTCATACTTGTCCAGCATTAGATGTAAGAAACCAATGTTCTGGTTTTGTTTATGCACTTTCTGTAGCAGATCAGTTTATCAAAACAGGAATGTATAAAAACGTATTAGTAATTGGTAGTGAAAATCATAGTGGCGGATTAGACATGACAACTCGAGGACGTTCTGTATCGGTAATTTTTGGAGATGGTGCTGGAGCAGCCGTTGTTAGTCGCTCTCAAGAAAATAGTCATGGTATTTTATCCACTCATTTACACTCGCAAGGAGAGTTTGCTGAAGAACTTGCTTTAATTGGCCCAAGTACAAATCATTGGTTGCCTGAGATTATTAAAGAAAACCCTCAAGAAAACATTCCTTATTTTCCTTATATGAATGGGCAATTAGTGTTTAAAAATGCCGTAGTTCGTTTTTCTGAAGTTATCAAGGAAGGTTTAAAGCACAATAACTTAGAAGTTAAAGATATTGATATGCTTATTCCTCATCAAGCAAATTTACGTATATCTCAGTTTATTCAGAAGAAGTTCCAATTAAGCGATGAGCAAGTGTATAACAATATACAGCGTTATGGGAATACTACAGCAGCTTCAATTCCAATAGCCTTAACTGAAGCTTGGGAAGAAGGGAAAATAAAAGTAGGAGATCATGTAGTTTTAGCGGCCTTTGGAAGTGGTTTTACGTGGGGTAGTGTTATTATTAAATGGTAAATATTTAGTTTTAATAAGATTTAAAGGCTTGTGGAAATGAACCCACAAGCCTTTTATATATGGTTCTGTTCTGTTCTTTATTTTGAAGGCTAATTCAAATAAATAGTGTAAGAACCTGTTTATTATATAACGAAAATAATGCCATATTGTTACACACAAACTTCTGCATATTAGTAAATTAACTTTATTTAACGTTGTTTCTATTTTCACATAAAAACATTAAACAATTTTAATATGAAAGATAAAACGAACTTGGTTTTAGGAGCTTCGAGTAAAACTACTCGCTATTCAAAAATGGCTATTGAACTCCTTCAAAATAAAGGAGAAGATGTTATAGCTATTGGTTCAAAAGAGGCTGAGGTTGGCGATGTCAAAATTTTAACAACTTTACCTGATTATGTGAAGCAGGTTCATACGGTAACTATCTATCTAAAGCCACCGCTTCAAAAGCAATATGAGAAGATGATTCTTGATTTACATCCAAAACGTGTTATTTTTAATCCAGGCACCAATAATATAGAGCTTCAAAATAAGTTAGCAAGTGCAGGAGTAGAAGTTTTAAGCGCGTGCACCTTGGTGTTGATTCAAACTAATCAATACTAAACCAAAACTACAGATTAAGGCGTTTAAAATCAACACAAAAAAACCAAATTCAAAACCAAATGAGCTATTTATCCACCAACTTATAAGGTAGGTAAGTATGGGTGCTAAAATTGCAATTAAAGGAATTAAATAATCTCTTGGTTGAAGCTTTGTAAACATACCTATACAAAACATGGCTAGAATGGGACCGTAGGTGTAACCTGCAAATTCAAATAATTTAATGATCACGCTTTCATCTTCAATAACGTACCTAAATAACAGCATTACTCCAATAAAAACTAGAGAAATACAAACATGAATTAATTTTCGATAAACAACTTGCTTGCTTTTTTTTACTTTGGTTTCAATAGATAAAATATCAATACTAAAGGAAGTAGTTAGAGAAGTAAGCGCAGAGTCAGCACTTGAGTAAGCAGCCGCAATTAGTCCAAGCACAAAAAATACAGCTACGGCAAATCCCATATTTCCGCTAGCTGCAATACTAGGAAAAAGTTCGTCTTTTTTGGCTACAATATTATGTAACTCTGCATAATCTATCAATAATAATCCTAAGCTTAAAAATAGAAAATTGACAACTGTTAGCGTAAGTGTAAACCAAAAAATATTTTTCTGAGCGTCTTTTAGATTTTTGCAAGTAAGATTTTTTTGCATCATATCTTGGTCTAAACCTGTCATTACAATAGCAATAAAAGCTCCTGAGATAAACTGTTTCCAAAAGTAATTAGGACTACTTATGTTTTCGGTAAAAAATACTTGGAAATGTTTGTGATTGCCAAGGTATTGAAACATATTTTTTGTGGATATTCCTAAATCTTCAGAAATGTAATAAATACTTACTCCAAGTGCTAATAGCATAAATAAGGTTTGAAGGCTATCTGTCCAAACAATCGTTTTTATACCACTTTTAAAAGTGTATAACCAAATTAAAAATACGGTAACGCTAACAGTTAGGTAAAACGGAACATTAAGTTGGTCAAAAACCAATAATTGAAGTACATTAGCCACTAAAAATAATCGAAAACTTGCGCCTACAAGTCGAGACAAAATAAAAAACCAAGCGCCTGTTTTGTAAGCGTGATTACCAAACCTTGTTCCTAAGTAAGTATAAATGGAAGTTAGGTTTAAACGATAGTACAAGGGTAATAGCACTAAACTGATAACAGCATAACCAAGGGTGTAACCAAGAACCACTTGAAAATAACTAAATTGATCAAATTCTACTGTGCCCGGTATAGAAATAAAAGTAACTCCACTTAGGGAGGCTCCAATCATGCCAAAAGCTACTAAATACCAAGGCGATTGCCGATTAGCTTTAAAAAACTCGTCGTTGTTACCAGACTTATTGGTGAAGAAAGAAATTAGAACTAGAACACCAAAATAGGCAACGATTAAACATATAATCTGAAAGGGAGTCATAAGCTATCTATTATTTAGCAAGACAAATGTAGAAATATTGTTTGCAAAAATCTAAAAAAATGTATTTTTGAATAAAATTAATAGAATGTTTAAATATTACTTATTCTTAGTTAGTTTATTGTTTCTAGGGTTTTCTTTCCATTCTTCTGCTCAGGAATACAAACTGATGGTTGAATCTGGAGATTACAAAGTAGCCGAAATACAAGAAGAAGCAGAACGATACTTCAAAGATCGACAAAAGGGTAGAGGCAGTGGCTACAAACAATTTAAACGCTGGGAATACATGGCACTCAGGTTAATGGATAGCCAGGGCTATTTAAAATCAGAAGACTTTTATGTTCGAGAATTAGAAAAATATACTAGTCAATTTTTACAAAAACCAAGTTCTACTTATGCTTCAAATGATGAGTGGGAGGAGTTGGGACCTTTCGATTACAACGCAACAACTGGATGGAATCCAGGAGTAGGAAGAGTTACTGCTTTTAGCATTGACCCCGAAGATGAGAACCATATTATTGTAGGAGCCAATACAGGCGGAGTTTGGAAAACGCTAGATGGAGGTGAAACTTGGGAACCCTTAAACGACTACTTTTCAAATATGCATGTTTTCTCTACAGCAATGCATCCAACAAATTCGGATATTTATTTTTTTGGTTCAAATGGAGGCAGAATTTATAAATCGATTAATCAAGGAGAAACTTGGACGGAAATAGGTTCGGCTGGTAATTCTTTAGTCAATAAAATTTTAGTTCACCCAAACGATTCAAATATTATGTTTGCCACCTCAGAAAATTCTGGTATTTATAGATCTTCAGACGGAGGCGAAACATGGGAAAAGAAAACCTTTGATAACAGAGGATTTGATATTCAATTTTCACCAACAGATCCTTCTGTAGTTTATATTTCAGGAAGTGGCGTACATAAGTCAACCAATTCTGGAGTAAATTTTACAAGCATTAATGGTTTTAACAATGGCCCTAAAATGATTGGGGTTAGTCCAGATGACGCTAATCGGATTTATGTTTTAGAGGCTGATAATAACGTTTTTGGCGGATTGTATAAATCAGACGATGCGGGAGATACTTTTACTTTACTCTCAGAACACCTTGATAAAAATTACTTCGGCTATAGTACAGTTGCTGATGATGATTTAGGTCAAGCGCCAAGAGATATGGCTATTGCAGTTAGCCCTAATAATAAAGATGAAGTTCATATAGCAGGTATTAATGCGTGGCGTTCTATAGACGGTGGCACAAACTTCTTGCCTACTTCAGATTGGGTTCCTGGAAATGCTGCCAATGCGGGGTTGGGTTATTGTCATGCTGATGTTGACATCATGGAATTTTATGGTGATGTACTCTATGTAGGAACTGATGGTGGTTTTTTTAAAGTAGAGGATTCTGAAAATATTACCGCGGGCTATTTTACAGACTTATCTCAAAATTTAGGTATTCGTCAGTTTTATAAAATTGGGGTAGCTCAAACTCAAGAAACACAAGTTTCAGGTGGATCTCAAGATAATGGCACATCTATTTATAATGCAGTAACTGAAGAATGGATTGATTGGATAGGTGGCGATGGAATGGAAAGCTTTTATGATAAAGATAATCCAGAGATTGTTTATGGTACGGTACAATTTGGGGGGTTGCATAAATCAGAAAATAATGGACAAAGCCTTGCTCAAATAAATTCGCCAACTGGTTCTGGAAATTGGGTAACTCCATTTACACAACACCCCACCGAGGAAAATACAATCTTTGTAGGTTATAATCAAATTTTTAAATCCGAAAATGGAGGTTTAAGTTGGGATACTTACTCGCCTCCATTTGCTTCTAATCTTGATCATATAGAAATTGCTCAATCAAATCCAAATGTTGTTTTTGCATCATATGGAAATACGCTTGTTAAAACAACGGTTAATGGTCTTGGTTGGCTAACAGTAACCAATAGCCTTGGTTTTATTAATTCTATAGCTGTTCACCCGCAAAATCAGAATCAAGTGGCAGTTGCTACAAACGATAATTCAAAAGTTTTTGTTACTGAGGATGGAGGAGCTAACTGGGAGTCATTTCAATTCAATTTGCCTGATTTTCAGGCCCTGGATTTAACTTGGGATAATACAGATAAAAACGGATTGTACTTAGGAATGAATTATGGAGTGTACTACATAAATGACGAATTGAATGAATGGATTCCTTACAACACTAACTTACCCAATGTGATTATTAACGAATTAGAAATTAATTTTGAACAAAATAAAATATATGCAGGAACTTACGGACGAGGCTTATGGGTTAGTGATTTGTATGAAACTACTTTCTCTTCAGAAGAATTTGCCAAATTAGAGGAGTTTAAAATGTATCCTAATCCCACAACAAATAAAGTAAGCTTTTCTTTAGATTATGAGGGATTGTCTTATCTACAGGTTTATTCACAAACAGGAAAGCTTATTATAGATAAAAAATCATTAGACCTAACTACTGAATTTACTTTAGACGTAAGCAGCTTTAAATCGGGAGTATATTTTGTTAAGATTGATAATGCTGTAGGCACTAGTACCAAAAAACTAATTATAAATTAAGTGAATTTTTCTTCTAAAATTTTAGAAAATGCAGTTCAAGAAGTAGCTCTGCTGCCTGGAATAGGTAAGCGTACAGCTCTTCGTTTAGTTCTTCATTTATTAGATCAACCTTCAGAGCGAACTACAAATTTAGCGAGTGCTTTGGTAGATTTAAAAATGAAAATTAAATTTTGTAAGGAATGTCACAATATAAGTGATCAACCTATCTGCGAAATTTGTGCAGATGCTAAAAGAGACCAAAGCTTAATATGCATTGTAGAGGATGTAAGAGACGTTATGGCTATAGAAAATACGCAACAATTTTCTGGAGTTTATCATGTGCTTGGTGGAAAAATAAATCCGATGGAAGGAATAGGACCTTCAGACTTAACTATCGATTCATTGATTCATAAAGTGAATTCATCAGAGATAACAGAATTAATTTTTGCACTTAGTAGCACCATGGAAGGAGATACAACAAACTACTATATTTTTAAGCAGATAGAAAAATCATCAATTAAGGTTTCTACAATTGCCCGAGGTATAGCTGTAGGCGATGAGCTTGAATATGCAGATCAAATTAGTTTAGGCCGAAGTATTTTACAACGTGTTCCTTTTGAAAACTCATTAAAAAATTAATAGTGGAGCTATCTATAATCATATTAACTTTCAAAGTTCCGCACTATTTAAACTTATGTTTAGGCTCTGTAAGAGAATCAATAGAAGCAATAGATGCAGAAGTTATTGTGGTCAATAATGCAAAAGATAAAGCAACCTCTCAATTAGTTCAAAATGAATTTCCAGAATTTATATACTTACAAAATGATTCTAATTTAGGATTTTCTGCGGGTAATAACGTAGGTGTTAAGCGTGCTAAAGGCAGTTATATTTGCCTTTTAAATCCAGATACAATAGTAGGTAAAAATACATTTAAAAATTTGTTAGCTAAAGCAAAATCACTCACTAACCTTGGCGCATTAGGCCCCTATTTAATGAATGGAACAGGGCATTTCTTGCCAGAAAGTAAAAGAAATATTCCTACTCCACAAGTTGTTTTTTCTAAATTACTGGGAAAAAATAAAAGTTATTATCCAGAACATATAAAAACAAAAGATTTTAGTGAAGTTGAAATACTAGTTGGTGCCTTTATGTTGATGAGAAAAGATAGGTATTGGCAAGTTGGTGGACTAGATGAAACCTATTTTATGTATGGTGAAGATATTGATTTAAGCTATTCTTTTCTAAAACACAATTATAAAAACTACTATCTAGGAAGTGAAAAAGTAATTCATTTTAAAGGAGAAAGTACGGTTAAGAATAAGGTTTACGTTAATCGGTTTTATAATGCAATGTTGATTTTTTACAATAAACATTTCAATCAATCCCTGCTATTATCTAATTTAGCGAAAATGATGCTGATTTTCATTAAATTAGTAGCCATTTCTAGAGTAAATAAACATGTTGTTAAGCGGAAGCTAAAAATCAAAAATTTAGTATTTGTTAATTGTAACAAAGATATAATCAACGCATTTTCTACACATGTAAAATTTGAAAGCGCAAAAAAACACCAACTAAAGGCCGCTGCAGCACAACAATTCAAAGAAAAAGAAAGCCTTTTTATTCTTGATGCCAATCAACTTTCTTATCAGCAAATAATTAATTTAATAGTTGAAAATCATGATATTGGCTTATACTACAGAATACGTCCAAAAGGAGCTAATTACATTATTGGAAGCGATTCAAGTTATATACAAGGGGAAGTACTTGAGTTTTAACTTTTAAATATAATTAAGTAAAAGTAGGCTTAAATTTATTAAATTCGCAATCTGAATTAAAAAATAACCGCTAAGGTAAAGATATGGCAAAATTCGAATTAAAACTACCCAAAATGGGTGAGAGCGTTGCAGAAGCAACAATCACTAACTGGTTAAAGGAGGTTGGTGATGAAATTGAAGCTGATGAGCCAGTTTTAGAAATTGCTACTGATAAAGTTGATTCTGAAGTTCCTAGTGAAGTTGATGGAAAGCTTATTGAAAGGTTTTTTAATGTGGATGATGTAGTTAAAGTTGGTGAAGTCATTGCAATTATTGAAACCGACGCAGAGACCACTCAAGAGGAGAGTCAAAGTCAAACTGATTCTGATGCTGCAAATGAAGAGGTATTAGCTACTGCTGAAAAAGCCGCTGAATTTTTAGATCAGGCTAAATCAACTACAAAAAGCCAAGATTTTTCTGAAGCTAAACGTTTTTACTCACCTTTAGTTAAGAATATTGCAAAAGAAGAAGGCGTTACACTTCAAGAGTTAGAAAGCATTCAAGGCAGTGGTCTTGAAGGAAGAGTAACAAAAGATGATATGTTGTCTTATTTAGAAAATAGAGCTTCTGGAAAAATCTCATCAAGTGTAACTGATAAAGCTCAACCTGAGCAAGAAACTGCTACAAGTAAGCCTGTTGTTCCAACAACTCCTGTAAATGTGAATGCTGAAGATGAGATTATTGAAATGTCAAGAATGGGTAAATTGATTTCTCATCACATGGTGCAAAGTGTACAAACATCTGCTCATGTTCAATCTTTTATAGAAGCAGACGTTACAAAAATTTGGAATTGGAGAAAGAAAAATAAAGCTGCTTTTGAAAAGCGAGAGGGAGAAAAGCTAACATTTACTCCTATATTTATGGAAGCTGTGGCTAAAGCGATTAAAGATTTTCCAATGATTAATATTTCAGTAGATGGAGATCGAGTAATAAAGCGCAAACACATCAATTTAGGAATGGCGGCAGCTCTTCCTGACGGAAACCTCATTGTTCCTGTTATTAAAGATGCCGATCAGCTGAACTTACTTGGAATGGCAAAAAAAGTTAATGACTTAGCTGGACGTTCAAGAATAGGAAAACTTAAACCCGACGAAACTCAAGGAGGAACTTATACAGTAACCAATGTAGGTACTTTTGGAAGCATAATGGGAACACCAATTATCAACCAACCACAAGTAGCTATTTTAGCACTAGGCGCTATAAGAAAAGTTCCAGCAGTAATTGAAACTTCAGAAGGAGATTTCATAGGAATTAGATACAAAATGTTTTTATCACATTCTTATGACCACCGAGTGGTTAATGGTGCACTGGGCGGACAATTTGTTCAACGTGTAGCGCAATACTTAGAATCTTTTGACAATGAAAGGTCTATTTAAAAAACTATAGTACAGGTTGCTAGAGTTTAGTAATCAATTTAATTTAAAGGCTGTCTTAAGAAGGCAGCCTTTTTATATTGTTTCAATTTAAAGTTTAATCGCTAATGAGCTAGTTATAAAAAAGGAATCTTTAACCAATTCATTGTTTTGTTGAAAAAGTTCATTGTTACCTAGAAAATGTCTTGCTTCAATTCGCCATAAAATCAAGCTTGTGATTTGATAATCGAATGTAAGTGAGTACGAAGAAACTTGAAACCCAAAATTGTTTACTAAATCAGAAGCTATAATAACATTGTCTTGGTCATCAAAATATTCAACTCTTCCTGCAAGTTTACTTTTTTCATTTAATTGGTATTGGGCAATCAGGTTAGGGGAAAACCAATTGCTGTATTGGCTACTACCTTTTTCTTTCTGTTGCCAGCCTGAGTCTAAGCCAAATATAAATTTCCAATGCATATTGGGTTGGTAAATTGTATAAAAGTTATGGAAATATCTGTTTTTTTTGAATTCATCAGGAAAATCATTACCCACAAACGAGCTTGAATTAAAAGTCCATTGCTTATTTGGTTGATAGGTGATTTGATGACCAAAAGCTGGCGAAGAATTGCCTTCTACTCGTTGTATGCGTTGCCACCCATTAAGGTAGGACAAAGAGAAATCCCATAGTTTATTTGAAGAAGTATAACTTAATTTAACTCCAGCTAGATAATAAGGCGAATTTTCGGCCATAATGCTGCGTGATAATGTCAGGTTATTTGCACCAATAGCGCTCTCAAATCCAATATGAGAATCAAATATACCCGCATCTAACCACAATTGATGATTTTTTGTAAGTTTTACACCAGCGTTTGCTCTAAATATATTTTTCATAACATCAGGTTCGTCGGCTAAATTTACATTAGCATAGGTTCCTGTCATTAAAGCTAGATTTGCTCTTACCTCATCGCTAATATAACTGGCTTGTATAAATCCAATGTTTAAATTAACTTCATTATGACGATTAAAATTGTACAGAAAACCGGGTATCTCGTTAGATTTAGGTTGGTTAAAATCATAGTTATAGTAACTTTCTATATAGGTTGACAATTCAATCTTTTCAATCCAAGCTTGTCCTTGAACATAATTTGCTAAAAGAAGCGCATATAGGGTGTATATAATTTTCCTCATGTTTTCAAAAATAGAAAAATAAATTAAAATTAATCATTTTTTTATCAGCTTCAGTTTTCAAAATCCAAGGCAATTTAGAATTTTAAGTTTTTAAAATAACTTTTGGATAATTTGTTATTGGCAAACAAAAAAAAGCTATCCGAAGATAGCTTTAATTATTAACCAAAAAAACTTTAACTATGAAACACAAACTTTTCTACTAAGATTGTTTTATGGAAAAAAAATCCGCTTAGAATTTCATCCAAGCGGATAAATTATAAAATTTTTACAACTATAAACTAGCTACATGTTTAGCTAACTGCGATTTTAAATTGGCGGCTTTATTGTTGTGAATAATATTTTTTTTAGCCAACTTATCAACCATAGAAACCACCTTAGGAAGTTCGTTTGATGCTTCTTCTTTAGAAGCAATAGATTTTAACTTCTTGATAGCGTTTCTTGTAGTTTTGTGTTGATATTTGTTACGAAGTCTTTTTGCTTCGTTACTTCTAATTCTTTTTAATGCTGACTTATGATTTGCCATTTCAATTTTCTTTTTTTTGTAGTCCGTAGGGGAATCGAACCCCTGTTACCAGGATGAAAACCTGGCGTCCTAACCACTAGACGAACGGACCCTTGATTTTCTTCAATATTTGTAGTCCGTAGGGGAATCGAACCCCTGTTACCAGGATGAAAACCTGGCGTCCTAACCACTAGACGAACGGACCGTCTGCTTATTTGCGGTTGCAAAAATAGTTTATTTTGTCATTTATCCAAAATATTTGAATAAAAAAAAACAAAAAAATTAATAGGCTTTAGCAAAAAGCACTCTTCCTTCTGATTTTGAGTTAGTTAATACGCATTTTCCAGCTTCTTTCTCTTGCTTGTCTGGAATGCATCTTATGGTGGCTTTGGTAAGTTCTTTTATTTTTTGTTCGGTTTCTTCTGTACCGTCCCAATGAGCTGCTATAAAACCTCCTTTTTTTTCTAGAACTTCCTTAAATTCTTCAAAGGTATCTACTTTTGTAGTGTGTGATTCTTGGAAATCTAATGCTTTATTGTACAACGAATCTTGAATTTCATCCATTAAAGCAACAACACGGTCAACTACTTCGTTTCTTTGTATAAATTCTTTCGATAGATTGTCTCTTCTAGCTAGTTCTACTGTTCCTTTTTCTAAGTCTTTAGGTCCAATAGCAATTCTTGTGGGTACACCTTGTAATTCATATTGCGCAAATTTCCAACCCGGCTTATGTGTATCTCTATGGTCAAACTTTACGCGAATTCCTTTGTCTCTAAATTCTTTCATTAATTCTTCAGCTACCTCAGTGATTTGGTCAAGTTGTTCTTGTTTTCTGTAAATAGGTACAATAACAACTTGGTAAGGAGCAAGTTTTGGAGGTAAGACCAAGCCCTGGTCATCACTGTGGCTCATAATTAATGCACCCATTAAACGAGTAGATACCCCCCAACTTGTGGCCCAGACATATTCTTGTTTTCCTTCTTTAGAAGTATATTTAACATCAAATGCTTTAGCAAAGTTTTGCCCTAAAAAGTGCGAGGTTCCAGCTTGAAGTGCTTTTCCATCTTGCATTAAGGCTTCAATGCAATAGGTTTCAACAGCACCAGCAAAACGTTCACTTGGACTTTTCCTTCCTTTAATAACGGGTATGGCTAATACTTCTCTTGCAAATTCGGCATAAACTTCGTTCATTTTTTCGGCTTCTTCAATAGCTTCTGCTTTTGTAGCGTGAGCGGTATGCCCTTCTTGCCATAAAAATTCAGCCGTTCTTAAAAATAAGCGAGTGCGCATCTCCCAACGAACTACATTAGCCCACTGATTAACTAAAATAGGTAAATCTCTATAGGATTGAATCCAGTTCTTGTACGTGCTCCATATAATAGCTTCAGAAGTAGGCCTAACAATTAATTCTTCTTCTAACTTAGCCTCAGGATCAACAATTAATTTACCTTGGTTGTCTGGGTCATTTTTTAACCGATAATGGGTAACCACCGCACATTCTTTCGCAAAGCCTTCAGCATTTTTTTCTTCTGCTTCAAAAAGGTGCTTCGGAACAAATAATGGAAAATAAGCGTTTTCATGTCCGGTTTCTTTAAATCGTCTATCTAAATCGCTTTGCATTTTTTCCCATATAGCATAACCATAAGGTTTTATTACCATACTGCCTCGAACAGCAGAATTTTCAGCTAAATCGGCTTCCACTACTAGCTGATTATACCATTTTGAATAATCTTGAGATCTCGGCGTTAACTTTTTACTCATATTAGTTAATTTCTTATTTTGGCACAAAAATTGCTCTATATTAATTGATAATTAATTAGTTCGCAAAACTAAGTAAAATAACAATAAGTAAAACAATTTAAAACCACAAGTTATGTTATTCAACAATCTTAAAACAAATTTAAAAGCGCTCGGTATGGGCGTCGTTACCGTGGTTTTTATGTCTTCTTGTGGTTCTTATCACAATGTAGGAGCCAATGATGGTATATACGGTAGCAGGTCAACCCCTGCCAACGAACAGCAAATGGCTTCGAGTCAGCCAAGAGTTCAGCAATCTTCAGGTAGCACAACTACCAACACAGATTATTCTAATTATTTTGGTGAGCAAAGTCAGCAAATTTCTCAAGCTAGAGGGGTTGACAACGGCAACAATAACGTACAAGGAAGACCTGCGCAACAACAAGATGATTATTATTATGAAGATGAAGTATATTATGACGACTTAGGTGGTCAGGCTGCAGCTAATCCTGGTTGGGGGAGTGCTGGTTCTAACGTTACCGTCAATGTGATGGGTGGCGGCTTCTATGATCCATTTTGGGGTCCTGGTTGGGGTTACGGTGGTTTCTATGGCCCTAGATGGGGCTGGGGCGGTTTTTACGGTCCTGGTTGGGGCTGGGGCGGAGGCTTTGGTTTTGGCTGGGGCGGTGGCTTCTATGGCCCTGGTTGGGGCTGGGGAGGTGGTTACTACGGTCCTGGTTGGGGTGGTTACTATGGAGGAGGCTATTATGCTGGAGTTTATCATAGAACCTATAGAAATGGAAGAGCAGGTTTATCTGGACAACGTTACCGAAGTTCTGTTGCTTCTAATGGATATCGATCTGATGTTCGCTCAAATCAAGGCAGAAACGGAAGTCGTTCTCAAGGTGTGAGAAGTAATCAAAGTGTCCGTTCTAATAATAATGCAACACGTTCAAATAGAAATATACGAGGTACATCAACTACACGTCAAGCTGGGGTTAGAGGAACTTCTAGAAGTAGAAACCTAAGAGGAAATACTAGAGGCTCTACTGTAAGAGGAAATACACGTGGTTCTAATGTAAGAGGAGCTAATACAAGAGCAACACGAGGAAATGTTAGTCGTGTAAGAAACCCTAGAAGTGTAAATGCTAGAGCAACTTCGCGTGGCAATATAAATAGAAGCTCTGTCCGATCTACCAATAGAAGTAATGTTAGAAAGACAAATAAAAGTACACGTACTAGATCATCAATTAAAACTAGTTCACCGAGTAGAAGCTCAGGAAGTATGCGCTCTTCTGGAGGCGGTATGAGAAGTTCTGGAGGAATGCGCTCTGGTGGAGGTAGATCTGGAGGTAGAAGATAAATCTAATTTTAAAAAGGAAAACTAATGAAACACTTAGGTATAAAACTCTTCTTTATCTCACAAGATGACGAAAGTGTTACATTTGAAATTAATAAAAAATAGCTTGGAACAAATGAAAAATATAGCAATAAGTTTAAGTCTTGTGTTGGTAAGCTTTACGCTTACCGCACAAGATATTTTTGATGGACTAAGGTACTCTACGCAAGAATTATCTGGCACAGCTCGATTTGTTGGAATGGGAGGAGCTTTTGGCGCTTTAGGAAATGACCTATCTTCAATTAAAGTTAACCCTGCAGGCTCTGCCGTTTTTAATTCTAATGCAGCGTCATTTACTTTTGATTATAGAAGGAATAATGTAGATACGCAATTTGGAAATCCAAACTTAGAAGTAGGCGAAGCTTCTCGTTCAAGAAGTAGATTGGGAATGCCTCAAGTAGGGGGGGTCTTTGTTTTTGAAAGCAATGATCCTAATGCTGCAGTTCAAAAATTTACTTTTGGAATTAATTACGAGAGAACAGGTAACTTTAATCGAAACTTCAGAGCTTTTGGAACAACTACCGAAAGTATTGGAGATTATTTTGTAAATCGTGCTAATGGAATTGCAGTTAATAACTTATTCATCAATGATGGAGAGTCTTTAGATGGAGTATATCGATTTATGGGAAGTAATTTTGGCTTAGAAGGGCAGGAGGCTCTTCTAGGTTATCAAGGGTTTTTAATTAGCCCTGAAAGTGGAGCAAATAATGAAACCCAATACAATTCTAATATACAAGGGTCAAGTTACGGCAATGATATGATACAAAGAGAATCAGGAATTAACTCTGTTATTAACTTTAATCTTGGCTTACAAGTTAACGATCAGTTATACGTAGGAGCTAACTTAAATGCTCATGTTATAAATTTTGATCGATATACTTCTTATTTTGAAAGCGTCAATAACCCACAAGGAGAGGTGTTAGATTTGTTTTATGAAAACGATTTGCGTGTAAGAGGTAGTGGTTTTTCTATGCAATTAGGCGCAATTTATGTTGTAGAAGGTTTGCGATTAGGAGCATCATTAACTACACCTACTTGGTATAATATTGAAGAAGACCTTACCCAAGGCATTGATGTTTTAACAGAGAATGAAGGCAATATTGCACTTTTCCCAGATGTGATTAATTTTTTTCCTTCCTACTCCTTTAGAAGCCCAGGAAAAGCGACAGCAAGTATAGCTTATGTGTTTGGTCAGTCAGGCTTATTGAGTTTAGATTACACCTATCAAGATTTCGCAAATCAACGTTTTTCAAGTGGATTAGGCCTAAATGGGCAAATAAGCAATACCTTTCAATCTACGCATAACCTAAATATTGGCGGTGAATATGTCTATGATGTATGGAGTTTTAGAGGGGGTTACAATTACACTCAATCACCGCAATCACCGCAATCACAGTTTAAAGATGATTTCTTTTTTGGCGATTCTCACGGGTATTCAGCAGGCTTGGGTTATAAATTTGGGAATAATAATATTGATTTTGCTTACCGATTAACTAATTTTGACCGAGAAGAGCAGTTTGTTCAAACAGGTCTTTCAACTGCTGCATTTTCAGAAAACACAATTCATCAAGTTATGATGACTTATAGCTTCTTGTTTTAAATAAAAATATTGTTGTTGTTGTTTTAAGATGAGTGAAAAAAAGCCACAGATTTTTGCTGTGGCTTTTTTGATTATCCATTCATCGTAATTTTACGATAAATAGATAATTTTTACTACCTTTGCCGTGTGGGATTAGTGAAAGATAAATTATATCAACAAGAAGATGTGCAGTTAGCTACTTTAGCAAAAGCCTTAGCGCATCCAGCTCGGGTGGCTATTATCAAGTTTCTGCTAAAGCAAAAAGCTTGCGTGTGTAGAACAATTGTTGACGAAATAGGCTTAGCACAAGCCACGATTAGTCAACATTTAAAAGTGCTAAAAAATGCTGGTTTAATTCAAGGAACAGTTGAAGGCACTTCAGTTTGTTATTGCATTGATTATACTGCACTTCAACAACTCTTAGATTTGTTTGATGGCTTAGATTTGACTACTTCCGAACAATGTTGTTAATTCTTAAAAAAAAACTATGACGATTAAAGAAGTAAAACAAGCCTTAAAGCAAGTTGAGCATGTAGAATTTCAATTGGCTTCAGGAGAAAAAGTTCCTGCTCATTTTCACGTCACCGAAGTAGGAGAGGTGGCTAAACGATTTATTGATTGTGGGGGAACACTAAGAGACGAGAAAAAAGCTAATTTTCAATTGTGGACAGCTGATGATGTTGAACACCGACTTTCAGCTGAAAAACTCAACTCAATTATTGAGCTTTCTGAAGAAAAATTGCTACTAAGCGAACATTTACCTGTTGAGGTTGAATACCAATCAAATACCATTGGTAAGTATAATTTAGCTTTCCAAAACGGGAAATTTATACTTGAATCTACCTTAACCGATTGTTTAGCGAAAGACAAATGCGGAATTCCTGAAGAAAAACTGCCAAGAAGTAAAAAACCAAAAATGAAATTATCTGAATTTCAGCAAATGCAATGTGATCCCAATGCTGGGTGTTGCTAAATTCATATAAATAACGTATTTATGGGAACTTTTGAACGCTACTTAAGTTTGTGGGTTTTATTAGGAATTGTAGCTGGAATACTTATCGGAAATCTAGTAGGAGATTCCATAACTTTTTTAAGTGAATTAGAAATTGCCAAAGTCAATATTCCAGTAGCAATTTTAGTCTGGATGATGATTTACCCAATGATGGTGCAAATTGATTTTTCTTCATTAAAAAACATAGGTCAAAACGCCAAAGGGTTAAGTTTAACCTTAATTGTAAATTGGTTAATTAAGCCTTTTACCATGGCCTTTTTTGCTTGGTTGTTTTTAGACCAACTCTTTCATGCTTATTTAGAACCCGAATTAGCCCAAGAATATATAGCAGGAGCTATTATTTTAGGAGCTGCACCTTGTACGGCTATGGTATTTGTTTGGTCGTACTTAACTAAAGGAGATGCCAATTATACCTTGGTTCAAGTTTCTGTGAACGACTTGGTTTTGTTAGTGGCGTTTATTCCTATTGTTCGCTTTTTATTGGGTGTAACCAACATTGAAATCCCATACAACACGCTCCTGTCTTCAGTAGTTATTTTTGTGGTAATTCCCCTTGTAGCGGGGTATCTATCCAATAAATTATTAATTCAAACAAAAGGCAAAAAGTGGCTAGAAGAGGTTTTTCTTCCAAAGCTGAAACCAATTTCAATTATTGCTTTACTCACTACCTTGGTATTGTTGTTTGCTTTTCAAGGCAATCAAATCATTCAACAGCCATTTCATATTTTACTCATTGCCGTACCGCTTACTATACAGACTTATTTTATCTTTTTTATTGCTTGGTTTACTGGAAAGTGGATAGGTTTAAAGCATCAAATTTGTGCTCCGTCATCGCTTATTGGAGCAAGTAATTTTTTTGAATTAGCCGTAGCTGTTGCTATTGCTTTATTTGGATTGAATTCTGGTGCAGCCTTAGCAACTGTAGTTGGAATTTTAATAGAAGTCCCTGTGATGCTATCCTTGGTAGCTATTGCTAATCGTTGGAAATATTAGTTGATATATGTTATTAAAAAAAGAAATTCAATACCTTAAATCTTCTTTTGAAGTTATTTCTGAAGAACGAAAAAAAGTCCTTCAAGACTTGGTAAGAAGAATTCAGCAAATTAAGCAAGACGAAGTAAATCTTGTTTTTGTTTGTACGCATAATTCAAGGCGAAGTCATTTAGCGCAACTTTGGTGGCAAGTAGCTTCAGAGGAATATGATTTTTCTTTTCTGAAGACTTATTCCGCAGGAACAGAAACCACAAGAATTCATCCAAACACCCTGAAAGTTTTAATGAAACAAGGTTTTTCAGTAGAAAGTAGGTTTCTACAAGAAAACCTTTCAGAAGAAAACCCAAAGGTTGAGCTCTCTTACTTTGGAAATCGAAGTGTAAAATGTTTTTCCAAAACTATTTCAGATAATAGCCTCCCTGAACAATTTATTGCGATTATGACTTGTGGCCACGCCGAAGTAAATTGTCCGTTTATTCCTCAAGCTGAATTTAGATTCTCACTTACCTACGAAGATCCTAAAATTTCAGACGGTACTTCACAAATGGAACAAACCTACTTAGAAAGAAGTCGCCAAATAGGACGAGAGGCTTTTTATGCTTTGTCATTACTCAAGTAAGTAGAATTACGATTAAAATTTGTATTGCTCTTCATTTTAAAAATGTTTACCTTAGCACAAAAAAGAAATGGCATTAACACCATCTACTATGTTAGATTTGGGAACAAAAGCTCCCGATTTTCGTTTAAAAGACACCTTGACCAAAGATTACTTTAGTTTTGAAGATGTAAAAGGAAAAAAAGGCACAGTGGTCATGTTTATTTGTAATCATTGTCCGTATGTGAAACATGTGAACGATGAAATCATTCGCTTAGCTAACGACTACCGAATTTTAGGTTTCGGTTTTGTTGCTATTTCTAGTAATGATGTTGAAAATTATCCCGAAGACCACCCCGATAAAATGTGGGAATACGGCAGAAAATTGAATTATCCTTTCCCTTATTTATACGATGAAACACAAAAAGTAGCCAAAGCTTACAAAGCATCCTGCACTCCCGATTTTTATGTATTTGACAATGCCGATGAACTTTTTTACCGCGGTCAATTAGATGATTCAAGACCAAAAAATGGAATTAATGTTACGGGTAGAAACATCAGAGAAGCTTTAGATGCTCTAATGAATAATCAACAACCTCCAAAAAACCAAAAACCAAGTATGGGATGTGGTATTAAGTGGAAGAATTCAAAATAAATGTCCTTTCTTAAGCCTTTCGGCTTGGCGAAGAGTGAGAAGAGTGAATTAAAAAGCAAAGCCTAATAAAAATTGTGATTTGTCATTCCCTAAAAATTTCGGCTCACATAAATTTCCTAGACAAATTTTAAACGGAATCTTTTTGTCAACAAAGACATAACATTCTTTCTGCTATGCAAAGTTTGTAACTTCACAATCTATATCGCTCCTTCTCATCAAACTTGTTCTACAATCTCAAAATCTTCAACAAATTTTTCTAAAGTGGTAAAGAAATTCAAAATCTCTTCTTTAGAATTCGTGCTATTAATAGTGACCAAACGAATAAAAGTAGTTTCATCAAAAGTACCGTATCCCACCATTAATTTACCTTCTTCGTACATTTGGTTACACAAAATTCTTGGGTCAATGCCTTTGTAATTAAAGCATACCGAAATAGAATCTTCATAACTATATAAAGTATAATCAGGGTGGTTTTTGATGTAATCTCTAGCTACTTCAGCTAAGTAAAACTGCTGATCAACAATTTCTTCTAGGCCTTTTCTTCCTACCGATTTCCAAAGCGACCAAAACTTAAGTGCATCATTTCTTCTACCGCATTGTAAAGAAGTTTTTCCTAAGTTGAAATCATCGGTACCTGTTTGATACAAGTAATTAGCGTCACAAGCAAACGAATGTACCAAGTCTTCTTTATTCTGCGTAACAATAATGGAACAACTCAAAGGCGTGTTCAGCATTTTATGGGCGTTAAAACTGAAAGAATCAGATTTCTCAACACCTTGAATCAGATGTCTATACTTTTCACTGAATAAGACGGCTCCGCAGTAAGCCCCATCTACATGACTCCAGATTCCGTATTTTTTAGCAATTTCACATAATTCTTCTAAAGGGTCAAATGCTCCCATGACCGTTGTACCTGCCGTAATATTTAAAAAGAAAGGATGTAAACCTTCAGCTAAGTCGGTTTTTACTTGATTTTCAAAAGCTTCAGGTAGCATTCTGCCCCGTTTATCAACTTCAATGTGTCTAATTTGATCGGTTCCTATTCCTGCAAAAGTGGCATTTTTAGTGACGGAATAATGACATTCTTTAGAGGTATAAATTATCATTTTTTGCGAAACCCCCTCTTTTTTAATGTTTCGATTAAAAGCATCTCTTCCCATTAAAAGTCCCATGAAATTACTCATAGAACCACCAGGAGGAAAAGTACCGCCCGCTTTTGCAGGATTATAACCTACCAATTCAATTACTTTTTGCAAGATTTGTTTCTCAATTCCCACTTGTGGGCCACCAACTTTATAAGTGTACATGCTGGTGTTAAGCATAACAGCTAGTAATTCGCCAAGCGTGGCTTTTGCGTTTCTTCCTCCAAAAAGTTGATTAAAAAAAAGCTTTGTTGAAGTTCTTGGTGTGTGAAGTACAATTTGCTCTAAAAGTTCGCTGAATTGCTCTTCTGAGATGGGGTCTTCGTCTAGGTATAAATTGAATTCATCAAAAACATCCTCTTGATCAGTGGGTTTTACAACAGGTTGTTTTTCTTCTTTTTCGATTAATTTTTCTGCTAATTTCTTAAATAAGTTTAAGTCTTCTTGCATAACAATTATAGTAAATTTATATTTACGAAAATAAAGCTTTTTGATGGAAATCATTAGCTTTTTGATGAATATTCAGAATTAGAAAATCTAGTACTATGAATAAAATTACAAGCTTAGCTCAATTAATTGAAGAATTAGATCATTGCCAAGGTGATGATTATTATAAAATTGCTCATCGTTTATCTATTCCAAAAGAAGAATTTTATCCATTCGCTCAATTTACCTCAGAAAGTTACTCCCGAATTTGCTTAGACAAAAATAAGCAACACGAATTGCTTTTGCTTTGTTGGGAAAAAGGGCAAGAAACTGACATACATTCGCATGATGGAGAAGAGTGTTGGGTGTATTTAGCAGAAGGAAAAATAAGAGAAAAACGATTTTCAGGCACAGCGGAAGCACTTGAATTAATTGATGATGTTCAAATGAAAAAATCAGGTATTTCTTATATGAATGACGAAATGGGTTACCATTCACTTCACAACATAGAAGACGGAAAATCTATGACCCTGCACTTATATGTTGGGCCAATTAATAAATGCGAAGTTTTTTGCAATGAAGAAAAGGATTTTATAGAGAAAGAACTTTCTTACGATGAAGTTTTAGTAGGCGAAATAACAAATTAACCAATTTTTGATTATCGACAATCACGAACAAACATCGCCTGACTTGTTATTCCGTATAAAATTTTCATTTCAAAATTTTATACGGAATTTCTTTGTACTAAAGCTAAAAATACATTCTCTAATTAAAGACGTAATCAAAAATCTAAAACAAAAGATTTCCCGTCTCGTAACCTCGTGTGGAATGACAAAAGTGAGGATGATTAGTGTGGCAGATGATTAATCATAAATTTCAAACAGCTATTGCGATATGTTTTTAGAGTTTATTTTTTTGCGAACTACTCTTACTTCGCGCCTCTGCGTCTTTGCGAGAGTTAATCAATTTTATATGTATTTCTCTGCGTTCTTTGCGTCTTTGCGGTGATTATAAGAATCAAGTATTTCTCTGTGTCCTTTGCGCTTTTTACAGTAGTGTTTTCTTGATTAGACGAATACTAAACTCAAAAACTACCACAATTCAAAAGCTTTCGTATTTTTGTAGAAAAAGAACAGAAACCTATATACAATGAACTGGAAAAAAGTTAAAGATTACCAAGATATCACTTATCATAAAAGCAATGGCGTAGCAAGAATCGCTTTTAATCGACCGGAAGTAAGAAATGCATTTCGTCCGCAAACCGTACACGAGCTTTTTGAAGCTTTTCTAGATGCAAGAGAAGATCACAGCATAGGAGTAGTTTTACTTTCAGGTGAAGGTCCTTCGCCAAAAGATGGAAAATACGCTTTTTGTAGCGGAGGTGACCAAAATGCTCGCGGCCATCAAGGTTATGTAGATGATGAAGGAACTCCACGACTAAATGTGCTGGAAGTGCAACGCCTCATCAGATTTATGCCCAAGGTGGTTATAGCCGTTGTTCCTGGGTGGGCTGTAGGCGGAGGACATTCGCTTCACGTTGTTTGTGATTTGACTCTGGCGAGTAAAGAACACGCCATTTTTAAACAAACTGATGCCGATGTAACCAGCTTTGATGGAGGTTATGGTTCGGCTTATTTAGCCAAGATGGTCGGACAAAAAAGAGCTCGTGAAATCTTTTTCTTAGGAAGAAATTATTCAGCTCAAGAAGCCTTTGAAATGGGAATGGTAAATGCCGTAATTCTTCACGAAGAATTAGAAGCAACCGCTTATCAATGGGCACAAGAAATTTTAGAGAAATCGCCTACCTCCATAAAAATGCTCAAATTTGCTTTTAATGCTACTGACGATGGCATGGTAGGGCAACAGGTGTTTGCCGGAGAAGCTACTCGCTTAGCCTATATGACGGAGGAAGCCAAAGAAGGTAGAAATGCATTTCTTGAAAAACGAAAACCTGATTTTAGTAAAGTGAAATGGATTTCATAATGCGAAACAAGAGCTTACTTTTCTTACTTATAATTTTTATTACAGCCACAAGCTTGAGTTCTTGTGGCTTTACTTTTAAGACCATTTTAGGTTTGAAAAACCCTAAAGTACAAACAAATGAGGAGATTCAGAAAGCAACAGAAAAGCTGAATTTTAGTCCTGAAAATGAACTAGACTTTATGTATGTAAAACAAGAACAAGATTCAACTTATTATCACATTATGCTTAGTTCATTGGATGGTGACTTGTATTTTTTTGATGCCGATGGAAATAGAAAATGTTACGCAGGAGCTGAGTCGTGCGTCGCTTCTCAATTTGTGGATTTGAAAGAGGACTTCATAAAACAAGTTCACGATTGTGATTTGTCTGAAGCTGATTTTGGCTTCAAATTTACTCATTTATCTGATTTTATAAATGAAACTGAAGATTTATATGGTGAACCAATTAAACTAGAAAATTTGCCTGAAACTGACTATTATTTTGTTTACCATTGGTCTAAATTCGCTGGAAGAAATAAAGGGAAAAGAGAAGACTATGAATGGACAGTAGAGCGCTTAGATGAGTTGGGAATCAGCTATACCGTATTGAGAGTAAATACTGATTTACGAACTGATTGGGGGTTTAAAAAAGGGAAGAAAACCTCCTTGCGCATGAAAATTCAAAAAGATGAGGATGGGGGTAGGTCGGCTGAACTAAACTTAGGTAAATTGCCTAAAAAAAGCTTATAAGGAAGTCTTGCTTAGTTGTTGATTAACAGTTTTATAAAATGATAGTTTTTTAAATATTAAGTCTATTATTAATTAATTTTATCTAATTTTAGAACCTAATATTAAATCAATTATTTATGCCCGTTTTAACCGAAGAAGAATTAAACGAACTCAAAGCTAAAATAGCCACTTCTGAAGAAAGTTTAGCCAATAGCATTTCACAAAAAAACAAAGCTGAGAAGAAAGCTGAAGAATCTCAAAAGCAAAAAAGTGTTTTTATGATTTTGAGTATATTGTTTTTTGTGTTACTTATTGGAACTTATGCCTTGTTATACACGCAGCCAGAGTTGTTGCCAGTAGAAATAGGAACAAATATAGCTAGCGATGAGGTTGTAGTTCAAAAAGAAGAAATCAACACTTATCAAAATAGCATAACAAGTTTAGAACAAGAAATACAAAGTCTTAGATCGAGAGGCGTTCATCCTTTAGATTTACAGGAATTTTATGCAGTGCAATTAGGCGCCTTTAAGAAGTTTGATACAGAACTTTCTTCAGCTTCTTTTTCTATTGTTAGAAACGCGAGTTATGATGAGTTCAACCTCTATACCCTTGGTGTTTTTGAAACTAAAGAAGAAGCCGAAAAATTGAGAAATGTGGTAAGACAATTAAATTTTAGAGATGCTTTTGTGGGGCAGTATAAAAATGGTGAACGCATCAAGTCTAATTTTTAACAGACGTTGTTATTTGTGCTAAATTTTCTGTTTTAACGTAAATTTTTAAGCAAACTGCTAAGTTATTCGTAACTTAAAAGAAAAAGTTATGTTACAGAAAAAAGAAAATCGTGAAATTGTATTGGCAGATATGCATGATGACGGCGTGCACTTTGATCAAAAAAAGTTAGCTAAATTGAAAGCAAAGCAGAAAAAGGAAAAGCTTAACTCTAAGTAGGAAAGGAATTTAAAAAACCCGCTCTTTAGCGGGTTTTAGTAGCGTGAGCCAGAATTGAACTGGCGACCTCCGGGTTATGAATCCGACGCTCTAACCAACTGAGCTATCACGCCATTTTTGCGAGTGCAAATATAAGATTTGTATTTGATTTACCAAGTTTAAAAAAATAAAAAAAATCAATTTTTAATTAAGCTACTTCAAAATAAATATATATATTGCCTTTTAACTTAAATTCAACAACTATGAGTGAAAAGGTAAAATATGAACTTGAATTCCCTATTCAGGTTTCGCCTTCGTTGCTTTATCAATACATATCAACACCATCAGGCTTAAGCGAATGGTACGCAGATAATGTGAATTCTAGAGGTGAAATATTTACATTTATCTGGGAAGGAAGTGAAGAACAAGCTAAGTTACTTACTAAAAAATCGGATGATAAAATTAAATTACAATGGCTAGATGATGAGGATACTGCCTATTATTTTGAATTGCGTATTCAGGTAGATGCCATTACTAAAGATGTTTCTTTAATGATTACCGATTTTGCCGAAGATGAAGATGAGGTTGAGGAAGGAAAAATGCTTTGGGAAAATATGGTTAGTGAATTAAAACACATTTTAGGCTCTTCATAAATTTTACTATATGATTAACATCAATGGAACACTAGTTTCCAACGAAAAAGCTAATTTATCTTACATCAACAGAGGCTTTCAATATGGCGATGCACTTTTTGAAACTATAAGAGTAATCAATTCAAGCATTATGTTCTGGGAAGACCATTATTTTAGGTTGATGTCTTCCATGCGTATCTTAAGAATGGAAATACCTGCTAATTTTTCGCCTGAATTTTTAGAAGAAAAAATACTTGAACTCCTCCATCATAATGAACTTACTAAAAAAGCTTGCCGCGTAAAAATTAATGTTTACCGTGATTCAGTAGGAAAATATCATCCACTTTCTAATGATATAGGATACTTGATTTCTGCTGAAGAAATTGATAATCAGTTTTTTATTCTCAAAGAGGATAAATGTGAAGTAGAACTTTTTAAAGATCATTTGATGGTAGATGGCTTGCTTTCAACTTTAAAATCTAATAATAAATTGGTTCCTATTCTAGCTTCAATTTTTGCAAAAGAAAATGATTATGACAATTGCTTGATTCTAAATCAGAAAAAAATGGTGGTGGAAACCATTAATGGTAATTTATTTTTAGTCAAGGACAATAAAATAAAGACCCCTCCGCTAGCTGATGGATGCTTAAATGGTATAATTAGAAAACAACTTGTGGATATTATTGGTAAAACAGAAAACTATGAGTTAGTTGAGGAGTCCATTTCTCCATTTGAATTACAAAAAGCTGACGAATTATTTTATACCAATGCCATCCAAGGAATTGTAAGTATTACTAAATATCGAAAAAAAGAATACCTTAATACCATTGCTAAAATGCTAATTGGTAAGTTAAATGCTAAAGCTAGATTGATATAAATACACTTTATTGTTAAAAAAAAGGAATATATCCGATATAAAATGGATATATTCCTTTTTTTGTCTATATTTGATGGTAAATATGATTCTATGAAAAAAGATTTGCCCATAGAGGTTGTTCGTTTTAAGCAAGTTAGAGAGGACTTCAATTTTACCCAATCGGAATTTGCAGAAAAACTTGAAATTAATAATTCAACCGCCGATATTGAGCGTGGTAAAACCAAATTGGCGGGTTATGTAGTCAAAAATTTGGTTCGCGAATTTCATATTAATCCGCTTTGGTTATTTGGTGAAAGTCAGCAAAAACAAGTTGATTTATCCAATAAATTAGTTATGCCAAAGGTGATCACCGTTAATAATACAGAGCAAGACAATATTTTAATGGTCAATCAAAAGGCTTCAGCAGGTTATCCTAGTAATTTACAGCAGGAGTCGTGGTATGAACAATTACCAGCATTCGATTTACCTATTCCAGAATTCAGAAATGCCACCTACCGAGGTTTTCAAGTAGAAGGCGATTCTATGTTACCAAATTTTCAGCCTGGCGATTGGGTTTTGGCTAAAGCTGTTGAACACTTAAACGAAGCTAAATCCAATAAAATTTATGTTTTTGTTTTGCAGGATTCTGTCATGATTAAGCACTTTCAGCCACATGTAGAAACCACAAAAATTAGGTTAATATCTAGTAATTCAACCTATCCGCCTTATGAAGTTTTGATTAGTCAAATACAAGAAATGTGGGAGGTAAAATCGAAACTTACATTTAGTTTGGGTGAAAATTCAGAAAATTCTATGCTCAAAAAATTAGAACAATCTATGGAAGATTTAAAACAGCAATTGGCTAATTTTAATCGTGACTAGAATCATTTAAACTTGTGATAAAACAATTCACACTGATTGATAAAGTATTACTTTAGCTAAAAAATAACTATGAATTTTAAAGAATTATTTCAGTTTTTAGAAACGCTACAGAAAAACAATTCTAAAGATTGGATGGATGAAAACAGAGATTGGTATCATCAAGTTAGGGATGATTATAGATTATGGTTGGCAGAAATGGACTTATATTTAGCTGATGTTGATTCCGATTATTACCCTACTTCTCCAGCAAAAGCACTTAATCGTATTAACAATAATTTACTTTATCACCCTAATAAACCTACCTACAAAGATCATTTTGGGGCTGGTTTAGATAAAAAGCCAAAAACAAGCGACTTCTACATTCATTTAGGTGTGGAGGAATGTTTTTTGGCAGGTGGTTTCTGGCGACCAAAATCTGATTTCTTGAAATCGATTAGACAGGCGATAGATTATAATGGAGAGGTGTTGAATGAGCTTATTCAAGAAAAGAAGTTCAAAGAAATGTTTGGAGGATTAGAGGCGGATGAGAAACTGACCAATGCTCCAAAAGGCTTTAGTAAAGAACATCCGCATATTGATTTATTAAAAAATAAAAGTTTTGTTGCTTATAAAACCTTAACAAGAAATCAAATATTAGCTCCAAATTTTCAGGAAATAGTTAAAGAAACTTATTTAGCTATGCTTGATTTTAGGAGATATTTAAATAAAGCAGTAAGTGTATAATAACTAGTATGGGAAAAGTTGGAAAAAAAATACAAAGAGCAATTCAGGTAACCGATGAATTCACCAATGAAGAAAAGATTATTTTGCGTGATCATTTGGCTATGGAGCGCACAAAACTTGCCAATGAAAGGACTTTACTGTCTTATTTAAGAAGTGCCTTGTATTTATTTTTAGGAGGAGGTGCACTAGCAGGAATTGAACATCCAGAATTCGGAAATTTAAAACCTATTGGTTACATTTCTTTAGGAGTAAGTTTGTTGTTTATCATTATAGGAATTTATCGTTTTATTGTTTTAAAAAATCATTTAAAAGACTTTAAGTCCAATCCAAAGTCAATATAAATCTCAAGGTTTATTTTTTAATTTCTAATTTTGTGAACTGATGATAAATTAGCAGAATAAGTAAACCAAATACAACTGCAGTTACTATTAAAATCGGATTTAAAATACCATCTGCAGAGAAGGATAGTTTAATAATTACCGTAGAAATAATAAATCCAGAATTTCTAATTACACGACTAAATTGATTGGTTTGTAAAAATGAAAATAGTAGTAACAAAACGTCGGTTACAATTAAAATAGTGAAAAAGTCATCAAAGAATACAGCGTTAAACCCCTTGATGCTGTAACTTACCGATTCTGGTGATAAATTTGGATTAGTTATAAAGTCATAAATCGAAAAAATACCAAGTACTAAAATAACAGGAATTAGAAATACAGCAAAAAACTTTTTCATTTGTATATACTTTATCGTCTTTTGGCTCATTGACGATTTATTCTTATTTTTCTGGTCTAGCCTGTAGAACAGAAATATGCCAAAGAACAAGACCAAAGTAGCTAGAATGTCTAAGGTAAATTGTAAGTCACCTTGAATAGAAAACCATTCTTCAGAAAACTCAATTTGTGCTAGGTCGTAAAATATCTTCCTTATTAAAATTAAAGTAATAATTTCATATTGCTTTCCTATGTAATTGGTAATCGATTTTGGGAGATAGAAAACAAGCAAGTAAATTTCGTAAATCAATATTACCGAAAAAGGAGTGTAAAGTGCAGAAATAGGGTTGATTGTTAATTGGTCAAATCTTGTTGAATCAATTAGGTTGAAATCAATGATTCCAATCAAAATTAAATGAGCAATAAACAGTATGATTGCTAGATATACTACAACCTTCTCTATCTTCTCTTTTAAGTGATCCTTTAAAAATAAGTTAGTAGCTTTCTCTAATAATTTTTCTTTCGAATTCATTCTTCTAAATTATTTAAAATTAACCAATTACCTAGTTCATTAGCTTGTAAAATTTTGTTATTTTAATTTGAATAGCTGATATAAATCAGTCGGTTTTCTTCATTTCTTCCTTATTTTTGTTGGTTCATTTTAAATAGAATTTCATGAAATACGTTTCCGCAGAAGAAGCCATACAACAAGTAAAATCAGGTAATCGAATTTTTTTTCAGGGAGCCGCCATGACGCCCAAATTCTTGATTAATGAATTGTGTATTCATTACAAAGACTTTAAGGATGTTGAAATTGTGCAGATGCATACAGAAGGTGAGGCTAAATACGCAGAAAACCCCTACAACGAATCATTCAAGACAAATTCTTGCTTTGTTGGTGGAAATGTAAGAAAAGTTGTTAATTCGCATTATGGCGACTACATTCCCATTTTTTTAAGTGAAGTTCATTTGCTCTTTAAACGTGGAATTTTACCTTTAGACATTGCTTTTATTCAAGTTTCGCCACCTGATAAGCACGGTTTTTGTTCGTTAGGAACTTCCATTGATGTTACCTTAACGGCAGTAAAAGTTGCTAAAACAGTAATAGCGCAAGTCAATCCAAAAGTGCCCAGGTCTCACGGAGATGGAAATATCCATATCAATGAAATTGATTTTGGTGTACAGATAGAAACACCAATTCACAGTCATCAAGCCTTATCTCCTAATGAAGTTGAACAGCAAATAGGAGCAAATGTTGCCGAATTAGTTGAAGATGGAGCTACATTACAAATGGGTATTGGCGCTATCCCTAATGCTGTTTTAAGTAATTTGCATCATCATAAGGCGCTAGGAATTCATACAGAAATGTTTTCGGATGGAGTACTTCCATTGGTGGAAAAGGGAATAATTACAGGGGAAAACAAAGTCGTTAAAAACGGTAAAATAGTTACCTGTTTTGCCATGGGTTCTGAAAAATTATACGATTTTATAGACGACAACCCCATGGTTCATTTTAAAGAAGCCGCTTATACTAATGATACAGCTATTATTAGAAGAAACCCAAAAGTTACAGCCATTAATTCAGCAATAGAAATTGACTTAACTGGACAGGTTTGTGCAGATACTATTGGTAGGCTACAGTATTCTGGAGTAGGAGGGCAGATGGATTTTATACGTGGGGCTTCTCTTTCGGAAGGAGGAAAAGCCATCATAGCTATGCCGTCTATTACTCAAAAAGGAGTTTCAAAAATCACTCCATTCCTCAATGAAGGAGCTGGAGTAACAACCACTCGTGCGCATGTTCACTATGTAGCAACCGAGCAAGGTGTAGTCAATTTATACGGCAAGAATCTTAAACAACGGGCGCAAGCACTGATTTCAATAGCTCACCCAAATCACAGAGAAGCTCTAGAAAAAGAAGCTTTTGAGCGTTTTGGGAGGTAAGTTTTATTGAACTATTAATGCCTTTAATAGGAAAAATGAATGAGCTTGGTGTGTTGGTTTAATTGAATACAAAGCATATCTTAAAAGCACTTAGCTATCTTAGTTAAGTGCTTTCAATATCAAATCAATTAATCGGCTACTGTAACCACGTTCGTTATCGTACCATCCAATTAACTTAATTAAATTTCCGTCAATAACGGAAGTCATTTGCGCATCAAAAATACAGGAATGCGAATTACCAATAATATCTATAGATACTATAGGGTCTTCGGTGTATTCAATAATACCTTTGTATTTTTTTGAAGACGCTTGTTGAAATAATTGATTTACTTCTTTAATTGATGTTGATTTTTTTACGTTCAAGGTCATATCTGTTAATGAGCCGTTAGGTACGGGGACACGAATTCCACAGCCACCAATTACCTCGCTTAAATCAGGGAAAATTTTGGTCAAGGCTTTGGCTGCGCCAGTAGTTGTAGGAACAATGGATTGTGCTGCGGCACGTGCTCTTCGTAAATCACGATGCGGTTGGTCATGCAAACTTTGGTCGGAAGTGTAGGAATGTATGGTAGATATATAAGCTTGAGTAACCTCAAAATGCTCATGAATTAATTGCAACATTGGCGCCGCATTGTTGGTTGTACAACTAGCATTAGAAACTAAAATATCTTCAGTTTTAAGGCTATGGTCGTTAACTCCTAAAACAATCATTTTTACGTCATCGTCTTCAGGCGGAACACTTAAAATAACGCGTTTTACCCCTGTTTTTAAATGCAATTGAATGCTGTTTTTAGTTTTGAATTTTCCAGTACATTCAATGACTACGTCAACTTCAAATTCATGCCAAGGAATGTCTTCAATTTTAGCTTGATTAAGAAGTGGAAAATAAACTTTTTTTATTTCAAATCCATTTTTTTTAGGAGTAACTTGTTTACCAAAGCCACCATGAATGGAGTCGTATTTTACTAGATGCGCTAAGGTAGTAGGATCAGCTAAATCGTTAATAGCAACTACTTCAATTTGTGGGTGTAAGTAGGCCAAACGAAAAAGGCTTCGGCCAATGCGACCAAAGCCATTTATTCCAATTCTTATTTTTTTATTCATCTAAAATTACTGTATGAAGAAAAATTAGTTGATGTGTTTTTGAGCTTTGTATGAAGAACGTACAAGCGCCGAGCTTTCAACATGTCTAAATCCAAGTTCTAAACCAACTTCTTCGTATCGCTTAAATTGATCTGGAGTAATAAATTCTTTTACAGGTAAATGTGTTTTGCTAGGTTGTAAATATTGACCAATGGTAACCACATCACAATCAACCGAGCGAAGGTCTTTCAAGGTTTGGATAACTTCCTCTTCCTTTTCGCCTAGACCTAACATAATGCCTGATTTAGTTCTGTTAATTCCTTGTTTTTTCAAGTAATCTAAAACCCCTAAACTACGGTCGTATTTAGCTTGAATTCTAACCTCTCGGGTAAGTCTTCTTACGGTTTCCATATTGTGAGAAACTACTTCAGGTGCTACTTCTACAATACGATCAATGTGTCGTTCTATACCTTGAAAATCGGGAATTAAAGTTTCTAGGGTAGTAGTAGGGTTCATTCTTCTAATGGCTTTTACTGTTTCAGCCCAGATAATGGAACCCATATCTTTTAAATCGTCACGATCTACAGAAGTTACAACGGCGTGTTTAATCCCCATAATTTTGATGGAGCGCGCTACTTTTTCAGGTTCGTCCCATTCAACAGTTTCAGGTCTTCCGGTTTTAACACCACAAAAACCACAAGAACGGGTACAAACATTTCCAAGAATCATAAAGGTAGCCGTTCCTTCACCCCAGCATTCTCCCATATTAGGGCAACTTCCTGAGGTACAAATGGTATGTAAGTCGTATTTATCTACTAATTTTCTAAGATTTCTGTATTTCTCGCCTGTAGGTAGTTTTACCCGTAACCATTTTGGTTTACCTTTTCTGGTTTCGGGAGTTTTTGTTTTTACTTCAGGACTTAATGTAGCCGTTGCCATAACAAAATATTTTTTACAAAGATACTAAAAATGATTGGTGAGGCTTGAAGTTTTTAAATCTGTTATTTTGCTTTAATATCAATTTAACAGCAAAACAAGCTTTCTTTTTAATTTATTTCAATTTTATTTAGCAGCCATAACACGTTCAGCAATTTTTTTATAAATACCGTTATCTAGTTTACTTCGAATAGCAGAAAAGGCATCGATAGTTGTTGTTATGTCTTCCATGGTGTGAGATGCAGTAGGAATTAATCGAAGTAAAATTAATCCTTTCGGGATTACTGGATAAACAACAATGGAACAGAAAACGCCATAATTTTCCCGTAAGTCTTTCACTAAAGCCATAGCTTCAGGGATACTTCCTTTTAAGTAAACAGGGGTTACACAACTTTGTGTAGTTCCTAAATCAAATCCATTTTCTTTAAGTCCGTTTTGAAGCGCATTTACGTTTTCCCAAAGTTTTTGTTTTAATTGGGGTTTAGTTCTGATTAATTCTAGTCGTTTTAATGCCCCTTCCACTAAAGTCATTTGAAGTGATTTAGCAAACATTTGCGAACGCATATTATATTTCATGTAATCCATGATTTCTTTATCACCAGCTATAAAGGCTCCTGTACTTGCCATCGATTTAGCAAAAGTTGCAAAATAAACATCAATTTGATCTTGTACACCTTGCTCTTCACCAGCTCCAGCTCCTGTTTTTCCTAATGTTCCAAAGCCATGTGCATCATCAACAAGTAATCTAAAATTATATTTTTCTTTTAAAGCTACAATTTCTCTTAATTTACCTTGTTCACCACGCATACCAAAAACACCTTCTGAAATCAGAAGAATTCCGCCACCTGTTTGTTCAGCAATTTTTTCAGCACGTTCAAGATTAACTTTTATACTTTTAATGTCGTTATGTTTATAAGTAAATCTTTTACCTAAGTGTAATCTAACACCGTCAATGATGCAGGCATGCGCATCAACATCATAAACAATAACATCATTTTTTCCAACAAGTGCATCAATGGTTGATAAAATACCTTGATAGCCAAAGTTGAGTAGATACGCCGCTTCCTTGCTAACAAAATTAGCCAATTCATTTTGCAATTTTTCATGCAAGTTTGTATGTCCGCTCATCATTCTAGCGCCCATGGGGTAAGCGCTTCCCCATTTTTTTGCTGCTTCTGCATCTATTTTTCTAACTTCAGGATGGTTGGCTAATCCTAGATAATCATTAACACTCCAAGTAATTACTTCTTTTCCTTGGAATTTCATTCGATTGCCAATTTCACCTTCAAGTTTAGGGAATACAAAATAGCCTTCTGCTTGATCTGCCCATTTACCTAAAGGTCCTTTGTTCTTGTATATTTTTTCAAATAAATCTTTCATCTATTCCTTTTTTACAAACTTAAGCTACTAAGTGTAGAAGTTTTTCAATTTATTAAAAACCTTTACAAAACTTAGTTTTTGTTTAAGTTATTGATCGTTTTCTTAACGTTAGTATGTTTATCAGTTTCTTTTTTAGGTTCTGTAAAACCTTGTTCTTCCATCCATTGGTCGTTAAAAACTTTGCTCATGTATCTTGAGCCGTGGTCTGGAAAAATGACAACTACCTCATCTTCTGTATTAAACTCGTTTTCTTCAACAAGTTGCTTTACTCCTTGCATAGCTGCTCCACTGGTATAGCCAACAAACATGCCTTCTTTTTTAGCAAGATCTCTAGCTACATAAGCACTTTCTTCATCCGTAACTTTGATGTACTTGTCTATGATCTGAAAATCTGTGGCCGATGGAATTAAATTTTTACCTAAGCCTTCAATGCGGTAAGGAAATATTTCATCTTTATCTAATTGGCCTGTTTCATGGTATTTCTGAATAACTGAACCATAGGCGTCTATACCAATTACTTTGATGTTAGGGTTTTGTTCTTTTAAGTATCTTGCCGAACCAGATATTGTACCACCAGTTCCGCTACAGGCAATTAAATGAGTTATTTTTCCATTGGTTTGTTCCCAGATTTCTGGTCCTGTAGTTAAGTAGTGTGCATCAATATTTTGTTCATTAAAATATTGATTAATATACATTGAATTAGGAATTTGTTGGTGTAGCTTTTTGGCTACTTCATAATAAGAACGGGGATCATCTGCAGGAACATTAGAAGGGCATACATGAACTTCAGCCCCCATACTCCTTAACAAGCTTATTTTGTCTGGTGATGATTTTGAACTGACAGCCAAAATACATTTATAGCCTTTAATAACGCAAGTCATTGCAACGCTAAATCCAGTATTTCCTGAGGTGGTTTCAATGATGGTATCTCCAGGTTTTAACTTTCCTTCTTTTTCAGCTCGGTCTATAATATGAACTGCAATTCTATCCTTAGAAGAATGCCCTGGGTTATGCGCTTCGAATTTAGCATAATAATTGCCTGGAAAATCACTTGTAATTCTATTTAATCGAATCATTGGAGTTTCACCAATTAAATCAAGTAAATTTTCATGAATTGAGTCATTTTTTTGCATAGAAATATCTTTTTTGTTCTTTAAAAACAAGAACCGAGACGCAAATTTACAATTTTTTTTGAGTTAGCTTTTAAATTCTTCAAAAGCCTTTGCTTTTGCTCATAAAAATTGACTATAAATAACCTATAATCAGTTCATTAATTTTTATTCGTTTATGCCTTCTAAATGAAATAAAAAGATGTATTCCTTAGCCACTTCTTTGAGGGCTTCAAATCTTCCTGAAGCACCTCCGTGACCAGCTTTCATGTTTGTGTCTAAAAACAAAAGATGATCATCGGTTTTGAGTTCTCTTAATTTCGCTACCCATTTTGCAGGTTCCCAATACTGTACTTGAGAGTCGTGTAAACCTGTTGTGACTAACAAATTAGGGTAATTTTGAGCTTTTACTTGATCGTAAGGAGAATAGGAAAGCATATACTCATAGTATTCTTTTTCATTAGGGTTTCCCCATTCATCGTATTCACCTGTTGTAAGCGGAATGCTGTCGTCTAGCATAGTGGTTACTACATCTACAAAAGGAACTGCGGAAATAACTCCGTGGTATAATTCTGGCGAACTATTAATTACAGCACCCATGAGTAAACCTCCTGCAGAGCCACCCATAGCATACAAGTGTTCTGGCGAAGTGTATTTTTGGTCAATCAGGTAATGACTTACATCAATAAAATCGGTAAACGTGTTTTTCTTTTTCATCATTTTGCCATCTTCATACCATTGTCTTCCAAGATATTCACCACCTCTTATATGTGCAATTGCATAAATAAACCCGCGATCTAACAAACTTATTCTTGAGGTAGAAAAATAAGGGTCTATTGTGGCTCCGTAACTTCCGTAGGCGTACTGTAAAAGTGGATTTTTTCCGTTTCTTTTTACTCCTTTTTTATAGACCAAAGAAACCGGAATTTTAGTTCCATCTGAAGCTGTTGCCCAAACACGTTCTGAAATGTAATTGTCCTTATCAAAATTAGGATTTGGAACTTCTTGCTCTTTAAGTATTTTAGATGTTTTTTCTTGCATATCAAATTCAACTACCGAAGCGGGCTGAGTCAATGAGTTATAGGCAAACCTTAGTTTGTGCGTATCAAATTCTGGGTTGGTAGTGGTGTATGCCGTATAAGTTTCGCTTTCAGAAGGCAAGTAAAAATCATCTTTTTCATCCCAACGCATTACACGAATTCTGTTTAAGCCATTGTATCTTTCTGAAGTGACTAAATATTCATTAAATACATCTATACCCTCTAATAAGGTGTCTTCTTTATGTGGAATTACTTCTTGCCAATTTTTAACGGAAGTTTTTTCAATAGGAGTCTTCATCAACTTAAAATTGGTAGCTCCATCTAAATTAGTGGTAATGTAAAAATGATCTTTATAATGTTCAATATTGTATTCTACTCCTTGCTTTCTTTTAGCAAAAGGCTTGAAATTATCTTCAGGTTGATTGGCATTTAAAATTTGGTAATCATCTGTTGTTGTGCTGGTAGAACCAATAACAATAAATTCTTTAGATTTGGTTTTATAAACGTAGCTAATAAATGTTTCATCATCTTCTTGGAAAACCAATTTGTCCTCCTTAGGTTCACTACCTAATTGATGTTTAAACACCTGATTTGAGCGTAAAGTTTGATCATCTTTTCGGGTGTAAAAAATAGTTTTATTGTCATTTGCCCAAACCGAACCGCCTGTGGTTAATTCAATTTTTGTAGGTAAAATTTCGTTTACTTCTAAATCTTTGACTTGCAAGGTGTATTTTCTTCTTCCTACACGATCTACGCCAAAACTTGCGTATTTGTTATTTGGACTAATACTCAAACCTGAAAGGTTAAAGTATTCGTGGCCTTCGGCTAGCTCATTAACGTCAATAATGACTTCTTCTGCTGCTTCAATTTTTTCTTTCTTCCTAACGTAAATAGGGTAATCTTTACCTTCTTGGTATTTAACTTGGTACCAATATCCATTTAAAAAATAAGGAACAGATTCATCATTTTCTTTGACTCTTGACTTAAGTTCTTCAAATAAGTCTTTTTCAAATTTTTGATAAGGCTTCATGAATTCTTGATAGTATTCATTTTCTTTTTCCAGGTAATTAATAACTTCTGGATTTTCTCGCTCATTTAGCCAATAATATTGATCTGTACGTGTATGATTGTGAATAGTAAGTTCTTTTGCTATTTTTTTAGCTTTTGGTGGAGTTAAATCTGCCAATTTTTCTTTTTTTTCGTTTGTACAAGCAAATGCGAAGATAAGGCTTATACTGCAAACAATAATGTTAGTTCTATGCATCTTTATAAGTGTTTGTGGTAAAGATAGTTGAAGATTTTTAATTTTGTTCAGCTACTTGATTTTATTTTTGATGCGATGATGAAACTACTAGGCATTTCTATGTTGCCCAATAAAGATATTTCAGGGAATTTTCTATAAAAATCAAAATATAAATTAAAATTAATTAGCTTATAGACTAGAAAAAATAAACTTGTTATAGAAAGGAACGTATTTAATTTTAGTTCCCTAAAAAAAAGTAGCTTCTTGTTAAACCACTTCTTCAAAAGTATTGGTTTTAATTTTTACCAACCCATCTGCATCAATTTCTGTTAATTCAACTTCATTTAAGGTGTTGCATAAATTGGGGTTCCAAGGAAACTTTACTTTGACGTAGTTTTCTGTAAACCCGTGAATGTAGCCTTCTTTGTTTTCACTTTCAAAAAGTACAGTTTTTGTTTTTCCAAGCTGAGATTCGTAAAAAGCTCTCCTTTTTTTAGCTGATAAGCCCCGTAGCATTTTACTTCTTTTCTTTCTTACTTTATGAGGAATAACCCCTTGCATTTCTGCAGCCACAGTGTTTTCTCTTTCAGAAAAAGTAAATACATGCAAATAAGAAATAGGTAATTGGTTCAAGAAATTGTATGTCTCTAAGAAGAGCTCGTCAGTTTCACCAGGAAAACCAACAATAACGTCAACTCCAATACAAGCATCTGGCATTTTTTTCTTGATGCGTTCAACACGATTAATGTATAATTCTTTCATATACCTTCTTCGCATTTTTTTTAGTAATTCGTTGCTTCCACTTTGCAATGGAATATGAAAATGTGGAACAAATGAATTGCTTTGGGCAACAAAATCGATGGTTTCGTCCTTTAAAAGATTGGGTTCAATAGACGAAATTCTGAGGCGTTCAATGCCTTTAACTTCATCTAACGCTTTGACCATTTCTAGAAAAGTATGCTTATGTTGTTTGTTACCAAACTCTCCTTTTCCGTAGTCGCCAATATTAACACCAGTTAAAACAATTTCTTTGATATTTTGAGCAGCAATTTCTTCAGCATTTTTAAGCACATTTCCTAACTCATCACTTCTAGAAATTCCTCGAGCTAAAGGAATGGTACAATAGGTACATTTGTAATCGCATCCGTCTTGCACCTTTAAAAAAGCACGCGTTCGGTCGCCAATAGAGTAGGAGCCTACGTAAAAATCAGCTTCATTGATTTCGCAAGAATGCACTTCGCCAAAATCGTTTTTGCTTAAATCGTTGAGGTAATCGGTTACTTTAAACTTTTCTGTGGCGCCCAAGACCAAATCAACTCCATCAACGGCTGCTAATTCTTCCGGTTTTAGTTGCGCATAACAACCAATACCAATTATAAAAGCCTCTTTATTGAATTTTTGAGCTTGCTTTACAATGGTTTTAAAACGTTTGTCTGCATTATCTGTAACACTACAAGTATTAATTACAAAAATATCAGCCGGTTGATTAAACTCAACTCGCTCAAAACCTTCATCTTCAAAATTTCTAGCTATAGTTGAAGTTTCAGAGAAATTCAACTTACATCCAAGGGTATAAAAAGCAACTTTTTTATTCATTTCCAACACCAATCTTTTAAAATGCCTAAAGTTTATTTATATTAGCCTGCAAAGATACCAAATTAATTTTTGATACATAAAATCAAGTTTTGAAGTCAGCTCAATTTATTGTTTTTTCTCTAATTTTACTTGTTCTCTCATTTTCTTGTTCTCAAGGTGAGAATAAATATGCAGAAACCGAAGTATTTAGGTACAATGAACACGCTAATATAAGTTCATTAGATCCTGCTTTTGCTAAAGATCAACGCAATATTTGGGCTTGTCATCAGCTTTATAATACCTTAGTTGAATTAGATGAAGACTTGAATATTATTCCTAGTTTAGCTGAAGAATGGGAAGTTAGTGAAGACGGGTTGACTTACGATTTCTACTTACGTGAGGAGGTGTATTTTCATTCGCATTCAATTTTTGGTGAAGAAAAAACACGTGAATTAAATGCTGCTGATGTAGCTTATAGCTTAAACCGATTGAAGGATCCAAAAGTAGCTTCGCCAGGTAATTGGATTTTAAAAAATTTAGCTTCAATTGAAGTAATTGATACCTTCCATTTAAGGTTTCGACTAAGCAAAAAATTTCCCCCTTTTTTAGGGATTTTGAGTATGAAGTATGCTTCAATAGTTCCTGTTGAAACAGCTCAGGAATCTTTTTCGTTTAGAGAAAACCCTGTAGGAACCGGTCCATTTTACTTCAAACGATGGATTGAAAATGAAAAGTTAGTTTTTAGAAAAAATAAAACTTACTGGGAAAAAGACGAAAGAGGAAATCGGCTTCCATATTTAGAATCTGTAGCTATTACTTTTTTACCTGATAAACAAAGCGAATTTATGCAGTTTATTCAGGGAGAAATTGATTTGTTAAACGGTCTTCATCCTTCTTATAAAGATGAATTGCTCACTCTTGAAGGTAAATTGAAACCTCAATTTAAAAGTCGTTTTACCAAAACCAAAGCTCCTTTTTTAAATACAGAATATATTGGTTTTTATTTGCCTAAAGAAAATTCTGCAGCACAAAACAAAAATTTTAGGAAAGCCATTCATCATGGGTTTAATAGAAAAAGCATGATGAAATATTTGAGAAACAACATTGGAGTTCCTGCTTATGGAGGCATGGTTCCCCACTCTCTTCCAGGGCATTTTTCTCAAGAAAAAGAACGTTACAATTTGAAAAAAGCAAAAGCATATCTTGAAGCATACAAGAAAACTACAGGAGATTCTAATCCTAGTTTACATATAGCTACCAATGCTAGTTATGTAGATTTAATTGAATTTATTCAGCAAGAATTACAAAAAATTGGAATTCAAGTTCAAGTTGATGTGGTGCCTGCTTCAACTTTGCTTCAACAACGTTCTTCAGGGCAATTAGAGGCTTTTAGGGGCAGTTGGATAGCCGATTATCCTGATGCTGAAAATTACTTAGGTCTTTTTTATAGTCAAAATTTTTCTCCTAATGGTCCCAATTATACGCATTTTGAAAATGCAGAATTTGATGCATTGTTTGAATCGACTTACAAAATAAACAAGCCACTTGAAAGAAAAGCTCTGTATGAAAAGTTAGATTCAATAATTAGTGAAGAACTGCCCGTTATTCCTCTTTTTTACGATGAGGTAATTCGGTTTACCCCAAAAGAGGTAAGTGGTCTGCCTATTAATTCACTTAATTTACTAGAACTTCGAAGTGTAAAAAAAAAAATTAGAGTAAACTAGTAATAATTTCTTGGGTGCTTAAACCTTCTGCTTCAGCTTTGTAGTTTTTGATCACACGATGCTTGAGTATTCCTTGAGCCACTGCTTGAACGTCTTCAATATCGGGTGCGTACTTGCCGTTTAGTGCGGCATGTGTCTTTGCTGCTAAGATTAAATTTTGTGAAGCTCTTGGTCCCGCTCCCCAACCTACATATTCTTTAATTAAATCGCTAGCACTTGCTTCTTTTGGTCTTGTTTTTCCAACTATAGTAACGGCGTACTCTATTACGTTGTCGGTAACAGGAATTCTTCTAATAAGTTGTTGAAAATCGATAATTTCTTGTGCGTTGAACAAAGGATTAATCTGCGGATTTAGGTTTTGAGTGGTGGCTTTTACTACTTCAACTTCGTCTTTAAAGCTAGGATATTTCAGTTCTATGGCAAACATAAAACGGTCTAACTGAGCTTCAGGTAGGGGGTAGGTGCCTTCTTGTTCTATTGGGTTTTGGGTAGCTAACACAAAATAAGGTTGATCAAGCGCATAAGTTTTTCCTCCTATGGTAACCGACTTTTCCTGCATAGCTTCAAGAAGAGCTGCCTGAGTTTTTGGCGGCGTACGGTTGATTTCATCAGCAAGAACGATATTTGCAAAAACAGGCCCTTTTAAGAATTGAAAACGCTTGTTTTCGTCAAGAATTTCTGCTCCCACAATATCGCTCGGCATTAAATCTGGTGTAAACTGAATACGTTTAAAATTTAACCCAAGCGCCTGAGAAATAGTATTCACCATAAGTGTTTTTGCTAATCCTGGAACACCTATTAGTAAGGCATGACCACCTGAAAAAATTGAAATCAAAATTTGATTTACAACCTCGTTTTGGCCAACAATAACTTTAGCAATTTCCTCTTTGAGACTTTTGTGTTTTTGGACTAAGTGCTTAATTTTCTCTACGTCTGACATGTAATTTTAAATTTTTTCTTTCATCCAATCTGAAGCAAACTCGCAAGCTTTATATTCAGAATTGAATTTTATGTAAGTGTCTTTTGATTTATTTATCACCCATTTTTTTACTTCCTTTAGTTGTTTTTGTCGTAAAGCAAGTTCTTTTATCTTTGGATAATCATCTGAAAAATTAGCTTTATGTTCTGGAATTTTTTTGGTGACTTTATAAATTTTAAACGAAGTTTTCCCAGTTCTATCTTCGTCTCTAACCACTCTTGAAATTTCACCTTCTCTAAGTTTGTAAACACGTGTGTAAAGTTCAGTATCCATTTTTGCTAATTCAAAGCGTTTACTTCCATCTGCAGAATTAATTAACTGTCCACCGCTTTCTCTTGTTTCTGGCTCGTCTGAAAATTCTTTAGCAGCATCTTTAAAATCTAGCTCATCTTCTTCCAGCATTTTTTTGATTTTATCAGCTTTTTTTTCTGCTTCGCTCACTGCTTCCTGGGTAACTTCAGGATAGAGTAAAATATGTCTAACATCTACTTGCTGACCTCTAATTTTTTCAACCATAAGTATATGCCATCCAAATTCAGATTCAAAGGGTTTACTTATTTCGCCTTCATTTAGGCTAAAAGCAGCATCTTTAAATTCTTTTACAAACGAATCTCTTCGTGTTAGTGTATATAAACCACCTGATGACCTTGATGCTTTGTCTTCTGAATAAAAAGTAGCTTTGGTTACAAAACTAGCACCATTTTCAAGTACATCCTTGCGCATTTCATTGAGTCGGTCAACCACTTTATCAATTTGCTCTTGTGGTACTTTTGGCTGAATGACAATTTGCGCTACTTCAAGTTCATCTCCAAAAATGGGGACATCTTCGTCAGGGATGGATTTAAAGAATTTTCTTGTTTCTTCTGGGGTAACTTCTAAATCATCAACAACCTCAGATTTCATCATTTGAGCGAGATTTCTTTCAAGATTAATTTCGTATAATTTAGTTTTTAAATCGTCTTCGCTGCTTTGCCCATAAAACTCAATGATTTTATCTAAACTTCCAACTTGTTCAACCATTTGGCTTATCTGCTGTTCGGTTTCAGCCATAACTCGTTCTTCAGGAACTTCTAAGCTGTCTTGCACTGCGTGATGAGCAAAGAGTTTATTTTCCATCATGCGTTCTAAAATTCTACATGAAGTTCTTTCAGAGGCAGGAATACCCTGTTCTTTAGCATCAAGCTGAAATTTCATCAAATCACTCTCCGTAATCAGGTAATCACCTACAACAGCAGCAACACCATCAATTTTTTGCCTTACTTTACCATCTTCGGCAATGTCAAAAACTTTTCTTTCTTCTTCTTCACCTTTAATTAAGTTATCGTCATCATCAATTATTACCTGTGCGTTTAAACTAAAACAAGCTAAAAATATTAGCGTAACTAGGTTAATTAAACTTTTGATATTCATTGGTTTCAATTGCATATTCAAGTACTTCTTTATCTATTTTTTTTTCTAATTCTATTTTTTTCTTGTTTAAAAGAATTTGCTCTATTGTAGGTTTAACATAATTGATAGGCGCTTGTTCTTTTATTTTTTTTCGGTCTTCAATTTTTATGAAAAGGTAGCCCAAACTATCTTCAATAATAAGCTTATTTTGCAAAGCTAACTCATTTGGAGATATTCTTTTAGCTTTCTCATTAAATTGTTTTAACACATCAATTTCTTTAACCCATAAAGAGTCGTTTAGCGAATAATTTTTAAATTCTAAGCTTCGTTGTTCTAAGAAGATTTGATCTTCGGTTTGAAAACTAAAAAAAGCTTTTTTTATTTCATCTGTATTAAATAAATTACTTGATAATTCTATAAATCTTAACTTTAAGAGGTTTTCATTGAGTCTAAAAGTTTCTTTATGTGCTTCGTAATAGCTTTTTATTTCTTGCTCTTTTGGCTTGTATTCAGTTAGTCGGTTAGCCAGTAAGGCGTCTTTATAAGCCTTGATATATAACTCATATTTATAATTTTGAATAAGTTGATCAAATTTTTCTTGTTCTAGGCTAGGTAAATTAAATCTTGCCTTTTCCATCAAGATTTCTTTTAATGCCCATTCATCAATATATTTATTTACAAACAGCGTACTATCTGAAAGCTGGCCTAGTTTTTCTTTAGGTAAATCTTCTTCGTATAGGAAATTGCTACCTACTTTAGCCAGTGGCTTTTTTTCATTATTTCTTTCTAAGAATGTGCAGGACTGCAACAAAAGAAAGATTGTAGTTAAAACTATGTAGGTGTTTTTATTCAAATTCTTTTTTTAGTAATTCAAAAGTTTCTTCGTTTATTTTTACGCTGTATTTAGACTTCAATTCTTCCATCCATTCTTTCTCTAGTTTGTCTTGATAATCGGAAATGACTTGTCCTCTTATTTCGTCTAAATTTAAGGGTCTTTCAGGTTCAATTTCATCAACAAATAAAACGATGTATTTATTGTTCTGAAAATAATAGTCATTATATTTAGTTGCTATTTTAAAATGTTCAGGGAGTTCAAATTCAGTCACAGGTTTTGACTCAATTTTTTTCTGCAAGCTTCCCTGAAGCTGGTTTAAAGCAATATCTTCTGGTTTTCCGCGTCGATTCACTAATCTTAAAAACTTTTTTGCATGTTTCTTCTTTTCAAACGTGAAAGCCTTTCCACTTATTTTTTGAGGTGCAACATATTTTTTTGAATTTGCGGTGTAAAATAATTCAAGACCAGTTGTGTCTTCTTTGGCTTTATTCCAAAGCTCTCTTTCCATCAATTCAAAAATGAGTAAACCATTTTTATATTCGTTAATTTTTAATTCAAATTTGCGGTCTATTTTTGTGAGATTCGACTTGTGGTATTCAACTAATTTTGTGTAAATATATCGGTTAAATAACTCTTCTATTATTTCCTTAAATGGGCGTTTACCGGTAAACCCTGCTTGTTGTTTTTCTATATAAACTCCAAAATCTCTGTACGAATAAGCTGTATCCTCTATGCTTAAAATAGGTTTTGATAAACCTTCTGGGTTTTTATCTAAGGTCCATTTTGATTTATAAATGCGGTCATCAACTAATTCAGAAAAATAAGTAATAGCATCACGATTTATTACAACATTATAATGTTGCATGATGTTTTCTTTGATTCGTTCATTTAGTAGTTTAGCTCGGTTTGAGGTTTTGATTTTTCTTCTTAAACTTTCTTTAAGTTCGCTGTAAGTTTCTACCGGCGTATGGTCTATTTTTTTTATGATATGCCAACCAAATTCCGATTGAAAAGGGGAGGTATAATCGCCATCATTTTTTAGTTCAAATGCTTTTTCCTCAAAAATCTTAGAATTGATTTCGCCTACTTCAAAAGCGGGTAATCGACCTCCATTTTCTGCGGTATTTTTGTCTTCGCTAAAATGCTTTGCTAAGTCTTCAAAATCGTCACCATTTTTAAGGTTTTCGTAAATTTTAAAAATTTGCTTTTCGTTTTCTGCTGCCTCTTCTTTGTTATTGTTTCTAAGCATAATATGGGCAACACCTAGTTTTCCTATGCTTTTTCTTTCTCCTGTTTTTTTAATAATGTGGTAACCAAATTGCGTTTTAACTGGATTAGAAACTTCATTTGTGCTTAGTTTATAAGCGGCATCTTCAAAGGAATGAACCATTTTAAAAGCTTTAAACCAGCCCATGTCTCCTTGGTTATTTTTTACTGAGGGATCTTTAGAAAAGCGTTTTGCTAATTCTTCAAAGTTAGCTTCCTCAGCAATTAAAAGTTGTTGTATGTTTTTTGCTTTTTCGCGCGCTTCATTCCATTCTTCTTTAGAAGCATTGGGAGCTACATCAATTAAAATGTGGCTTACTCTTACTTCTTTTAGTAAACGCTCATAGGTTTCTTTAATCATTTCATCTGTAACCTCACCATTTGCAATGTAATTATCTGCAAATTGTTTAAAGTATCGATTAAACTCTTTGTTAAATTCTTCCTCTTTATCTAATCCCTGAGATTTAGCTTCCTTAAGTTTTAATTGAAAATTGATAAAGCGATCTAAGTAAGCTTCTATGCTTTCGTCATTAGTGTCATCTTCTAAAACCTTAAGGTTTTTTTGGTAGATGTAAATAAATTCATCGGCCATTACTTGTTCTTCTCCTATTTCTAATAAAATTTTATCGCTAAAATCCTGTGCAGAAATCAGGCTACTTACAAACAGCAAAAAATAAAATATCCTATTCATTAGTTGTTTTAATTTTTAGGTCTAGCAAATGTAATAATTTGAACCAGCTTTACAATGTTTAAGTTTACATAAAATTATTGTTTGCCAGGATTGAAGGCTTAAATTTGTTTTCATGAAATACACTACTGAAATAATAATTGACCTACCCTTAAGTAAAGTAATTGCTATTTTTGAGAATCCAGAATTACTACCAGATTGGCAAAGAGGCTTGAAATACAGCAAATTGATAAAAGGAGAGAACGGCGAGGTTGGAGCAAAACGCAAGCTGAAAGTTGATTTAGAAATTAAAACAATCATTATGATAGAAACCATAATCAAAAAAAAACTGCCTAATGAATGGCATGGAAAATATTCCGCCAACGGAATTGACAGCATACAAAAAAATTACTTTAAGGCAATTAATGAAAATCAAACCCATTGGAAAAATGAGAGCGAATTCAAATTTCATGGAGCTATGCGTATTATTAGTAAAATTATGCCTGGAATTTTTAAACAAAGAGGAGAACAAGTGATGACTGATTTTAAGGCTTTTGCCGAAAGAGAAGTGTCTCAAAGAAAAAAATAGTTTTACGCCATATAATTGTTGTTTTACAAAAAATACGTTTTATTTGCATATCAAAAAATAAGAATGATGAAAAAAGCACTTTTAATTTTAGGTCTTTTAATTGTAGGATTTGGACAGGCTCAAACTAAGGTAGGAACAATAAATACTGAATTTATTATGTCTCAAATGCCTGAGCTTGAAAGCGTAGATCAAGAAATGAAAGCTTACAGCAGAGAACTTGATAGTGAGTTGAGAAAACGTTTTGAAGAATATCAAGATTTAACTGAGAAATACCAAGCTGAAGAAAAGGACCTAAACGAGGTTGTGAAAAAATTTAGAATGAATGAAATTGCCGATTTGGAAGAGGATATTCAGAAGATGCAAGAAAATTCTCAACAGAAACTTAGAAAAAAACAAGAAGATTTATTACGTCCGCTTTACAACAAAATAGGAAATGCTCTTGAAGTAATTGTAGAAAAGGAGAATTATACACAGGTTTTTACTGAAAGTTCAAATCTAGTTTATGTACATCCTGATTATGATTTAACCAAGAAAGTAATGGAAATGCTAGAGCTTCCTACAGATATGCTGGATGAAGAATAATTTTTTATTACTAAACATATAACTAAAAGGCGAAAACTTGGTTTTCGCCTTTTTTATGTGCTTCCTGTCTTAAAATATTTTACATTTTATATTTTCTTTTGTGCTATAAAATTGCTTACGTAAGCTTTTCCTTGATGATATTTTCCTTCATCAAGAAGGGTTTCGGTTTCCTCTCCTAAAACTTGTCTAAGCTGTTTAAAATCAGACTTAAGCTGACTGAGCTCATACAGCCAATCTGAATTTTTAGGCCCCCCAGATTTGTAGCCTTTTGATAATTGATTAGGGTGAAAACCTTGTACGATTAGAATTCCACCAGGTTTTAAAAATTCAATTAATAAACTGTGAAATTTATTTCTTGTGGCTGAGGGTAGATGGGCAAACAGTAAAGCTATGGCATCAAATTTTGAGGACGAATTATAACTTAATGCATCACTCACAGTATAGTTAATTCTGAGTTTTTTTTGAGCTGCTTCTTTCAAACAGTTTTCTTTTGCCCTTTCAGAAAAATCAAAAGCTTCAACTTCCCATTTTTTTGAAGCCGCATAGATGGCATTTCTTCCTTCACCTTCTAAAGGCAAAAGTATTTTTCCTGGTTTTAATTGGTCAATTTGTTTTTTGAAAAACACATTTGGCCTAGCTCCGTAAGCAAATTCCTTTTCACTATACCTTTCATCCCAAAATTCTTTCATTTGTTTTTTGATACAAACTTAAAAACACTATTCTTCTCTATAAGTAACTTTCGTCACATCAATGAGAAAAAGCTCTGAAAGAGTTTAGTTGTATAATTCTATCGCCTTAAAACAAACGGCTGTGTAATTTAGATAGCGGGCTTCCCGTATAAGATTTCTACGGTCACTGCGTTTCCTTGAAATCTATCACGGGATAAACTTTTCGCCCATCAACTTCAGAGGTAAGAAAAGTGATCTGGCTGGGGCTTCCCGTATAAGATTTCTATGGTCACTGCGTTTCCTTGAAATCTATCACGGGATAAACTTCTCGCCCATCAACTTCAGAGGTAAGAAAAGTGATCTGGCTGGGGCTTCCCGTATAAGATTTCTACGGTCACTGCGTTTCCTTAAAATGTATCACGGGATAAACTTCTCGCCCATCAACTTCAGAGGTAAGAAAAGTGATCTGGCTGGGGCTTCCCGTATAAGATTTCTATGGTCACTGCGTTTCCTTGAAATCTATCACGGGATAAACTTTTCGCCCATCAACTTCAGAGGTAAGAAAAGTGATCTGGCTGGGGCTCGAACCCAGGACCCTCTCCTTAAAAGGGAGATGCTCTACCAACTGAGCTACCAGATCATTTTGAGTTGGCAAATATAATACTTTTTTGTAGCCTGCAAATCCTTTACTTAAAGAAAATTTAATGAATTTTAAGCAATTTTAATTCTTGTTGATTTTTTTTAAATTAATTGCCTCTGCATCAGTTAAAAGCATTTGAGTTTTTAATTTATTTACGGAGTTATTTTAGCGGCCTATTAGTTATTAACTTCTGTTTCTTTCTGAATATAGTTAAAGTGATTGCTATTGTTTAGTATAAATTAAAAATTAGGCTATTTCTCAAAAGAAATAGCCTAACAAAAATTAATTAAAAATGAAAAAATTACTACTCAATAATAAGTTTTTTACGATTAGTTTGATTTCCTTTTTTAATTTTCAGAAAATAGACTCCCGAGCTTAAATTAGAGATGTCAAATCTATGATTAGCGGTAAAGTTTCCTTGATAAGAATTTATTTTTCTACCTTCTATATTGAAGATTTCAACTTCTTCTACCGCTTCACTTATAGCAAAATAGTTATTAGCTGGATTTGGGTATAAGCTAAACAGAGTTGTTTCTTGCTCTTCAATTGAAAGTGTTCCTGCAGAATTATTGGCAAAAACAATAAATTCTCCTGCTTCTAAAGTAATCGACATATTAGTGTCGGTTACTTCAAATGGTGAATTTTCTAACACATTATACCATGTTCCAGTTTCTTGAAAGAAAGGTTGAGTAGTGATTTGATTTACCCCAAAGTTCCCCACAATAGTTACATACTTAATTTCATCTGAGGCTGCGTCATCGTTTATTAAGAATATTTTCTTTTCCACATCGTCTGCAGTTTCTAAAGTAAAATTAGTTGTTTTGAAAATTGGGTCTTGTTTTTTAAACTGAATCAATTTTTTCCAAGTATCGTAAACTTGCATGCGATTAGGGTTTTCGAGATAATCCCAAACAAGTGGTTTTTGAGCAGTTCTACAGTCATTACTTATACTTCCGTCAGGACAATGATTGATACTATAATCATAGCCTATTTCTCCAAATTGCCAGATCATTTTTGGTCCTGGAACGGTAAAGAAAAAAGCTCCAGTTAGTTCCAAACGTTCTAATGCTGTATTTAATTCGGTAATATCATAAGTTCCACTTCCATTTCCAAAACTCACATTTTTAAACATCTGTCTTTCTTCATCGTGGCTTTCCATATAGCCTAATATTGAGTGTGGGCTCCAGTTATCACTATTATTCCTTCCTTTGTAGCTTACTCGATTAAAGTTAGAATTGTCGTAGCCCATAGAAGCTTGACTATACTGAAAGTTCACATTTCCCCAAGTCAACATTCCATTTTCATTAGGATTGCCTCCATCAAATCTATGATTAATCAATACTTGCTCTTCACTATCCGGAGCAAAGTGTTCTAAAATTACGAAAGCTGTTTCATCATAAGCTCTAATTTCATTATACATTCTAGTAAGATTATCTATTCTTGGTTGGTCAAAACTTCCCCCGTCTCCGGGCGTCATTGTAAAACCTTTTGTGAAGTCAAAGCGAAATCCATCAATATTGTATTCCTCTAACCAGTACTTGTTCATCTTATCCAACCACTCATGGGTGTAAAGTTTGTTATGGTCCACTTTTTCAAAGAATGAAAATACAGGGTTAGGGTCAGTTTCTGCAAAAACAGGATTGTTTGATGTTGGAGTACCGTTAAAACATCCATTACAATCATTATACATTCTAAAGTACGGACTTTGTCCTGTGCCATGGTTATAAACCACATCTAAGATTACCGCCATTCCTCTAGCATGACATTCATCTACCAATTCTTTAAATTTTTCTGGAGTTCCATAGTATTTGTCGATAGACATGTGTAATGACGGATTATAGCCCCAAGAGTCATTATTGTCGAACTCACTAATAGGCATAAATTCAATGGCGTTTACTCCTAATTCTTCCAAGTAATCTAAACGATTAATCACATCTTGATAACTATGATTTTCGTCAAAGTCGCGAATCAATAATTCATAAACTACTAAATCTTCTTGATTTGGGCGTTCAAAATTTGGAATCTGCCAATCATATTCAGCCTGATTAAGCCTCACCCAGGTTAGGATGTTTTCAGTTTTATCTGTTGGAAATTCTGGTAAATAAGGAAAAACTCCTTCAGAACTAATGAAGGGATCATTAAATTCATTTAAGCTCAATCTAGAGTAGGGGTCGGGAACACGAAAACTATTTTCAATTACATACTCATAAAATAAATGATCTTCGTTGTGATTGGATAAATCAATGGTGATCCAGTGTCTATCTGTAGCTGGATCAAAATTCATCAAATACGTATTGTTGATGTTATAATCACTGTCAGCTAAATTACTAGCTACGTGAATAAACTCTTTACCAGGTGCATACAATACTAGAGTGATTTCATCTGGATTACCTGAATTATAATTAATTCCGTCTTCCATTCCTTCAGGAAGTGCTAAAATTTGAGGCTCAGGATCTAAAACAAGATTAAATGATTCAGATTTGGTGTCTGTGCCCCCTGTTTGTGTAGCTACTAATTCTACTAACATGTCTTCATTCACTGTAAAAGAATGCGAATAACTTGTTGTATTTGTTGAGGTATGAATTGAACTTCCATTGGCAAATAATTCAAAATCAGCATTAAGACTTGCCGTTGCGCTAACAGTGAAATTATCACCTTCAGAGACAATTACACTATTTTGTGTTGGATTAGTCAAGGTCATTTGAAATGAACCTACATTAACAAAAAAGTCATCACATCCAGGAGGTTCTTTCATTTCACCAGAACCGTCTGCAGTTCTAAATACCATTCCCATGCGGGTTGCATCAGATTGCTCTTGCGAAGTAAGGCTGTAATATTCGCTTGGCGTAATACTTATGCTAAATATTCCATTTCCTTGGCTGGTCATTTCGCCAATACCGTCGTCTTCCCCCCAATTTCCAACTACATTCATTCCCCAAGGGTTAGCTTCAGTTCCTATGCCTGAATGCATATACACCGTTGATGCGGTAGAGGGAATAGAATTACACTGACTCTGTGCTAAATCAATAGTAATTGTAATTTCATCATCTACATCAAAGGTAGTCGGTGTTACACTTAATTGTGCAAAACCTAATGTTGTGCCCATTAAAAAACTTAAGAGCAAACTTATTTTTTTCATCGTTATTTATTTTTAAATACAATAATGGCTGTTTGAGGTCAAACAGCCATTAGGTAAAATTATTATTCTAATGTAATTGTCTTATTTTCCATATCAACTGTAAGAAAATAAGTACCTGCGTCACCAATGAATTGGAAGTTATTGTCACCGTCTTCAGCATCTTGGAAGAGTGGGTCTATTGTAAAACTATCATCAGCAAAGTAGGGGAAGTTATAACTTGGCGAATCCCATTGTAAGTCGGCATCTTCAAAGAAACGGAAGTTACCATCGTTATCAGGGCTAAAGTTTACATTTCCTGAATATACGTTATCACCAGTACAAGGAAGTTGAACTGGAGAATCCCATCCCCATCCTGCATCAGGAACACCGGCGCCTACTAACCAAAGTTGGTCTAAATCACAATTTCCTTCAACTTGTTCTGGGCCAACAGTAATCGTTTGGTTTACAAAGTCAATTTCTAAGAAATAAACGCCTGTTTCTCCAGTAAATAAGAAGTTATTGTCTCCATCTTCTGCATCTTCAAATACGGGGTCAATGGTGAATCCTTCTTCCACAAAGTAAGGGAAGTTGTAGCTAGGCGAACTCCATTGTTCATCTGCATTTGTGAAGAATCTAAAGTTTCCGTCACCATCTGAATCAAACAATACATTTCCTGAATAAACATTATCACCTGTACACAAAAGTTGAACTGGAGAATCCCATCCCCAACCTGCGTCAGGCACACCCGCGCCAACAATCCACAATTGGTCAAATTCACAATCGCCTGAAGGTTCAGGGCTGTCATCTTCTTCAGTTTCTATAAGAATACGAACATTTAAGGTAGTAACTTCAGAAACAGCTTCAGGAGTATTTTCAGCATTATCTCCAAGGTCTGCTCTTACTCTAAAAAATAATTCCCCTTCATTATTAAACACAGGTTCTTCATTTTCGTCAAAAACGGGGTTTCCTTCTTCATCTTCTAATTGACTATTACTTAATCCTTTGTCATTAGCTAATGAAAGCATATCTCCAATACTTACCGAAGCATTGGTTTCAGTAGAAGTAGCTACTACTTCTAAATCATCATCTTCAAAAGTACCATTTTGAGAGGTTTCTAGCACATAATTTATTGCAGTTGGCGCACCAAAATCAGGTGTTGCCCATATAAATCGTTCTGCATTGTTGTTTGCTGTTTCTTCACTTAAAACGTATTCAGGTAAGAATTCGTTTAAGAAAGTAATTTGATCTACTTCTTCGTTGGTTTGAAAACGAAAGTTGTCATCATCGGTACAGGCTGTAAATCCAAAAGTTAGGATTAATCCTGCTATTAAAATTGAAATTTTATTTCTCATTGTTTTATGTTTTTTAATATCCTGGGTTTTGTGTTAAATTTTGGTTGGTTGATAAGCTTTGTGATGGAATTGGATACAAGTTTCTTATACTACTTGTAGGAAGTCCACTAGCTGCTCCACCTTTAAATTGCCAGATATACTGACCACCAGAAAACTTACCAAATCTAATTAAATCTTGTCTTCGGTGCGATTCCCAATGTAATTCTCTAGCTCTTTCATCAAGAATGAAGTCTAGATTTAAATCACCTTCACTTATAGTTTGTCCTCCTGCTCTTAGTCGCAATTCATTAATTAAGCCTACGGCTTCACCAATGCTACCGCCACCACCTCTTAGGTGAGCTTCGGCGTACATCAAATAAACATCAGCCAATCTAAACATAGGAAAGGCTACATTGCTGAAGGTATCTACCTCTGGATTAGAGCCATCACTATTTATATTGGTGTATTTTACTAAAACATAACCTTCACTTTGGTTACTCATGTTGGTTATTACCAACGGTCTATCCTCTCCAATAATGGTATTTCTAGCATCATTTTCAAATTCAGGCCCATCAAATTTCTCAACAAACTGAGGAGTTAACCGAATAGCTCCACCCCAACCAGGATTAAATAAGCCAAAATCGTTGCTGTTTCCTTCTACGCTTCCAACGCCACCGTTGGTCATTACTGTTGTAGGGCCAAATGATCTTGAGTTTTCAAAATTACTTGGAATACCAAAAATGATTTCATTAGTTGCTTCGTTAGTGCTGTTATCTCCTCTAAAGTTATTGTGATAATCATTAGCTAAAGAATAACCCGAACCTAATAGCATTTCAATGTAATCCATAGCCTCCGTGTAACGAGGAGTACCTGTGTAAACTTCGGCGTTTAAATACATTTTAGCTAGAACCATCATAGCGGTTCCTTGGTCTGCTCTTCCAAAATCTACATTTCTTGGTGCTGCCATATCGTCCATGATATCTAATAATTCTGCTTCAACAAATTCAAATATCTCTTGACGATTCATTTCTTCCCCACGAAAACTTCCTACAGGGATAGTTTCATCGTAGTAAGGAGCTTTACCAAACAAATCCATCAGATGGTAATAAGCAAGCGCTCTTAAAAATCTAGCCTCTGCTCTGTATTGAGCAATTTCTGGACGTTCTGCTTCAGGTACATTGCGTTGGTTTAATAAATCATCTGTTGATTGTCTTAAAAACTCGTTGGCAAAAGCAACTGAAACCATTGTTCTACTGAACATTCCTAAGAGAATTGGGTTAAGTGAGCTCCAGGTTTTACGTTGGATTTCTCTAATACCGGGGTCGTTTTCGTAAGACCAAATAGCTTCATCAGTACTAAAAGTTTGTAAATTCATTAAGCCTCGGCCATACTGACTTGTACCTGCATCTAGACCTGTAATGTTTGATGAGCCTGGGCCTTGTAAGCCTGTAAGTTGCAAGTTTCCATAGACTCCAGCAATGGCTTGTTCATAAGCACCGGGTTGACTATAAAAATCTTCATCCAAAAATGAATTCGGGTCATTTGGTGTGATATCCATGTCATCAACACAGCTTGTTAGTAGCACTAAAACCAAGCTTAAAATACTGAAGCTAAAAAGCTTATAATTTGTTTTTTTCATGACTTTAATTATTTTCTTATTCATAATTTAGAAGTTGATATTAGCCCCAAGCAAGAATGTTCGTGGTCTTGGGAAAATAGTGTTATCAATACCTCCTACAATCTCTGGGTCTAATCCGCTGTAATTGGTAATTACAAAGGCGTTTTGAACACCAGTCCAGATTCTAAAGTTATTTCCTTTACTCAATACATCTTTAAAGGTATAACCTAATTGAATGTTATCCATTCTTAAGAATGAAGCATCTTCAATATAAATATCAGACAAGATAACATTTTCTTGAACATTGAAATTAGTATTTAAAACCGATCTAGGAATGTTTCCTAACTGAGATTGATCTTGTAAAAAGTTATATTGAGCTCTTCCAGAATCAACGTTGTTGTAATTATAATTTCCAATGCTAGCTCTTAAGTTAAATGAAAAATCAAAGTTCTTGTACTCCATAGAAGACTGGAATCCCATAACTACGTCTGGCATCGGATTTCTATAGGCGTATCTATCATCATCGGTGATGATTCCATCGCCATTTAAATCAGCATAAGCACCTTCAATAGGCATACCATCTGCATCGTATATTTGGTTAAATACATAAAAGGCAGAAGGAGCATTTCCTACTTGATGTACTTGTGCGGTATTGCCTGTACCTCCCGCAATTCCACCTACTCTAATTTCTTCATCATTGGCTAAAGCTGTGATTTCTTGATCCATAAAAGTGACATTGTAGTTTACATTCCAGTTAAACTTGTCACTGTCTCCCTCATTATCAAACAATGTAGCCCCAATTTCTAACTCAAGTCCTTTGGTTTCTAAGGTTCCGTTATTTTGAGAAAAGGAATTAGCAAAGTTGGCGCCATCAGGCACTCCTGCATTAATGAATAAATCGTCGGTTTTTCTAAAGTAAGCATCTATACTACCGTATAAGCGATTATTAAAAAAACCATAATCAATACCTGCGTTATACATAGTAGAAGTTTCCCATTGGGCTCTTTCGTTTCTACTAGATGGTAAACCCGGTAATATTGGGGTTGTTCCAAACATATAAGCAGATCGATCAATTTCTCTTCCAATATTATAATTAGCCAAATAAATTCCTCTTCTACCTATCTCTTGCTGTCCTGTTTGACCAACACCTAATCTTAGTTTTAAGTTATCAAAAGTAGTTTGATTTTCCATGAAATTTTCTTCCATGATATTCCACGCAAAGGCTCCCGAAAAGAAGTCTCCCCATCTGTTTTCAGAGCTAAACCTAGAAGAACCATCTCTTCTATAAGTGGTAGTTAGGATGTATTTGTCATCATAGTTAAAAACTGCACGTCCAAAAAATGCGACCAATACTAAGTCTAAGTTAGCAAAGTCAAATCGTTCATTAAAAAGGGGGTCTCTTAAGTTAGGAATATTAAATCCGTCATCTTCAAAACGCTGATAAGAATATCCAAGAGTGAAATCTCCATTTAATTTACTAGTTAAATCTTTTTTGTAATTTAAATATCCATCTGCTAAGTAGTTTCTTCGGGTTGCATCAAAAATAGACTCAGAACCAACGCGTTCATTTTCAGAATTAAAACCACTTGCGCTCATCGGATCTAAAAGATTGCGACCTGAACTTTCACTAATATCTAAACCTAAGTTAACCACAGCTCTCATTTCGGGTAAAAAGTGAAAACGATAATCTAAATTCATATTACCATAATACCGATTTACCTCTGTTCTATTATCTCTTTGTAATAAGGAGGCTACAGGGTTTCTAACAGTTAACTCCGGAGTTGGTGTTCCATTATCATTTACAAAATGCTCAAAAAACCCACCAAATGGCGAATTAGGATCTCTAACAGGTTGTGTAGGGTCAAAACGAATAGCTGCACCTTCAACTCCATCTGCAAAGCGGTTTCTCTCTAAAGCTACATTCGCGTTTAAATTTACTCTTAAGTGATCTTGAAAAAAAGTAGGATTCATTGCTAAAGAGGCATTTGTTCGCTCAAAACTAGAGGTTAACCTTATCCCTTCTTGATCTAAATAACCCACAGATAAGCGTGTAGGAATTCGATCTAAAAGTGTACCTCTTATAGAGATGTTATGATCAGAAGATAAGGCGGTACTGTAAATTTCTTCTTGCCAATTGGTATTGGCGTCTCCTAACAAACTCACATCATCTGGCCTTCTTTCTGCAATTAGGCTCCTAAATTCATTAGCATTAAAGACATCAATCTGATTAAAAGGAGTATATACACCAGCTACATAATTATAATCTACTTGAAACTGTTTAGTTCCTTTCTTCGTTTCAATAATAATTACCCCCGCAGAAGCACGATTACCATAAATCGCAGTAGCAGAAGCATCTTTTAATACACTAAATGATTCGATATCATTAGGATTTAATGACGATAATAGAGACCTAGCTCCACCCGGAGCATTAAATTCAAGCGGAAGGCCATCTAAAACAATTAATGGATCATTGTTTGCACCTAAAGAACCGCCTCCTCTAATTCTAATTTGAGCGGGAGCACCTGGCGCACCACCAAAATTGTTGATGTTAACCCCTGCAGCTCTACCTTGCAGTAAATCGTTAGGACTAACAATATTACCTTTGGTCATCTCTTCTCTACTAATGGAAGAAACAGACCCTGTAATATCTTTTTTTCTAGAAGTACCATAACCAACAAGTACAACTTCTTCTAATACATTCTCATCAGGCTCTAGATTAACATCTACTGTGGTTTGACCATCCATCTCTACCTGAACTGTTTTGTAACCCAAATACTTAAATAACAGCACATCGCCATTATTTACATCGATTGAGTAATTACCGTCAAAATCTGTTGTTGTTCCGCGTGTGGTGTTTTGCACAAGAATTTCAACACCAGGTACAGGGATGTTATTATCATCCGTTACTGTACCCGAAATTGTATTTTGTCCTAAAACAAACATCGGGAAACATAAAAACAACAAATACAATTGTTTAAGTGTTTGCATAAATTTTAAATTAACGTTATCATTAAGTTATACTTCTACTTCCGATGTTAAAAGTATGTAAAGCCATTCAAATATATAAATCTCAACAAATACTAAAACGTTTTCGTGTGGATAAGTTTTTTATTTTAACAATTATTCAAGCTATATTTTACTAACAAGCCAATAATATTCCGTAAAATTTATATATTCGAAGTCTAATTTACACTAATGAAACAAAAACCTACGCTAAAAGTCATTGCTAAAGAACTAGATGTATCTGTTTCTACGGTATCTAAAGCTCTTAAAGACAGTAAAGAAATTGGAGCAAAAACCAAAGAACGCGTTAAAGCTTTTGCTAAACTTTACAATTATAGACCTAATAATATAGCGCTTAGTCTTAAAAACCGAAAAACCAAGACCATTGGCGTCATCATTCCAGAAATAGTGCATCATTTTTTCACCACGGTTATTTCTGGTATAGAAAAATATGCCAATGAACAAGGCTATAATGTAATTGTAGGACTTTCTAACGAGTCATTCGACAAAGAAGTGATTAACTTAGATATGTTAGCCAACGGAAGTATAGATGGATTTATCATTTCCGTAGCCAAAGAAACCTTAGCTAAAGAAGATTTTCATCACATCACCGAAACCATAGACCAAGGTGTACCTATCGTCATGTTTGATCGAGTAGTGGACGAAATCCTTTGCGATAAAGTTATTGTTGATGATGTAGCCACTTCCAAAAAAGCCGTTCAGCAACTCATTTCAAATGGCTGTAAAAAAATCGGTATCATTAGCACCAAAGATTACGTAAGCGTAGGTAGGTTGCGCACCCGTGGTTATTTGGAAGCCCTTAATCATAACCATATTCCAAAAAATGACGACCTCATTCTTAAAATAGACGATAAGTTAAATTCAAACGATAATTTAGAGCAACTCGAAGCACAAATCGCTACTTTTTTTAAGCAAAACAAACAACTTGATGGCATATTTGCTGTCAACGAGCTCTACGCCATCACCGCCATGAAAGTCGCCCGCAAAAACGGCATTCAAATTCCAGAACAACTTCAGGTAATTGGCTTTACAGACGGAGTTTTATCTAAGCACGCCTATCCGCCATTAACCACCATTAGTCAACACGGCTTTGAAATGGGGGAGGACTGCGCCAGATTACTCATAGAGCGCTTAGAAAAGCAAGACGAAGAAGACGAAACCTATCAAACCGTGGTAGTTAAAACCGATTTAGTACTACGCGAAACCACAAAGTCAAAGTCTTAAATTATACCAATTTGGCTATTAAATGTCGTTTATAAAGCGAAATTGCTTTTTTCATATATAACGCTGTGAATAATTTGCATCCCGTACGTACGGGACGGAAATTGTGAACAAGGAAATATATGGAAAAATGAATGAGCTAAATAGCGTCATTTGATGGTTAAATAGGTATTAGTTATTATTTGGGCGTTCCCTTTCTTTTTTTTGATAAAAGAAAGGTCGGGCTGTCCGTTCCAATCTGCTTTAGTAAAGCTAAGATTTTTAGAATTTTTCAAGAGCTTCCTGCCGGTCGCTTTTCAAAATAAAAAAATCTAATGCCATTTATTATTTGTAATGTAACAGAAAGGAAAAAAGGGTGTTTTATTACGGTAATTTCAATTGATAAATGGTATATAGCTCTCCAAAAGCAGGATTTCCACTCCCATCCCTAACGCAAACAAACTTCCTAACAAAAAACATGAATAGAATTCCAATGCTTCAGATTCCACATCTCGCTATCGCTCTAACGGAATAACAAACCCCTATTATTAACTTGTCATTCCGGAAAATTCCCCAACAGCCTTGTAAACCTGTCACACCGCAAAAAATTTCCAATACCCTCATTAACCTGTCATACCGCAAAAATTTCCCCATCCTCATTGAACTGTCATTCCGGAAAATTTCCTAGAAATTTATCCGGAATCTCCCCGTAATGAAAATCTATGTCAATTCAAAAATAATCCCGTATTTTATTGGTAGAGGCGTTTTATCCAAACACCTCTACCAATAAAACAATCCAAACGCCTCTACAATGAAAAATCTAAAACATAAAATCCCAAGTCTTCCTATCTTTTATACGGAAAGATAAAAGGAATAGTGTATTGTCTTGATAAAAATATTTTTAAAAAACAATGCGAAGCTTTGTGCCTCGCATTTAAAAGTAAATTTACTCAATATTATAAATTTTATTTGACAATCATTTTCTTAGTAATAATCTCGTTGTTATCGCTAATTAAACTATATAAGTAAATACCGGGCTGAAACTCATCCGAAGTAATTTCAATTTTACCTGTTTTTTCTCTTAATTTAAATTCTTTCAGCAATTTTCCTGTCATATTAAATACCATGATAGAGGCATTTCTTTCATCATCAGGAATGCTGTATTCAATTGAAGTTCTACCTTGAAAAGGATTAGGATAATTCTACTCTAATTGATAAGCTAATTTTCTAAGACGCTCCATTTCTTCTGCTTCTAAACGGTCACTGAAAACCACATAACTTTCATTGGTTTCTTTTAAGCGATCAACCTCCTCAGCTAATTCTTGAATAGCGCCTGTTAAAACAGCAATTAAACCCAAATAATTAACTGATTTGTATTCAAGATATTCTTTAACTTCTTCTTCCTCATTAAAAACTGGTTTACTAATCTCTTTGATAAGTTCTGGAAAAACCTCTTCTAACTCTTGGGCAATAAATCCAAATTGCTTTCCTTCTGCAAGATTAATCTTTTTTGAACTAATATAATTGTAGGTTTTGGGCTGTAGCTTCATTAAATCTTCTAAAGCAAATTCTAATTGATTCACACCTTCTTTTAGTTTTTGATCTGACGGCGCAAAAAAACCAGCTGTTGTAGTAATGTTACCATCAAAAAATCCCGCAAAATCCCCTGGATTATTTGAAACCCCACTTGTGTTACTTACCCGACCAAAAATACCATAATTATTATCAGCACCAGATGCAGATCCCGAAATTCCAAAATTCGTAATACCTTCACCTACAGAACTTGATTGAAATCCAAATCTAAAATTTGCTTGACCTTCTACTCTAGCTCTGTAACCAATATTTTCAGAGGAATTTGCATTAACTGATACGTCATAACCTATGTTTCTTTGTCCTTTAATTCCTTCTGGAATAGTAGCATTATAACATGTATTTATAATGTTAGTATTGTTTTGAAAAACATCGACACCAATACTTCCACTTTCGTTAATAATATTTAATGCTTTAGCAAAACTAGAATTATTAATTCCTACTTTAGCATCAGTAAATGAAGATAAGTTTTGTTCTGCAAAAACCGTCCCACCATCATTGCGCATAGTTGCTACTAAATCAGAATTGGTAGACATAAAATCATCTGCCACCCTAAACTCTAAATTTCCTAAATCTTGTCCAGTTCCAATCCATTGAATCCTAGGATTGGTGTCGTTAACATCCTGATAACCAAAGGTTAATGCTTTTTGTGGCAATTGAAAACGTAAGCCATACACTTCTTGTGTTCCAGTGTTTAACCTTCCAATAGAAAACCACCTGTTATTAAAATTAAAAAGATCATTTGCTACTGTACTACCATCAATAATTGAATCTAGTTGAGTTATTAAACCAGCCTGAAATCTAAATTTTTCTTGTCCATTAAACTGGGAACCAGGTTCATTTGAGTCTATTGGATTATTAATAGGATTAATAACTGGGTTTGTTGATTGGTTAAATTGCTGCCCATAACTTAATGCGCTTAGCATTAAGAAAACTGTAAGTAATTGTAAATGTTTCATAGTTAAATGTTTTTAAGTTAGATTTTAAATTTACAAACATAAATCATTCATAATCAATTACCTGTTTTTTTTTTTAACTATATATTAACTTTTTAGGGTCTAAGACATTTATCAATATGTTTAAATTTGATAATATGAAAATTAACATATATATATGCTATTTATTTACCTTTTTGTTTTTTTTGAGTTATGGAATTAATGCTCAAGTACCAACAGATATTCCGCTGGAACTACGTGCTCAATTCAACGGACAATTTGATTACAAAATTATTGGTAATACACTGAATGAATTTGACAATTGGCAAAATCCGCCACCACCATGTCAAATGCTAACCGAGTCTTCGGCTAATTTAGACTTAGATCCTGACCAAGAAGTTGTTGCAGCTTATCTGTATTGGTCTGGAATTGGGGATGGGCTTTTTGATCCTGAAGTTCAACTAAATGGACAAACTTTATTTGCTGATGAAATAAGTGTTGTAGATCCAGAAGAAACAAATTTTGTTTTTTGGTTTGGTTCTTTCAAAAATATTACTGAGATAGTACAACAATGGGGCAATAGTTTATATACCTTTTCTGAACTTAATTTAAATCCAATTTTAAATAACTATTGCTCAACAGCTCAATATTACTCTGGTTGGTCAATAATTGTAGTTTATGAAGACAATACTTTACCCACACAACAAGTCAATATATATGATGGTTTAGCATCTGTTTATGGTTTCGGTATCAATGCAACAACAATTATAAATATTGATAACCTTAATGTTGTTAGTACAGATAATGCCCGTATGGGGTTTTTAGCTTGGAATGGAAGTCCTAATTTATTTTTAAATGAAAGCATTTCATTTAATGGAAACCAATTGAGCAATCCACCTTTAAATCCTGTTGATAATCCATTTAATGGTACAAATTCTTATACTGGAGCTACTGATTTATGGAATATGGATTTAGATTTTTTTGACGTTTCTGAATTTATTGAAGTAGGTGATACAGAAGCAACAATTACTTTTAGCTCTACATTTACACGCCTCATCCAAAACGTAGTCACTGTTTTCCGCTCCGAGCTCCCAGACGCTACCGTAGAGCTAGTTGATTTTTCTGGAGTAGGTGAGTGCGACGAGCGGGATTTTACGGTAGAGACAACAGTAGGTAACTTCGACGCCAGCGATGTGCTGCCTATCAATACGCCCATTTCTTTTTTTGTGTTAGATGAAGATGGCGAGGAAGTTTTTTTAGACACTTTCTTCACCCAAGCTGAAATTGCTATAGACGATTCAGAAACTCAATTTCTAAGCATCACCATTCCTGATGAAATCCCCGAAAACACCACACTAATAGCCAAAGTCAATACTTTGGAAGACGGCAGTAATCCTATTAATGAAAGTAACATCCTCAACAACGATTTTGAGCAGGAGCTTTTCCTGCCTACCTCCCCAGCACCCCTCACCACCCAAAACCTCTCCCAATGTACCAACTTATCAGAATCTTTTTTCAACTTAGAAGTAGCCCTAGAAGATGCTGAAGACACCGATGATGAAGCAACTTTCCACCTTAGCCAAGAAGATGCTGAGGAAGGTGAAAATTCCATTGAAAACCCAGCAGATTACAACCCCACCGAACTCATAGAAAGCCTCTGGGTAAGAATTTTCGACGGCAATTGTTTTGCCGTCAATTCATTTGAAATTCAAACCCTTCCGCCTCCTGAAATCAACGCTCCTGAAGCCCTTTCTGAATGTGATTTCTCTGAAGAACAACTCGGATTTACAGAATTTGATTTAACTACTAAAATCGATGAAATCACCGACGGAAATCCAAATTACGAAGTAGAATTCTTCACCACCCAAGTTGAAGCAGAAGATTTAACTATCGAAAACGGATTAACCAGTCCCTACACCAACGAAAATGCCTTTTCACAAACACTTTTTGTACGAGTTACCGATATTACCAACGGCTGTGCATCCTTTACCGAATTGGAACTGGAAGCTGATTTACTGCCTCTCATTGCCGAAGCGGAAGATATGACTGCAGTAGAAGCTTGTGATGTTGACCTAATCGGTGAATTTACCTTTGATTTAACAACTCAAACACTAATTATTTTAAATGGTCTCGAAGTAATTGAACATGAACTGCAGTTTTACACTTCACAAACCGATGCGGAAAATAACGAAAATGAGATCATTAATCCGGAAGCGTTTACCTCTAGTGGGCAAGAAATTTTTGTCCGAGTAACCGAAACAGAAACAAGTTGCTTCTCTTTCACCTCTTTTGAACTTATTGTTAATGAAATTCCTCCGCTTCAAAGTGGAGACCCCAACTT
>NZ_JAANAS010000038.1 GCF_011089875.1 Psychroflexus maritimus | reverse complement strand
CCGGTAATTTCATCGATTTTGGAGGTTAAATCAAATTCGGTAAATCCGAGTTGTTCTTCAGAGAAATCACATTCAGAAAAAAGTTCAGGCTCGTTAATTTGTGGGGGGATTAGGCTTTCAATTTCAAACTCACTTACCGCAAAACAATTGTCGTCAAATCTTCTTACAAAGAGGCTTTCTATGAGTTCGGTGGGGTTGTAATCTGCTGGGTTTTCAATGGGGTTTTCACCTTCCTCTGCATCTTCTTGGCTTAGGTGGAAACTTATTTCGTCTTCGGTGTCTTCAGCATTTTCCAGAGCTTCTTCTAAGTTGAAAAAAGATTCAGATAAGTTGGCGCATTGGGTGAGGTTTTGGGTGGTGAGAGGTTCGGGAGAAATAGGCAGGAAAAGTTCCTGCTCAAAATCGTTGTTGAGGATATTACTTTCGTTGATGGGGTTTGAGCCATCGGCAAGGGTGTTGACTTTGGCGATTAGTGTGGTGTTTTCAGGAATTTCATCAGGGATGCTAATGGTGAAAAATTGGGTTTCTGATTCATCGATGGCAATTTCAGCTTGGGTAAAAAAAGTTTCTAAAAAGACTTCTTCATCATTTTCGTCTAAAACAAAAAAGGAAATGGGCGTGTTGGCAGGCAAGATATCACTTGCATTAAAATTCCCAACCTGGGTTTCAATAGTAAAATCCCGTTCATCACAATCGGCTATTCCTGAAAAATTGATAAGCTCTACGGTAGCATCTGGTAACTCAGAGCGGATGACGGTGACTACGTTTTGGATATATCGATTGAAACCAGAGGTAAAAGTAATGTTAGCACTCGTATCTCCTTCTTCAATATAGTTAGAAATATCAAAAAAATCTAAATCCATATTCCATAAATCGGTAGCTCCTGTGTAAGAGTTGGTACCGTTAAATGGATTATCAACTGGATTTAATGGTGGATTGCTCAATAAATTTCCATTAAATGAAATACTTTCATTAAAGAATAAATTAGGGCTTCCATTCCAAGCTAAAAAGCCCATTCGAGCATCTTGTGTATCGACCACGTTTAAGCTACCTACTTCAATTGTGGCTGAGGAATTTAAACCAAAACCATAAACAGATGCAAATCCATTATAAACGTTTACCTGCTGTATTGGTAATGTATTGTCTTCATATATAACAAAAATTGACCAACCACTAAATTGTGTGCCACCAGAACAATCAGCTCCTATAATAGGGTTTAAATCTAAACCTGAAAAAATATATGTACCACTTCCATCTTCCTGAACAAGTTGAGTTATGTCTTTAAATGATCCATAATAAAAAAAGGAGCCAAATTGTTGCGGATCTACAACGTTAATTATATCTGCAAAGATGGTCTCTCCATTAAGTTGTATTTCAGGATCAAATAAACCATTTCCTACACCCGACCAGTATAAATAAGCTAAAACAATATTTTGATTATTTTCTAACTCTAGTACTGCAGATGATTGAGTCAGCATCTCACAAGGTGGAGGTGGATTAGAATTATTGTCAAATTCATTATGTGTGTTACCAAGAATCTTATAATCATACTGACCATTATATTGAGCAGACAGTTCAAAGGGAATTGTGGTTGGTTGAGCAAATGTTATATTTGACATTATAATAATCAAAAACAATATGCTTAAAAAATTGAAATTAGTTTTCATAATATCAAATTTAAAAGTAATTAATTTTGAGTTAAATAAACAATTGTTAAAAATATATTCATTAAACAAAAAAACTGATAATCAATGTTTTAAATTTGTAAACAGTTGTTTGATGTGTTTTAAGAAGAAATTTAGGTTTTAACTTTTATAGCTTAAGGTATTGATGATTTTTTTAATTCTTTCTTTATGGTTTTCCGAACTTTCTACTTCCTTTTGTCTTTCCGCACAAGAGCTCACTTCGATACAATTGAATGTTTTTTAATGAAACATTCAATCACTCAGTGACCACACTTTATCGATACAATTTCAACTCCACTCTCGATCGTTGAAATCACTCAGTGACCCCGCTTCGATACATTTTCTTTTCCCTTATTGCTCAAGAAAAAAACTCGAACTGACATAGGTTTTCATTACGGGGAGATTCCGCACTTCCCCTTCCTTTTGACATTCCGCACGAGCGATAACGAGACGCGGAATCTTATGATTTGGAATTCTGATCATGTCTTTGGTTAGGTAGTTTGTTTGTGTTTTCATAACGGTAAGATTCCGGATAAATTTCTTAGGAAATTTTCCGGAATGATAGTTCAATGAGCATGGGGGATTTTCCAGAATGACAGGTCGATGAGGGTATTGGAAAATTTTTTGCGGTATGACAGGTTAATGAGGGTGTTGGGGAATTTTCCGGAATGACAAGTTAATGAGGGTTTTGTCACACCGAGGGACGAGGTGTCCCCATCCAGCTAATCACGTCCTGTTTTTAAGCTCCCTTCCCACTTGTGCTGCTTGCACTGAGTATAATCGAAGTGAGCCAAGTCGAAGTATCGGGGAGATTTAGAGGGGCTTTTTTTTCTTCAAAAAATAAGCCACGGGACCAGCAATGACAATTCCCATAGAAACATTGAATAAAATACCGTTTTTAATATAGGCTTCTAAGCTGTGAAAGTTTTTGGCTTCGGCTTCTTTACCTCCGCTCATAAGGTAGCGATCTATGGCTAAATCAATAAAATCTGGTGATAAAAATCGGTTCATGTAATACACCACTGCTGGTGAAAGAGCTGCGATTAACAAAGCTAAAACTCCACCAGAAACAAAAAGTTGTTGCCAGTTGGCTTCGCCTTTAAAATAGTCATCACGTTTTGCTTTGATGCATAAATAAAAAAACACTACCTGCGGAATTATGATGAGCAAGGAATAAAAAGCATGTTGTTGAATAAGCTCATCATGCCAACCCAAAACTTTCTCTAAAGAAAGCCAAAGGGCATTGAATGCTGTAAAATACAGTGCCCACTTAAACTCAATTTCAAACTTACTCATAAGTGTATTATGCTTTTTTTGCTAAAACCCACTCGCCTTTTTCAATTAAGGGTTGAGCTTGCTTGAACTTTAAGGTTTTTTCTTCACCATTAGTTACATTTTTAACAACCACCTTGTCATTTCTGCCAATTTTTGGTTGCTCCCTAACAATGGTTTCAGTTACTTGAGGTTGTTGTCTTCCTGCTTGTTGACCAGCGGCTCTATTTTGTGCTGCTTGCTCGTCAAGGTTTCTCACCTCTTCTTTTTTGGTTTGTACACGTTCTTTTGGCCTTGTTTGGGAAGCTTCTTTAATACTTGAGGTATCGCGTTGAGGAATTTCACCTTTAAACAAGAAAGAAATCACATCTCTATTCACCTCATCTAACATCACTTTAAATAGCTCTAAAGCCTCAAACTTATAAATCAACAAAGGATCTTTCTGCTCGTGTACCGCCAACTGAACACTTTGCTTCAACTCATCCATTTTTCTAAGGTGGTTTTTCCAAGCTTCGTCAATAATGGCTAAGGTAATATTCTTTTCAAAATCGGTTACTAATTGTTTTCCTTGAGATTCGTAAGCCGATTTTAAATTAGTAGCTACTTGTAGGGTTTTTGTTCCATCGGTAAAAGGAACAGCAATACGCTCAAAACGTTCTCCGTGTTGTTCGTAAACTTGCTGAATTACAGGAAGAGCAACTTCTGCATTTCTGCTCATTTTATCTTCGTAGCTTTGGTAAGCCAATTGATATAGTTTTCCAACAATTTGTTGCTCATTCATCTTCTTGAATTCTGCATCATTAACAGGAGGTTCTACAGAGAAAAAGCGAATGCATTCAAACTCAAAGTTGTCAAAATCGTTGGTTAATTTATTGTTAGCAGTAATTGATTCAGAAATATCGTAAATCATATTAGCAATATCAATTCTTAATCGTTCACCAAAAAGTGCATTGTATCTACGTTTGTAAATCACCTCACGCTGGGCGTTCATTACATCATCATATTCTAAGAGACGTTTTCTTACCCCAAAGTTATTTTCTTCCACTTTTTTCTGTGCGCGTTCAATGGATTTTGAAATCATGGAATGCTGGATTACTTCGCCTTCTTCAAGTCCCATTCTGTCCATTAATTTGGCAATTCGTTCAGAGCCAAATAAACGCATTAAATTATCTTCTAAAGAAACATAAAACTGAGAACTTCCTGGATCTCCTTGACGTCCGGCACGACCTCTTAACTGTCTATCTACCCTTCTTGAATCGTGTCTTTCTGTGCCAATAATGGCTAAACCGCCAGCTTCTTTTACTTGTTTAGAAAGTTTAATATCCGTTCCACGTCCCGCCATATTGGTAGCAATGGTAACAATTCCTGCGTTTCCTGCTTCGGCTACAACATCAGCTTCTTTTTTATGCAATTTAGCATTCAAGACATTGTGCTTGATGTTCTTTATTTTTAACATTCTGCTTAAAAGTTCAGAAATATCTACGGATGTGGTACCAATTAAAACAGGTCTTCCTGCTTCAGAAAGTTGCACTACCTCATCAATGATGGCATTGTATTTTTCGCGTTTGGTTTTATACACCATATCTTGGCGATCGTCTCTAGCTATTGGGCGGTTGGTAGGGATTTCAACCACATCCAATTGATAGATTTCCCAAAATTCGCCTGCTTCTGTTACGGCTGTACCCGTCATTCCTGAAAGCTTGCGGTACATTCTAAAGTAATTCTGTAAAGTAACCGTAGCAAATGTTTGGGTAGCATCTTCTATCTTTACACTTTCTTTGGCTTCAATAGCTTGGTGAAGACCATCACTATATCTACGTCCGTCCATGATACGTCCAGTTTGTTCGTCAACAATTTTTACCTTGTTGTCCATCACTACGTATTCCGTATCTTTTTCAAATAAAGTATAAGCCTTTAAAAGCTGGCGTAAGGTGTGAATTCGTTCACTTTTCACGCTGAAATCTCGGTACAATTCTTCTTTTTTTGCTACTTCATCTTCTTTGGGAAGTTTTTGCTTTTCAATTTTTGCGATTTCCATTCCAATTTCAGGCATCACAAAGAAATCTGGGTCTTTCTCTCCAGATAAAAATTCTACTCCTTTATCGGTTAAATCAATTTGATTCGATTTTTCTTCAATTACAAAGAACAAGTCGGCATCTACCTTAGGCATTTCCCGATTATTATCTTGCATGTAAAAGTTTTCTGTTTTTTGAAGAATTTGTTTTACTCCATCTTCCGATAAAAACTTAATTAAAGCTTTATTTTTAGGAAGCCCTCTATAGACTCTTAAGAGTTGAAATCCACCTTCTTTAGTATCTCCTTCTTTAATTAATTTTTTTGCTTCAGCTAGCACGCCTGTTAAATATTTACGCTGTGCTTCCACAATTTGAGCTACTTGAGGTTTAAGCTGATCAAATTCGTGTACATCACCTTTTGGCACAGGACCAGAGATAATTAAAGGAGTACGAGCATCATCAATTAACACGGAATCTACCTCATCAACAATGGCGTAATTAGGTTTTCTTTGCACTAAATCATCAGGCGCGTGACTCATGTTATCACGCAAGTAATCAAAACCAAATTCATTGTTAGTTCCGTAAGTAATATCGGCATTGTAAGCGTTTCTACGTTCAGGCGAATTCGGTTTATAATAATCTACACAATCTACACGAAGTCCGTGAAATTCAAAGATGGGAGCCATCCAAAGGCTATCACGTTTAGCCAAATAATCATTTACGGTTACTAAATGCACTCCTTTTCCGGTAAGTGCGTTTAAGTAAACCGGTAAGGTAGCTACCAAAGTTTTACCTTCCCCCGTTTGCATTTCAGCAATTTTTCCTTGGTGCATGGCCACCCCGCCAATCAGCTGAACATCATAATGAATCATATCCCAAGTTACTTCTTTACCAGCGGCATCCCAAGAATTTTTCCAAAGGGCAAAATCACCATCTAGGCTAACGTAATCTTTTTGAGCTGAAAGTGTTCGGTCAAATTCAGTAGCTTTCACCTTCATTTCGCTATTATGAAAAAAGCGTTTGGCAGTTTCTTTTACAACGGCAAAAGCTTCAGGTAAAATAGTGTTTAAAACCGCTTCAGAAGCTTCATAAATTTTATCTTCTAAAGCGTCCATTTCTGCGTAAATGTCTTCCTTTAGGTTAATATCTTCTTCTTGTTCGGCTTTCTGGTTTAAACTTTCTTTTTCCTCTTCAAAAGCTTTGGTTGCTTCAAAAATATTTACTTTAAACGAATTCGTTTTTTCACGTAATTCATCTATAGTTAAGGCTTCAAATTCATTTTCAAACGACTTGATTTTATTAACTATAGGGGTAATTAATTTAATATCTTTTTTGGCTTTATCGCCAACAAATGCTTTTAGTACTGAATCTAATAATCCCATAATGGATACTTTATTATTTAAATGGCTAATTACTTAGCGTTAAATTTGTTTTTTTATTGTTTTTCAAGTCCAAAGGTAAGGAAAAAAAAAAGTCTCTAACCGAGACTTTTAAAAGCTTTTATAAGTGGAAGATGTTAATATTCATCTTCATTCCATAAATAATCCTCATCGGTTGGATAATCCGGCCAAATTTCTTCAATAGAATCATACGTATCTCCTTCGTCTTCAATAGATTGAAGATTCTCTACAACTTCTAAAGGCGCACCTGTTCTAATGGCATAATCAATTAATTCATCCTTTGTTGCAGGCCAAGGTGCATCGCTCAAATAAGAGGCTAATTCTAACGTCCAATACATATATATTCGTATTACAATTTTTGCAAAAGTATGTTTTTTGCCGAAATTTACAACTTATTTTTAATGAATTTAAAATTAATTTTTCTGCGCTTTGTGTTTGAGCGCTAAATAGTTGCTATGGCAAGTGTGTTTCTATGAGCTTCTAGAACAGCTTTGACTCTTATTCTTGTTTGCATACAATGTATAAATTTAGCTTATTAAGCACTGGCAGGGCTTTCTACTTGTTTATATTTGCATAAAAAAGCTAGTGCCTAACAACTTATATATTAAAGCTTTTGAAAGCATTTCCGCTTTGGGAAATTCGGCTGCAGCGATTTGGGAAAATTATAGCCAGGCGCAACCCTTATTTGCTGAAAAAAAAATAAATAATGAAAACTATTGGGTGAGTTCGTTAACTTTAGTCCAAGAAGAAAGTTTACGAGAACTTCAGCAATCAGATAAAAGATATAGGCTGTTAGACCCCTCAGTTTTACAAAGTTTGTACTTGGCTAAAAAATTACATCAAAATACCAAGATTAATTGGACTAATACTGGTGTAAATATAGGTTCTTCACGAGGAGCAACCACTACTTTTGAAGCCAGCCACCATGATTTTATAACCACCGGTAAAGTACCGAGTTTAACCTCTCCAATTACTACTTTAGGCAATATTTCTTCTTGGATAGCTCAGGAATTAAATACTGAAGGTCCTTGCATTTCTCATTCCATTACGTGCTCTACGGCTTTACACGCCTTACTCAATGCCAAAGCTTGGTTGCATTCTGGCATGGCAGAAAGTTTTGTGTTTGGCGGCACAGAGGCTCCGTTAACGCCCTACACTATTGCGCAAATGAAGGCTTTAAAATTATACAGTAAATCAACAAGTAAGTGGGCTTGTGAAAGTTTGGCTATGGATAAAAAATCAAATTCCTTAGTGCTTGGGCAAGCGGCAAGTCTTTTTGTTGTTGACACAAAGCCTGAAAATGCACTTGCCAAAATTGCTGGTGTTGGTTTTGCTACTGAAAAAATTCAACATAATATTGCGATTTCTAAAGAAGCTAAATGTTTTCAAAAATCCATGAAAATGGCTTTAAATGAAGCCAACTTAAAACAGGTAGATGCTATTGTAATGCATGCGCCTGGAACAGTAAAAGGCGATTTAGCAGAACTAAAAGCCATTGAAAAAAGCTTTGATCAACGGCCTTTTTTAACCACTAACAAATTTATGATAGGTCATAGCTTTGGCGCCTCTGGAGGCATGAGTCTAGAGATGGCCATTTTCATGTTACAACACCAACAACTCATTGAAAATCCGTTTTACAAAAATCAAAAATCTCCAAAAGAAATTAAAAACATTATGGTAAATGCCGTTGGTTTTGGAGGAAACGCTTGTAGTGTAATTGTGAGTTTATGAGAAAATTAATGCTGTTATTAACCTGAAGGTTATTAAAAATTTCTTTTTACCTCACTTAAGTGTAAACTCCGCAACACAATTTTTCCTTCTTGATTAAGCAAAAAATAAGTTGGAAAAGCTTCTAATTGAAGTTGTTTGATTTGTTTTTGGTCTTGGGTGGGGTGCAAGTGAAAGTTAGTCCATTCCATTTTCCTTCTTACTTGCATTCTGTGGGCAGCACCCGCATTTTCATCTACAGAAAAACCTAAAATGGCTACCTTAGAAGTGTCTATTTCTTTTAAATCCGGAACTTCTTTTAAGCTTCGCTTTTCTTCTAAAGACCAAAAATAAAGTAATTGAAATTCTTTTTCAGTGGAAGGGAAAGTGGTTTTTTCGCCTTGAAAATTAGCCACTTCATTCAGTGGAAAATAATTCCCCATTCTGCTGCCTATGGGATTTTCGTTTTTACCTAAATAATCCATACGTAATTCTTTTCCGTCTTCAGCAAGCCATTTAATCTTAAAATCGTAGTTGTTTAAATTTATGGTGTCTCCAATGGAATAAGGGCGCTTGTTTAAAGGTGTTTTTTCTTCTTCAGCAAGCTTAAAAAAATTGAATTTAGTGTCTTGCATTGTGTAAAATGCTTGCAAAAACTGATTGGCGACTTCTACCTGATAAGATTGATTGGCAACTTCAAAATTAGTTTTCATCACTTTGGGGAAACTCACGGCTATAAAATAATCTTCTTCGGCGGGGTTGTCTGCATAAAAACTCACCTCGGTTTCCATTTGATAAGGGTTTACAACCACAACTATTTCGCGCTCTTCAACTTGTTTTTTATTTACATAATCTATTTTGAAGTTGGTTTTGGGTAAAAATTGTTCTTGATTTTCTTCAAAAAACTCTTCGTCATCTTCATCAATAAATTCAAGTGGAAATTCAAATTGAAGCGGTTCATCATCAGAAAAATCAAAGTTTTGATTGCTGTCTGGAATGATTATTCGTTCTCCGCTTTGGTCTGTTCCCAATAAAAACAAAAGGTCGGTTTTAGGATTTTCCTCGCTTAAAGTTTCTACATCAATATTAAAAATTGTTTTAATCTGCTGAAAACGCTCTTCTGAAATTTCGCCTTTTTTAAACTGATTGTAGTAATGCTGATGCTTTTGAAGCACAAAAGACCGAACGACATAATTTTCTAAATTAGCTGGCACTCCTTGATAAGCAATAGTCCTATTTAAGGGAAACAAAATCTCTCTATTAGGCAAAAAGCTTCCGTAGCCCAGGTTACTTTGTAAGTCTAGGCTTAATGAATTTACTTCAACCGTTTTTTCAGGTTGATTTATTGTTTTCTTATCCTCATTACAAGATTGAAAGAGGATGAAACAACAACCCCAAAAGCCTATTAATTTTAACGATTTCAAATATTTTTTAATCCACTGCTGTTTCATGAAATTTCTCTATTTTCTTTTATTATTGAAAAATGCTTGTAATAAATCCTGCGCTTCTTTAGCCATAATTCCGTATTTGATTTTTATTTTTGGATGCATTTGTGTGCCCATTTTCCGAAAGCCTCTTTTGGGGTCTGAAGCGCCATAAATTACTTCATCAATTTGCGACCAATACAAGGCGCCTGCACACATTTGGCAAGGTTCTAAACTTACATATAACTTACATTTTTTCAGGTACTTTCCGCCAAGGTAATTGGCTGCTGAAGTAATAGCCAACATTTCGGCATGGGCGGTAACATCATTTAATTGCTCGGTAGAATTATGGGCTCGAGCAATAATTTGCTGATTACTCACCACCACTGCACCCACAGGAACTTCGCCTTTTTCAAAAGCTAGCTGAGCCTCTTCAAGGGCTTTCCTCATAAAATAAACATCATCAAAAACTTGCATCATTTTACAAAAATATTAATAAACTTCTATGCTGTTAGGTGTTTTCAAAAAAGTTTTGAGCATCAAAAAGGCAACTTTAATTGTTGTTCTTTGAGGTAATCTATTTTTTTGGGTGTTTCATTATTTAAATTAGATAAACTAATGCCTAACAAACGCACTGAGTCTTTCAGTTTCTCTTGGTACAATAGTAATTTCGCCTCCTCAAAAATAAGGGATTTACTAGCAATGAAAAAGGAAAGTGTCTTACTTCGAGTTTGTGTATTGAAATCGGAATACTTAATTTTTAAGGTAATGGTTTTTCCTGCAACTTTCGATTTTTTGAGTCGCTTTTCCACCTCTTCAGCAATTTGAAGTAACTTTTCTTCCATAAAAACTTCTGAACTAAAATTTTGAGAGAAGGTACGTTCTGCACCAAGCGATTTTCGAGTTCTGTTGGGTTTGACATCGCTTAAATGAATACCGCGTACAATTTGGTAATAATGTAAACCGCTTTTACCAAAGTTTTTTTCCAATTCATCAAGGCTCATTTTTTTTAAATCGGCTCCCGTGAAAATGGCCATGGCATACATTTTTTCTTGGGTTTTCTTACCAACGCCATAAAATTTTCGAACATCTAAATTTTCTAAAAATGAAATTACCTCATCCGGCGGAATAGTTTTTTGTCCGTTTGGTTTATTGATATCACTAGCAATTTTAGCCACAAACTTGTTAATGGAAATCCCTGCTGAAGCATTTAAACCTGTTTTTTCTTTTATTCGCTGCCTGATTTCGGTAGCCAGCAAAGTTGCGCTAGGATGATTTTTAGTGTTCTGCGTTACGTCTAAATAAGCTTCATCTAAAGAAAGTGGTTCAACTAAAGGCGTGTATTCAAAAAAAATACTTCTAATGCGTTGTGAAATTTCTTTATAGCGATCAAACCTAGTTTTCACAAAAATTAAATCGGGACAAAGACGTTTGGCTTGTCTTCCGCTCATAGCACTTTTCACTCCGAATTTTCGAGCTTCATAACTAGCGGCAGCTACTACTCCACGATCAGAGCTCCCGCCAACGGCAATTGGTTTTCCTTGCAATTCTGGAAAATCCAATTGCTCTACCGAGGCATAAAATGCATCCATATCTACATGAATGATTTTTCTGATGTGTTCTTTAAAATCTGTTACCGGTTGCATTTTTGTAATTCCTACTTCAAAATTAAGCAATAATACCGATTTGATTTTTTAAATGTCGTTAATAAATCAATAGCCACCATCTTCAGGGGGAAAATAATTCGGAAATTAATAGTCAAATGTTTTCATAAAAAAATCAATAGCCCCATCTTCAGATGGGGGAAAAATAATTCGGAATTCCGCATGGGCTTTAGCCCAATTCTTTGCTATGATGATTTCCAAAATTATTCATTAAAAAAAATTCGGCTAAAGCCTATTTGCGCTTTCGAGCTATGAACGGGATAAATCCCGTTCCTATTGAATTACGAAAATTAAATCCTAAATTCGGTTGAATCAATTAAAATTCAAAACCATAAACAGAATAAATTCCATTCCTATTGAATTATGAAAAAAATCAAAAATCGATGGTCAAGGTGTTTTCATAAAAAATTAATAGCCCCCATCTTCAGATGGGGGAATGATTCGGAATTCCGCATGGGCTTTAGCCCAATTCTTTGCTACGATGGTTTCCAAAATTATTCATTAAAAAATTCGGCTAAAGCCTTTTTACGCTTTCAAGCTATGAACGGTATAAATCTCGTTCCTATTGAATTACAAAAATTAAATTCTAAATTCGATGGTATTAATTAAAATTTAGAACCTTCAATAGTGCAAATTCAATTATTTAAAATGGGTTGTTCTTGATGAAGTTTGTGATTTCTTCTTCAAGTTTTAGTCCTAAATAGTAAGGTAAATTGAGTAGTTTGTATGTTTTTCCTCGTTTTGTTTTGCCTTCTTCAACCGAATATTTTCCAGCGTATAGTCTAACCGCATAAGGATGTTCAGATAAATCAATAAACTCATGCAAGGATTTAAGTGTGCCCTTTTTTCCTGATTTTATTTCTATAGGTATAAGTAGTTCATTAATACGTATAAGCAAGTCAACTTCAGCTGATGATTGCTTTTTGTCTCTTACCCAGAAATAGGGCAATTGATATGCATTTGTATTTTTAGAAATTAGCTCCTGTGTGATTAGATGCGGAATTATTGCTCCTCTGTAAGCATCACTTAAATCGTTTAGTTGAATTAATTGATCTTGAATTGATAGACAAAAATTTAAAATTCCGGTATCTAAAAACTGAAGTCTTGGTGACTTTCTCAATGATGGTATAATTGGAAAGTCAACTTTTGTACATGGATAAATTAATTGAATAATTTTAGCATCATTTAGCTGTTTAAAGGCTTCAGAGACTTCTCTTGATTTATAATTAGAATTTCCAAAATTTTGAAACTTTATTCGCTGGTCTGCATACAATGGAGCAGTATCCACTAAAAATTGAATTATTCTATTTTGACTCGTATTTTTTGCATATTTCAAAATGTCTTCTTTGTAGGTAGTCCATATACTTTCATAAATCCTTGGTAAACTTGAAAGTTGATTTGTTACAGCGTAATTAGTTACTACTTCCGGCATACCACCAATTATGGCATAACGGTTAAACCATTCTAAGGCTAATTCATGTAAGCTTACTTTCCAGTCCTTGTCTAAGATAGCACTAGCCAAGATTTTTTTATTATTCGCTATAAGAAACTCACGAAAATTAAATGGAAATAAATATAAAAACTCTACCCTCCCAACAGGAAAATTAGAAATATCCTTCATTTTATGTTCTAAGAGCGACCCCGCACCAATTATGCTTAATCCAGGATGGTCTTCATAAAAATACCGGAGTTGAGCAATTGCCCTTGGCTCTTCTTGGATTTCATCAATAAAGAGTAGCGTATTATCTATATTCTTACTATTAATATTGTTTCTCAAAAAAAGAATATCAATTAACTCGCTGGCTTCAAGATTCTGCTTAAAAAGAGAGGCGTCTTTACTTTTCTCTAAATTTAAATGAATAAAATAATCATACTCTTTTGAAAACTGCTTAATAAGCGTGGTTTTACCAACTTGTCTTGCTCCTCTTATAATTAATGGCTTCTTATTTTCTTGATTTTTCCAAACCAATAAATCAGCATATCTATCTCTTTTTGTTAACTGCATAACCTCAACTTTATCATTTAATGCGTAACTTCTTATAAATGATGCTAATATAAACTATTTTGCAACAAAGTCAGGGTTATTTTGTTTAAATTTTGTAATAAAGTCAGGGTAATTTTACTCAAATTTTGTAACAAAGTCAGGGTAGTTTTTGTTTTGAACATACTGAAAAACCCTTGGATCACCTCAAATACTTAGAAAAATCAAAAATATTTTTTTAAAAAAAACTCTTCTGTTCTATATTTGTATCTCATTTAATTTTAAATCGAAATATTTTAGCCCCCGTCTTCAGATGGGGAAAAATAATTCGGAATTCCGCATGGGCTTTAGAGCTATGAACGGGATAAATCCCGTTCCTATTGAATCAAAAAAATTAAATTCTAAATTCGGTTGGATCAATTAAAATTTAAAACCATAAACAGAATAAATTCCGTTTCTATTGAATTATGAAAAATTAAAAATCGATGGTCAAGGTGTTTTCATAAAAAATTAATAGCCCCCATCTTCAGATGGGGGAAAAATAATTCGGAATTCCGCATGGGCTTTAGCCAAATTCTTTGCAATACTGGTTTCAGCTTAATTCTACATTTGAAGCTATTTCCTGAGCTAAATCACCAAGTTCCTCTTGATTCATTTCAACCTTGTGCTGAAAGGTCATTTCCTTCATATCGTTTAAAGGAATTAAATGCACGTGCACATGAGGGACTTCTAACCCTACCACCGCCATCCCAACACGTTTGCAAGCAATGGTTTTTTCAAGAGCGTGAGCTACTTGCTTCGAAAATTTCATCAAGGCTAAATAGGTTTTTTCGTCTAAATCGAAAATTTTATTTACTTCCTTTTTTGGAATACACAAGGTATGTCCTTTGGCATTAGGATTAATATCCAAAAAAGCTAAAAAATCATCATTTTCTGCTATCTTATGCGCAGGAATTTCTCCGTTTATAATTTTTGTAAAAAGTGTAGGCATATTTTTAATTTTGGCTAAAGTTAGTGGATTTTTCAAAGCTATGAAAGCTATGCAATGCAAATTAGGCTTAGAGTTTTGATGTGATATTGAATATTCCTTTCCTTTGGAATCGTAATTTGTTCGGTCGGGATTAGCTAAAAACCTATGCCCCAAGCGGGGTCGAATTAATTCTGGATTTGCATTAAAAATACTAAACCAAAATCACGATTCTTAACCTAAAACACATCTCTAGGTACTCTGGGTAAGCAACTTTGCTAACTCTGCGTGAAAATGAACAAATCGATTTATTAAAATAAAAATTCAATCGATTTTCCTTATTTTCGCTTTCATTTATAACTGATGTGGTACCCCATAAAATCCTATTTGCCGTATTTGCTGAATTCTCAAAATCAGCATGGTTTGCATTCGCCTTTTGTGTATAAATTAGTGACCGAATGTTTTTATGATACTTCGCATCGAGAAGCATATTCCGTTTGGAAAAATCTTCAAAAGCAACTTTTTAAATCGCATGGAGTTATTCAGGTAAAAGATTTAGGTGCGGGTTCGCGAGTTTTTTCTTCCGCAGAGCGAAAAATTTCTTCCGTTGCTAAAAATGCAGGAACCACTTATAAACGAGCTAAATTTTTACATCGTTTAACCTATTATTTAAAAATTGAAAACGCTTTAGAATTGGGAACTTCCTTAGGTTTAGAAAGTGTAGCTATGGGCTTAAACAAACAAATACAACTAACTACCATTGAAGCCTGTCCAGCAACTGCTAAAGTAGCTCAAACTAATTTTAAGCAACTTAAGCTTAGCAACATCAATTCAAAAATCGACACATTTAATGCTTTTCTGAAGAATTTAAACCAAGACACTAAATTCGACTTAGTCTTTATTGATGGCCACCACGACGGAGAAGCCACTTATAATTACTTCCTTCAGCTATTGAAACATCAACATAACGAAAGTGTTTTTATTATTGATGATATTTATTGGAGCAAAGACATGCATCAAGCTTGGAAGAAAATTATACAACATCCAGAGGTCACTGTTAGCATCGACACATTTTTCTGGGGAATGATTTTTTTTAGAAAAGAACAAGCTAAACAAGATTTTAAAATTAGGTTGTAGAGGTTCCTCTAACCTTCTTGCCGCAGCGAGAGCATAACTATATTCTATCTGTGAACCAATGAAATACAATTTAAAGTCTTATATTCGTTTTATGAAAACGGTTTGGCTATGAACAGTGGCGTGCAAATAAGCACTTTCGTTATTGTTCAATCGTAAAATTAGTAAAAAAAACCGAACCTTTCATTTCAGCCCAAACCCAAGCCATTGTGTATAGCTATTGTTGGGTGTAGTTTTTATTATTCGGTTATTCTTTTTTCAAATCCATTCGCTCGTGTAAAATTCTCGTTATTTCGATTGGATTTAATTCTGATTTTCGATAAAATATTACGTGTCGATTTGCTTTCAGTCCGAAAAGGTCAGATTTAATTCCATCATAATTTTTTCCAAGTTCAGGATTGTCGGCAATATCTTGGCAAATATCCAAGAGCATATCGTAATATCTGTCAGCTTGGTTTTCAGACCAATTTTCGAGTGTATACTCCCAAATTCCGTTTAAGTCAGCTACAGCCTTATTGGTCAATTCGTATTTAGCCATTCTTTCTGCGTTTCGCTTTTAGTTCCTCAAGATTTTTTTTAGGGTCGAAATCGTGAGCAATTCCGCTATCAATTCCTTCTTGAATAGCATTCCTTAACGCAATAACTTTACTTTCTTCATTTTCCAATAGTCGAAGTCCAGCTCTGATAACTTCGCTTACGTTTTTGTAACGTCCAGCAGAAACCTGAGTTTGTACAAACTGGTCAAAATAATTTCCGAGTGATATTGATGTATTTTTCATTTCGTTTTAAATTTATTCAAATATACCAAATTTTGGTAAAATAGTCAAATTTGCAGATTTTCGCTCAAATTACACCCAACTTTATATTATGAAAAATAAACTTTATATATTCATCCTTTTATTCCTTATTTTAGGATGTAGTAGTGACGACGATAGCTGCGTTGGTATAGATTGCCTACCCGAAGCCACTCAAACCGGAGCAGGCACCTTTGGTTGCCTTGTTAATGGAGAACCTTTTGTTGATAACTCTGGTGATTTTAATTGCTTTTACCAACTGGTGGATGGGGAATATTATTTTTCAATTAGTGGTAGAAAAGAAGGATTTATACCACGAGGTATTAGACTAAGCACAACATCCCTTGAATTAGCCAATGGAGAAACTTATCAATTAGTAAATAATGAAGAGGGACAGGCTCATGCAGCAGTTATTTTTTATACTACTGGAAATTCGAATAATACAAACACAACCAATCAAAATTTCAATGGTAGCATAACCATAACAAATTTGGATTTTTCCGATAACATTGTCTCTGGATATTTTGAATTTAATATTCAAGATACACTAACAAGTGAAATCTATTCAATAAAAAATGGTCGATTCGACGCTCAATTTAATCAATAACTTTTAACCCAATAAATTACAATTATGAAAAAACTAATTTACTTGCTATTAGTAGCCCCAAGCTTTATGTTCTCTCAAATCAATCTGGATATGGGATGGGCAGCACAAATCAACCCAATATGTGATAACCTAGAAAAACAACGTATTGAATCGGGTATGTTGTTAGATTATGCCCCTGCATCCGACGACCAATAGGGAGAGGAATGCACGTTTACAGATGTTGCTGCTTACAATGGAAGAATCACTGACTCTACTTACATCAATGCCAATGTATTGGGAGATATTTATAAAACCTTATTTATGAGTAAAGTTGTGGCAGATGACTATTTAAACATGCTTTAATTCCACAAAACTCCTTTCTTTTGCTAAATTTGTATTTCAAAAAAAAGCGAAATGCACCACATAGAATTAGAAAATATTCGTTGCTTTACCAATCATGGATGTTTGGAAGAGGAGAAAAAAATTGGTAGTGAATACCGTGTCGATTTAAAAATAAAAGCCGATTTAAGCAAGTCGGCAGCAACAGACGATTTAAAAGATACGGTAGATTATGTTCACCTCAACACCATCGTTAAAGAAGAGATGTCCATACGCTCAAAACTATTGGAGCAAGTGGCTAACCGTATTTTGAATCGCATTGCAAATGAATTACCTCAAGTAGAAAATGCCAAAGTAAGCGTAGCAAAAATTAATCCTCCAATTGGTGGAGATGTGGCTTCGGTAAAGATTATCATGGAACGTGATTATAAATAGGAAATTAAATCTAGACTTATGCAGTAGTCCGTAAAGAATGAGCGGAACTATTTGTATTTGGTTGGGTTATACCATTTATCAATTGAAAATAGTATTTTTGTAAAAACACACAGCAACAGATTAAATACGCATGTATAAAAATTCTAAACACAGGGAAAATGAGTACACGTGTTATACCTGCCCGAGATGAGTTGATCAGGTGTGTCTGAAAGCTAAAAAACAAATCATATAAACACATGAAACCTGTAACCGACATCAACGAGTTGGATTTCAAAAAACAATATACTTATGCCGATTACCTAACGTGGCGGTTTAATGAGCGTGTAGAATTAATCAAGGGCTGGTTGTATAAAATGAGTCCAGCACCAAGGCGTTATCATCAAAAAATAGAGGGTATATTATTCTATGAATTCTTTAATTTTTTGAAATTAAACTCATGCGAAGTTTATCAATCACCTTTTGATGTTCGCCTTAAAAAAAATATAGAAAAAAACGATGAAATAGACACCGTAGTGCAACCCGATATTTGCATTATTTGCGATTTAGAAAAATTAGATGATGCTGGCTGCTTAGGTGCTCCAGTTTTAATTGTTGAGGTACTTTCAGTTTCAACCGCTAAAAAGGACTATAATGAAAAATTTAATCTTTACGAAGAAAATAGCGTAAAAGAATACTGGATAGCTGATCCTGCCAACAAAAGCATTGAGATTTTTAGCCTGATTAACAGTAAATATGAATCCTTAGGTTTGTTTAATGAAATAGAAGGAAAACAGGAAGTAGTAGGTAGTCTTTTTCCTGAGTTAAAAATCCCTTTAACTTCCATTTTTACAGAGTAAGGAGATGAGCAAATGTTTTAATGAATAACTTGGGATAAAGAAAGGTGTTGGGAAAACTAATTTGACAAATGCCCTTGGAATTCTGATTTTATTTTTAACTTTGCGCTTCCTAAGAAATGGTCTCGTGGCCGAGTGGCTAGGCAGTGGTCTGCAAAACCATGTACAGCGGTTCGAATCCGCTCGAGACCTCAAAATAAAACCCAAGTGCTTTATTTTTAAGTAGTTGGGTTTTTTTTGTTCGATGCCTAAATTTTATGAACTCGCTATATTATTAAGTTTAAAGTATGAAAATTCGTTTACTCAGACAGCATAAAATTTAACGGCTCTCTCACTTCAAATTTAACGATAAATTTTTGTAGTCCATTTTGAACTCCTTGTAAAATAGAGTAATTTTCCACTTATTGAAACACTAAACTTCCGTGGTCTCGAAATGAATTAGCCTCGTAATTTTAGATAAAAACCAATTCTTCATTTATTTTCAATACTTTTGTTGAAGAACTTGTTTGATTATTACATGTTGTTTAAAACAGCTTAATTGCTTATTTTAATGTAGGAAATTGTGCATATTTTCCCTAGCTATGCTTGGAAAATAACGAACAAAGAAAACAAAAAAATTGAATTAGATCTATACTCACCTATGAGTTTTAAATTGGAATTGTTGGAGCGTAAAAAAAACACAAATGAAAAAGAAACTTTTAGCACTAGTACTTGGAGGAGTAATTGCATTAGGCAGTTTAGGCTTTAATTACCGTTCAGACTTCTTTGAAATTGCCAAACAAATAGAAATTTTTACCAACCTCTACAAAGAGGTTAATATGAATTATGTAGATGAAATTAATTCGGCAGAATTAATGAACACGGCTATTGTTGCTATGTTGAAAGATTTAGACCCATACACACAATTTTATTCTGAGCAAGATGTACAACGTGCACGTATTCAGCAATCAGGTTCAGTTTCTAGCGTAGGGGCTAATTTTAAATTAATTAATGAACAGGTGGTTATTGCAAAAGTGAATCAAAATGGGCCAGCCGATAAAGCAGGCTTAAAAATTGGTGATGTAATTACCCATATAGACGGAATAGAACTAGCTAATTTTCAGCAAGATGCTTCAGAGTTGCTAAAAGGTGGAGCGGGAACAAAAGTTGAACTTCAGTTTATTCGTCAAGGAAAAGAAAAAGAATTGGAAGTAGAACGCGCTTCAGAAGAACAAAAAGCCGTTCCTTTTTACTCCCTTTTAGAAGACAAAACCGCTTACATTGCTTTAGCCAAATTTACTAAAACGGCCTCTAAAGAAGTTGGAGAAGCCTTGAAAAAATTGAAAGAACAAGGAGCTGAACAAGTTATTTTAGACCTTAGAGGTAACCCTGGCGGATTGCTTGGCGAGGCGGTGAATGTAACTAACTTGTTTGTTCCTAAAGATGTTTTAATCACTTTTACCAAATCGGCAATAGAAAAGTACAACCAAACTTACGTCACCCAAAATCGACCCATTGATGACCAACTACCTATGGCGGTTTTGATTAATGAACGTAGTGCTTCGGCAAGTGAAATTGTTTCTGGAAGCATTCAAGATTTAGACCGTGGTATAGTAATTGGCGCGCGAAGTTTTGGAAAAGGTTTGGTGCAACGACCTAAGAATTTGAATTATGGAACTTCAGCTAAAATTACTATTTCAAGGTATTACACTCCTAGTGGAAGGTGTATTCAAGCTTTAGATTACCAAGAAGGAAAAGCCATAAGAAAAAATAAAGAACAATACCAAGAATTTAAAACAAGAAACGGTAGAAGTGTTTTTGATGGCGGTGGAATTAGACCTGATATTGAAGTAGAAAGTGCACAAACTGAAGGTTTAACAAAGGCCTTATTAGAAAAAAATATGATTTTTGAGTTTGCAACTCAATTTTACTACACTCATTCGTTTGAGAACTTAAGTGATTTTAATTTAACTAATCAAGACTACAAGGCCTTTATCAAATTTGTTGAACAGTCTAATTTTAGTTATGAAACAGCTACAGAAAAACAACTTCAAACATTAAAAGAAGTAGCTGAAAATGAAAAACTAAACCAGCTATTTAAAAAAGATGTACTAACTATAGAAAAGTCAATAGACGCTTACAAAGAAGAATCATTTAACCAACGAAAAAAGGCGATTGAGCGTTTGCTTGAAGAAGAAGTGATTAGACGCTATTTTTATGACGAAGGAGTTTTTGAATTCGACACTAAAAATGCTGAAGAAGTAAAAGAAGCGCAAGAAATACTAAATAACAAAAAACGATACAAAGAGATTTTAAAGGCCTAATTATACCTAATTGAATATTAAAAATAGTAAATAGAGCACCATTTGATGGTAAAATTGATATTACAGCTTAAACAATTTTAAGATATTCATCTTCTGTACTAAAATCTCTTAAAATAGCTTTCGCTTGCTCAAGGTCGTTGGGGTGAACTTTCAGAAAAATCCCGCCTAAAGCGTTTGAATAAAAAGGAATCATACCAATAACGGTTTCATTTTGGAAGAAAAATCGGATGTTGTTTTTTTCTAAAACTAGCTTTAGCACCGTATATTCATGCGGATAAGTAAAAATAGCTATTTTAATAAAATCGGTCATGCTTTTATTTTAGTTCAAAAATAAACTTGTTTTCGTATGAATTATTTAAATTTTTGGTAAAAAATTAAACCTAGGCTAGTCTTAAACAGAAGTGCTTTTATAAGTTAAAAGGAAAAGTCGAAATTCAATTTATGATTTAAAAAACTAGTAAGATAAAGGTAAATCAATAACACCCCAATAGCTAGGATGCTTAAAAAGAAAATAAATATGGTTTTTGGCTTAAACACGCTTTTAAATTTAAAACAAAATTATAAAATTATTAACAAACTGAAAGCCAAAAAAGTTAATTTTTTAAGATTTAACACTCAGGTAATACTTGATTAAATAGCTGATTTTATATTGATTAAAGACATTAATTACAAATTCATCATTTTTTAAAGCACAAACTAAGAATTTAGTGGTATTGTTTCCAAATTAAGTGTTTTTTTAAGAATTATTGAATGTTGTAAATTGTGTGTGGTCACTGAGTGATTTCAACGAACGAGAGTGCAGTTGAAATTGTATCGAAGTGAGGTCACTGAGTGGTTTCGAACATAATTGGAAAATTAAATTCAATCAGCTTAAATTAGTATTAACCATTCAATAATACTTACTTGTCTTAAAAGCCTGTGTAGCTCCAATAAAAATACTTACATTTGAAGAGTTTAAAAAATATATGAGTAAAAAAAGAAATAACAATAGAAAAAGAAATAACGGAACTTCAAGCGCAAACTTTACGCATAAAATCCTAAGAATATTTAAATCTAACGAAAACGAATCCTTCAATTATAAAGAAATTGCTTCTCGCCTAAATGTAGATGATGCTAAAAGTAGAAATCGAATTATTCGAACCTTAGCTCAACAAACCGCTAAGGGTAAGCTCAAAGAAACTTCCAGAGGTAAGTTTCAATTTAATGGAAGTTCAGATTTTTATGAAGGAAGTATTGATATGACTTCCAAAGGTGATGCTTATGTTATTGTTGAAGGACTAGAAAACGATATTCACATTGCTAATGCTAACCTTAACAGTGCTTTAAATAGAGATAAAGTTCAGGTTTATGTGTTCAAAAACAGGCAACGATCAAGCGCTGAAGGCGAAGTTGTTGAGGTGCTTGAACGTCATACCACGCGTTTTGTTGGTGTTTTAGATCAGCAAAAAAACTTTGGCTTTGTGGTCATGCAAAATCCCAAAATGTACACCGATATTTTTGTTGCTCCAGAAAACATGAATGCTGCTAAAAATGGTGAAATGGTCTTGGTGGAAATGACTTCTTGGGGCAAAAATGACGATTCTCCCCGAGGGAAAATCATAGAAGTTTTAGGAATCCCGGGGGAACATCAAACCGAAATGCATGCTATTTTAGCACAATATGGCTTGCCAGAAAAATTCCCTAAAGAAGTAGAAGATTTCGCTAACCAATTAGATACTTCTATTCAAGCTTCAGAAATTGCTAAGCGAAGAGATATGCGGGATGTACTCACCTTTACCATAGACCCCGCCGATGCAAAAGATTTTGACGATGCTTTGAGTTTTAAGATGCTTGATAACGGAAATTATGAAATTGGTATTCATATTGCCGATGTTTCCTTTTACGTACAACCCGGAAGCGTTTTAGATGATGAAGCTTACCAAAGGGCTACTTCTATTTACTTAGTAGATCGCGTTGTCCCTATGCTTCCTGAAGTGCTTTCTAATAAGGCTTGTTCTTTAAGACCAAATGAAGAGAAATACACTTTTTCATCCGTCTTTGAAGTTACTCCTCAGGCAAAAGTGGTCAACGAATGGTTTGGAAGAACAGTTACTTATTCAGATGCGCGTTTTGCCTACGAAGAAGCTCAGTTTATTATTGATACAGAAAGTAATGAAATTGATGCTAGTGTTTCGCTTAGCGGAAAAACTTACCAAGTTGATAAGCGCATAAGTGATGCTGTTTTAAAATTGGATAAGTTGGCCAAAATGATGCGCCTAAAGCGAATGAAAAATGGCTCTATTTCGTTTGATAAAATTGAAGTGAAATTTGATTTAAACGAGGAAAATAATCCGGAGGGAGTCTTTTTCAAAACTTCTAAAGATGCCAATAAGTTAATTGAAGAATTTATGTTATTGGCCAATAAAAAAGTTTCTGAATTTATTGGTAAGCAAAAGCCTAAAAAGACCTTTGTTTATCGTTGTCATGACGAACCAGACCCAGAAAAACTAACTGCTTTAAATACCGTAGTTAACAAATTTGGATACCAACTGAACCTAAAAAGCAGAAAATCAACCATTAGTTCGTTAAATCAACTCTTGGAAGATGTGCAAGGCAAAGGCGAACAAAATTTAATTGATACCTTAGCTATACGTTCTATGTCTAAAGCTTATTATTCCACTCAGAATATTGGTCATTATGGATTGGCATTCGATTTTTACTCGCATTTTACTTCACCTATTAGAAGGTATCCTGATGTTATGGTCCATCGCTTGTTACAGCGTTACTTAGATGAAAAAGACAGCGTAAAACAAGAAGAATACGAAGAAAAGTGTAAGCATTCTTCTCAAATGGAAGGTTTGGCCACTAATGCTGAACGCGATTCAATTAAGTACATGCAAGTAAAATTCATGCAGCAGTATGAAGACCAAGAATTTACTGGAGTCATTTCTGGTGTAACCGACTTTGGAATGTTTGTTGAAATCATAGAAAACCGATGCGAAGGTATGGTGCGTTTAAGAGATATTGAAGGAGATCATTATTACTTTGATAAAGAGAATTATGCCATTGTTGGCAAGCGAAAAAAAATGACTTTTCAACTAGGTGATGAGGTTTTTGTGAAAGTAAAAAAAGCCGATTTAGTTAAGCGTAACATTGATTTTGAATTGGTTGGAAGCAAAGAAAACAAGTTTCTAGAAAAAGGCGAAGTAGTTTAGTTAACTAACTCATAATCACCTAACTAAATGACCTCTTCAGATTTTTCAATTGAACGGTATGCAATCTACTTGAAAGTATAATTAGCAGTAAACTCACTAAGTTCTGTAATCTAACTTAAGATTTCAGATTTAGCTTTAGGTGTAATTCTTTCAATTGAGCTTGGTCAAGTTTTGCCGGAGCATCAATCATCACATCTCTTCCTGAGTTATTTTTAGGGAAAGCTATGTAATCGCGAATACTTTCTTGACCGCCTAAAATAGCTACTAAACGATCAAATCCAAAGGCAATTCCACCATGTGGAGGTGCTCCATATTGAAAGGCATCCATCAGGAAGCCAAATTGAGCCTGAGCTTCTTCTGGTGTAAACCCAAGGTAATCAAACATCATGGCCTGGGTTTTCTGGTCGTGTATTCTGATAGATCCGCCGCCAATTTCATTACCATTCAATACCAGGTCATAAGCATTGGCTCTTACTTTTCCTGGAGCTGTGGCCAACAATGCAATGTCTTCTTTTTTAGGCGAAGTAAACGGGTGATGCATAGCGTGAAATCGTTCAGTTTCTTCATCCCACTCTAGTAGTGGAAAATCAACCACCCATAACGGAGCAAATTCATCAGATTTTCTTAAACCTAATTGTTCAGCTAGTTCCATTCGTAAAGCAGAAAGCTGAGCTCTTGTCTTATTTGCTTCACCAGAAAGCACACAAATTAAATCGCCTGCCTTTGCTTGTGTTTTTTCTGCCCAAGCTTGTAAATCTTCGTGGGTATAAAATTTATCTACAGAAGATTTAAAGCTTCCGTCTTCATTGCATTTTACATAAACCATCCCTTTGGCTCCAACTTGCGGACGCTGCACCCACTTAATAAGTTGGTCAATCTCTTTTCTGCTTTTAGAAGCACCACCAGGAACGGCAATACCTACTACCAATTCTGCTTCATTAAAAACTTTAAAATCTTTGTGTTGACTTACTTCATTCAATTCGCCAAACTTCATTCCAAACCTAATATCAGGTTTATCATTTCCGTAGGTTTTCATTGCCTCCTCATAAGTCATTCTAGGAAATTCAGCTACCTCTACATTATTCAATTGTTTAAGCAAGTGCTTAGTTAAACCTTCAAAGGTAGTTAAAATGTCTTCTTGTTCAACAAAAGCCATTTCGCAATCAATCTGCGTAAACTCGGGTTGTCTATCGGCGCGTAAATCCTCATCTCTAAAGCATTTTACAAGTTGAAAATACTTATCCATTCCCCCTACCATTAGAAGCTGTTTAAAGGTTTGTGGCGATTGAGGTAAGGCATAAAACTGCCCTTCATTCATTCTGCTAGGAACCACAAAATCTCTTGCTCCTTCAGGAGTTGATTTGATAAGATAAGGTGTTTCTACCTCTATAAATTCTTGATGTGTAAGGTAATTGCGTATTTCGGAAGCTACTTTACTTCTAAAGATAAGCTTGTTTTTTACCGGGTTTCTTCGAATGTCTAAATACCTATATTTCATTCTCAAATCCTCTCCTCCATCAGTTTTATCTTCAATGGTAAAAGGCGGGTTTTTGGCTTCGTTTAAAATCACCAAATCTTCTACTAAAACTTCAATTTCACCCGTTGGAATTGAGGTGTTTTTGGATTCACGTTCAATCACTTTACCCTTTACCTGAATCACAAACTCCCGGTGAAGTTTTCTAGCTTTTTCCATGATTTCATCAGCGGTGCGTTCCGTATCAAAAACTAACTGAGTAATTCCGTAGCGATCTCTTAAATCTACCCAAATTATAAATCCTTTGTCTCTTGACTTTTGGACCCATCCAGACAAAATTACCTCTTGATTGATATGTTGAGCATTTAGCGCTCCGTTGGTATGACTTCTAAACATGAAAACTTATTTTGAATGCGCAAAAATAGTAAGATATTAGTTTTAAGAATAACAAAAAAGGAATTCATTTAGTCGAAATATTTAATTTTAGCTTAAAAAATAATGTTTAGTGTTTTGAGGGATGATCCATTCTATTAGCTCCAGACCTAACCACTGATTGAATAAATGAAAGCAAAACACTAAATAATAAAGCCCACCAAAAACCATTCACGCTAAAACCATCAACTAAGGCATCGCACATTAAGATTATAGCTGCATTTATTACCAAAAGAAATAAACCAAAGGTAACTACCGTAACAGGAAGAGTAAATACCACTAAAATTGGTTTGACAAATATATTTAATAAGGCTAAAAGAGCCGCAACAACTAATGAAGTCATAAATCCATCTACGTTTACACCGGGTAACACAGTAGCTAGAGTAATGACAAAGATGGCCGTGACTACAAGTTGAATTAATACTTTCATAAGTGTTTGAATTTAAAAAAAATCGTCTTTTCAGATTGCAAAAATAGGAAATGCAAATTGAAAAGACGATTTTATAAGCTTATTCAACTAATAAATAATTACACCATTAGTTGTTACTTGGCTGTATAGTTCTAAAATCACCAGGATTTACTCTTGGCACACTAGAATTGTATTTTTCGTTAATAGCATCAATAGCTCTGTTGGCGACTACGGCATAGCCTCTAGGAGTTAAATGTACTCCATCTAAAGAAAACGCTCCCCCTGCTGCAAATTCTGAAGTTAAAACTCCTGAATCGGTTGGTAAGCCTTCCTCAACTTCTTGCAATAACATAGCTACATCTACAAAAGCTAGGTCATATTCATTAGCTAACGACTGAATAATGCTGTTGTAAGCTACTCTAGCCTGTTCAACCTCTGCTTGTTCTGAAGCGGTAAGCACCCATTGATCTGCTAGTGGAACACTCACGCCGTTAACTGCAGTAGAACCACCGCCAGGTACTGGAGAGCCAATAAAACTAGCCGCTGGTAAAACCACCAAATCAGTTTCATTGGCTTGTCTTAACTGACCAAGTAAGGCAGCTGTTTGCGGATCTAAATTGAAAGGAGGCCCTTGAAGAATTTGAGTTAAGTCAGTTAAATCTTCATCAATCATTGTTACCGCATTACCTTGTCCTGCGCTAAAACTTATTTGTCTTAAAGCCATTTCTTCTTCACTAATTACACCTTGTTGAACTAAACCAGGTAAAATTTGTTCATTATACCCTTGAAAGTTAGCATTTAAAATTACAGCTAAGTCCTCGCTTAAAGGAACAGGATTATGTGGAACAGTAGTAAAAAATGGAATTGTAGTAACATCTGGAATATTAAAAACTACACCACCTGAAGTTGAAGAAGCTAAAGTTTCGGTTAAGTCTGAATACACCGAACCAAAAACATTGATGTCTGTAATGTCATTTCCTCCATAAGTTGTTGGGTCTAAGTTTCCTTGTTGATTAACTCCAGCTCCACCGGCAGTGGCGTAGCCTAGAATATCATTGTTACCAATCCAAAGGCTGAAAAAGCTTGGGTTTTGTTCCATAGCATCACCTAAAACGGTAGTTTCATTAGAGCTAGCAAAGCGAACGAAATAAGGGTTAGCAGCTCCTGCTTGAACACCTGCCACATTTCCATACCCTGGTGCTACTAAGTGAAAACTCTTAGCACCTGGTACACCAAAATTATTCATTTGACCACCATAAACAGAATTTGTTACCTCTGTAGTTGGCGTTCCTGAAATATTTCTTGGCCCAGGGTTACCTTCTTCATCAACTCCTAAAACTAAACGTGTGTCCATAATTTGATTCCCTCCTAAAAGTAATCCTCCTAAATTATCATTCATTAAAGGTTGCACAAAGTCACCTCCGCCTAGCAACTCAAACTGCTTAGCCATAATATTTGGAAATGAATTTTCTTGTCCTTCAATATATAGTGCATTATCTGCAAAACCTGCAGTAAGTGAATTTCCTACACTAACAAAATTAGTGAAATCAGCTTCACCTGTAGAGTATAAATCGCCATCTTCAACAGAATCGTTAAACTCTGGGTCACAGCTTGTAAAAACAAAAGCCGTTATAGCTAAGTATGTAAAATATTTTTTCATTTGATTTCAGATTTAAAGTTTGTAAGTAATTCCGATTCCTGGTAAAAAAGCATTTGATTTAAAGGTACCTTCAAAAGGAACTTGTACTCCATCTTCTGTGTAAAAATCATAAGATTCATCTATCTCACTGAATCTTAGATACAAGAAGGAGGCATCAATAGCAAAATTATCATTAACCTCAAAAGAAAAGCCTCCAGTAAATCCTTGACCGTCGTTTCTTGGGGTCTCTGGAGCAAAGAAACCAGATTGTACAGGTGATTCGTCAAAATAATATCCTGCTCTTATGGTCCATTGTTCAGATGCCTTATACTGTGCTCCTACACGATAAACAGTTGAATTTTGATAGTTTCTAGGGTTAATAGCATCTGGAATTCCAGTTTCAGGGAAACTAATATCTAAAGATTCATACACCTCCCACAACGTACGATCTACTTGAACTGTAGCCATAAATTTTTCTGAAAACTCATAGGAAATTCCTAAGGACCATTCTGCCGGTAAAGGTAATGAAGCGTTGAAAGGGACAACACCGTTTTCGGAAGGGACAAGAGGTGAATTGGGCAAATTAGAAAAAGTAGCCTCACCTCCTTCAGCATCCATCATAATTTCTGAACGGTAATTAAAACCTACTTTAAGTTCTTCGGTTGGTGTAAACATTACACTTGCTCCCCAACCCCAATTGGTAATTCCAGAATCACTTATACCTACGTTGGCTCGGTTACCCTGTTCGTCAACTAAACTTCGTGTAAGGTTTCTGTTGAAATCTACACTTCCCGTAACAAAAATTGGGCCACCACCCACGCTTAAATAATCATTTACTTTTAATGAAATTAAAGGCTGTACAAAAATAGCCGCTAATTCAATTTCATTAACTAAGTGAGAACCTGGCCAATCTGTCTCCCACTCTACTCTACTTCCGTAAGGAGTAAAAACGCTTAATCCAGCAGCCAGCCATTCATTGACTTTGTATGAAGCATAAAAATAAAAAGGGGTGCTTACATTTCTTTCTGTTGAAGAAAACTGCCCTGTAGAAGAATTTTGCCAGGAAGTACTATTAAAAACTCCTGTAACACCAGCAGAAACATTAAGTTTATTTTCCAGTAAAATTAATCCTGCAGGATTAAAGAAAGCGGTTTCCGCGCTATTGACTACGGCCACACCAGAGTGCCCCATTGCTAATGCTCGCTGACCTTGAGTGGCTACGCGATAGCCTCCCGCATACACGGAATAAAAACTCAAAAGCAAGCCTAAACTGAGTAATAACTTTTTCATATAAAAATTTGTTTAAAATTTAGGTTTTCTTAATTTCATTCTCAAAAATAGTATAAATTGACAATTAGACAACAAAAAAACAAGAATATTATGCGTACATAGTATTTTTATTTTTAAAACAAGTATTTAAAAAGTCTTAAAAATAAAAAATTTAAGTCGTTAAAAAATGCTTGACCGTTTCAAAGAATTCTTCTTTTTTTTCTGCATGCACCCAATGTCCAGCTCCTTTTATCGTTATTATTTGAGCTTTAGGAAAATGTTTTCTTATTAAGTCTTTATCCGAATCGCTTTGAATGTAGTTTGATTTTTCACCGTCTATAAAAAGTACAGGTTGATTATAATTGGCTTGGTCTGGGAGGGCTACACCAATTTGATGAATATTAGCTTTTAAGGCTTCTAAATTCATTCTGAAACCTAGTTTGTTTTTTTCTTTCCAATATAAGTTTTTCAGCAAAAACTGTCTTATCCCCCATTCAGAAATATATTCTTTAAGCAATTCATCTGCTTTTCCGCGCGAATCTAATTCAGTTTCACTAAGCATAGTAAGTCCTTCTAAAATTGTTTGATGGTGGGGTTTGTAGTATTTTGGCGCAATATCTACCACAACTAATTGATCTACTAAATCAGGGTATTTAGTGGCGAAAAGCATAACATTTTTGCCGCCCATAGAATGACCAACTAACGTGGCTTTCTCAAGTTGAGTATGCTGCATGTAATCTTTGATATCTTCCGCCATTAAGTCATAACTAAATTGATCTGTGTGCGGACTTCTACCATGGTTTCTTTGGTCGATTAAGTGCACTTCAAAACCCAGTTCTGCAAACTCTTTTCCTAAGGTCTTCCAATTATCTCCCATGCCCAAAAAACCATGTAAAATTAATAGTGGTTGACCTTTGCCTATTATTTTAGAATATAATTTCATAATATGTTTTTAATTTTGTGACAGTGTTTTTGTTGCGAAAAAAACTTATTTCAACAATTCAAGATACTTTTTTACAACTGTTTCTAAGCCTTGGTATAAGGCTTCAGAAATAAGTGCATGACCAATAGAAACCTCATCTAAATAAGGCATATTTTGCTTAAAAAAACGAATATTATCTAAGGATAAATCGTGTCCTGCATTAATGCCTAAACCTAGTTCGTGGGCTAAATTAGCACATTCTTGATAAGGTTTAATAGCTTGTTGTTGTTTCCCTTTAGCATATCCCACAGCAAATTCTTCAGTATATAATTCAATTCTATCGGTGCCAGTTGCTTTAGCACCTTCAATCATTTGTATATCTGGATCAACAAAAATAGAAGTTCTAATTCCTTTCGATTTAAATTCGGCTATTACCTCTTTTAAATAAGACTGATGTTTAAGCGTATCCCAACCTGCATTTGAAGTTAATACCTCTGTAGAATCTGGAACTAAAGTGACTTGCGTGGGTTGATTTCTGAAAACTAAATCCTTAAAATTATCCATAGGATTACCTTCAATATTAAATTCAGTTTTAACCACTTTAGAAAGTTGGTCAACATCAGCGTACCTAATATGTCTTTCGTCTGGCCTTGGATGCACGGTAATACCTTCTGCTCCAAACGATTCAATATTTTTAGCAGCTTCAATAGGATTAGGCACATTGCCCCCGCGGGCATTTCTTAAAGTTGCTATCTTGTTTATATTTACGCTTAATCGGGTCATAATTATTCAAATTTTACACAAAAGTACAAGCAAATTTGAAATGAGTCGCTTAGTTTATGAATTTTCGTAGAAATTTTAATAGGCTTCACCTGAATTTCAAACTAAAAATAAATTCTGTTTATTTTCCTCCTGAAGATGGGAGCTAGTGAATTTTTGTTTGCCTCTTTTTATATAAATTAGGTAAGAACGGAATTTATCCCTTTCAAACATCGAAAATGTACAGGATTTAGCAGAGCTTTTTAATGAATAATTATGGCAACTAGCACCAAAAAGAATTGGGCTAAAGCCCTTTCTCAGCTTGCCTTTTTATACCCCCATCTGAAGATGGGGGCTATTGATTTATAGTGTTAATTAATAATGAAAGTTATTAAATTGAGGAAAATATTTTGGATTTCATTGCTTAAATTAAATATATCCCATTTTAATTTTATCTATTTGACATATTGATTAATTTGTTTTCCATCTTTATTAGGGGATATTTAATTTTCTAAAATTCATATTTTTTCAATAGGAACGGAATTTATCCCTTTCAAACATCGAAAATGTAGAGGATTTAGCAGAACTTTTTAATGAATAATTATGGCAACTAGCACCAAAAAGAATTGGGCTAAAGCCTATATAAAATTCCAAATTATTTTCCCCCATCTGAAGATGGGGGAATTGATAAAAGATGGAAATTCTTTACTTTCAATTATGCATATTTCTTTTTCATCACTACATAGTAAACCAAGGGAACAACCAATAATGTTAAAAAGGTTGAAACAATGGTTCCACCCATAAGCGATAGTGCTAATCCCTGAAAAATCGGGTCGAATAAAATCGCTACCGCACCAATAACTACAGTTCCTGCAGTCAACAAAATAGGCGTTGTTCGTACGGCTCCAGCTTCAATGATGGCTTGTTTGAAAGGGATGCCGTCGTTTAATCGTATTTCGATAAAATCGATGAGCAAGACCGAATTTCGAACCATAATTCCTGCAAGAGCAATCATCCCAATGAAGGAGGTAGCGGTAAAAAATGCACCAAATATCCAGTGGGCTAGAATTATTCCGACTAAAGAAAGCGGAATAGCAATCATCATCACGATAGGTGAACGGAAACTTTGGAACCAACCCACAATGAGCATGTAAATAATGAAAATTACTCCGATAAAAGCTATTCCTAAATCACGGAACACTTCTAAGGTAATTTGCCATTCGCCATCCCATTTCACTGAATAATCATCGGTATCCACAGGAATTTCTGTGTACAATTCTTCTATAGAATACCCTTCAGGTAGATAGATGTCTTTCAGGTATTTTTCCATGCCTAAAATAGCATACACCGGACTCTCAAGCTCGCCTGCCATTTCAGCGGTAACATAGACTACGCGGCGTTTATTTTTTCTGAAAATGCTTTTTTCAATGGGCTGTTCTACTACTTTTACTAGGTCGCCAATTTCTACGGCATTTCCTTGTTGAGCTATTACTTTTAATTGAAGCAGCTGGTCTAAATCGGCTTTATCTTCATTTTTAGTAGTAAAGACAATACCAACGTTTTGGTTAGAATTTTCACGATAAGCTTGAGCAATAGCGTGTTCGCCTAAGCTTAATTGCATAGCATTAACTAGTTGTGCTGGTGCAATACCCTCTAAACTGGCGCGTTCACGATCAATTTCAAAATGCAATTCTTTTTGGTCGGCTTCCACGCGCCAATCAATATCCACCACATCATTAGTTTCACTAAGGATTTTTTTGATGTTTCTAGCAATATTGATTTGTTCGTTGTAATCTGGGCCGTACACTTCAGCTACAATCGTAGAAAGTACAGGAGGACCTGGTGGAACTTCTACAATTTTAATGTTGGCACCATATACATCACCAATTTTTTGGACTTCTTCTCTAAAGGATTTGGCAATGTCGTGACTTTGCTCACTCCGGGAATCTTTGTGGGTAATATTCACTTGAATATCTGCCATTGTAACTTGGTTTCGCAAATCATAGTGCCTTACCAATCCGTTGAAGGTAATTGGAGAGGCGGTGCCTACATAGGTTTGGTAATTGACTACTTCTGGCCTGTTTTTTACGTAAGCGGCAATTTCCTGAGTTACTGCATTGGTTCGTTCAAGCGTGGTTCCTTCAGGTAAGTCGATCACAATTTGAAATTCGTTTTTATTGTCAAAAGGAAGCATTTTTACCAACACCGACTGGTTTAAAAACAAGAATACCGAAGCCAATAAAAGCAAGGTAATTCCGCCAATAAAACCCCAACGTTTTCTTCTGCTTTCTAGCATTGGACGCTGAATTTTATTGTAGAGTTTGTAGATTCTTGTTTGTTGTAAATCTTTGTCTTCCTCGCCAAAATTTGTACTTTCTGTTTCCTTCACTTCGTTTTCTTCCTCGCCTTCAACCGGTTGTTTTCCGTCTGCTTTTAAGAAATAATAGGCTAAATAAGGAACAATAGTAAGCGCAATAAACAAAGACAAAATCATGGTTATAGAAGCACCAATAGGCATCGGACTCATATAAGGTCCCATTAATCCGCTCACAAATGCCATAGGAAGTACGGAAGCAATGACGATAAATGCCGCTAAAATAGTAGGATTACCCACTTCATTAATGGCATAAATAGCTGCTTTACGCAAACTCATTTTTTTCTTTTTAAAATGCCTGTGCATGTTTTCAGTAATAATAATAGAATCATCTACCACAATACCTGTAATAAAAATCAGAGCAAAAAGAGTAATTCGATTTAAGGTGTAATCAAATAAATAATAGCTTAACATGGTTAAAGCGAAGGTGATAGGCACGGAAATAAACACAACTAATCCACCGCGCCAACCCATAGAAAGCATGACCACCAAGGTTACTGCAATAATGGCGCTTAACAAGTTGAAGAGTAAATCCGACACTTTATCGGAAGCGGTTTCTCCGTAATTTCTAGTAACTTCAAGTTGCACATCATCAGGAATAATATATTTTTCCCAACGTTCTTTTTGTGCAACAACAGCCTCCGCAACTTGCATAGCATCGGCGCCTTTTCTTTTGGCTACCGAAATAGTCACGGCAGGATAAGAAGAAAGCATTTCGCTTTGTAGATCAGAAGCGGCTCCATACCCAAAAGTAACGTAGTTTTTTGGCGTTTCTGGACCTTCGGTAATGTTGGAAATTTGATGTAAATAAACGGGTTGCTGTTGAAAAGTTCCTACAATTAATTGTTTTAAGTCTTCAGGGGTAGAAATAAAATTACCTGTTGAAATTCTAATTTCTTCATCATTTTTCTGAATATTTCCGCTGGAAGATTGACTATGGTTAGCCTGAATCATTTCGGTGACTTTCAAAATGTCTAATCCATAATTAGCCATTTTTTGGTGGTTCAATTCAATTTGAAGTTGCTTACTTCTTCCGCCAATGGTTTGTGTAGTTGAAACATTTTTTACTTTTTCAATTTCAACAATCAGCTCATTGGCTATTTGATGCAATTGGTAATCGTCATAAGTTTCGCTAAACAAACTTAATCCTAAAACAGGTACGTCGTCTATAGAACGTGTTTTAATTAAAGGTTGTGTTACGCCTTGAGGTATTTTATCCATGTGGCGCATGATTTCGTTGTGTAATTTCACGTAGGAACGTTCAATATCTTCCCCCACATAAAATTGAACAATTAACATCCCTTGTTCTTTCATGGAAGTAGAATATACATATTCAACACCGTCTATGTTAGAGATGATACGTTCTAAGGGAAGCATCACACGATTTTCAACTTCCTTAGGACTTGCGCCTGGATAGCCTACAAAAATATCGGCCATGGGCACATCTATTTGTGGCTCTTCTTCTCTTGGAATTAATAAGGATGCGTATATTCCAACTGCTAAAAACACCACCATCAATAAGAGGGTGATTTTTGAAGTTAAAAACGCATTGGCTAATTTTCCTGCTATACCATTTTTCATTTTTTCTTTATTTAGTATTTAGTACTAGGTACAAAGTATTAATTTTATTTCTCGATAGCTCTGCTGAGCGGTGTCGAAGTTCACTTTCAACGCTACTGTCGTTTGTTGAAACCACTACCCATGACGTTTATTCTTATTTCCTGTCATTGCGCACGAGCGATAGCGAGATGCGGAATCTTTTGCATTGGAGTTTTGAATATGTTTTTTAAAATAGTTTTTCCAACATCCTAAGAATTCTCGACTTTTCTAGGCCGTTTTTAAAATCCGAATTTAATATATGTTACTTCCTATTAAAAAAATTTTGCAAATTTTCGGGTGCTCTCAAAATGACAGAATTATTCATCACTTAAAAGAAACCTTAATTCCGTTATACAACTTTGAAGTGGCGGAGGTTATGATTTTTTCTTCATCATTTAACCCGCTTAAAACTTCAACTTGTTCTCCTGTGCTTTCGCCTACTCTTACCCAACGTAATAAAGCTGTTTGTTGCTGACTTACAATGTACAAACCCTTCAATTCACCTCGAGGTATAATTGCCGACTGAGGCACAAAAACTCCTTTTGAAGCTTGGTCCGTAGTTAGTTGTAAACTTGCATTCATTCCTGAAAACAAGACTTGATTTTCTGCTGAAATAATACTTGCTTTCACCCGGAATTGTCCGCCGGTTGTAGAAGACGAAGAGCTTACTTCAGAAACAATAGCCTTTAATTTGGCTGACGAATTTGCGAATTGAACAACAGCTGAGTCGTTTTGCTGAAAGTGTTGAATATCACGTTCAGAAACGGAAACTTCAAGTTCAAAACTACTTTTACCCTCCAACTGAAGCATGGCTTGTTGCGGATTAGCTAAATCGCCTTTTTCTACGTTTTTAGCGGTAATTACTCCATCAAATGGAGCTTTAATTTCAAAGTATTTTAATTCTGAACTTACTTCGTTCAACTGTTGTAAAGCGGTTTGTTTTTGGGCTTGTATAGAAGCCAATTGAAGTTCTATATTTTCCAATTCCTTTTCAGAAATACTCTGTTTTTCTCGGAGGTTTCGGTAGCGATCTACATCGCGTTCTGAATTCAATAATTGAGCATCTATTTGCTGTAATTGTGCTTCAACTTGAGCTTTTTTGGCTTGTAAATCGGCATTATTTAAACGAATAAGCAATTGTCCTTGCTTTACTTCATCGCCAATTTTTACAAATACCTCCTCTACAAAACTCGATCCGCGTGTACGAATGCTTGTTGATTTAGCCGATTTTATTTTTCCTTGAAAGTTCAAGGTTTTAGCTAGTTCAGTACTTGGTTTTGATACTTCTACCGCTATGCTCGCTTCAGCAGAAGCCTTTTCTTTAGTCTTTTTTCCGCAGCTTAATAGTAAGCTAGAAACAAAAACTAATATTCCAAAAGTATAGGTTATTTTATTCATTTTAAATGATATTAAGTATTGGGTAAATTGTTTTACTTCTATTTTGAGCCTTATTGCATTGTGTTTTTAGTTTCTTTTTTGTAAAAATAAAACCACGGAGACACCCAGGCTATTTTAGTTGACATTTCCTAAAAATTGAACTTGCAGTTGGGCTAGGTTAAATTCGAAAATCGACTGATTGTACATCAACTCTTGGTTGGCTAATTGCACCTCGGCGTTGAGTAAATCGGTAGTTCTTTCTAAACCTTCTTCAAAACGATTTTTTCGAATATCAAAAGCTTCTTGTGCTTGCTCTAATGAAAGGGTATTTCGGTTCATTTTTTGTTCAGCTTCAATTAGATTTCGCTTGGCTTTATCTAATTCAACTTCAGCATTAGCTTTATAATCTTCAGCTTCCAATTTGGCTTGTTGAAGTTGGGCTTTCATCTGTTGATTTTTTGCTATTCGGCTACCGCCTTCAAATAAATTCCAATTTAAGGTAGCTCCAACAAAAAAGTTTTGAGCGCCGGTACCAAAAACATCTTGATCAAAGTACTGCACATTTCCAAAGGCATTTAAGGTAGGCAAATACATCATGCCAGCAGATTTCTTCATCTTTTGGTAAGCTTCTACACTTAAATCCATGGCCACCACATCGCTTCGATTGGCTAAACTTGTTTCTTGGCTTTCTTCTGAAAGTTGAATTTCTAATTTGTTTTCTGGCGTAAGCATGCTTCCTTCTTCATTCATCATAAAGTACATGTAGTCAGAAATAGATACAAGTTCGTTTTCAGCTTTAGTAAGCGCATTTTCGACTTCATTTAAGCGGACTTTTGCGCTTAATACATCCGATTTCACCAGTAATCCTTCTTCATAAAAATCTTCAATGCTTTTCAAGTTGGCTTTAGCTGTAGCTTTTGATTTTTCGAGAACTTCAAGGCTTTTGTAAGCTAATTGAAGTTGCATGTATAAGCGGTCGGCTTGCAACAATAAAGCCTCTTTTTTAAAAGTGTTTTGTTGCATTTGGGCATTTGCACGGTCTTTTAAAGCCGAACGCATGACCCATTTGTCAAAATTTAGCAAAGGCTGTTGCACCTGAAAAGTAGTTACAAAGTTGCTTACTGCAGCGGGATTGTTGAGGTTATTGACGGCAAAATCGCTCTCGGCAAAAACCCCTTGATTTAGCAAAGTACCAAAAGCCATAACTGGATTATCGGTACGGTAGGCCGTATGCGAAGCGCTCAATTGCGGTAAAAAAGCCGCATTGGTTTCGTGGTATTCTGCCCTCATCTGCAAGTATTCCTGTTCGTTGGCTTGCAGGCTTCGGTTGTTTTGTTCTATCTTGTTTTTAAATTCTTCTAAACTGATTGATGTTGCTGTTTGAGCAAACCCAATGCTAGTAAAGAAGATTAAAAGAATAACTAGCTTGATTTTCATATCACATTAATTTATATTGCAAAATTAGTGTGATAGAATATTTCTATTGGTAACTTATGTTACGATGTGTCAATTATTATTTACAAAAATGACAAAAATCAAATTTTCATTCAATCGACTAGGAGAAAAACGGATTATTAGCTAAAAAAAAGGCTATACAATAAATTGAATAGCCTTTTTTAGTTGAGTTTAAAATAGATTTATCTAGTAAACAACATTTCTCTATATTTAGTTAGTGGCCATAATTCGTCGTCCACTAACAATTCTAGTTTATCACAATGGTAGCGTATGGTTTCAAAGTGGGGTTTTACTTCATCACAATAAGCAAAAGCTTTTTGCGTAGCATCTTCAAGGTTATTTGCTTTTTTTCTAGCTTCAATCATCTCTTCAATGCTAGCGTTGATGCGCTCAATATGAGTTGAAATAGCATCAATAATATTCATTTGCTCCTGTGCTTTGCTCATGAAAGATTCGCCATAAAGTTCTTTTAGGCCGCGTACATTTTTAATAAGCACATTTTGGTATTTGATAGCCGTTGGAATAACATGATTTCGGGCAATATCTCCTAAAGCTCTACCTTCAATCTGAATTTCTTTTGCATAATCTTCAATTTCAATTTCATAACGAGCAACAACCTCTCTTTCATTCATAATTTGAAGACCAGAGTAAAGTGTTTTGGCTTGATGAGAAATTTTTGGTTGCAATGCAATTGGCGTAGTTTTATTATTACTCAGCCCACGTTTAGCTGCTTCTTCTTCCCAAGCTTTTCCGTAACCATCGCCTTCAAATCTAATTTTCTTAGACGCCTTAATGTACTCTCTTAACACATTAAAAATAGCATCATCTTTTTTCATTTTTTTAGCAATCAATGCATCTACCTCAGCTTTAAATTCTTTCAACTGCTTAGCAACAATGGCATTTAAAAGCGTCATTGGGTCGGCACAATTAGCGGTTGAGCCTACGGCTCTTAATTCAAATTTATTACCTGTAAAAGCAAATGGAGAAGTACGGTTACGATCGGTATTATCTAATAAAATTTCAGGGATTTTACCTACTACGTTTAATTTTAAATCGGTTTTTTCTTCTGGCGAAAGTTTACCATCTGTTACTTTTTCAAGTTCATCTAAAACCTTGGTTAATTGAGAACCTATGAAGACCGACATAATAGCTGGTGGGGCTTCGTTAGCACCTAAACGATGATCATTAGATGCCGAAGCAATAGTAGCACGCATTAATTCTTCGTGATCGTGAAAAGCTTTTATGGTATTTACAAAAAAGGTTAAGAACTGAAGGTTTTTCATTGGTTTTTTGCTCGGGCTCAACAAGTTTGAACCTGTATCTGTTGCCAAAGACCAATTGTTGTGTTTACCGCTTCCGTTAACGTTGGCAAAAGGTTTCTCATGAAAAAGTACCGCAAAGTGATGACGTTCTGCAGTTTTGTGCATTACTTCCATCAATAATGAATTATGATCTACCGCTAAGTTAGCTTCTTCAAAAATTGGAGCTAACTCAAATTGGTTGGGAGCCACTTCATTATGCCTGGTTTTTACAGGAATACCCAAGTACATACACTGCGTTTCTAAATCGCGCATATAATTTAACACGCGGGTAGGAATTGATCCAAAATAATGATCATCTAATTGCTGACCTTTAGCTGGCGAGTGACCTAATAAAGTTCTTCCAGACATCAATAAATCTGGTCTTGAGGAAACTAAAGCCGAGTCAATGAGGAAATATTCTTGTTCCCAGCCTAAAGTGGCGGTAACTTTAGAAACTTTTTTATCGAAGTATTTAGCTACATCTGTAGCTGCTTTATCTAAAGCGCTTAACGAACGCAAAAGAGGAGTTTTGTAATCTAATGCTTCGCCTGTATAGGAAACAAAAATCGTTGGAATACAAAGTGTAGTACCCCAGATAAATGCAGGAGAAGTAGGATCCCAAGCAGTATAACCACGAGCTTCGAAGGTGTTTCTGATTCCTCCATGTGGTAAAGAAGAAGCATCTGGCTCTTGTTGAACTAATTGTCCTCCATTAAATTTTTCAATAGCTCTACCATCGCCTACTGTTTCAAAAAACGCGTCGTGTTTTTCAGCGGTTGATCCTGTTAGTGGCTGGAACCAATGCGTGTAATGCGTTGCTCCTTTACTAATAGCCCATTCTTTCATTCCTGTTGAAATATGATCGGCAAGATTACGATCAATTTTGGTGCCTTTATCAATTGCTTCCATCACAGAATTAAAAGAATCTTTGGTTAGGTATTGACGCATAGCCTGCTCTCCAAATACGTTTTTACCAAAAACTTCTGATCTTCTTTCTGGTTCAGAGACCTTAACTGGTTTTCGTTTTAAGGTCTGTTTGATTGCATTAAATCTAAGTGTTGCCATGATTTTTGTTTATATTTCTAGGCAAAAATATAAATTTTAGAAACACACCCCCTTTTTTTTAGGGGTAAAGTTTTTAAATTTAACATCTTTACATAAAAACCCCTAAAAAAATTACATCCATAAGAAAGAAGAGGTTATTGGTTTTTTATGGAAACACCAGGTCAATCGATTTGCGATTTTTGGTTCTTCTTTTTTAATTGGTGTCGTTAAAAATTTTCTTCGTATTTAACTTTTACCACAAAGACACAGAAGCCTCCTCCAGCCCCATCAAGTATTTCGATTGGACTCAGCATAAAGGAGGGGGTAATTTTTTTAAATAAAATTCATGTTTTAAGTATCTTTTTTCTCAAATTTAACTTACCATATCCAACATCTTACCCCCAACCTTCCAAACTTTTCGTTTAAATCATCACAGAAACACAAAACACACAGAGAAATTCATTTTTAATTTACAATTCACGAAACCTTAATTCTTTGTATGTGCTACTTAATTCTTTTTTTCCTCGCAAAGGCGCTAAGACGTAAAGTTGCCAAGCTCTCTTCTTTATTTCACGCAGAGAACATAGAGCTTAAAACGCAAAGCACACAGAGAAATTCATTTTTAATTTACAATTCACGAAATCTTAATTCTTTGTATGTGTTACTTAATTCTTTTTTTCCTCGCAAAGGCGCAAAGTTGCCAAGCTCTCTTCTTTATTTCACGCAAAGTCGCAAAGCTGTGTTCATTCTATAATCAAACTTCCCTACTCCCAACTACCAAATCACTTATTACAAAATTTCATTTTTTTATCTCATCTCCTATCTCTTGAATCACCACAGATACACAAAGCACACAGAGAGGTTCGATTTAAAATTTATAATTACTAAACTCCCCAAACTTCCAAACTTCCCTTAAAATTGTATCTTTACCCCAAAACCTAAACTTTAAACTAAAACCGTGTTTAAAAAACTTTTTCAACAAACTTTTATTTACGGACTTTCTACCGTGTTGCCGAGATTAATTTCGGTCTTGTTGTTACCACTTTATACAGGGATTTTAGAGAACAGTAACTTTGGGGATTATTCGCTTATTTTTGCCTACTTTGTTATTTTTAATGTGGTACTTTCTTACGGAATGGAAACTGCATTTTTTCGGTTTTACAATAAAGAGGAAAATCCTGAGCAGGTCATTCATACTTCCCATTGGTCCATTAGCCTTAGCACATTAATATTTGTGGTGTTGGGCTTCGTTTTTTTAGAGCCTATTCATCAATTTACAAGAATTGAAACTCCCATTTTAAAACTGGTCATAGGCATTCTTGCTTTAGATGCGCTTGCAGTCATTCCGTTTGCTTGGCTCAGAGCCAAAGGAAAACCCATTAAATATGCCGTAATTAAAACCCTAAATGTAAGTCTAAATTTAGGTTTAAATATCTTCTTTTTACTTTACCTCAAAGACTGGAGCAAAAAGTTTTCGGTGCTAGAGTCTATCTATATAGAAGATTACGAGGTGAATTATATTTTTATTTCGCTATTCATTTCAAGTGCGCTGACTTTACTGCTTTTGGTTGAATTTTTTAAGCAAGTGGAATTCCAATTCAACAAACAACTTTGGAAGCGTATGATGAATTACGCTTTACCTGTTTTAGTGGCAGGGTTGGCGTATAGCATTAATGAAGTGTTGGACCGAATTTTATTGGAGCGTTTGCTTCCGCAGGACATTGCCAAAGAGCAAGTGGGTATTTACTCAGCTTGTTATAAATTAGGAATGTTTATGACGCTTTTTGGAACGGCTTTTCGCTTAGGCGTAGAACCCTTCTTTTTTAGTCATGCAAAATCGGCCAACCCCACCAAAGCTTATGCTATTATTACTAAGTATTATTCCATTTTAGGAGGATTTATTTTATTGGTGGTCTTGGTTTTTGTCGATCTTTTTAAAGTAATTTTAATTCGTGACGAAAGTTACTATGAAGCCATGGACATTGTACCGGTTATTTTATTAGCCAACTTGTTTTTAGGTTTATATCACAATCTTTCAGTTTGGTATAAAGTCACCGATCGCACTAAATTTGGAGCTTATATTTCAAGTTTAGGTGCAATAGTTACTGTTGTTATTAATTTAACTTTGATTCCTGTTTATGGCTATTACGCTTCAGCCGGAGCTACACTTTTGGCTTATTTCTTAATGATGATACTTTCGTATTTCTTCGGTCAGAAATACTACAAAATCCCTTATTCAACTTCAAAAATTAGCTTGTATTTGTTGGTGGCTGTTGGTTTTTCGGCGTTAGCATTTTACGGATTTAGAGAAAATTATGCGGTAGGTACGCTACTTATTTTAATATTTGCAACAATTATTTATTTTGGCGAAAAAGCTGAACTTATTCAGTTACTAAAGCCATCAAACAATCAGAATTCAGATGAAACACGCACTTAAAAATTTTTGTACAAGCATAAGAATTATTATACGTGTTACATTTGACGTTTAGAAAATAATAGAAATAAACAAATGAAAGTAAAACTTATTAATAGGTCAGAAAACGCGCTACCCACTTATGAAACGGAGCTTTCGGCGGGAGTAGATTTACGTGCTCAAGTAGAAACGCCCGTAACTTTAAAACCATTTGAGCGAAAACTAATAAAAACAGGCTTGTTTATTGAGTTACCAAAAGGTACTGAAGCTCAAGTAAGGCCCCGAAGTGGATTAGCCCTTAAAAAAGGGATTAGCGTTCTTAATTCGCCAGGCACAATTGATGCTGATTACCGAGGCGAAATTGGCGTAATTTTGATTAATCTCTCTAATGAAGCTTTTGAAGTGAATCAAGGAGACCGAATTGCACAGCTTGTTTTTGCTAGCTATCAACAAGCTCAATTTATTGAAGTAGAACAACTTTCTGAAACCCAACGTGGTGAGGGCGGTTTTGGAAGTACTGGAAAATAAACTACTATAATACAAAAAATAAGAAAATGAAAATTATTGTACCCATGGCCGGAAGAGGCTCACGATTAAGACCACATACGCTAACCGTTCCTAAACCGCTTATTCCTATTGCCGGGAAGCCAATAGTGCAGCGCTTGGTTGAGGATATAGCTCAAGTTTTAAACGAACCTATTGATGAAATAGCCTTTATTATTGGAAAAGATTTTGGAAAAGAAATTGAAAATCAATTAACTAAAGTAGCTGAAAACCTTGGAGCAAAAGCTAGTATTTACGTACAAGACCAGCCCTTAGGAACAGGACACGCCATTATGTGTGCTAAAGATTCGTTAGAAGGACCTGCGGTAGTAGCTTATGCCGATACTTTATTTAAAGCCGATTTCAACTTAGATAAAGAGGCTGACGCAGTAATGTGGGTGAAACAAGTTGAAAATCCAAATGCTTATGGAGTAATAAAACTAAATGAAGCAGGAAATATTACCGATTTAGTTGAAAAACCTAGCGAATTTGTTAGCGATTTAGCGGTTATAGGAATTTACTATTTTAAAGATGTAGGGGTTTTAAAGGGCGAATTACAAAAGGTACTTGATGAAAATATTATTCGCGGTGGAGAATACCAAATTAATGATGGTATTGAAAAAATGAAGCAAAAAGGTGCTATCTTTAAACCCGGAAAAGTAGATGAATGGATGGACTGCGGAAACAAAAATGTAACCGTAGAAACCAATACTAGAATGTTAGGTTTTCTTCATAAAGACGAAGCAGAAATACTAATTTCTAATTCACATAAAAAAGAGAATTCAGAAATTATTCCTCCGTGTTTTATTGGCGAAAATGTGGTGTTAAAAAATGCTACTATTGGTCCTAATGTTTCCCTTGGAAATAACACCATAGTTGAAAACTCAAGCATTAAAAATTCGCTAATCCAAGAAAATAGCCATATAAAAAATGCTAATTTAGACGAAGCTATGATGGGTAATCATGCTAAATTTGATGGAAAATTTACCAAAATTAGCATTGGCGATTATTCGGTTTTGGAGTAGAAGTTGGGTTTGATAAATAATTTTGATCAAACTGGGAAAGATGTTGAAGTGATTTAAAGGCTGATTAGCAATTTGTAATCAATTTGAGCGGATGAAAAAGTGAAGGGAATTTAGGAAAATACGATTGAAAAGTGGTCTGAACAACAAGTTGATAAATAGGAGAACTTGCTATTCAACAATTTTCAAGACATTGCGTACAAGCTCGAATTAGAAAAACTATGATGGGATAACAAAAAATTAGTTGGACTAAAAACTAATCGGCATATTGTTTTTTATCGCAAACGAATGAAGCAGCCGATTGAACTTACGTGAATTTTGCACGAACAAATGGACTTGAAAAACAGACTTAGTGAATAAAAACTAGCTAAAATAGTGGTTTTGCATAATTGCGGGTTTGTTTATAATTTAAAGATTAGTGCTAAATTGAAAGTTCGGTTCTTGAAATCTGCAATTAAGCAAAGTCAAGAAACGTTTTAATATTGGAAAATTATACTAATGATGAAACATAAACCATTATTTTACTTGCTATTTTTACTTGGCTTTGTGCTAATGGCTCAACCACAAGAAGACCTTGCTAGCGCTGTAAATCAAGACGACTTAGGAAATGTTTCAGACCAATTTCAAGAACTTTTCTTTAAAGCTATTGCTCAACGAGCTATTGAAAATCAGGAACAAGCTATTGAAAACTTAGAAAAAATAAAGAAATTAGACCTTGAAGAAATGGTCATTTATCTAGAATTAGGGAAAAACCACTTGGATTTAAAAAATCACAAAGAAGCCGAAGAAAATTTTTTAAAAGCAATTGATTTAGCTAATGATAAACAAAAGTTTCACATTCAAGAAAACTTGCTAAAAGTATATAAGGCCCAAAAGAATTACAAAAAAGGGATTAAATTACTAGAAAGTTTAAGTAAAAATGATATTGATTATTTAGCGTTGAAAGTTAATTTACACCTCATCATTAATCAATACAAAGAAGCCGAAAAAAGCCTTAATCAATTGGTTGAAGTTAGAGGAAATTCAAATCAATTGTACAATTTACGAGATGTTATTTTTAAAGAATCAGAAGACTATAAATCGGCTATAAAGTTTTATCAAAATCAAATTAAACAAACACCTGAAAATCAAGATTTATATATTCGTTTAATCGGTTTTTATAAACTTCAGGGAAAGACCAAAAAAATTGAAGAAACTGCATTGCAATTAGAAAAAATTGCTCCAAATAATCAAGATTTACAAGTTGTATTAAGTCTTTTCTATATAAGTGAAGGAAAAGTAAATAAAGCTTTTCCTTATGCAGAAAAGGTGGTTAATAACAACCAAATTCCAGAAGAGCAAAAAGTACAAGTAATCAGTACTTTTAAAGAAATAGCTGAAAATAACCCCGCTTATAAATCGCAATTAATTAATTTATTAGATCAAGCTATAGAAGAAGGAAAAAGTTCTGCTAGTAATAGGGAATTAGGGAACTTTCAGTTAAAAAACAATCAACCAGAAAAGGCCTTGGCTAGTTATAAAAAAGCACTGGTAGATCAACCCAACAACTTTCAATTACTTAAGAAGATTATTCTCCTTGAAATTGATTTATTAAAGTTTGAAGACGCTGAAAAAAGCGCTACAGAGGCCTTAGACCAATTTCCTGCGCAAGCTGTTTTATATTTACTTAACGGAATAGCAAAAAACAATCTAGATCAGCCTGAAAAGGCAATTGAAATACTTGAAGAAGGTTTAAGCTATGTATTCGATCAACCTGAATTAGAAGTTGCTTTTTTTGAACAATTAAGTGAGGCACACAGCGTTTTAGGTAATGAAAAAGAAACAGAAAAATTTAAAAATAAAGCTTTAGATGTTAAAAAATAATGCCGTAAGATTTATTCTCCTAAGCTTAACTATATTATGTATAGGAGCTTGTAAAAGTAAAAAACCTATGGTTGGCGAAGATTTAAAACCACGGGCTATTAAAAATGTAATCAAAAGCCATGAAAAGAGCTTTCCAGGGTTTGAAAGCTTAAGTGGAAAAATGAAAGCTTCTTACAGAGACAAAAACATGAGTCAAACGGTAAATATTACCTATCGAATCCAAAAAGATGAAAAAATTTGGATGAGTGCCAAGGCTTTTGGATTAATAACCGTAGCTAAAATATATATAACTCCTAAGCGCGTTCAGTTTTACGAAAAAATTAATAATGAATACTTTGATGGAGATTTTGAATTAATAAGTAACTTACTTGGAGTTGATTTAAACTTTAATCAATTACAAAACTTGCTATTAGCACAAAGTTTAATTCAATTAAATAACCGACAAAGTTCTGCTAATTTTGAAGAAAATCAATATGCTTTTAAACATTCTACAAAAATGGGAATAAATGTAAATATGGATGTAGATGCTCAACATTTTCGACTTAAAAAACAAGAGATAATTTATCCTGAATTAAATCAATTTCTAACTATTACTTATCCTAGTTTTCAAACTAATAAGCAGTCTTTTTATCCAAAAAAAATTAATATTTTAGCTAAAAATAAAGAAGAAGAAGTAAATTTATCGCTAGAATTTAAAAGTCTAAATGTGGGTGAAGAGTTGTCATTTCCATTTGATATTCCAAGTAATTACAAAGAAATTAAATTATAATGAAGTTAGTCCAATCTTATTTACTTTTAGTTGTTGTTCTGCTGTTGTCAGTCTCTTCGGTAAATGCACAAACCAAAGAACAACTTGAAAAACAAAGAGATGAAATAGAAAAGGAAATGGCTAGCTTAGAGAAAATTTTAGGCAAAACAGAAAAAAGTGAAAAATCAGCGCTTCAAAAAGTAGATGAACTTAATCAACAAATAAAAACCACTGAAAAACTTATTCGCGTTAATAATCAAGAAGCTAATTTACTCTCTAATCAAATAGATGAAAACACCAGAAACATAGAGCAACTTAAGAAACAATTGCAAGCCTTAAAAAACGAATATGCTAAGATGATTAAAAAATCATACCAAAGTAATTCGCAACAAAATAGAATCATGTTTTTGTTTTCTTCTGAAAGTTTTCTTCAAGCTTACAAGCGAATTCAATACATGAATCAACATGCTAATTACCGCAAAAAACAAGGCCTTGAAATAGGAAAACAAACCAAAGAATTGCAGCGTTTAAATGAGACTTTATTTACGCAAAAAAAGGAAAAAGAAGCGGTTTTAGAAAGCAACAGAAAATCTAAATCTAAGTTGGTTGAAAAACAAAAAGAACAACAAGAGCTACTCAATGAAATTAAAAAAGACGAGAAAAAATACATTGCAGAAATAAAAGCTCAAGAAAAAGAAATCAATCGACTAGAAAAAGAAATTGACCGATTAATTAGAGAAGCAATTGCCGCCGAAAATAAAAAAAGAGGTTCATCGGCTAGAGCAAAATTTGATTTAACCCCAGAAGCTAAATTAATTGCAGCCGATTTTGCTAAAAACAAAGGAAGACTACCATGGCCGCTAAAAGCAGGTTTAGTAACAACTAAATTTGGTAAAAGAAGGCATCATTTAGTACCATCGGTTGTAGTAAACCGGAAAAACATACGAATAGACACCGAAGAAAACGCTGAAGCACTTTGTATATTTGATGGTGTTGTTTTACAAGTAAGCGTTGTTCGTGGAAGAAACAAATATGTACATGTAAGACACGGAAATTACATTACTACTTACAATAACCTTTCAGAAATTTATGTCAATAAAGGAGAAGATATTAAACGTGGCCAAAGTCTAGGAAAAGTAGCTACTGATAAGCAAACAGGGAAAACAACTTTAAGCTTTAGTATCCATAAAAATACCGATGCGTTAGACCCAGCCAAGTGGATTTACCAGATGAATTAAACTAACTATACATTTTAATTTCGCTTTTCTGCCTTCAAAAGAAAATAAAATAGAAATTGTTTCACTAAAGATTATGTTTTTTAAGAACTTGAAAAACCGTACTTTTGCCGAGTTTTAAAATTAGAATTTTACATGGATCCGTTTTTTATAAAAGCTATACAATTATTTTTAAGTCTTTCTATCTTAATTGTTTTACACGAATTTGGTCACTTTATCCCCGCTCGGTTATTTGGTACCCGCGTTGAAAAGTTTTACCTGTTTTTTGATGTTAAATTTTCACTGTTCAAGAAAAAAATAGGCGATACCGTTTACGGTATTGGTTGGTTACCCTTGGGCGGCTATGTCAAAATTGCCGGAATGATTGACGAGAGTATGGATAAAGAGCAAATGGCTCAACCTCCACAACCTTGGGAATTTAGAAGTAAACCCGCATGGCAACGTTTAATCATTATGTTAGGCGGTGTAACTGTAAATATTATACTTGGATTTTTAATTTATATGATGGTCCTCTTTGTTTGGGGTGAAGGCTATGTAGATAAAGACGGTGTAAAATATGGTTTTTCTGCTTCACCAATCATGCAAGAAGTTGGTTTTCAAGATGGAGATAAAATCTTATCTGTTGATGGAAAAGAACTAAATAACGTCTTAGAAATTCAGAAGATTTTATTAGTACGAAGTCCAGAACAAATTAGCGTTGAAAGAAATGGAAAAATAAAAGAAATTGATATACCAGAAGATTTAGGTATGCGTCTGTTTGAAGGTGGTGAAGTAGAAATTGCTTTGCAACCTATTTCTTACCCAGTTATGGATAGCGTGCTTCCTGAACAACCAGCCGGAAAAGCTGGTTTACAAAAAGGCGATTTAATTACTTCTGTAAATGGTAAAAAAGTAAATTTCTGGCACGAATTTTCTCGTGAAATTGCTGAAAATAAAGAACAAACATTAGAAATTGGCTTCATTCAAGGAAACAGTAATCAGTTAAGCAGTAAAGATTTTTCTATTAACAATTACAAAGGCGAAGAAAAAACGGTAGAATTGACTACTAATGAAGATGGATTTATTGGTGTAACTAATTTCAGAAATATTGAGGTTAGCAAAAGAGAATATAGTTTTTTAGAAAGTATTCCTGCTGGATTTGATTTAGGATATTGGACTTTACACGATTATGTAGCTCAGTTTAAATATGTATTCACTACCGCTGGAGCCTCTCAGTTAGGTGGATTTGGAGCTATTGGTGGTCTTTTTCCTGATGCTTGGAACTGGCAAGGCTTTTGGCTAACTACCGCTTTAATTTCAATTATTTTAGCTTTTATGAATATTCTTCCTATTCCAGCTTTAGATGGTGGTCATGTAATGTTTTTATTATACGAAATGATTTCAGGAAGAAAACCTAATGAAAAAGTACTGGAATACGCACAAATGATTGGTTTCTTTTTGCTTATTGCACTAGTGCTTTATGCTAATGGAAACGATGTGTATAGGTGGTTGTTTGAATAAAAAAAAATTAGTTTTCAATATAAACAATGCGGAGTTTTACTTCGCATTGTTTTTGTTTTTAAGCAGCTTACTTCCAAAGTAAAGGAAAAACAAACTAATTAGTGCACAAGGAATTAAACCTGTAGTAAATCCAATGGGTAATCCATGTAAGAAAACGAGGATAATCATGTATGAAATATAGCCAAAACCAAATTTCAACATGCGTTCCAAATCTGACATTTGAAGACTTAAATAAACAATAAAGAGAGGTATTAAAGTACTAAGCAAAACAGCCCCAACTAAACTATTAACATTAGCGTTTGAATCTAAAGTAAGAAAACCTAATATCCCTATTAAAATAAAATTAACAAAGAGCAAAAGGATAAACTGATTAGTTTGTTTTATAAGGAAATGCCAATCGGATGGTTTTGTTTCTGCGTTTAAGTCTTCAACGCTTAACCCTAAAACAGAAGCAATTAATTGTAAAGTTGTACCTCTAGGCTGGTTTTCTCCATTTTCTATGCGTTGAATAGTTCTTAAGTTAACACTAGCTTTTTCTGCTAATTCTTCCTGACTAAAACCTTTTGACTTCCTAATTTCTTTAATTTTACTAGCAATTGAATTCATAATTTAGTTTATTAATTTTATTCAAAAGTAAAAAATTAAAGCTTGTATCTACTTTAAACAAATATGACATTTTTACGGCAATAGCCAATTTTCTTAAGTATTTTAGAGTTTAAGTTATTTGACATAAATAATATATATAATACCCATATACATCATTTTTAAAAATTTCTCCTTTAACATTCAGTTTGAAATGTTTGCTAACTCTAACAAATCATTAAGTAAACTATATTCGTAGTTAGTTTTTTTAAAAAACAACTATGAAATTTGAGCCATAAAAAAACTGCGTTGTTTATAAACAACGCAGTTTTTTGTTTTCAATTTTATGAGCTTGATTTACTTAATTTTCTTTAACCAATATTTCATATTAACTTCCTGGTCTAAAATACCTTGTAAATCCTCAATTTTTACACGTTTTTGTTCCATCGTGTCGCGGTGTCTTATAGTTACAGTTCGATCTTCAATAGTATCGTGATCTACGGTAATACAAAAAGGAGTTCCAGCAGCATCTTGTCTTCGGTAACGCTTTCCAACAGCATCTTTTTCATCATAAATTACATTGAAATCCCATTTCAATTCATCTATAATTTCATGCGCTATTTCTGGGAGTCCATCTTTTTTTAAGAGTGGAAACACAGCTGCCTTTACAGGAGCTAAAACAGGAGGAATTTGCAAAACAGTACGTCTGCTTCCATCTTCTAGTGTTTCGTCTTTTAAAGCGCTTGAAAAAACGGCTAAGAACATTCTATCTAATCCAATTGAAGTTTCAATTACATAAGGCACATAAGATTTGTTTAATTCAGGATCAAAAAATTGTAATTTTTTACCTGATAGTTTTTCATGAGCACTTAAATCAAAATCGGTTCTAGAGTGAATTCCTTCTAATTCTTTAAATCCAAAAGGAAAATCAAATTCAATATCGGTAGCAGCATTGGCATAATGTGCTAATTTTTCATGGTCATGAAAACGATACAATTCCTGGTTAATTCCTAAAGATTGATGCCATTTTGCACGTAAATCTTTCCAGTATTCAAACCATTTTAATTCATCTCCTGGACGAACAAAATATTGCATTTCCATCTGTTCAAATTCACGCTGACGGAAAATAAACTGACGGGCTACAATTTCGTTTCTAAAAGCTTTACCAATTTGAGCAATACCAAACGGAATTTTCATTCTGCCGGTTTTTTGCACATTAGCAAAGTTGACAAAAATACCTTGTGCCGTTTCTGGACGAAGGTATAAATCGGTGGCTGTTTCTGCTGATGCCCCAAGTTTGGTAGCAAACATCAAATTAAATTGCTTAACATCAGTCCAATTTTTAGAACCTGAAGCTGGACAAGCAATTTCTAATTCTTCAATTAAGGCTTTTACATCATATAAATTACCATTATCTAATGATTTAGCCATACGTTGAAGAATTTCCTTTTGTTGTTGTTTGTATTTCACAACTCTTGGATGCGTACTTACAAACTGAGCTTCATCAAAATCATCTCCAAAACGTTTTTTTGCTTTTTTGATTTCCTTTTGTGCTTTTTGCTCTAATTTTTCACAATAGTCTTCAATTAAAACATCAGCCCGGTATCTTTTTTTTGAATCTTTATTATCAATTAATGGATCATTAAATGCCTCAGTGTGGCCCGAAGCTGTCCAAGTTTTTGGATGCATTAAAATTGCAGCATCTAAGCCTACAATTTCTTCATGCAATTGCACCATACTGCGCCACCAATATTCTTTAATATTCTTTTTAAGTTCAGCACCATTTTGACCGTAATCATATACCGCACTTAATCCATCATAAATTTCACTAGATGAAAATATATAGCCATACTCTTTGGCATGGGCTATAACTTGCTTAAATTTATCTTCTTGTTTTGCCATAGCTTGCAAAAATAGAAATTATTTTGGCTTAGTGTATCTTATCAAGACAAATTGAAAGTTAGCTTACTTTAGTTTTACTTTTTAAAAGTAGTTATCAACATATATAAGTAATACATATTTCTTTTTTTAAAAATTAAAATAAAACTTTGTTATATATATGTACTGTGAATATCGTGAAAACTTTTTGTAGAATCTCTTTTTTTTGTTAGAATCTCTTTTTTTTCCACTTGTTATTCACATTTCTTTTTAATGTTAAGTTATTGTAAATGAATTTTATTTTAGACTTATCAACAAGTTTTTAAAATCGGTTAATAGTACAATTTACTTAAAATTTACATTGACTTAACTTGTTGATAAACTTAAAAAAGTAGGGGATAACTTTTATTTAATTTTTCACTTATTAAAACCGAATATTCATTCAAATTTTTATCAGGAAATTTTATTGGTTCAACCAAATTTTTTATTTGTTTTTTAGCTTCAATTTATTCACATTACTGTTGATTTCTAATTGCTTTGTTTTGAAAAGTTTATCAAATCTTATTATTGAAGCTGTTGATAAAGCTAAATTCAATAAAACCAATTAGTTATTATGTAAACACCTTTTTAATTCAGTTGAAATATGATAAGAATCATTTTAGCATAAGATACTTTGTATATCGATGTACATTAACTTCAAATTAACCTAAATTGCTATGTTATTTTCTATATTTGAGAAAATCACTATTAAAACTATATAATTATGTCAGATAATACTGGAAATACATTAATTGCTTTATTAACAGGTGCTGTTGTTGGAGCCGGATTAGGAATTTTATATGCACCTCAAAGTGGAGATAAAACAAGAAAGCAAATTAAGAAAGAAGCAAAGAATGCAAAAAAATCATTAGAAAAAAAGTATGATGAAGCTTCAGATAAACTTTCAGAATTTGCTGAAGAAGCTAAATCTAAATTTGAAGAAAAATTAGATTCAACTATTCATCAAGCTCAAGGTAAATCAAATAACTTATTGGCTTCTATGGAAGAAGAATTAGCAGCTTTAAAAAAGAAAAACGATGAACTAATGAAAGATTTAAAAGCAGCTAAAAAATAACACATGCCTTTTAAATTACAAGATCATGTTGAACATCTTACTGAAGATTCTAAAAATTATTTAGAAGCCTTAGTTGAATATTATAAATTAGATGCTTATAAAAAATCTGCTAAAGCTAGTTCTGCTTTACTCCGTTTTATTGTTGTAAGCGGCGTTTTCTTATTATTCTTCGGTTTTTTGTCAGTAGGAGTAGCTATCTTACTGGGCGATTTACTTAATCAGTTATACCTAGGTTTTTTTATTGTTGCAGCTTTTAACTTATTACTTGTTTTATTTTTTGCAACAAAAGGCAGAAAACTTATCGATCGATTTGTATTGACTGTATTTGGTGAAATTTTTTCTTCTACAGAAGAGGAAAATACTAACGAAAATTGATATGAAAAAATATAAATCTTTCTCAGAAATTGATAAAGACCTGAAATTACTTCAGCTGCAAAAAGATATTCATCAACAAAAGGCTAAAATTAATTTTGTAAAAGTTCAACAAAGCTTAAGTCTTCAGAATCTTTTAGCTGAATTGACCGCTACTTTAACTCAAAAGTATCTTTATAAAAACATAGGATTGAAAATTTTAGAGCGTCTTGGACTTGGTAAAAAATACTAAGATTTCAATTTAATTCAATACAGCCAGCTAGTTTAAGATTAGCTGGTTTTTTAAATTTTGAATTCAGCTAATTTATATGAATTAAGAGCTAACCCTGCTCAGGTCTTTTGTACAGGCTTGTATTTTTCTTTGTTTTTTTAATTGGAAGGATGCATAGGCGTTTAGAAAAACCGATTGAATTAGGGTTTCAACCTAAGCAGAATCGTATGTATTTTATTTCCCAAAAATAGATTTTAAAGGTATTCTTAAATCAGGGAAGAGGTTGCCTTCTACTTCAGTAATTCCTTCGTTTTCAATATACAAGCCTAAAGACTCGTATTTTTCGTTCATAAGACTAAAAATTTCAATGCTTTTATTAGCTGGATCAGCAATCCAATATTCTTTAACACCGTTTTCTTCGTAAAGATTAAATTTTTCATTATAATCTTTTTTTGCTGTTGAAGCTGATAGAATTTCAACAATTAAATCGGGTGCACCCAAACAACCTGCCTCATCTAATTTTTCTAAATCGCAAACTAAACAAATATCCGGCTGAACAACCGTGTCAATTTCATCATCTTTTCCCCTACTTCTTTTTAGTCGAACATCAAAAGGAGATTGATAAACTTTACAAGGTTTATTTTCAAAAAAATTCCAAATTTTAGCGTGTAATACGCCTTCAATTTCTTGATGAAATCGTTTAGTTGCTGGACTCATCTTATAAATCCATCCTTTAATCAATTCTACCCGCTCGTTGAATCGCCAAGTAAGATAATCTGAATAGGTATATTGTTTCTTCAAATCCAATTCGTTGATGTTTAAGATGTATTTGGGTTTCATGGGTAATGAATTTATTACTACAAATATACAATTATTTTGGCATGATGTTTTAGCTCCGTAAGGATTCAACTAGTTATAGAAAAATCGAATTAATTCCAATATATGACTTCAGTGTACATTGTATGTTTTTTGCTTTCATTCAACATTCATAGGCTATAATACCAATTTAACGATCAAATGACGCTATTTAGCTTATTCATTTTTACATATATTTCCTTGTTCACAATTTCCATCCCGTACGTACGGGATGCAAATTACTCACAGCGTTATATATGAAAAAAGCAATTTCGCTCTCTTAACGACATTTAATAACCTGAGTTCGATCATAATCACAAAGTCAAAATCAATAAGGATATTCAGTTACAAGGCAATTTTTTGAAGGATAGCCTTAGCTATCGTGA